>NZ_JAEPIV010000030.1:0-60672 GCF_016632405.1 Azospirillum aestuarii
CCGGCGTCCTGATAGACCCGGTCCGGCAGGTTCGAGCCCAGACCGGCCCCGGTCTCCACGACCACTTCCAGGCTGAGGGCTTTGAGTTTCTTGACCGTCTCCGGAGAAGCCGCGACGCGATTCTCGCCCGCGCGCCGCTCCCTGGGTATGGCGATTTTCATGGTTCTTTATCTCCCCTGCCGCAAGTGGCCGATTTGCGTGCAATCGGCCTGGACCGTCGGCATCAATGCCGGATTTATGTGACTTTGTGAAGCTCAAGAGCGTCGATGGTATTACCAGCGGTGATGGGTGCGGCGCAACAGCCCGGAGAGGGTTGGCACGCCCGCGTGCAACGGAAAGCGCAAGGTCGCCGCTTTCGCAAGGTCCCGCCATCGGTCTTTCGCATCAGGCGCCCATCCGAGGCGGCGGTCGTCGCCGCGGGCGCATCCCACTATCCGGGCACACCCGGCCGAGGCCACGACGCAGATGGACGCGGCCTGTGGCATCCGCGCCGACGACGCCGGGAGTCGCTTGCCATCGACGGCGCCCGCCGATATCGTCCGCGCCGGATTCCCCGGAAGCACCCAATTTGAGGTTACCCTTATCATGTCCGACGTCGGCGGCATTGCGGCGGATCGCCTGAAATCCTTCGTGGAGCGCATCGAGCGCCTGGAAGAGGAAAAGCGCGGCCTGCAGGAGGACATCAAGGAAGTCTATGCCGAGGCCAAGGGCACCGGCTTCGACACCAAGATCATCCGCCAGATCATCCGGCTGCGCAAAATGGACAAGGCCGACCGCCAGGAGCAGGAAGCCATCCTCGAACTCTACAAGGAAGCGCTGGGGATGGTGGAGTAACCACCCCCGGCCCTTCACTCCTCACGCCGCCGCGTCCGCGAGGACGCCGGCGGCCAGCCGGTCCATCACGTTCCCCAGCAGGGCGAGACCGGCCCCACCGTCGAGCGACAGGATCGACTCGGGGTGGAACTGCACGGCGGCGAGCGGAAGCCGCCGGTGCTCCACAGCCATCACCAGACCGTCGGCGGTCTCCGCGGTCACCGTGAGGTCCGCCGGCAGCCGGTCGCGCCGCGCCACCAGCGAGTGGTAGCGCCCGACCGTCAGCCGTTCCGGCAGGCCGGCGAACAGCGCGCCGCCGAGCACCCGGACCTCCGCGGCCTTGCCGTGGACCGGCTCCGGCAGCACGTCCAGCGCGCCGCCGAACCGCTCCACCATCCCCTGCAGCCCCAGGCAGACGCCGAACACCGGCAGGCCGAGCGCCAGCGCCGCGTCGATGGTGCCCGCCACGTCGAAATCCGCCGGACGGCCCGGACCGGGGGACAGCACGACCAGATCCGGCCTCTGCTCCGCCAGCGCCGCCCGCGCGTGACTATGACGCAGCGTCGTCACCACCGCGCCGGTCTGGCGCAGATAATCGGCCAGCGTGTGGACGAAGCTATCGTCGTGATCCACCAGCAGCACCCGCTTGCCCCGCGCGCCACATGGAGCCGCCGGAAGCGCGGGAACCAAACTCATCGCCGTTCCGCGGATGGCGTCGCGGAAGGCGGCAGCCTTCAGGCGGCATTCGGCGTCCTCGGCGTCCGGATCGCTGTCGGACAGCAGGGTCGCCCCGGCCCGCACATGGGCGACGCCCTCGGCCATGCGGATGGTGCGCAGGGTCAGGCCGGTGTCCATCCCGCCGTCGAAGCCCAGCCGCCCGAAGGCCCCGCCGTACCAGCGGCGCGGCGACCGTTCGGTGTCCTCCAGGAACTGCATGGCCCAGCGCTTGGGCGCCCCGGTCACCGTCACCGCCCAGGTGTGGGTGAGGAAGGCGTCCAGGGCGTCCATGCCGGGCCGCAGACGCCCCTCCACATGGTCCACGGTGTGGATCAGCCGCGAATACAGCTCGATCATCCGCCGCCCGATCACCCGGACGGACCCCGGCTCGCACACCCGCGCCTTGTCGTTGCGGTCCACGTCGGTGCACATGGTCAGTTCCGCCGCGTCCTTGGCCGAGGTCAGCAGGCGCAGGATCTGGGAGGAGTCGCCCAGCGCGTCGGCCCCGCGCGCCACGGTGCCGGAGATCGGGCAGGTCTCCACCCGCCCGCCGGACACCCGCACATACATTTCCGGGCTGGCGGCGACGAGGAACTCCCCCCGCCCGAGATTGGCAAGGGCTTCGTAGGGCGCCGGGTTGGCGGCGCGCAGCCGCCGGAACACCGCCGAAGGCGCGTCGGCGCAGGGCTCGGCGAAGGTCTGGCCGGGCACCACCTCGAACAGGTCGCCGCAGCGGAAGGCGGCCTTGGCGGTCTCGACGACGCCTTGATACTCACCGGGAGCGTGGTCGCAGGCGGTTTCGGCGTTGGTGTCGGGGCGGTAGGGATGGTCGCGCCCGTCACGCTCCAGCCCTTCGGTGCTTCCCGCCCCAATGGCGAATTCATACTCGACGAGCCGGGCGAGGCCCGTCACCGGGTCCAGCGCGACGAGCCGGTCCGGCAAATACAGCACCAGATCGCGCTGGTCGTCGGGCCGCTCCAGCCGCAGGCGGATCGGCTCGAACTGGAAGGCGAGGTCGTAGGCGAAGGCCCCGTAGAGCCCGAGCAGCGGGTCGGCGGGGGCTGCGAACAGGTCCAGCACCGCGCGCAGGACCGTGAAGACGGAGGGCTGGCGGCTCCGCTCCTCCTCCGGGAAGGGGTGGCGGGGCTTGCGGACGAGCGCGGCGAGGCGCGACGGAGCCTCCTCCAGCCCGACCAGCGCCTCCAGGCCGCGCAGAGCCTCGGCAATGGCGGGCAGAAGCACCCGGCCCCGCGCGTTCAGCGCGTCGAGGCGCAGCGTGCGCCCGCGCGCCGTGACGGCCAGCGGCGGGTCGGTGAAGCCCAACGCGTGGCGGCGGTAGCGGCCCGGTGCCTCCACCCCGCTGCACAGCAGCAGGCCGCGGCGGCGGTCCAGCGCGTCGATCACCGGATCGAGGGCGTTCCGCGGGTCGAGCGCCGTGGCGCGCCGGGTCACGGTCACGCCACCGCGCGTCCGGAAACTCAGCGGTTCGAGGAGGTCGGGAGAAGCGAGGAGATCGGCGGGATACATGGCGGGGACTCCGATGGTCGATCCGTGGACGGACGGACACCCGGAGTTCCCTTGCTCGACACCTGTGATTCCCTGGTCAGGAAAAAGGCCGCCCGGAAGCTCCGGGCGGCCTTTTGAGGATGTGTGCGCTCACGCGCGTCGGCTGGCCGGCCCGGTCAGACGGGCCACCACCAACGACGCGACAGGGAGGGCGCAGCGAAAATCATGGCACCGAGTTCGCCACAGGGATGCGGCCCTGTCAAGCCCCCTTCCCCAGCCCGGTCGGGTCGGCGGGCGCGTGCCACGCGCGCAACTCTCCCAATGCCTGCCGCAGCGCCGACATGGCGCCGGACAGCACCGTGGCGGCGATGACCGCGGCGACCAGATGGTCCGGCCAGCCCTGACCCATCGTCCAGGCGCCCGCCGCCGCCATCATCACCGCGGCGTTGGTCAGCATGCCGTTGCGGGCGCACAGCCAGACCGCGCGCAGCGTCAATCCGCCGCGCCGTCCGGCAAACAGCAGGACCGCCGCCGACAGACTCGCCCCCATCCCGAGAAGTGCGACGAGGCTCATCACCGGCGCGTCGGGAACGGTGCCGGCGTAGGCGCTCCAAGCCGTTGCGGCCACCACACCCAAACCGAGGAGGGTCAGCGCCAGCCCTCTCGCCAGCGTGGCCCAGCCGCGGGACTCCAGCCCCCGCCCCATCATCCACAAGCCGACGCCGTGAGTCAGCGCGACCGCCAGGAAATCCAGCGCGCTCGCCCGCAAGGCCATGGACTGCGTCTCCAGCCCCGCGGCCAGGGCGACGGCGGCAATCAGCCCGTTGACGAGCAGCGCCATGCGCAGGGTCCGGCGATAGTCGGCCTGCCGTCCGCCGTTCGGACGCCCGCCGCCCCCGCCACTCCCACAGGAGCCTCCACAGCAATTGCCGGCCATCCCGTCACCCTCCGCCCGCGCCATGCGCTCCGTTTCTCATGGAAAGCTAATGTACGCGGTCCGGCCCGTCCATAGGACAGGATGTCATTCCGCCCATTCCAGGTCGCTGGTGAAGACGATGGTGAGCCACCGGTCGGGACCTTCGCCGCCGATGGCCGCGCCGACCTCGTCGCGGATCTTGTCCCACTCCTCCAACATGCGCGGCGGCCAGCCGCTCGGGACGATGAAGAACAGTTCGATCTGCCGTCCCCGGCCCACCCGCGCGACGTAGGCGCGGTAGGAGGCGAAGCCATGGCGCCGCACGGTGTCCGACGCGACGGCATCGACGTGCCGCTTGAGGTCGGGGGGCGTGACCAGCAGGACGTCGGCCAGCGCCTGCCGCATCGTGCCGACCGGGATCGGGATGACCACCAGACAGACCAGGGCCAGCACCGCCGGGTCGATGTAGGGCGACACCCACTGAAGCCGGGTGCCCTGGATCAGGTGGCCGAAGACGAAGGCGACCAGCAGGGCCGCGGTGAGCGCCGCCGCCATGATCCAGGACTTCGCGTCGAGCGCCAGGAAGTCGGAACGGACCGTCCGGTTCGCCCGCGTCGCGAAGACCGCCATGCCGGCCGCCACGACAACGGTCACCGCCGTGTAGACGATCGCGTGGTCGAAGGCGAGGTCGCGGCCCCCGGTCATCAGACTGCCCACGGCGTTGATGAGCGCGTAGATCGCCGCCCCCATCAGCAGGGTGGCGTTCAACCCGAGGACCATGGGTTCGAGGTGCCAGAAGCCCATGGTGAAGCGCTCGGCCAGTTTGCCCCGGCGCGGGCCAGCACTGGTCGAGGCGGCGATCAGGTTGGACACCAGCAGCGTCACCATCGTCATGCTGGCGTCCACCAGCGAATAGATGCCGTCGAAGACAATGGCGAAGGAGCCCGACAGCAGGCCGAACAGGATGCCGGCCCCCGCCAGCAGCACCGTGACGGCGATGGACAGGCGAAGAACCTTCTGCTCGGTGGTCATGCGCGCGCTCCCTTCTCCGTCCATAAGTCACCTGCACAAGTCACCCGTCGCCAGCCGCTTATGCATAGCGGCCCCGGCAAGGCGGCAAAACCGATTTTCCACTCCGGACCGCCAAGCCCTTGCCGGAACCGCCGGCCGCTCCAGGCTCATTTCGAATCGGACCCCACCGATTCGCCAACCCCAAGAGGGAGGGTGGACATGACCGTCGTTGCCGAGGTTCTGAACCGCAAAGGCCATACCGTCGCCTCGATCCTGCCGTCCGAAACCATCCGGACCGCCGCCCGCACGCTGACCGACCGGCGCATCGGCGCCCTGGTGGTGTGCGATCGCCGGGGCCGCCTGGCCGGCATCCTGTCGGAGCGCGACATCGTCCGAGCCGTGGCGATGCATGGCGCCGACGCGCTGGATATGCCGGTAGAGGATCTGATGACCCGTCAGGTCAAGACCTGCCGGCCGGAGGACACGATCAAGGACCTGATGCAGATGATGACCCTGCGCCGCCACCGCCATGTGCCGGTGTGCAACGAGGCGGGCGACCTTGCCGGCGTCATCTCCATCGGCGACGCCGTGAAGGCACGCTTGGACGAGCAGGCCCACGAGGTGGCCGTCCTGAAGGATCTGGCATTGGTCCGCTAGAGGCACCCCGGACCTCGACCGAGTTCCCGGACGGGGGAGCCGAAGACCAAGCGCACTCCATGAGGCGAAAAGGCTCCCCCGGTCGTGCGCCGATTGGCGCTAACACGTCTCCGCGTCCTGAAATCCCAGGGCGGCGTTCGGATATTCGGTAACGCCTCGTTCCCGAACCTTCGGACCCGACATGCCCCGCCGCTACCCGACCCACCTGAAGATCCTGGTCGTCGAGAACAACCCGCTGCTGCTGCGGGCTCTGCGGGACATGCTGGAGCATTGGGGGGTCGGTCAGGTCGCCCCCGCCGCCAACGGGCAGGAGGCGATGGAGCTGCTGCGCCGGGAGCCCTACGACCTGATGGTCACCGACTGGGTGATGGAACCGGTGGGCGGCGGGCAGCTCGTCCGCTGGGTGCGCGGCTCCGCCAGCTGCCTCAGCCCCGATCTGCCGATCATCGTGCTGACCGCCAACGCCGACGTCGCCACCGTGCGCGCCGCCTGGGACGCCGGGGCGGACACCGTCCTCGCCAAGCCGGCCTCCGCCGCCACCATCGCCCGGCGGATCGAAACCGTGCTGAACAACCCGCGCCGGAGCGGCCGCCCCCACGGCGAGGCGGCCACGGCGAAGCCGATGAACAACAACACGCCGCCCCCCTCCCACCCGGCGCCGGCCCGCCCGGCGATCTCCTCCGCCCCCGCCCCCCTCCGCCTGCCGCCTCCGCCGCCGCGCCTGCCCGGCCCGTCGGGATCGGGAACGGGGCCGCTGCGCTCGACCGACCCGAAGATGGTCCGTCTGGTGCTGGCGCTCGACCGGCTGGAGAAGGCGCTGGCCTGCCCCGACGCGCTGGGCACGCGGCTGCGCCACGCGGTGTCCGACCTGCAACTGGCCGCCACCGGCAACGCCGCGGCCACCGCCATCATCGCCTCGCTGTCCACCTGCATTACCTGGGTGGAGCATGACGGGGAGAGCTTCCAGGAGGCGGTGCAGGCCCACATGGACGCCCTGCGCTGGACCATCAGCATCGGCGGCGGGGCGGACTCCTCCGCCGCCCTGCGGGTGATGATCGGCGCCCTGCGCGCGATGGTGCGCAGCCTCAGCCTGCGCGACGGCAATGGCCCCAACCTGTGGCCGGATGGCGCCTTCGGCGCGCCCGATCACGGGGGCGAGGCCGGTCGATCTTCCCTGCCGCCCGGCTGAAAGCTTCCCATATCGGGTAAGGTGGCCCCCACCCCGACCCTCCCCCGCTGACGCAGGGGAGGGTCGGGGTGGGGGAAGCGGTCAAACACATTGGAACGCGAGCGGGAATGTCCCGCCGGAGGGCGATTCCCGCCCGTCCGTTTCACAGCGCTGCGAGCGCCGGACCGTTCCTTGCTTTTTACGCACGGAGCCCCGGCGCCGGTTGCCGAATAAGACAGCTTTCATTACCTTTTTGCCTAGCGAACAAACACAAGAAGCGGCGCGGCGAACGCGCCCCGAACAGCGCTTTTCAGGGCGCCATGAAGGGGATGGAACAATGGCTCTCGCAACCGTGACTCTGGACGACAAGTACGCGCTTGAACAAGGCCGCGTGTATCTGACGGGAACCCAGGCGCTGGTGCGCCTTCCGATGATGCAGCGCCAGCGCGATCTTGCCGCCGGGCTGAACACCGCCTGCTTCATTTCGGGCTACCGCGGATCGCCATTGGGCGGCTTCGACCAGAATTTGTGGAACGCGCGCAAGTTCCTGGAGAAGAACCATATCCAGTTCCAGCCCGGCGTGAACGAGGAACTGGGCGCCACCGCGGTCTGGGGCAGCCAGCAGGTCGGCATGTTCCCCGGCGCCAAGTACGACGGCGTCTATTCCATGTGGTACGGCAAGGGGCCGGGCGTGGACCGGTCGGGCGACGTGTTCAAGCACGCCAACGCCGCCGGCACCTCGCGCAACGGCGGCGTGCTGGTGCTGACCGGCGACGATCACAACGCCAAGTCCTCCACCTTCCCGCATCAGTCCGAACACGCCTTCATGCATGCGATGATCCCCGTGCTGAACCCGTCGGGCGTGCAGGAGATCCTGGATTACGGCCTGATCGGCTGGGCGATGAGCCGTTATTCCGGCTGCTGGATCGCCATGAAGACGATCGCCGAGACGGTGGACACCTCGGCGTCGGTCTATATCGACCCGCACCGCGTCAGCCCGATCATCCCCGCCGATTTCCCGATGCCGCCGGGCGGCCTGAACATCCGCTGGCCCGACCCGCCGCTGGAGCAGGAATACCGGCTGATGAAGCACAAGCTGTACGCCGCCCTGGCGTTCGCGCGTGCCAACCGGCTGGACAAGGTGATGGTGTCCTCCCCCCGCCCGCGCTTCGGCATCGTCACCACCGGCAAGAGCTATCTGGACGTCCGGCAGGCCTTCGACGAGTTGGGCATCACCGAGGAGATGGCCGCCGACTGGGGCCTCACCGTCTACAAGGTCGGCATGCCCTGGCCGTTGGAGCGCGACGGCGTGCGCCACTTCGCCGAGGGCCTCGACGAGATCGTCGTGGTCGAGGAGAAGCGCGCGGTCATCGAGAACCAGCTCAAGGAGCAGCTCTACAACTGGCACCCCGACGTCCGCCCGAAGGTGGTCGGCAAGTTCGACGAGCACGGCGAGTGGATTCTCCCCTCCGCCGGTGAGCTTTCCCCGGCCCAGATCGCCGTGGTCATCGGGCGCAGGCTGGAGCGCTTCGTCGACAACGAGAACCTGAAGCGGCGCGTCGCTTTCCTGGATGCGCAGGAAAAGCAGAAGGCCCATCAGGCCCGCGTCATCCGCAAGCCGACCTTCTGCTCCGGCTGCCCGCACAACACCTCCACCCATGTGCCGGAGGGCAGCCGCGCGCTGGGCGGCATCGGCTGCCACTACATGGCGACGTGGCTGGACCGCAAGACCGACACCTTCACCCAGATGGGCGGCGAGGGCGTGCCCTGGGTCGGGCAGGCGCCCTTCACCGAGGAGAAGCACATCTTCGCCAACCTCGGCGACGGCACCTACTACCATTCCGGCATCCTGGCGATCCGGCAGGCCATCGCGGCGAAGTCCAACATCACCTACAAGATCCTGTTCAACGACGCCGTGGCGATGACCGGCGGCCAGCCGGTGGATGGCACGCTGACCGTCCAGTCGCTCGCCAACCAGCTCCGCGCCGAGGGCGTGGGCCGCATCGTCGTCGTCTCCGACGAGCCGGAGAAGTACGGCATCGGCGACGGCCTGCCGCAATACACCAGCGTCGAGCACCGCGACGACCTGGACCGCGTGCAGAAGGAGATGCGCGAGGTTTCCGGCGTCACCGCCCTGATCTACGACCAGACCTGCGCCACCGAGAAGCGCCGCCGCCGCAAGCGCGGCAAGATGGTCGACCCGGCCAAGCGCGTGATCATCAACGAGCTGGTCTGCGAGGGCTGCGGCGACTGCTCCGTGAAATCCTCCTGCGTGTCGGTGGTGCCGCTGGAGACCGAGTTCGGGCGCAAGCGCCAGATCGACCAATCGAGCTGCAACAAGGACTATTCCTGCACCAAGGGCTTCTGCCCGAGCTTCGTGACGGTGGAGGGCGGGCAACTCCGCAAGCCGAAGCCGGCCGCGGCCAAGGCCGGCGCCGATCCGTCCGACCTGCGCACCCCCACCCTGCCCGCGCTCGACCGGCCCTGGGGCATCTACGTCACCGGCGTCGGCGGCACCGGCGTGGTGACCATCGGCGCCCTGCTCGGCATGGCCGCCCACATCGAGGGCAAGGGCGTCGGCGTTCTCGACATGACCGGCCTTGCCCAGAAGGGCGGCGCGGTGACCAGCCACATCCGCATCGCCGCGACGCCGGAGGACATCCATTCCGTCCGCATCGCGGCGGGCGGGGCCGACGCGGTGGTGGGCTGCGACCTGATTGTCGCCGGGGCGGGCGACGCCCTGTCGAAGATGGCGCACGGCCACACCCGCGCGGTCATCAACACCCACGACACCATCACCGTGGACTTCCTGAAGAAGCCGGACTTCACGGTGCCGGTCCGCGATCTGGTGGCCGACATCCGCAAGGCCTGCGGCGAGGGGGCGGTCAACGCCTTCGACGCCACCAAGCTGGCCACCGCGCTGATGGGCGACAGCATCGCCACCAACCCCTTCCTGATGGGCTACGCGTGGCAGAAGGGGCTGATCCCGATCGCCGCGGAAGCGATCCTGAAGGCCATCGAGCTGAACGGCGTGGCGGTGACGATGAACACCGACGCCTTCAACTGGGGCCGCCGCGCCGCCGTCGATCTGGCCGCGGTGGAGGCCGCCGCCAACCCGCCGCAGGAGCAGGCCGCAGCCCACGACCTGTTCATCCTCGACCAGCGCCGCCCCTCGTCCAGCCTAGACGAGGCCATCGCCCGCCGCACCGCCTTCCTGACCGACTATCAGGACGCGGCCTACGCCAGCCGCTACCACGCGCTGGTCGACTGGACGCGGCGCGTCGAGGGGCAGAAGATCCCCGGCTCCACCGCCCTGACCGAGGCCGTGGCCAAGGGCTATTTCAAGCTGCTCGCCTATAAGGACGAGTATGAGGTGGCCCGGCTCTACACCGACACCGGCTTCGTCGAGCAGGTCGGGCGGATGTTCGAGGGCGACTACAAGCTGGTCTTCCACATGGCCCCGCCAATGATGGGCGAGACCGGCGAGGATGGCGGCGAGCCGAAGAAGAAGCGCTTCGGCCCGTGGATGCTGAAGGCCCTGCGCCTGCTCGCTAGGGGGAAGCGCCTGCGCGGCAGCCCGCTCGACCCGTTCGGCTGGCTGGCGGAGCGCCGCATGGAGCGCCGACTGATCGCGGAGTACGAGGCCATCATGGGCGAGATCCTGCACGGCCTGACCCGCGACAACCACGCCACCGCGGTGGAGATCGCCCGCCTGCCGCAGGAGATGCGCGGCTATGGTCCGGTGAAGGCCCGCAACGTCGCGGCGGCCAAGGCGAAGGAGGCCGCTCTGCTCGACGGCTTCCGCCAGCCCGCCGCCCCGCAGCCGATGGCCGCGGAGTGACCGCAAGGTTTTTGACCGAAGCGACCGGGTGCGGGGGGCGGCCTGCCTCCCGCACCCTCAGCGCGGCTGCAGGACGCCGATCTCCGCCAGGGCGGCGCGGTTGCGGGTGACGGCGGCGGCAAGATGGCGCAGGTGCTGTTGCTGAAGGGCCGGATTGGCAAAGGTGCGCAGATAGCCCTTCAGCACATGCTCCCCGAAGTTCAGCGAGAGGTCGGCGTCCAGGTGATGCCCCTTCCGGGAGGCGGCGTGGACGACCATCACCGGATGCCCGTCGAGCACGAAGCCGTGGCGGTTCCGCGGGTCCGGCACATCGTCACGTCGGCCAATGGCGCGTCGTAGACCTGCCACAGGCGCGCGTCGAGCACCTCCACGCAGGCGGGATCGGGATGGACCAGCGCGTTCAGCACATTCTGTTCCCACAGCGCGTGCTGTGCGACGCTGCGGCAGGTCACCGCCCATTCCGCCAGCAACCCGCGCGACACCCTCAGCATCAGCGCCGACATCAGGTACGGCGAGTCCGGGTCGATCCCGCGGTCCCGCAACAGGCGTTCCGCCGGCGTGACGTAATGGCCTCCGCTGTGCAGTTCGTCCATCATCCCGCCGAAGGTCATGCGGTCCACCGTGTCGGTGGTGGCGAGCGCCTTGCCGGAGCGCCGGAGGTCATCCGCCAGCCGCTCGGCCATGGCGAGGTCGAGGGCTCCCACCATCATGTCGGCGTCCAGCCACAGCAGGTTGTCCCACGCCTCGCCCGCGCAATATTCCGACAGGTGCCCCTTGCACAGATAGGGATGCGCGTCCGTCGGCAGGATCTTCGGGCGGTCGAGCAGCAGGCCGGCGGCGCGCAGGTACGCGCGCTGCCCGTCGGTCAGACCGAAATCGCAGACGCGCACCCGCTCCAGCGGAAAACGCCCCGTCAGCCCCTCCAGCAAGGCGAGCGTGGTGATGAAGTAACGCGCGTTGGCGCCGGTCACGCACAGTGTGTTCATGGTCGATCCTGCAAGGGTCCGTTCAGCGCCGCCAAATCGCGGCGCAGCCGTTCCACCGGCTCCGTCCAGTCGCCGAACACGGCTTGGCGGTAGAGGCGTGCCGTCGGATACCAGGGCGAATCCACCCGTCCGCACATCCAGCGCCACTCCGCCCCCTGGTCGAGCAGCACCGCAACCGGCTTTCCCAGCGCTCCGGCGAGGTGGACCACGGCGGTGCAGGGGCTGATCACGATGTCCAGCGCCTGGATCGCCGCGGCGGTGTCCGCGAAATCGCGAAGCTCCGTCCCCAGGTCAAGGAACGGGCCGAGCGGGGTGTGGCGCTCAAGGTCCGCGCGCCCGTTGGCAACCTGGAGCAGGACGGTCGTCACGCCGGGGATGCCGGTCAGCGGCAGCACCGCCTCCAGCCCCGGCGAGCGCTGGCGATGGTAGGGAAAGGCGACCGAGCCGTGCCAGACCAGCCCCGCCTTCACACCCCGCAGGTTGGCCAGACGATCCGCCCAACGCCGCGCCGCCGCGTCGGGCGCCCGCAGATAGGGAACGGTGGCGGGCACACTGTCCAGATCGGTGCCCATCCGGTGGATCAGGCTCATGATGGGGATTTGGACGTCGTGGGCCAGCGGCGGTCCGTCGAGACCGGACAGGCCATCCACCAGCTCCGACGCGCGGAAGAGGTCGAGCAGACCCTCCGGCCCGTGGAAGACCACGCGCATCCCCTGGGCCCGCAGCAGCGGGGCGTAGCGGATGAACTGGATGGCGTCGCCATAACCGCGGTCGGCGTGGATCAGCAGCGTTTTGCCCGGCTGAATCCGACCGTCCCAGACCGGCCGGCTGTAGGACCGCGACGGCAGGAAGGCGGGCAGGCTCAGCCGCGCCTCGTAATCCACCGCCCCGTCGCGCAGGCGTCCGCAGAGCATCCGCAGCGCCCCCCGCCCCGCCCGCGCCGTTTCCATCCCAGGCGACAGGCGCAAGGCGCGGTCGAAGGCGACCTCCGCCAGGGCGACCGCGTGCCGTCCCAGCCCGGCGAAGCCCAGGTTGGCCCAGTGCTCGGCCGTGGACGGGTCGAGCGCGACGGCCCGGCGCAGCGCGGCGCGCGCCTCGTCCTGCCGCCACGCCGCCAGCAGCGCCGCCCCCGCTGCCCCCCAGGCGGCCGCCGTGCCACGCAGCACCGCCAACCGGGCCAAGGCGTCGGCCGCCGCGTCCAGCCGCTCCGCCTTGCTCAGCGCCTCCGCCAGATTGTTCAGGCTGCGGGCGTGGCCTGGGGCCAGCGCCAGCGCCAGCCGGTAGAGCGCCGCCGCCGCGGCGACATCCCGCATGCCCAGCCGCAGGTCACCGAGGTCGCAGGCGAGATCGGCCGACAGCACGCCGCGACGCACGGCGCCGGCCAGCAAGGCCGCCGCCCGGTCCGTCCGCCCCTGGCGCTTCAGGCATTCCGCCTGGCTGCGCGAATAGTTGGGGTTGTCCGGCGCGCAGGCGGACGCCCGGCGGAAGCGTTCCTCCCCTCCGGCGGGGTCGCCGGCGGAGACGGCCAGCACGCCCAGGATGTTCCAGGCTTCGCCGTGGCTGGGGACCAGCGCCAGCGCGCGGATGACCCTGCGCTCCGCCCCCACCCGGTCGCCCCGTTGGAGCGCGGCGGCGCCCGCGCGGAGAAACTCCATCGCGTCGGTCACGCGGCCTCCTGGGATGACGATCGGATCATGGTGGGCTGCATCAGGGCGGCAGGTCCAGTGCGTTCAGGGCTTCGGCCCAAACCCCGGCGGCGCGGATGGGGTGCAGGTGGTGGTCACCGGGATTCGGGCTGCGGAACGCCTCCGCGACCAGACCGCTCTCCGGATCGGTGATGCGCGGCGTGATGTCGACGAAGGGCAGCCTGCGCGCCTCCGCCTCGTCGCGCAGGCGGGCGTTGTAGCGGTGGGTCAGCTCGGTCCGCTGGCGCAGCGTGGCGGTGATCTCGTGCCGGGCGCGCGCGACCTTGCCGCGGGTCTCGCCGTCCCGGATGGTCGGCAGCACCGCCCCGGTCAGCACCAGCGTGGGATAGCCGCCCGCCAGCAGATCGTCCACGAAGGCGGCGCAGGCGGACACCGAATCCTCCAACTGCCGCTCGACACAGTCGCCATGCCTCTGCGCCCGCCACCAGATGACGAAGCCGCAATCGACCTCGCCGAGCTGGATCACCGGAATGGCGTTTGGATCGGCGGGCAGCAGCGCGTCCTTGAAGAGAGTGACCGCGTGGGTCTGGCTTTCCGGGTTGCGCAGGCCGATCGAGGTTGCTCCCGGAACCAGCAGACAGCGCGCCGGCCGATCGAGCAGGCGGATCGTCGCGGCGATCTCGAAGGATTGCACGTGGCTGTCGCCGATGAAGTACCAGTCCCGCATGCTCCACGTTCCACGCCGTCGCCGACGCATTGTGGAGCGGGGGCGGGGTGGGAGTAAACCGGGAAACGAAGAGGGGACCGTTATCTCAACTTATGCGCCCCAAGAGTCCCGTCATCTCGGAAAAGCGCGCGAGGGGCGCCGCCCCTCGCAAAAATCTCCGCTTCCCCGCCTCAGCTGTCCTTCGGCTTGTGCGTGTCGCTGATCGGCTGGACCCCGGCGGGCGGCTGGTCCTGCTGCGGCTGCGGCGGCTGGTCCTGCGGGGGCTGCTGGTTCTGCTGGTTTTGTTGCTGCGGCTCGGGGCGGCGCGGGCCGGCCTTGACGTCGTTGTAGACGGCCTCGGCGACGCGCAGCAGGTCCTCCTTGGACATCCGGCCGGCCAGCGCGTAGGCCAGCGGGCCTTCCACCCAGTAGATGGTCGCCACGTCGCCGTTCTGCGAGAAGCCGAACTTCGCCGGATTGCCGGAGCGCGGGGCGCCGACGAACAGGGTGACGCGCTTGTTGGCCTCGTTCACGTACATGTACTGGGCGCCGGCTCCCAGCTCGGTGGGCAGCGACCGGCCGCCGATCAGGCGTAGCCCGACCTTGCCGAGGTCCGGGCCGAAGACGTCGCGCCCGACGCGCTTGGACAGCCAGCTGTTCAGCTCATCCTGGTTGTCGGCGCCGAGCTCGACCTGGAAGCGCTCGTCGGAGGTGTAGAAGCGGTGGGCCTGGGTGGCCTCCTCGGCGAAGGTCTGCAGCGTCTGGCGCTGCTGGACGACCGGCGACTGGTCGACGGCGCCACGGCCCAGCCAGCCGCCGCCGGCCCCGCCGATGATCAGCATCACCGCCGCGGCCATGCGCACCCAGGAGCGGGCGTGCCAGGGGCCGGCGTTGTCGTTGCCGGGCATGCGCCCGCGCAGCTTGCCCGTCAGCTCCTCGACCGGGCCGCTGGCCGGCTCGCGCAGCACGGGGTCGAAGAGTTCGTGCAGCAGCGCGGCCTGGGCGCGGTAATCCTCCGCCCGGCGGGCGGCATCGGGGTCGTCGGCCAGCCATCGCTCCACGAAGAGCCGGCGTTCCGGAGCCAGTTGCCCATCCACGTAGGCATGCAGTTCGTCGTCCGTTACGCAATGCGCGTTCATCACTTCACCCGCCTGAGGGCCACCGAGCCCTCGTTCGCCAGCTTCGCCCTGACCGCCTCGCGCGCCCGCGAGAGGCGCGACATGACGGTCCCGATCGGCACGCCGAGCGTCTCGGCGACCTCCTCGTATTTCAGGCCTTCCAGCGCGACGAGGAGCAGCACCTTGCGCTGTTCCTCCGGCAGGTCGTCGAGCGCGCGCATCATCTCGCGCAACTCCACACGTTCCTCCTGCCGGGCCGGCGTCACCAGCTTCGACTCGACGCTGTCCACATCGACCTCGTCGGGCCGCGACGCTTTGGAGCGGACCTGATTCACATGGACGTTGTGCAGGATGGTGAAAAGCCACGCCCGCAGGTTCGTCCCCGCCTTGAAGGTGTCGGCGCGCGCCACTGCCCGCGTCAACGCCTCCTGCACCAGATCCTCGGCATCCGAACGGTTGCGCAGCAACGCGCGCGCGTAGCGGCGCAGCGACGCAATGTGGACTTCCAGCTCGACCCCGAACGTGCTCAACCGCGCACCCGATTGTTGCCTCGAAGGCTCCACGGCCCGCCGGGTGGCGGATCATGGCACTCCTTCAGGTAGGAACGGGCGGCGCGGCCTCCCAGGGCCGAGCCCCATTCAGGACCCGGTACGCCAGGATGAACGCCCCCCGCTCATCGTTTATTCCAGACTTTGATGCCCGTGCAGCAAAAATTCGGCGGAAAGGTGGCAGGGCCGAAAACTGCCCCCTCGGGGCGCCGCCTTGTGGCAAATCGCCGCTGCGCGCGGATGAACCAGCGATTCCGGCGCGCGGCTTGGCACAATCCATCGCATTGCGTCATAAGGGCGGGGCCATGGCACGCCATCACGACACCATCGAGATTTTGGTTACAGCCCGCCATCTGGAGGCTCAGGGCATCCGCCCGAGCACCCGCATGGTGCGGCTGGCGCTGGGTGGCGGCAGCAACGCGGCCATCGCCCAGGCGCTGGCCATGGAGGAGCTGACCCCGCTGGAAGAGTTGATTCGGCGGCGGCGCGACCAGCTCGATCTCGACATCGCCAACGCCCGCCGCGCGCTGGCGGAACTGGAAGCCGAGCAGGCCCGGCTGGACGAACTGGACGATTCCCTGACCGCGCTGGACAAGGCGTAGCCGCAAAGGAAACCCCTCCCCCGGACCACGCCGGAGGAGGGGCGTCAACCGCAGGAACGGGTCAGCCGGCCTGATGCGCCTTGGCATAGCCCAGCGACTGCAGCGCCTCGGCGATCTCCGGCAGGATGCCCGGATCGTCGATGGTCGCGGGGGTCTTGTAGTCCTGATTGTCGGCGATCTTCTGCATGGTGCCGCGCAGGATCTTGCCGGAGCGGGTCTTCGGCAGGCGCTCCACCACCACGGCGCGCTTGAAATCGGCAACCGGGCCGATCTGCTCGCGGACGAGCTGGACGACCTCCTTGACGATCTCCTCATGCGGTCGGGTCACGCCGGCCTTCAGGCAGAGGAAGCCCAGCGGCACCTGCCCCTTCAGGTCGTCGGCGACGCCGATCACCGCGCATTCCGCCACGTCCTTGTGGCTCGCCAGGACCTCCTCCATGCCGCCGGTGGACAGGCGGTGGCCGGCGACGTTGATGATGTCGTCGGTGCGGGCCATGATGTAGACGTAGCCGTCGTCGTCGATGAAGCCCGCGTCACCGGTCTGGTAGTAGCCGGGATAGTCGGACAGGTACGACGTCTTGTACCGGTCGTCGGCGTTCCACAGCGTCGGCAGCGTGCCCGGAGGCAGCGGCAGCTTCACGCAGATGGCGCCGATGTCGCCGCGCGGCACTTCCTTGTTCTCGGCGTTCAGGATCTGCACGTCCCAGCCCGGCATCGGGCGGGTGGCGGAGCCGTACTTGATCGGGAAGAGATGCACGCCCAGCGGGTTGCCGGAGATCGCCCAGCCGGTCTCGGTCTGCCACCAATGGTCGATCACCGGAACGTTCAGATTGTCTTCGGCCCAATGCAGGGTGTCGGGGTCCGACCGCTCACCGGCCAGGAACAAGGCGCGGAAGTGCGACAGGTCGTACTTCTTCAGCAGTTCGGCGTTGGGGTCCTCGCGCTTGATGGCGCGGAAGGCGGTCGGGGCGGTGAACAGCGTGCCGATCTTGTGCTGCTCGATCACCCGCCAGAAGGTGCCGGCGTCCGGCGTGCCCACCGGCTTGCCCTCGAACACCACCGTGGTGCAGCCGTGCAGCAGCGGGCCGTAGACGATGTAGGAGTGGCCGACCACCCAGCCCACATCCGACGCCGCCCAGTACACCTCGCCCGGCTCGACGTTGTAGATGTTCTTCATCGTCCACTTCAGCGCCACGGCGTGGCCGCCGTTGTCGCGGATGACGCCCTTCGGCTGGCCCGTGGTGCCCGACGTGTAGAGGATGTAGAGCGGGTCGGTCGCGGCCACCGGCACGCATTCCGCCGGTTCGGCCTTGGCGACGGCTTCCGCCCAATCCACGTCGCGGCCCTCGACCAGGGTCGCGGTCTCCTGCGGGCGCTGGAAGACGATGACGCTCGACGGCTTGTGCTCCGCCTGCTCGATGGCGGCGTCGAGCATCGGCTTGTACTTGACGATGCGGTTCGGCTCGATGCCGCAGGAGGCCGAGACGATGGCCTTCGGCCGGGAGTCGTTGATGCGGGTCGCCAACTCGTGCGGGGCGAAGCCGCCGAACACCACCGAATGCACCGCGCCGAGACGCGCGCAGGCCAGCATGGCGACCAGCGACTGCGGGATCATCGGCATGTACAGGATGACGCGGTCGCCCTTCTCCACGCCCTGGGCGCGCAGCGCGCCGGCGAAGCGGGCGACCTGATCCTGGAGTTCGGCGTAGGTGATGGTCTGGACGGTCTTGGTGACCGGGCTGTCGTAGATGATCGCCGCCTGGGCGCCGCGTCCGGCCTCCACATGGCGGTCGACGGCGTTGTAGCAGGTGTTCAGGACGCCGCCGGTGAACCAGCGGTAGAAGGGCGCGTTGCTATCGTCCAGCACCTTGTCCCAACGCTTGATCCAAGTGATGTCTTCCGCCGCCTCGCCCCAGAATCCGTCGGGATCGGACAGGGAACGGGCGTGGATCTGGTTGTAGTGATCGGCCGAGCTTTGGCTCATGGGGGGCGTCCCTTATATTTTGTTTGGTTCGCGTTTCTCCGCAGCCGCGCAATGAACGTTCACGCAGCGGCCCCAATCTGCGTCAGATCTGCATCGTTTGGCAAACGGCATTCCGGAAGGTGCGGCGGGCTGTCGCACCACTTTGGTGAGTGCCGAACCCGCCCGCCGCCCTTCCGGCGGGTGTTACTGTTCCAGTTGCAGGAAGCCGGCGGCCAGCGCCGCGCCGCAGAGGCCGACATCCTCAATGTCGGTCTTCGTCTCCGACACCCGCACCCGCCCGCAGGGGCGCTGCGGGTTGCCGGTGTCGATGGGCATGACGTGGCCGACGTCCTTCAGAAGCACCGTCTCCACCCACAGGGCGTTGGCGCCCGCCGGGGCGTAGCCCTGCCGCACGGCGCGCGCCGGCCAGGACGGCTCCTGCCCGATGACCACGGGGGCATCCGCCTTCAGCCCATGGAAGGCCGTCCATTGGTTGGTCAGATAGAGGGCGTTCTGCGGGTCCACGGTGCAGTCCGCCGTCCCCTGGACGATCAGCACGCGCGGACGCCCGACGGGGTGTCGGGCGCGCTGGACCGCCTTCGTCCATTCGCGGCTGTCATAGCCGCCGGAGCGCGCCTTCACCTCGCCGCAGGCGCGCATAACCGAGATGCCGCAGAGCGACGCGGCCGACTGCATGCTCTGGGCGCACAGTGCCGGAACGCCAGCGAAGAGAGCCCCGCCCGCGAAGACCTGCGGGAAGTCGGCCAGCAGGGTTGCCGCCATGCCCGCCCCCGCCGACAGGCCGGTGACATAGACGCGCCCGTCCTCGATTCGGGGACCGTCGCGGTCAAGCCCCTTGCCCGCGCGCACCGCGTCGACCATGGAGACGATAGCCCCCGCTTCCCGTGGGACACCGCCCTTCAGCGGACTGGTCAGGCGGTCGGCGAAATTGAAGCAGCCGAGCGGGTTGCCATAGCGGGAGGCCCCTCCGACCATTGCAAAGGCATTGTGCTGCTGCTCCGGCAGCAGGACGATAAGGCCGTAGCGGTCAGCTATGTCCATCCATCCGGAATCCGTGAAGAAAGACGACGCATCCTGCTCGCAGCCGTGAAGAAGGACCAGAAGCGGAGCCTTGCCCCGCACCCGCGCGCCCACGGATACGTAAACACTCGCCTTGAGCGCACTGCCCTGGGCGTTGAAGGCATCGCCCGGCAGTTCGTCCCAACGATACTGACGCGGTGACAGCGCCGAGGCATGCCCCGACAAAAGGGTCGATAGCCCGATGATCGCCACCGCCAGCGACACGCGCAGCCATGCTCCTAGCGCCATAATGCTCTCTCCGTTTTTCCGTAAGGACCGATGATGCCGCCTGCCACGATTGCGAACAAGGCAGCATATAAAGCAATGATGACTTATCAGAAAGCCAATCTCCGCACCAATTTGATCAATCATACTGCGGTATGTTATTCTACAATCTCGCGGCCAATCTTGGCTTACTCTTCGTTAAGAGTGGATGATTATCCGAGCGAAAATCGACTGGCGCGGATATCGGCATCGCATCCAGTTATCGCTGGCCATTGTTGCTGGCCTAACCAGCGCCGGAACGCTATGCATGTCACTATGAGCAGCGACCCGCCCGTCTTCGGCATCCGCCCGATCCTGACCGTCGTCCACACCAACGGCGAGCGGCTGATCGTGGCCCGGCTGACCAGTCTCGGCGGGTCCAGCCAATCCAACCGCTTCGTCCTGCGCCGCGCCGACTTCCGCGCCCCATGGGAGCAGCCGGACAAGGGCTATTTCGGTTACGCGGAGGTCGCCCGCGCGCTCGACGCCAACGGCTGGCGCGGCTGCGCCATCGAGGCGATGCCGACCACCGACCTTGAGGAGCGGCGGACCCGCCAGCTCGCCCGCAAGAAGCTGCACCTGCAATGCGTGGAGGCGGCGATCCGCCGCGCGCAGGACAGCCAGGCTCCCTGAGCGGGCGCCGCAGCGCAGCCTTCCCCCGAACCCGCGCGGCGCTTATATCCCGTTCCAAGCACAGAACGGCCAAAGCCCAGAAGGAGGGACAGATGACCCGCAGCGCCACCCGGCACCCGATTGGCGTTCCCCTTGGCGGTCCGCAGACCGGCATGCCCGACACCGCCCTGGCCGCCACGGGGGATGGCCCGGACCTCGGCGCCCTGCCCTCCTGGGACCTGACGGACCTCTATCCGGGGATGGACTCGCCGGAGCTGAAGGCCGATCTGGACCGGATGGACGGCGCGTCCAAGGACTTCCACGGCAAGTACGCCGGCAAACTGGCCGGGCTGGACGGCAACGCCTTCGCCGCCGCCATCCGTGAGTACGAGCGCATCGACGAGGTGCTGTCGCGGGCGATGTCCTACGCCGGGCTGGTCTACAACGGCAACATGACCGACCCGGCCATCGCCAAGTTCTACCAGTCGGCGCAGGAGCGGGTGAACGGCATCTCCACCCACCTCGTCTTCTTCACGCTGGAAATCAACCGGTTGGAGGACAAGGTGCTGGACGCCAAGCTGAAGGCGTCGAAGGACCTCGCCCGCTACGCCCCCTGGCTGCGCGACGTGCGCCTGTTCCGCGAGCACCAGCTCTCCGACGAGGTCGAACGGCTGCTCCATGAGAAGCATGTGGTCGGGCGCGCCGCCTGGAACCGCCTGTTCGACGAAACCATCGCCAGCTTGCGCTTCCCCATCGGCGGGAAGGAGCTGACCTGCGCGGAGGCGCTGAACCGCCTGTCCGACCGCCGGCAGGAGGTCCGCAAGGAGGCCGGGACGGTGATCGGCCGGGTGATGGGCGACAACATCCGCCTGTTCGCGCTGGTCACCAACACGCTGGCCAAGGACAAGGAGATCGACGACAAGTGGCGCAACTACAAGGCGCCCACGTCGGCCCGCAACCTGTCCAACCGCGTCGAGGACGAGGTGGTGGACGCGCTGGCCGCGGCGGTGAAGGACGCCTACCCGGCCCTGTCCCACCGCTATTACGCGATGAAAGCCAAGTGGTTCGGGCAGGACCATCTGGACTACTGGGACCGCAACGCGCCGCTTCCCGACGACGCCGACCGCAGCATCCGCTGGGACGAGGCGCGCGATCTGGTTCTGGGCGCCTATGGCCGCTTCTCGCCGGATCTGGCGGCACTGGGCAAGCGCTTCTTCGACAACGCCTGGATCGACGCGCCGGTGCGCCCCGGCAAGGCGCCGGGCGCCTTCGCCCACCCCACGGTGCCGAGCGTCCACCCTTATCTGCTGGTCAACTACCAGGGCAAGACGCGCGACGTGATGACGCTCGCGCATGAGCTGGGCCACGGCGTGCACCAGATCCTGGCCGGCGGACAAGGGCACCTGCTGTCCGACACGCCGCTGACCTTGGCGGAAACCGCGTCGGTGTTCGGCGAGATGCTGACCTTCCGCGCCCTGCTCGACCGCGAGACCGACCCGAAGCGCCGCAAGATCATGCTGGCCTCCAAGGTCGAGGACATGCTGAACACGGTGGTCCGCCAGATCGCCTTCTTCGACTTCGAGCGCCGTGTCCACACCGAGCGCCGCGAGGGCGAACTGACCGCCGAACGGCTGGGCGAGATCTGGATGGCGGTGCAGACCGAGAGCCTCGGCCCGGCGCTGCGCTTCGATGAGGGCTACCGGAACTACTGGTCCTACATCCCGCACTTCATCCACTCGCCCTTCTACGTCTACGCCTACGCCTTCGGCGACTGCCTCGTGAATTCGCTCTACGCGGTCTATCAGGAGTCGGAGACGGGCTTCGCGGAGAAGTATCTGGCGATGCTGTCGGCGGGCGGCACGCTGCGCCACCAGGAGCTTCTGGCCCCCTTCGGGCTCGACGCCAGCGACCCGGCCTTCTGGCAGAAGGGGCTGAACGTCATCCGCGGCTTTGTTGACGAGCTGGAAAATCAGCCCTGACCTGGTTTTCTTGACGGACGTCAAGAATCCATAATTGTGGGATGGGTATGGTGCCTCCAACGATCCCTTCGGAGAGCACCATGTCCACCCTCTCGATCCCCGCCTGGAGCCCGTCCCTGGAAGTCGGCAACGCCATCATCGACGCCGACCACAAGGAAACCATCGAGCTTCTCGCCGAGGCCGCCACGGCGTCGGACGCCGACCTGCCTGCCCATTTCACCGCCTTCGCCCAGCACCTGCGCGACCATCTGGCCCGCGAGGAGGAGCTGATGCACCAGTACGGCTTCCCGCCGACGCCCATTCATGTGCACGAGCACAACCGCGTCCGGCTGGAGCTGGAAGGCATCGCCAAGCGCATGGCCGCCGGCAATCTGGCCCTGGTCCGCGGCTATCTGACCGAGGTCGTTCCGGAGTGGTTCATCAACCACAAGAACACCATGGACAGCGCCACCGCCGCCTGGATTCGCAGCCAGGGCGGCTGATCCACCGCCCTCCACCGTCAAAGCCGCGCAGACACCGAATTGAGGCGTGGCTCCGTCCGGAAGAACACCGGAGGGAGTCCTTTCCCGGATGGCCTGAACACGGGCGAAACTTTACCCTTGTTGCGCCAATCCGCTCCGGATATTCGCGAAAATTGCTGCTTTGACGTGGGAGGTGCTCGATGGGCGATTTCACGCTTCGCACCGCCGACCGGCGGGACGCGACCCTTTCCCAGGAAGCCGTCAACGATCTTGCGGCCCGTCTGCGCGGCCCGCTGCTGACCCCGCAGTCGCCGGGCTATGACGAGGCCCGGACGATCTGGAACGCCATGATCGACCGCCGGCCCGGCCTGATCGCCCGCTGCGCCGGGGCCGCGGACGTTATGCAGGCGGTTCGCTTCGCGCGGGAGAACGGGCTGCTGGTCTCCGTGCGCGGCGGCGGTCACAACATCGCCGGCAATTCCCTGTGCGACGGCGGCCTGCTGATCGACCTCGGCGCCCTGCGCTTCGTCCATGTCGATCCGGTCAGCCTGACCGCGCGGGTGGCGCCCGGCGCCACGCTGAGCGATCTCGACCGCGAGACGCAGGCCTTCGGGCTGGCCGTGCCGGTCGGCATCAACTCCACCACCGGCATCGCCGGGCTGACGCTGGGCGGCGGATTCGGCTGGCTGACCCGCAAGTACGGGCTGACGGTGGACAATCTGCTGGCCGCCGACGTGGTCACCGCCGACGGAAAGTTCCTGCGCGCCAGCGCCGACGAGAATGCCGACCTTTTCTGGGCCATCCGTGGCGGTGGCGGCAATTTCGGCGTCGTCACCTCCTTCACCTTCCGCCTGCATCCCGTGGGGCCGATGGTGTTCGCCGGGCTGGTCGTCCATCCCTTCGCCGGGGCTGGCGACCTGATGCGCCGCTACCGCGACGCCACGGCGGCCCTGCCGGACGAGGCAACCGCCTGGATGGTGCTGCGCAAGGCGCCGCCCCTGCCCTTCCTGCCGCCGGACGTGCACGGCAAGGAGGTGGTGGTCATGCCCGTCATCTGCGCCGGCGACGACGAGGCGGCGGCCCGCAAGGCGCTGGAGCCGGTGCTGTCGCTGGGCACGCCCGTCGGGGAGCATGTCGGCCTCATGCCCTACGCGGCGTGGCAGGCGGCCTTCGACCCGCTTCTGGTGCCGGGTGCACGGAACTATTGGAAATCGCAGAACTTCACGGGGCTTGAGGACGGGTTGATCGATGTGCTGGTCGAGGAGGCCGCGAGATTGCCCTCCGACCAGTGCGAGATCTTCGTCGGCCTGCTCGGCGCAGCGGCCAACCGCGTGCCGGCGGACGCCACCGCCTATCCGCACCGCGACGCCCTGTTCGTGATGAACGTGCACGCGCGCTGGAACACCCCGCCGGAGGACAGCGCCTGCATCCAATGGGCGCGCGGCGTCTCCGACCGGACCGCCGCCTATGCCACGGGCGGGGTCTACGTGAACTTCGTCACCGACGACGAACAGCGCGTCCAGGCCGCCTACGGGCCGAACTACGAACGCCTGCGGGCGCTGAAGGCGAAATACGACCCGACCAACCTGTTCTGCGTGAACCAGAACATCGCGCCGGTCGGGTGAGTTCGGTGACCCTGCGGAACGGTGGCGCCATCCCGCGCAAGCGGGTTACAGTGTCACCGATCCCCGGGAGAGCGAAATGGGCAAGATCGTCAGGCTCGAAATCGACGAAGCGCTGCACGCGACTCTGACCGAACGCGCCGCGATCAACGGACGCTCGGTCGAGGAGGAAGTCGGTGCCATCCTGTCGC
Source organism: Azospirillum aestuarii (assembly GCF_016632405.1). Classification (NCBI taxonomy): domain Bacteria; kingdom Pseudomonadati; phylum Pseudomonadota; class Alphaproteobacteria; order Rhodospirillales; family Azospirillaceae; genus Azospirillum; species Azospirillum aestuarii. The sequence goes on from NZ_JAEPIV010000030.1 coordinate 24,408, forward strand.
ACGCCGCACGCCCCGGCCGTGCGGCGCTCATTGAGGAACTCCAGCGGGAGCAGGACGAACTTGCCCGCAAGTATGGTGTGCTTCCCGACAGCACGCCGCTGATCCGCGAATGGCGCGACCGGTGAGCGTGGTGGACCAAGCGGTCGTCGTGGACGCCAGTGTCGCCGTGAAATGGATCATCAGGGAAGACGCAAGCTCAGACGCACTTGCGTTCCTTGCCAGGAAAAGCCGCTGCTGGCACCCGATATTCTGCTCATCGAAGCGGCTGCGGCGCTGGCCAAGCGAGTCCACACGGGCACTTTGGGGAAGTCGGATGCCGACACGCTCTTGGGCCGCTTGCGTGGATTGGTCGCCCAACTCCCGCTGACGCTGACTCCGGCGGTGGATGTGGCGGAGCGTGCGCTCAACCTCAGCAGCACGCTTCGGCATCCCGTGGTCGATTGCCTCTATCTGGCTCTCGCTTGGTCGACGAACGCGGGACTGGTGACCGCAGACCGCAAATTAGCGGAAGCCGCCGCCCGAAGCGGATTGCCGGGCCTGGTCCGGATCGGCACCGCCGCCTGAGGCGACACCAGGGGACTCGCCTTTCGCCCTCTGCACACCCACCTATTCGGCATGCCGAACACCGATGAGAACAGGCTTGGCGGCCGGATCGCGCGGTATGCGCGGGTCGGGACCGCCGTGGGGGGCCTTGCGGCCCGTTTCGCCGGAGAACGGGTGCTGGGCATCCCCCTGGAGCGGGATCGCCACGCCGCCGAACTGCGCGCCGCGCTGGGCGGGCTGAAGGGACCGCTGATGAAGGTGGCGCAACTGCTGTCCACCATCCCCGACGCCCTGCCCCGCGAGTATGTGCAGGAGCTGTCGCAGCTCCAGGCCGACGCGCCGTCGATGGGCTGGCCCTTCGTCAAGCGCCGCATGGCCAGCGAGCTTGGTCCCGCCTGGCACAAGCGCTTCCGGCACTTCGAACAGAGTGCCGCCGCCGCCGCCTCGCTGGGACAGGTGCACCGCGCCGTCGGGCTGGACGGACAGAACCTCGCCTGCAAGCTCCAATACCCCGACATGGCCTCCGCCGTGGAGGCGGACCTGCGCCAGCTCGGCCTGATCTTCGCCATCTTCGAGCGCACCGACAGCGCCATTTCCACCAAGCAGATCCAGGCCGAGATCGGTGCCCGGCTGCGCGAGGAGCTGGATTACGAGCGCGAGGCCAAGCACGCCCGCCTCTACCGCGCGATGCTGGCCGACACGCCCGGCGTCCATGTCCCGGCGGTGGTGCCCGACCTGTCCACCCGGCGCCTGCTGACCCTGGAATGGGTGGAGGGCCGCAAGATCCTGGAGTTCGTGAAGGATCATCCGGACGCCCGCGACGCGCTGGCGATGAACATGTTCCGGGCCTGGTACGTGCCCTTCTACGGCTACGGGATCATCCACGGCGACCCGCATCTGGGAAACTACACGGTGCGGCCCGACCGCTCCATCAACCTGCTGGATTTCGGCTGCGTCCGCGTCTTCCCGGCCCGCTTCGTGAAGGGGGTGATCGACCTCTACGACGCGCTGCAGACCGGCAACCAGGACAAGGCGGTGGAGGCCTACCGCACCTGGGGCTTCGGCAACCCGACCAAGGAGCTGGTGGACGTGCTGAACATCTGGGCGCGCTTCGTCTACGCCCCGATCATGGACGACCGCAGCCGCCGCATCGAGGAAACCAACTCCGGCCATTACGGCCGCGAGACCGCCGCCAAGGTCCATGCCGAGCTGCGCCGCGTCGGCGGGGTGGAGGTGCCGCGGGAGTTCGTCTTCATGGACCGCGCGGCCATCGGGCTGGGCTCCGTCTTCCTGCATCTCCAGGCCGAGGTGAACTGGTACCGGCTGTTCCAGGAGATGATCCAGGGCTTCGACGTGGACGTCCTGCACGCCCGCCAGACCACCGCCCTGACCGCCCAGGCCCTCCCTTTGCCCGAGTGAATGCCGACTCGTAATGCTTCCCCCGTCCCACCGCTTTGGTCTATACGAGCGGCTCCCATGAAGACCGCCGATTTCGACTTCGACCTTCCGCCGGACCGCATCGCCGAGCATCCGGCCAAGCCGCGTGACGCCGCCCGTCTGCTCGACGTGGCGGAGCGCCTGCACGACCGCGTCGTGCGCGACCTGCCCGAATTGCTGGAGCCGGGCGACCTGATGGTCGTCAACGACACCCGCGTCATCCCCGCCCGGCTGGACGGCCGGCGCGGCGAGGTGCGGGTGGAGATCACGCTCCACAAGCGCGAGGGCGAGCGGGAGTGGGCGACCTTCGCCCGCCCCGGCAAGCGGCTGAAGCCCGGCGACGTGATCGCCATCGCCGACGACTTCGCGGCCGAGGTCGTCGCCAAGGACGGGATGGAGGTGCGCCTGCGCTTCTCCAAGGGCGGAGCGGATCTCATGGAGGCGCTGCACCGCCATGGCCGAATGCCCCTGCCCCCCTACATCCGCCGCGAGGCGGACGAGCAGGACGCGGCGGACTATCAGACCGTCTTCGCCGCGCGCGAGGGCGCCGTCGCCGCCCCCACCGCCGGCCTGCACTTCACGCCGGAGCTTCTGGCGGCGCTCGACGCGCGCGGCGTCCGCCGCGTGCCAGTGACGCTGCATGTCGGGGCCGGCACCTTCCTGCCGGTCAAGGTGGACGACATCGCCGAGCACCGAATGCACAGCGAGTGGGGCGAGGTCTCCCCCGAAACCGCCGAGGCCATCAACGCCACCCGCGCCGCGGGCGGGCGGATCGTCTCGGTCGGCACCACGGCGCTGCGCATCCTGGAGACGGCGGGGCTGGACGACCGCAGCATCCGGGCCTTCAGCGGCGACACCGACATCTTCATCACCCCCGGCTACCGCTTCAAGATCGTGGACCTTCTGGTGACCAACTTCCATCTGCCCCGCTCCACCCTGTTCATGCTGGTCTGCGCCTTCGCGGGCATGGACACGATGAAGGCGGCCTACGCGCACGCCATCGGCCAGAACTATCGTTTCTTCAGCTACGGCGACGCGTCGCTGCTCCGGAGGGTGTGATGACCGGGATCGGGTTCGAGCTTCTGAAGACCGACGGGCGCGCCCGGCGCGGGCGGGTCTCCACCGCGCACGGCGCCATCAACACGCCGGCCTTCATGCCCGTGGGCACCGCCGCCACCGTCAAGGCGATGACCAGCGACGCGGTGAAATCCACCGGCGCGGAAATCCTGCTCGGCAACACCTACCATCTGATGCTGCGCCCCACGGCGGAGCGCGTCGGGCAGTTGGGCGGCCTGCACCGCTTCATGAACTGGGACAAGCCGATCCTGACGGACAGCGGCGGTTTCCAGGTCATGTCCCTGTCGGACCTGCGCACCATGACCGAGGAGGGGGTGACCTTCAAATCCCACCTCGACGGCAGCAAGCACCATCTGACGCCGGAACGCTCGATCCAGATCCAGCATCTGCTGGACAGCAACATCACCATGTGCCTGGACGAGTGCACCCCCTTCCCGGCGACGGAGGCGCAGGCGGCTTCGTCCATGCGCCTGTCGATGCGCTGGGCCAAGCGCAGCAAGGACGCCTTCGTCGAGCGCCCCGGCTACGGCCTGTTCGGCATCGTGCAGGGCGGCGTCTACGCGGACCTGCGGGCGGAGAGCGTGGCGGCCCTGAGCGACATCGGCTTCGACGGCTACGCCATCGGCGGGCTGGCCGTGGGCGAGGGCCAGGAGACGATGTTCACCGTGCTCGACTTCACCGAGCCGCTGATGGTCAAGGAGCGCCCGCGCTACCTGATGGGCGTGGGCCGTCCCAGCGACCTGATCGGCGCGGTACGGCGTGGCGTGGACATGTTCGACTGCGTGATGCCCACCCGCTCGGGCCGCACCGGTCAGGCCTTCGTGCGGCGCGGCACCATCAACATCCGCAACGCCCGTCACGCCCATGACGAGCGCCCGCTCGACGAGGAATGCGGTTGCCCGGCGTGCCGGAACCACAGCCGGGCTTATCTGCACCACCTGTTCAAGGCGGGCGAGATGCTGGGGCCGATGCTGCTGACCTGGCACAACCTGCATTATTACCAGGACCTGATGGCCGAGCTTCGGCAGGCCATCGAGGACGGCCGCTTCGAAGAGGTCGCGAGCGCGCTGGAGGCCCGCCTGAACGAGGGCGATGTCCCGGCCACCGAAGACCCTCTGGCCTCCCTGAAGGTGAAGCCGGCCAAGCCGGCGAAGCCCGCGAAGAAGGAATCCGCCGATGTCTGAGAGTATTTACTCCGGCCTGACCCAGCTCGGCGGCGCCACCGTCCAGCCGAAGACGCCGGAAGAGGCGGTGCTGGAGCGCGTGCCGAACCCGAACCCCGGTGACCACTACGTCGTGCGCTTCACAGCGCCGGAATTCACCTCGCTCTGCCCGATCACCGGCCAGCCGGATTTTGCCCATCTGGTCATCGACTATGTGCCGGGCGAGTGGCTGGTGGAATCCAAGTCGCTCAAGCTGTTCCTGACCAGCTTCCGCAACCACGGCGCCTTCCACGAGGCCTGCACCGTCGGGATCGGCAAGCGTCTGGTGGACGAGCTGAAGCCGGTGTGGCTGCGCATCGGCGGCTACTGGTACCCGCGCGGCGGCATTCCCATCGACGTGTTCTACGCCACCGGCGAACCGCCGAAGGGCGTGTGGATTCCGTCGCAGGACGTCCAGACCTACCGCGGCCGCGGCTGATCCTCATTCACCCTGCCCCCTCTCCCAGGGCGGGAGAGGGAAGCTTCCGCCTTCCGCAGTATCAAACCCATCGCCATGCCCGACCCTGACATTTCCATCCGTGAAGCCATCCGCGACCGGGCTCTGGCGCTCGGCTTCGACGCCGTTGGATTCGCCAAGGCGGAATTGGGCGAGGACGCCAGGGCACGGCTGGCCGAGTTCCTGCGCCAGGGCCGGCACGGCGACATGGGCTGGATGGCGGACCGGGCCGACCAGCGCGCCCATCCCCAGGCCCTGTGGCCGGAGGCGCGGACCGTCATCGCGCTCGGCACCAGCTACGCCCCGGCGGAGGACCCGCGCGCCCTGCTGGCGCATCCCGACCGGGGCATCGTGTCGGTCTATGCGAAGAACCGCGACTATCACGACCTCATCAAGGGCCGGCTGAAGACGCTGGGCCAATGGATCGCCCACCGCTTCAAGGCGGAGTTGAAGGTCTTCGTGGACACCGCCCCGGTGATGGAAAAGCCGCTGGCCGGGAAGGCCGGGCTGGGCTGGCAGGGCAAGCACACCAACCTCGTGTCGCGGTCCCACGGCTCCTGGCTGTTCCTGGGAGAGGTCTACACGACGCTGGAACTGCCGCCGGACTCGCCGGGGGTGGACCGCTGCGGCCAGTGCCGGCGCTGCCTGGACGCCTGCCCCACCGCCGCCTTCCCCGCGCCCAACCAGCTGGACGCGCGGCGCTGCATCTCCTACCTGACCATCGAGCACAAGGGGCCGATTCCCGAGGAACTGCGCCCGCTGATGGGCAACCGCATCTACGGCTGCGACGACTGTCTGGCCGCCTGCCCGTGGAACAAGTTCGCCCAGCGCTCGCGCGAGGCGGCTTTCCTGCCACGGGCGGAGCTGACGGCGCCACGGCTGGCCGATCTGGCGCAGTTGGACGATGCGGGCTTCCGGCAGGTTTTCAGCGGCTCCCCGATCAAGCGGATCGGGCGCGACCGCTTCGTGCGCAACGTTCTGGTGGCTCTGGGCAACAGCGGCGACGCCCGCCACGCCGCAGTGGCCGAACGCCTGTTGGAAGACCCGAGCGAGGTGGTGCGCGACGCCGCCGGCTGGGCGCTGGCCCGGCTCAGGGCCGCGCAGAGCCCTTCAGGCTGAGCCAGAGCAGGCCACCGGGCAGCGACGACAGGGTGACCGACAGGCCGATCATCAGCGACAGGGCAAGTGCGTCGGTTGCGCCGAGGCCGTAAAGCGCGAAGCCGGCGACGAAGGCCCCCTCCCGCACGCCCCAGCCGTTCAGAGAGATCGGCAGCGCCGCCGCGAAGATGGTCATCGGCACGACGGCCAGCGCGTCCAGAACCCGCACGGGAATGCCCAGCGCGTGGGCGTAGGCGATCACCGCGAAGACGGTGCAGGCGTGAACCGCCGCGCTGTGCAGCAGCCCGGCCAGCGCCGCGCGGCTGACCAGCGCCGCGCGCAGCCGCGTGACCTGCGCCTGCACCGCTCGGACCGGTGGGCGCAGCAGGACCCCCGGCAGCGGGATGCGATCCGCCTGGAGCCCCACGACCATGGCGATGGCGAGCAGCACCACCGCCACCGGCCCGGCCCAGGCAACGGAGGGCGGAGCCGTCGCCACCAGATGCGGCAGGCCGAGGAACAAAAGCGCCACGCAGCCGACCAGGGCCAGCAACCGGTCGAGCACCAGGGCCAGCATTACGGCGGTGGAGGACGCCCCGCCCCGGTAGGTCAGCCAGCCGCGCACCACGTCGCCGCCCAGCGCCCCCGGCAGCACCTGCCCGAAGAACAGGCCGGTGAACATCAGCCGCATCGCCAGCCCGTGCGAGACCCGCTCGCCCGCGGCGCGCAGGGCGTCGCGCCAGCGCTCGCCGGCGCACACCACGGCGAATAGCTTCACCGTGAAGCCGGCAGCCAGCCAGACGGGGTCCGCCCCGGCGACGCGCGCCAGCAGGGCCGGCCAGTCGGCCTTGGCGCCCAGCACGCCGAGAACCACCAGAGTCACCGCCAGCTTGGCGAGCAGCATCAGACGCCCGCCCGGCCTTCCGGCGGGCATGGTGACCGCTTCGGCGGGCATGACACTGGCGTCCTGGCTGCTCAAATCCTTCATGGCTCCTGCAAAACGATCGGCGGCACTCTACCGGCCCGGCGGAAGAGCGTCCATTGCCGCCAGCACACCCGCCGCGTCCATGTCGACGAAGGACGGGCGGTGGTGGATGACCATGCGCGGCCCGTTCGCATGGATGGGAACGGAGGCGTCACAGTACAGCCCCAGCGTCGGGCACCCGACGGCGGCGACCAGATGGGTGGGGCCGGTGTCGTTGCCGACCGTTGCCCAGGCCCGGCGGGCCAGCCCCGCGATCTCCGGCACACTGGTGCGGTCGGTCAGGTCGACGGCCTGCGGACAGGCGGCGGTGATGGAGCGGGCGAGGTCCGCCTCGATGGCCGTGCCCAGAACGACCGGCGTGATGCCGCGCGTCGCCAGCGCGCGCGCCAGTTCGCCATAGCGCTCCACCGGCCAGCGCTTGTCGGGACGTCCGGGGGAGGAGCCGGGGATCAGCAGGGCGTAGGGCGCGGCGATGCCGAAACCGCCGGTGTCGGCGTCGAGCCAGGACAGGTCCGGCACCGCGTCCGGCACGATGCCGAAGGGCGCCAACTGCCGGGTGTAGCGCTCGATCACCGGCACCTTGCGGCGGCCCGGATAGTGATCGCGGTGCGAGGCGCCCCAGGCCGTGCCCGACCATTCCGGCCAGGGACCGGGGGCGAGCAGCCAGAAGTAGCGGTCAGTACGCCGCTGCGCCTGGAGGTCGTAGACCCGGTCGAAACGCCCGGCGCGCAGCAGGCGGCGGACGCGCCGATAGGCCCCGAGCGACCGCTCCCGCGGGTCCTCCAGAACCTCGTCGAACAGGCCGCTGAGGCGGGCGAGCGGAGCCAGGGACGGTAGGGTCAGCAGCGCCAGATGGTCGGCGGCGTGGTGCCGCCGGATGGCCGAGAAGGCGGTCTGGGCCAGGAAGAAGTCGCCGAAGGCCCCCAGCTTGATGACCAGGACGCGGCGGCGACCGTTGCCGTGCGCGCCCGTCATTCGCCCCTCGCCGGGGTGCGCGCGGCCAGCCGGAGCATCAGGCCGGCCGCCAGCATGCCGCCCATCCACCACGCCTGCCAGATGCCGTAGGCCGTGCTCGCCATCGCCAGTGCCGACGCGAAGAGGGCCAGCGCGAAGGGTTGCAGCCGCCGTTCCAGCCGCCCGGTGCCGAGCAGCAGGAGCAAGGCCGCCGCCAGAGCCAGCGCGGCGCCGAAGGCGCCAAGCTCCAGCCAGACCTGCAGGAAGGCGTTGTGGGGGTGCAGCGGCAGCAGGCTGTCGGTCAGCGTGCCGAATCGGGACACCGCCCCTTCCGGCTCCAGCGCGCGGGAGGCGTCGATGCCCTGCCCGAAGAAGGGCGTCTCCAGCGCCCGGCTGGCGGCCATGCCCCAGATCTCCACCCGGTGCTGGGCCGACCGGAACAGCCAGTCGGCACCGTCCAGGTTCAACACGCGGTCGAACAGCAGCACCAGCGGCAGCACGAAGGCGAAGGCCACCCCCAACACCGCCGCCAGCGCCCCACGGACGAGCCGCGGCGACCAGACGGCGAGCGCAAAGGCTACCCCGCCGACGGCAATGCCCAGCATGGCCGACCGGCTGGTCAGCAACAGGCAGGCCGCGGCGAAGACTGTGGGAAGTGCGACGGCCAGCCCCCGCCGCCCGGCCCGGTCGAGCGCCATCGCCGCCGGCCAGACCATCAGGCAGAGCAGGACCGCCGTGCGCTTGGGCACGTTGGTCTCGGCGATCTCGACGCCCGCCGGCACATGGTTCCACCAGCGGTGCAGCGGAAAATCCAGCGCGGCCTCCACGGCGAACAGCAGGACGCCGACGAACACGCCCACCAGGAACAGGCCGGTCAGCCGCCGCGCCTCCACCCCCGGCAGGGAGGACAGCCACGCCCCGCCGGCCAGCGCGCCAAGGCCGATGTAGCCGATCTCCACCACCGTCAGCCCGGCGCGCGGCGACGGGCTCCACAGGATGGAGAGGGAGGCCAGGGCCAGGAAGGCCAGGACCACCGCCGTGCCGGGCATCGCCCGTTGCAGCCGCCCCAGGGCGCCGCGACGGGCTAGGCCGGCCAGCCCGACCAGCGCGATCAGGATGGCCCAGACCGGCAAACCGCGCGGCGCCATGGCGGCCAGAGGGCCGAGGGCCGCCACCGCCACGCCGGCCAGACCCGCCAGAATCGCGTCGGGTATCCCCCGGGCGGAGTCGCGCTGTGACAAGGGGAAAGCCATGAGATCTCGCGTCCGTGAGGCACGGCGCGGCTTAACAGATGCTCCGTGTGAAAGCAACGGGAACGGGCCGGGGGTTTTTCGGCCCCCGGCTCCCCGGCGTACCGCGATCAGGCGGTCCGCACCTTGTTCAGGAAGCCCTGCACTTCGGAGCGCAGATGCTCGGCCTGACAAGCCAGCGTGCGGCTGGCGCTCAGGACCGCGTCGGCGGCGCCGCCGGTCTTGGTGGCGGCGTTGGTCACTTCGGCGATGTGGTGCATCACCTCCTGCGTACCCTCGGCGGCCTGATTGACGTTCTGGGCGATCTCGCGGGTGGCGAGCCCCTGCTGCTCCATGGCGCGGGCGATCTCGGTGACCGTGCCGCTGATGGTGCCGACCGCGTCGGAGATGGTGCGGATGGCGCCCACCGCCCCGCCCGTCGCCGCCTGCATCTGCGCCACTTGGCTGGAGATCTCCTCGGTCGCCTTGGCGGTCTGGCCGGCGAGGTTCTTGACCTCGGTCGCCACCACGGCGAACCCCTTGCCGGCCTCCCCGGCGCGGGCGGCTTCGATCGTCGCGTTCAGGGCCAGCAGGTTGGTCTGCTCGGCGATCTCGCCGATCAGGTCCACCACCTGCCCGATGCGCTGCGCCGCCTCGGCCAGACCTTCGACGATGCCGTTGGTCTCCGTCGCCTTGGCCGCCGCTCCCACCGCCACCTGCGAGCTGCTGTTGAGCTGGCGGGAAATCTCGGCGATGGACGAGGACAGCTCCTCCGCCGCCGCGGCGACGGTCTGCACGTTGCTCGACGCCTGCTCCGACGCGGCGGCGACGGCGCTCGACTTGGCGGTGGTCAGGGCGGCGTCCGACGACATCTCCTGCGCGTCGCGCCCCAGATTGCCGGCGGACTCGGTCAGCGACAGGACGACGCCCGACACCGCCTGTTCGAAGCCGTTGGCGAACTCGTTCATGGTGCGGCGGCGGTCGGCGTCGATCTGCCGGCGCATCTCCTCCCGCTCGCCCTCCATGCGCTGCATCTCAAGGGCGTTCTCCTTGAAGACGCTGAGCGCGTCGGCCATGGCCCGCAGCTCGTCCTTGCGGTCGCCGCCGGGGATGTCCACCGTCAGGTCGCCCTCGGCCAGCCGGCCCATGGCCTTGGTCATGGCGTGCATCGGATGGGTGATGGCGCGGTCGATGATCCAGGCCATGACCATGCCGAGCGCCAGTGCCACGGCGGCGCCGATGATGATGATCAGCTCCGCCCCGCTGCGCCCGTTCTCGCGGTCGTCGCGCTGGATGGAGACGAGACGGTTCACCTGCTCGCTGACGTCGCCCGCGGCCTTGGCCATGGTCTTGGAGGCGGCATGCTGGCTCTCGCTGGTGGTGACGAGGGCGGCGAACTCCCCGTCGAAGGCCTGGGCCGCTTCGGTGATCGCGGCGATCAGCGCGCGGCCTTCCGAATCGACCAGAACGGCCCCGGCCTGGGTGGCGAGCGCCAGCATCTCCTTCACCGCGCCGTGCACCCGCGCGCGGGCGTCCTCGCCGCTCATCAGGATGAAGTCGCGCTGGCCCAGCATCGCGGACTGAGCACCCTGGATCAGACGCATGGCGATGCCGCGCAGCTGGACGGCCTCGTTCACTTCGCTCTGGGCGAAGTTCGCGGCCTCCTGCAACGCGCTGGAGACCATCGCCTGGTTCTCCTGCATCTCGTGGGCGAGGTTCTGGATCTCGTGGGCATGGCGATCCAGCGCCTGGATGCGGCCGCTGGCCGGGTCGCCGGCACCTTCGGCGCCGGCTTGCTCGAACACCATCCGGTAGGCGCCGGCGATGGTGACGATCCGCTGGGCCAACTCCTCGTCGTTGGTGCCGACGAGATCCTTCTCGATGGTCTCCGCGTTGGCCAGCAGGGCGGCGATGGCCTCCCCGGCGGCCGCCATCGTGGCGGGATTGCGGGTGTGCGCGAAGTCGGACTGGAGGCGCCGCGCCTCCAGCACCATCTCGATCAGCCGGTCGGCGCGGTCGGAGGTGTCGCGGCTTTGCCGCACGGCGTGCTCCGCGTCCTTCAGGCTGACCATGTTCTGGTCGTAGCGCTCGGACTGCTGGTTGCCGATCCTTTCCGCGATCTCCCGCAGGGCCTGGGCGCGCGTCTCCATGCTCTGGGTGCGGACGCGTGCCTCCTTGTCCTGGGCGACGAAGTTGGCGAAGGCGCTGCGATAGCCGGCGATGCCGGCCAGGATATCGTCGACCAGCCTGATGCTGCCGGCATCCTCCAGCGCGGAGCGGGTACCCTGCGCCTCGTCGCGCAGCCGGTCCAGCATGCCGGGCACATTGTCGGCGGCCTTGGAGTCGCGCTCGGTAACGAAGCGGGCTTCCTCGATCCGCACGGTTTTCAGCCGGGCGTCCAGTTCGGCGGTGTGGGCCGCCAGATCGACACGTCCGGCGTAGGTGCGCAGGCTGTTCCAGCCGACGAACGCCACCGCGACCGTCATCAGAAGGACCGCCGCAAAACCGAGCGCAATCCGCGTTCCAATCGTCATGAAATCGGGCTCCCCCCGGATCGGACGGCCTCATGCGCCGGCCGTCGTCATGCCTTTGTCTTTAAGGGATACATCAGAAAGGGTTAATTTCTGGTTTGATAAACGCAACTGGTAACACCGCTTCAGAACCGGTCCGGCATCCACGGCGCCGGTCCCGAGAAGAACCGCGCCGCAAGCGCCATCGCGTCTTCGCCGCCACGCAGAAGGCCAACCTGCCGGAGAATCTGCGGGCCTTTGTGGCCAGTGTAGAGGGCGGCGAGGGCCGCGATGGACAGGGAAAGCCCCGATACGGCCGCTTTTCCGCCGCCGCCCGTCTTCTCCGGAATCCGGTCCACGCCAGCCTTTCCATCGGACAGGCGCAACCGGAAAGTGCCGGAATTCTCTGGAATCACCGCATCCGTGACGTCCAGCGTCAATTCGCCGGCAACCCCAGGTGGATATCCACGGGCTTCCAGGGCGCGCCGAAGGTCGAGAATGCGCAGCAGCCATTCATCGCGTGCGTCGGCGCGCGGGCCACTGTCCGGCGCCATCAGGACCAGCGGGTCGTCGGGTCCGCCGCGCCAGGAGACGCGGTCGACCTGCGCCCGGTAGCCGGCCAGGAAGCTCTGCGCCAGCCGCACGGCACGCGGGCTGAGCAGGCAGAGATCCGCAACCATCAGCTTTCGCTCCGACGGCGGCGCCACCGCCACATATCCTTCAGGCCCCCTTGGACCACCCAAAGTGTAAACATCGGACGGAGCGCCGTCCGGGCAGAGGGCGAAGCTCCACAGCCCCTCATTGCGCTCCACCAGACCGTTGCCGGTGGTGAGCAGGCTGCGGCGTAGCGCCGCAAGCTCGCTGGCGTCGCTCGCGTCGGTCCGGCGAATCCATCCGTCCTCCGGCGACGGCCCGGCGGACAGGGCGGCCGGCGGCGCGCTCCAGTCGAAGGACACCCCGCCCCGCCCGAAGCCCAGGCGGGTGTACACCGGAAGGGTCGCCGGATAGAGCACCGACAGCGCGGCGCCCCCGGCCCGCGCCTCATCCAGCAGGCCGCGCATCAGCGCGGTGCCGTAGCCCCGCCCGCGTTCCGCCGGATCGACGGCCACCGCCGCCACGCCGCAGGACGGCACCGGGCGCCCGCCGAACCACTGGTCCATCGGCCAGACGGCGGCGCAGGCGACGAGTTGCCCGGCGCGGCCCGCCTCCGGTCCGGCGCGCAGGCCGCGCATCACGCCCGGCCCGAACAGGTCCACCGACCGGTCGAAATACTCGCGGGGAATGCCGAAACCCTGGCGGACCAGGGCCGCGGCATCCGCCCGTTCCTCGGGCAGAAGGGGGCCGAAGCCCCCGGCTACAGCGGTCACCCCTTCGCTCCGTTCAGCGCGCGGGCCTGATCGCGCAGCACGTACTTCTGGATCTTGCCGGTCGAGGTCTTCGGCAGGGCGGTGAAGACGACGGTGCGCGGGCACTTGAAATGGGCCAGATGCTCCCGGCAATAGGCGATCACCTCGGCCTCGGTCAGCTGCTTGCCCTCCTTCACGGTGACGAAGGCGCAGGGCGTCTCGCCCCACTTCTCGTCCGGGCGGGCGACCACGGCGGCCTCGACGATGTCCGGATGCTTGTAGAGGACCGATTCGACCTCGATGGTCGAAATGTTCTCGCCGCCGGAGATAATGATGTCCTTGGAGCGGTCCTTCAGCTCGATGTAGCCGTCCGGATGCCAGACACCGAGGTCGCCGGTGTGGAACCAGCCGCCGGAGAAGGCCTCCTGCGTGGCCCGCGGGTTCTTCAGGTAGCCCTTCATGACGGTGTTGCCGCGCATGAAGATCTCGCCCATCGTCACGCCGTCCTTGCGGGTGGGCTGGAGCGTGTTGGGGTCGGCGACCATCAGCCCTTCCAGCGTGGCGTAGTTCACGCCCTGCCGCGCCTTCAGCGCCGCGCGCTCCTCAAGCGGCAGGTCGTTCCAGTGCTCGTGCCAGGCGCAGATGGTGACCGGGCCGTAGACCTCGGTCAGTCCATAGACGTGGGTGACGTCGAAGCCCAGCCGCTCGATCTTCTCGATCACCGCGGCGGGCGGGGCGGCGCCGGCGGTCATCATCTTCACGCCGGTCGGGATCTCGCGCTTCTGGTCCTCCGGCGCGTTGACGATCAGGCCCATGATGATGGGCGCGCCGCACATGTGGGTGACGCCGAGGTCGGCCAGCGCGTCGTAGATGCCCTTGGCGGTGATGGTGCGGACGCAGACGTTGGTGCCAGCCATGGCGGTGACCGTCCAGGGGAAGCACCAGCCGTTGCAGTGGAACATCGGCAGAGTCCACAGATAGACCGGGTGGTGCGGCATCGCCCAGGTCAGCACGTTGCCCATGGCGTTCAGATAGGCGCCGCGGTGGTGGTAGACGACGCCCTTGGGGTTGCCGGTGGTGCCGCTGGTGTAGTTCAGGGCGATGGCCTGCCACTCGTCGGCCGGCATCGGCCATTCATAGGCGGGGTCGCCGGTTTCCAGGAACTGCTCGTAGGTCTGCTCGCCGATCAGCTCGCCGCCCTTGGCCTGCGGGTCGTCGATGTCGATGACGATCGGGCGGCGCTTCGGCTCCAGCATGTGGACGGCCTTGGAGATGACGCCGGAGAACTCCCGGTCGGTCAGCAGCACCTTCGCCTCGCCATGCTCCAGGATGAAGGCCAGCGCCTCCGCGTCCAGGCGGATGTTCAGGGCGTTCAGGACGCCGCCGGTCATCGGCACGCCGAAATGGGCCTCGAAGGATTCCGGAGTGTTGGGTGCCATCACCGCGACCGTGTCGCCCGGCCCGATGCCACGCTTCGCCAGCGCCGAGGCGAGGCGCACGCAGCGCTCGTAGGTTTCCGCCCAGGTGCGGCGGACCGGGCCGTGAATCACGGCGATGCGCTGCGGGTAGACGGCGGCGGTGCGGCGCAGGAAGGAAAGCGGCGACAAAGGCACCGTGTTGGCGGCGTTCTGGTCGAGGTCGGTCTCGTACGGGTTGTGCCGGGCGTCAGTCACGGGGGGCCTCCCTGATGCGTCTCTGTTCAAGAACTCGTTGGAATGAGTCTTGCCAGAGAATCCAGAGGCTTGGAAGAGGGGTGGCCCGGCGATGCGCGGTCATGCCGCGCTGCGGCATCCTGCCCGGTTGACCGCATCGCTCCGCGCGCGGTCAACCCTTGCGGACGGCTTCGACCCGCCCGCCGGTGATGGCGACGAGTTGCGCCGGCGTCAGGCGGAAGATCGCGTTGGGGGTGCCGGCGGCGGCCCAGATAGCGTCGAGGCCCATCAGGTCGGCGTCGATCAGGACGAGCGGCGGCACGGCGTGGCCGATGGGCGGAATCCCGCCGATGGCGAAGCCGGTGGCCTCGCGGACGAAGTCCGGATCGGCCCGCTCGATCTTTTCGCCGATCAGCCGGCCCACCGCCTTCTCGTCCACCCGGTTGGCCCCGCTGGCCACCACCAGCACCGGGCGACCGCTGTCTTTCGCGCGGAAGATCAGGGACTTGGCGATCTGCGCCACGGCGCAGCCGACGGCGTTCGCGGCGTCCTCCGACGTGCGGGTGCTACCCTCATGCTCGACCACGCGGTGGCCGTGACCGAAGCCGTCCAGCAAGACCTGGACCCGTTGGGCGGAGGGGCTGAGGGCCGCCATGACACCTTACTTCGCCAGTTCGCGGGAGCGGTTCGCGGCGGCGGCGACGGCACGGTCGAGCAGCGGCTGAATCCCGTCCCCGGCCATCAGCACGTCGAGCGCCGCCTGGGTCGTGCCGTTCGGGCTGGTCACCGCCTTGCGCAGGTCCGCGGCGGCGGTCGGGGACCGGTGAAGCAACTCGCCCGCCCCCGCAACGGTGGCCCGCGCCAGACGCATGGCAAGCTCGGCGGGCAGTCCGGCGGCCTCCCCGGCCTTCGCCATGGCCTCGACCATCAGGAAGACGTAGGCCGGGCCGCTGCCCGAGACGGCGGTCACCGGATCGAGAAGCGACTCGTCATCGACCCAGGCGACGTCGCCGACCGCGCGCAGCAGCGAATCGCACAGCGTCTTCTGCGCCCCGGTCACCAGCGGGTTGCCGACGGCGACGGTCATGCCGCGGCCAATGGCGGCGGGCGTGTTGGGCATGGAGCGGACGATGGCCGCCCCCTCCCCCAACGCCGCTTCGAAGGAGGCGATGGTCTTGCCGGCGGCGACGGACAGGAACACCGTGCCGGGATTGACCAACGCCCGGTAGGCCGGAAGGACCGAGTCCATCACCTGAGGCTTCACCGCAAGGACCACCACGTCCGGCGCGAAGCCGGCGGGCAAGGTGTCCGGGCCGCTCGCCAGGATGACGGCGGGGTTGCCGCGCAGGGATTCCGGCAGGCCGGACGGTTCGACCACGGCGACGCTCGACGCGATACCGGCCGTCAGCCAGCCGTCGAGCATCGCGCCGCCCATCTTGCCGCAACCGGCCAGAAGCAACGTGCAACCCCGCGTCCCACCTTCCGTCATGACGGTCACGCCTCCCCGGCGGTGTCGAGGATGGCGGCCGACACCGCCTCGGACGCCGACTTGCCACCCCAGATCACGAACTGGAAGGCGGGGTAGAAGCGCTCGCACTCCGAGAGGGCGATCTCGACGAGGTCCTCCAGCTGCTCCACCGTCGCGCCGCGCGAGCCGCGCAGCAGCATGGTCTGGCGGAACATCGGGGTGTGCTCCTCGGCGCAGACATCGAAATGGCCGAGCCACATGCGCGCGTTCACCTCCGCCAGCAGGTCGTTGACCGAGGACCGGCGCGCCGCCGGAACCTTCATATCGAACTGGCAGGAGAACTGCATCGCGCTGACGTCGGACTGCCAGACGAAATAGAGCCGGTAATCGCACCAGCGCCCACCGATCTCGACGATCAGCTCGTCCTCGCCGGCCCGCTCGAAGGGCCATTCGTTGGCGGTGACGATCTCCTCGACGATGTCCAGGGGATTGTGCGCGGAAGAGGGGGTGTCGACGGCAACAGCCGACATTTCGGCGTCCTCCTGTAAAGGCGCGGTGGACGGAACCGCCCCGAGGCCTGTCCGCCTTCGCACAAGAAGGGGAGCCCCGAGATGTTGTAGCTGGCAGACGGATGCATACCACCCAATGCACCGTGCCAAAAGGGTCTGGCCGGCGCAACTGGTTTTCGGCCGTGCATCCGTGAAGGATTGGAGTCGCGGCGGGGCCGGATCAGACCGGCCCGGTGCCCCCTCCGGCGATGGGGCCGACCGCGGGAGCGGCGGCGCCCGGCGCCGGCTTCGGTTCGCGTCCGGCCTGCAGGCCGGCCACCGTGGCCTCCAGCGCGGCGAGCCGCTCGGCCATCGCCTCCTGCTCCTCGCGGGCCTTGGCGGCCATGGCGCGGACGGCCTCGTACTCCTCGCGGCTCACCACATCCATCCGCGACAGAACGCGCTCGAACTGCTGGCGCATCTGCGCCTCAGCTTCCTCGCGCAGGGACGACAGCGCGCCGAGCGCGCCACCCGCAACGCGGGCCAGATCGTCCAGAATCTTATTGTCCACCTGCATCGACTCAAAATCCGCTTCTTGTCTGTCGCATTATGGGACCCGCCCCTCGGAACTTCAACGGGCTTGGACGCAATGCGTCACGGGGGCTTGGACGCGATGCGTCACGCGCGCCCTCACTCAACGCCGCAGCCCGTCGATCAGCCCCTTCAGCAGCGCGTCGGGTTTCGGAGCGTTGCCGCCGCCGGGAATCGGCAGATCCTTCGGCACCACCTTGTTCAACAACCCCTCGGCGGCGCGGCGGGCGAAATACTCCTGCACCTCCTGCATTTCGAAGGAGCGGGTGGGCTTGTCGAGCGCGCCCGTCATGCGGACGGTCAGCGGCGGCAGCGACTGGTCGGACTGCACGGTCAGGCGGACGCGCATGTCGATGGTCTGCGCCGGCAGGTTGACCTGCCCCGCCGCCGCCGCCTCGCCCAGGTCGGAGGTCAGGTGCATGTCCTCGGTGCGCGCCACGCCCTTGTCGATGGCGAAGCTGCCGTCCAGCCGGGCGAAGCGGGTCTCCCCGCCCTGAAGCCCGCCCATCACCGCGCCCAGCAGTTCCTGCGGACGCTCCAGCTTGGTCAACCGGTCGCGCAGGGCGCCGAGGTCGAAGCCGCGCAGCAGGCCATCGCGGGCGCTGATGCGGCCCTGACCGGCCAGCGCCTTGAGCATGGCGTCGCCGCCGGCCCCGCTGGTCGTCAGGTTGGCCTCGGCGTCCAGCACGCCCCCGGCGATCTCCAGCGCTCCGCCACCCAGGCCGCCGCCCACCGCCTCGGCCAACTTGGCCTTGGACAGGGTGATGGTGGCTTCCACGGTCGGCGTCTGGTTCCCCGGCGCGGCGAGCCGGCCGGTGGCGCCGAGCTGGCCGCCCATCAGGGTGCCGTCGAACCGCTCCACCGTCAGCACGCCGTTGGTCACGGTGGCGCGCAGGGCCGGGTTTTCGATCCGTGTACCACCCTTGACGAGGGCGGAGGAGGTCAGCGCGAAGCGCCCGTCGAAGCGGCGCAACCCACTGAAATCCCCCGTCGCGGCGGCGGGCGCGCCCGGCGGCGCCTCGGCCGCCGGAGACGGGGCGCCGGCAGGCCGGGCGGCGGCGGGAAGCGCCGCCAGCCGGTCCAGCTCCAGGTCGCCGGTCTGCAGGTCGGCCTCCACCCGCGGCTTGGTGCCATTCAGATCGGCGCTGGCCTTGCCTTTGATCGTGACGCCGGCCAGCACGCCCTGGATGTTGCCCAACGTGAAGGCTTTCCGCGTCCCCGCCAGCTCCGTGTAGAGGTCCATCGGGCCGTAGGAGCCGGGCACCGCGTCTTCGGTGAACAGGCTGGCCAGCCGGGCCAGCTCCGGATGCTTGGCACGCAGCTTCAAATCGACGGACGGGCTCTTTTCGACGTTCAGCAGGGTGCCGCCCGCCTCCAGCGACCCTTCGGCCGCCTCCGCTCCCAACTCGATCGCCAGACGCTCGGCATCGCCCGACAGGCGGGCCTGCGCCTTCACCGCGCCCAGCCGCTCCGGCGCGGGGACGCCCTCCGGCCAGGGTACGGCGCGCGCCACCCCGTCAAGGCTGGCGGCCTCGGCGTTCAGCGTCAGATGCGCGCCGCGCAACGGCTCCAGCCCGGCGATCTGTCCGTCCAGGCGGAGCTTCACCCCGGCGGCGTCCTGCACCGTCGCCTCCTTGATGGACAGGGCGCCGCCCGCGGCGGTGGCGTCGAGCCGCATCCCCTGGACCGGCGTGTTGCGCACGGTCAGTTGCCCGACCGACAATTCCAGGTTCGCGTCGACACCGGCCAGCAGCCGGGCCGGCGTCATCGGGGAACGCCCGTTGCGCGCGGGGGCCTGGGCGGCACCGTTGGCGGAAGCGGGAGCCGCGGCGTTGCCATTGCCCCCGCCCTTGGCGGCAGGGGCGGCCTGGGGCGCCGCATCGCCGCCCGGTTGGGGCAGATAGGCGTCGAGGTTCAGCCGGTCGAGATCGAGCCGCGCGCCGAAGGCGGGCCGCCCGCGGTCCACGTAGGCGATGGCGCCGGTCAGGCGGCTGGCGTCCACCCGCAGATCCAGGCCGTTCACGTCCAGCCGCCCGGGCCGTCCCTGCAACTGCGCGGCGACCGACGCCCGGCGCAGCCGGTCCGCCGGAACGGCGCGGACGTCCACCCGCAGCCATTCCAGCACGGCGCGCAGGTTGTCGGCGTTCGCCTCCATCCGCAGATTGAGGTTTGGCTGGCCGTTGGCCGCCACCAGCTCCCCCGCCGCCACGATGTCGGAGCCGCCGGGCAGCAGCGCGCTGAACCGGTCGATGTTCAACGTGCCGCCGGTCAGGCTGGCCTCCACCCGCCCCTGTCGGATGACGCTGCCGTTGTAGGTGATGCCGTCCACGGCGAGATCGAGCTTGGCGTCCAGCGCGTCCGGCAGGGCGAAGTCGCCGGGCGGGGTCGTGCCGCTGGCCGGGGCCGGGGCGGCGCCGGACGGAACGTTGGGCGGCGCGCTTTTGACCGTGTTTCCATTGCGGGCGGCGGGCTGGGCGGCGGCGTCCGAACCGCCGCCGGCGCCCGCGCGGTCCAGCCAGGCGTCAAGGTCGAGCCGGTTCAGGGCCAGCGTCAGTTCCGCCCTTGCCGGCGTTCCGCTGCGCAGGGTCGCCGTGCCGGTGGCGCGCGTGTCGCCGAGCTGCGCCTCCAGATTGGTGAAGCTCGCCCCGGTCGGGGACGCCTCGACCGCCGTCCGGATGCCGAAGGACTGGGCAAGCAGCGCGTTTGCCTTCTTGCCCTCACCAGCCGCCGAGCCGTTGCGGACCAGAGCCAGCGCGCGGGACAGGTCGCTTCCTTCGACGCGCAGGTCGCCCTGGGCGCGCGATCCGCCGCTGCCCGGCGGGTTGGTCACGATCCCGGCGAAGCGCAACGTGGCGTCGGTGTCGGCCATCGACAGCGCCGCCCGGACCTGGACGGCGGCGCCGTCGATCAGGCGGCTGACGAACATCTCCCCGCGCAGCGGCACGCCGCGCGCCCGGAAACCGCCCTGCCCCTGGAACGGCCCGGTGAAGCTGCCGGCGACGATCCGCGCGTCGATCTGGTCGATCACCTCCGACTGACCGGTGCGGGCGTCGCGGTACTGGATGGTGCCGTTCTGCACCGTCACCTGATCGAAGCTGACCGCCGAGGCCAGACCATCGCCCGATCCGCCCGGCTCGCCGCCCGCCGCACGGCCGGCGCCGGCGCCCGACAGATCCCAGTTGAAGCGCCCGTCGGGCAACGTCTCGAACAGGAAGGTCGGGTCGATCAGCTTGATGCTCTGCACCTGGATGTGGCCGCCGAGCAGCGGGCCGAGGGCCACGCGGACATCCAGCTCCTTCAGGCGGGCCATGTCCTCCTCGGACCCGCCGGGCGCGTTGGCCAGCCGCGCGTCGCGCACCGTCAGCGCCGGGGCCGGAAGCAGGGACAGGCCGATGTCGCCCCTCAGTTCCACCCTGCGGCCCGTGGCGGCGGACACCTTGTCCGCGATCTGGGCCTTGTAGGCGTTCCAGTCGACCACACTGGGCACGATCAGCACCGCGGCCACCAGCAGGCCCAATAGAATCACCGCCGCGATCAGGAGTTTCTTCACCGGTTGCCCCGCC
Source organism: Azospirillum aestuarii (assembly GCF_016632405.1). Lineage (NCBI taxonomy): Bacteria > Pseudomonadati > Pseudomonadota > Alphaproteobacteria > Rhodospirillales > Azospirillaceae > Azospirillum > Azospirillum aestuarii. Next base: position 45,008 of record NZ_JAEPIV010000030.1, read on the forward strand.
TTCCCCACCGTTCGGCTGTTGAGTCGCCGTATTCCTGCCAAAAAATGTCCGCCTCAAGCCGCGGGAACCCCCGGCGCACGCTCCGGTCTTCCGGGTGGCACGGGGTTCCGCTAAACTATCGTCCCGAAAGAAAACAAGCAATTTGGGCATTCCAACGGCCGAGTTGCCCAAAAGACGATATGCCCCGCCCTCAGGAGACGCGCCCCATGGCCGATGTCGTAAACCTGAACCGCTTCCGGAAGATGCGCCAGAAGGAAGAGCGCGAAAAAACCGCCGAGGAGAACCGCGTCCGCTTCGGGCGCACCAAGGCCGAGAAGCTGCGCGATCATCAGGACGCCGAGCGCCGCAAGGCGGATCTCGACGGCAAGAAGGTTGAGGGCGAAAAGGCCGGCGGCGAAAAGGCCGGCGAGTGACCGCCAAGCTCGTGCTTTGGTATCGCTTTTGTGACAATTAGGCATTCAAACAATTCGTCCATAAGACAATCTGGAACGCAGCGGTCCGCTTTGCTACACTCCCCCCTCACGAGAGGCGCAATGGGCAAAGGGGAGGACCATCAACATGGTCGACATGTCGTCTCACCGCGGTGCGTCCCAATTCCATCGGCCGGTCCGGCGCAAAGAACCCTCCGAATTCCACAAGCCGGCATCCTATCTTCCGCGAATCCGCAGCGTCGACGTCGACCGCCCCTGGGTGTGGCTGAGCGCCGGCTGGCGCGACATGCGCGCCAGCCCCACGATCAGCGCCGCTTACGGCCTGCTGGCGGTCTTGTCCAGCCTCGCGCTTGTGGCGGTTCTGTCGATGCAGGACATGCAGTATCTGGTTCTGCCGATGGCGGCGGGCTTCATGCTGCTGGGGCCGGTGTTCGCCGTCGGCCTCTACGAGACCAGCCGCCTGCTGGAGCGGGGGGAAACGCCGACCTTGATGAAGGTCGTCGGGGCCTACCGCCGCAACGGCGTGCAGATCGCCGGGATCGGGCTGGCGCTGATGCTGGCCATGCTGGCCTGGATACGGATCGCCTTCCTCTTGTTCGCGCTGTTCTTCGCGACGGAACCGCCGGCCTTCGACCAGCTGGTCGACCGCATCTTCTTCTCGGCCCAGACGATCCCGTTCCTGCTGACCGGCACCATCGTCGGTGGCGTCATCGCCACGGCGGTCTTCGCCGTCAGCGTGGTGTCGATCCCGATGCTGCTGGACCGCGAGACCGACAGCTTCACCGCCATGGCGACCAGCGTCGCGGTGCTGCGCGCGAATCTGCGGACCATGGCCGGCTGGGCCTTCCTGATCGTGCTGTTCACGGCGGCGGGGATGGTCACCGGCTTCCTCGGCCTGGCGCTGGCCCTGCCGCTGATCGGTCATGCCTCCTGGCACTGCTACCGCGATCTGGTCGGCGCGGATTGAGGTCATTCAGCCCGATGCCCCTCTCCCATCCCGGGCGAGGGGCTTTTCCCATTCTCAGGACGGCTTCCTGAAGAAGGCCTCCGCGGCGTTCTTCTGCGCCTCCTTGGCGGCGATGGCCGCGCGGGCGCGGGCGATCTCGGCCTCCAGCTTGGCGATGTAGTCCTTCAGTTCCGCCACGCCCAGCGCGCTCAGGTCCTTCAGCGCCGGCTTGGTCTTGCGCGGCTCCAGATCATCGATGTCCATAGGGGCTCGTCCTCCCGCATCCGCGCATCCCTGCCCCGCGCCGTCCGCTTCCCGCCCATCGGAAAGGCCGGCGGGGCGTGCTTGTCAGCGCCGGTGCGGAATTCTAACTTTGGACGCCTGCGGACACAAACGGCCCGGCCGCCTGGATTGGAGACGACCGGATCGGATCGGTGGACGCCGCGTCAACGAGGAATGGGGAAGACACCATGGGCATCGCCCTGCCGGACAGCATGACCTGCGTGGAGATTTCGCAACCCGGCGGCCCGGAGGTCCTGCGCACCGTGCAGCGCCCAGCCCCGGTGCCCGGCCCCGGCGAGGTGCTGGTGGCGGTGGAGGCGGCGGGCGTCAACCGTCCGGACATGCTGCAGCGCCAGGGCCGCTACGACCCGCCGCCGGGGGCCTCCGACCTGCCCGGCCTGGAGATCGCCGGGCGCGTCGTCGCCTTGGGCGAGGGCGTCATGGAGTGGGCCGCCGACGACGCGGTCTGCGCCCTGATCGCCGGCGGCGGCTATGCCCAGTACTGCGTGGTTCCGGCGCCGCAGCTCCTGCCCGTCCCGAAAGGCTACGGCATGGTCGAGGCCGCCGCCGTTCCGGAAACCTTCTTCACCGTCTGGACCAACGTGTTCGAGCGCGGCGCGCTGAAACCCGGCGAGACCCTGCTGGTCCATGGCGGCTCCAGCGGCATCGGCACCACGGCCATCCAACTCGCCAAAGCCTTCGGCGCCAAGGTCTTCACCACCGCCGGCAGCGCCGAGAAGTGCCGCGCCTGCGAGGAACTCGGGGCCGACCGCGCCATCGACTACAAGACCGAGGACTTCGCCGCCGTCATCCAGAAGGAAACGGACGGGCGCGGCGTCGACGTGGTGCTGGACATGGTCGGCGGCGACTACATCGCCCGCGACATCGGCATCATGGCCCCGGACGGGCGGCATGTCTCCATCGCCTTCCTCCAGGGGCCGAAGGTCTCCATCAACATGTTCCCGGTGATGACCAAGCGTCTGACCCTCACCGGCTCGACCCTGCGCGCCCGCTCGGTCGAGGAGAAGGGCCGCATCGCCGCCGCCCTGCGCGAGAAGGTCTGGCCGCTGCTGGAAGGCGGTACGGTCAAGCCGGTGATCCACAAGGTCTTCACGCTGGAGCAGGCGGCCGAGGCGCACGCCCTGATGGAATCGAGCGCGCACATCGGCAAGATCGTCATGACGGTGGCCTGAGGCCGGGGGCTGACCGTCGCTGCACCCGCGAACCATTGGATTGCGAAGGGCATTCCCCGGTTTCACAGCCGGGAATTCCCTTTCAAGCATTTTTTTCGCTTCATTCTTGTTCCCGGACAGCCGGGTGGGCTTGCTAAAGCGCGCCAAGACGGTTAGCAGAAGGATCGGTGTCCGGGTTTTCCCGGCCGCCTGCCCGAGCACGCTTACATCGAACGGTTCCGGCCCTATATGGAGGGCGAAGCTCGGGACCATCCGGTAAAGTATGGCCGATCGCGCCACCCGCCAGCGGGTGCGATCGGGTTGGAGTTGTCAGGAGGGACGATGGCACTGCCCTTAATGCCGAAAGCGACGGCCGTCTGGCTGGTCGAGAACACATCCTTGACCTTCGAGCAGATCGCCGCCTTCTGCGGCCTGCATTCCCTGGAGGTCCAGGCCATCGCCGATGGCGAGGTGGCGGTCGGCATGGTCGGGCTGGACCCGGTGGCCAACGGTCAGTTGACCAAGGGCGAGATCGAACGCTGCGAGCGCAACCAGGATCTGCGCCTGAAGCTGCTGGTCCCCGACCTGCCGCTGCCGGCGGCCCGGTCCAAGGGGCCGCGCTACACCCCGATCACCAAGCGCGGCGACAAGCCGGACGCCATTTCCTGGCTGCTGAAGCACCATCCGGAGCTGTCGGACGCCCAGCTCTGCCGCCTGATCGGTACGACCAAGCCGACCATCGCGGCGGTGCGCGACCGCACGCACTGGAACGCCCCGAACATCAAGCCGCGCAATCCGGTGCTGCTCGGCCTGTGCACCCAGCGCGAGCTGGAGGAGGCGCTGGCCCTGGCCGTCCGCCGCGGCGGCGTTCCGCTGTCCCAGGAGGAGCGCGAGGCGCAGGACGGCGAAGACGGCTACGGCGACGAGTCGTCCTATTCGGAACGGCAGGAGGCGCGCTGACGCCGCTTCCCCGGCCCCTCTCCCCCGGCGGGAGGGGGGCTTTTTGCTTTTGTGCGCCGGGAGCGGCCCGTCCCTCCGCCCCGGCGCGCGGCGCGCGGCGCGCGGCGCGCGAAGACCGCGCTCTGGACGACACACCGCCCACGCGCTACTTCTTCGGCATGACTGCACCCTCCCGTCTTGTCGTCGGCATCAGCGGAGCCTCGGGCGTGATCCTGGGCATCCGGCTTCTGTCCGTGCTGCGCCGGACCGGCGTCGAATCGCACCTCGTCGTCAGCCGCTCCGCCGAGGTCACCCTGGCCCATGAGACGGACATGAAGGTGGCGGAGCTGCGCGCTCTCGCCGACGTGTCCTACGCCGCCGCCGACATCGGCGCGGCCATCGCCAGCGGCAGCTTCCGCGCCATGGGCATGATCGTCGCCCCCTGCTCCATCCGCACGATGAGCGAGATCGCCACGGGCGTGACCTCCACCCTGCTGACCCGCGCCGCCGACGTCACGCTGAAGGAGCGGCGCCCGCTGGTGTTGATGGTGCGCGAGACGCCGCTGCATCTCGGGCACCTGCGCACGATGACCCAGCTGGCCGAGATGGGCGCGGTGATCGCCCCGCCGGTCCCCGCCTTCTACAACCGCCCGCAAACCATCGACGATCTGGTGGACCACACCGTGGGACGGGCGCTCGACCTGTTCGGGCTGGACGCGGGCATCGTCCGCCGCTGGGGCGAGCCGGCGCCTGCGGAGGTTCTGGAAACATGACCCGGCCTGGGCTATACCGCATCCGCTAAATCCCGACCGAAGAGGGGTATCAGAACGATGCCACACACCCGCGACCAGGACGTTCCGATTCGTCAGCTTCTCGCCGGGATGAAAGGTTTCCGCGCCCGTTACTACGAGCGCCGGCCCGACAGCATGCGTCAGCTCGTCGAGGAGGGGCAGAAGCCGAAGATCCTGATGATCGGCTGCTCCGACAGCCGCGTCGATCCGGCTCTGCTCACCCAGGCGGAGCCGGGCGAGATGTTCGTCGTCCGCAACGTCGCCAACCTCGTCCCGCCCTACCAGCCGGACGGCAGCTACCACGGCACCTCGGCGGCCATCGAATACGCGGTGCGGGTGCTTCAGGTCAGCCACGTCATCGTCCTTGGCCACGCCCTGTGCGGCGGCATCCAGGGGCTGATCCGTCTGCGCAAGGGCGAACCGGACCAGAACGACTTCGTGTCGCCCTGGGTGTCCATCGCCAGCGCGGCGCTCGATCCCTACATCCCGCCCGCCCAGGGGGATACCGACGAGGAGCGGCGCAAGGCCGAGTTCGAGCGTCTTCAGCAGAAGCCCGACGTGATCGAGCGCGCCGCCGTCCGCACGTCGGTCGACAACCTGATGACCTTCCCCTTCGTCCGCGAGCGGGTGGAGGCCGGAACGCTGGAGCTGCATGGCTGGTGGTTCGACCTGGACAGCGGCGACCTGTGGGCCATCAACTCCCAGACCAAGATGTTCGAACCGGTCGATTGAGGCCGGTCGATTGAAGGTGCCGGGTGGGCGAAAGCTGCCCAGCGGACGGTGAGGAGCCAAGTCCGCCGGGAAATTTCTGCCCATCCCATCGCCCTGAGGGCCGCACAAAGCCCTCTTTCGCCTTTTGGCACGACGGTTGCAGTTCTTTGCGCGGTGCGTTCCAACGGACGCGCGTCGACGGGAATGAGGCGGCCGGACCATGGGCATCACCACGATCTTCAACAATGGCGTTCTCGGGCTGACGGCGCAGAACCGCGCCCTGGGCACCATTTCGAACAACATCGCGAACGCCTCCACGTCCGGCTTCAAGGCGTCGGAGACCCAGTTCGCCGATTTCGTGCTGAGCGACCGCAGCGGCAACAAGGACCCCGGCAACGGTGTCCGCGCCTTCGAGCGGTTGGACCACAGTGGCGGCACCGTCACCCAGACCGGCGTCACCACCAACGCGGCCATCGTCGGCAACGGCTTCTTCCTCGTCCAGGACCTGGATGCCCAGGCCGGTACGACCGCGACCCGGACGAGCGACGATTCGGTCTTCCTGACACGGTCCGGCGACTTCTCTCCCGACAAGGAGGGCCGTCTGGTGAACGGCGCTGGCAAGGCGCTGATGGGTTTCAAGCTCGACCCCGCCAGCGGCACCGGCTCCTTCGGCAGCCTGAGCAGCATGACCCCGGTTTCGCTGAGCGGGTTGCAGGACTACCGGGAGGCCTCGACCCAGGCGTCGCTGAACCTCAACCTGCCGTACGACCAAGCCCCCGTAACCGGCCAGATCACCACGGCCAACACCACCGGCGTCGTTCTGAACATGGTGGACAAGAACGGCGCCGACGGGGCGATGGCCCTGCGCTTCCTGAAGACCGGGCAGGCGGAGGACGGCACCTCGACATGGCAGGTCTTCAACGCCGGCGTCATCGGCGCCGACGGCAAACCGGTGGGCAACGGCAACGTGAACGACCCCACCACGTGGCAATCGCTCGGCACGCTGAACTTCGCCCGCAACGGCACGCTGACCGGCGGCGACACCGGCGCCCCGGTGACCCTGACGCTGAATCCCGGCGGCGACTTCGCCCAGACGACGCTGGATCTCGGCTCCTACGGGAAGATGAACAATTCCATCACGACCATCGCCGGCATGGATCTGGGCATCGTCCAGGGTAACAACGGCATCCGGGCCGGCACCTATCAGGGGGCGGAGCTGACCGCGGACGGCTTCGTCGCCGCCAACTTCCAGGGCGGCAGGCAGCGCTACATCTACCGCATCCCCGACGCGACGGTGATCAACCCGACCGATCTGGAAAGCGTGTCCGGCACCATGTTCCGGACCAGCGCCAATTCGGGCGCCATCCGCCTGAACTCCTTCGGCAACCTGACCAACGAAACCGGCACCAGCGCGCCGAAGACCGTCGGGGCGTCGCTGAGCACGGCCAGCGTCGAGGGCTCCAACGTCAAGATCGAGGAGCAGTTCACCACGCTGATCCAGGCGCAGCGCACCTACTCCGCCGCCTCCAAGCTGGTGTCCACCGCCGACGAGATGACCACGACGACGATCACCCTGAAATCCTAAAAGGCGACGTCTTAAGAGCCGCGATCCGCAGCGCTTCGGCGACCCGCCCGGCCACCTCCGCCCAGTTGCCGACGCGCGTCTGGCGGAACAGCTTTGCAGAGGGATACCAGGGGCTGTCCTCCCGCCCCAGCAGCCAGCGCCAATCCGGCGAAAGGGGCAGCACCACCCAGACCGGCACGCCCAGCGCTCCGGCCAGATGGGCCGGCCCGGTGCAGGAGGAGATCACGAGGTCCAGGTTGGCCATGATCGCCGCGGTGTCGGCGAAATCGGCGATCTCCGGCCCGAGGTCGGTGAAGGACGCCGGCATGCCCACCCCCTCCAGATCCTCCCGCCCCGGCCCCTTCTGAAGCCCGAAGACGCGCACGCCCGGCACGTCCAGTACCGGCCGCAGCCCGGCCAGCCGGGGCGAGCGCAGCGCGTCGCCGGGAAAGCGCGGGTTGCCCGCCCAGACCAGCCCGACCCGCAGCCCCTGCCCGCCCGCCAGCCGCTCGCCCCAGGCGGCGGCGCGCTGCGGATCGGGGCGCAGATACGGCACGGCGGCGGGCACGTCGTCCAGCTTGGTACCGAAGACACGCGGCAGGCTCATCAGCGGGCATTCCAGATCGAAGTCCGGCAACGGATCGCCGCGGGCAATCAACCGCTTCACTCCCGGCAAGCCCGCCAGCACGCTCATCAAGGGCTGCTGCACCTCAAGGATCACCCGCGCCCCGCGCTCCGCCACCAGCGGGACGTAGCGGACAAACTGCAGGGTGTCGCCCATCCCCTGCTCGGCATAGAGCAGAATGGTGCGCCCGACGATGTCGCCGCCGCTCCAGGTGGGCTGCACGAAGCGGCGCCACGGCGGTTCCGCCCGCGCGTCGTTGCGGCGCCAGTCGAACTCCGGCCAACCGCCCTCGCAATCCCCGGCCAGCAACCGGGCGAAGCCGCGGTTCCAGCGCATCCCGGCGTCGTGGGGTCGTACGTCCAGCACCCGGTCGAAATCGGCGAGCGCCTCCACCGGTCGGGCCATGGCGAGCAGCGCGTTGCCGCGCGCCGCCCACAGGGACGGGCCGGAAAAGCCGTGCCTCTCGGCCGTGGCAAAGGCCTCCAGCGCCTCGTCGAACCTGCCCTGCCCGGCGAGCAGCGACCCCAGATTTCCCCACGCCGCGCCATAACCGGGGGCGAGGTCCAACGCCACGCGGTAGGCGGCCTCCGCCTCGTCCCAGCGCTTCCGCGCCGCGCAGGCGGAGCCGAGCATCATCAAGGCCGCCGACGATCCCGGCGCCAGCGCGGCGGCGCGGCGGGCCGCCCGCTCCGCGTCCTCCGCCCGCCGTCCGGCCAGGGCCGTTTCGGCGAGGTTCACCAAGGCCTCCGCCGAGGCTGGAAGAAGCGCCAGCGCCCGCTGCGCCGAGCAGGCGGCCTCCGGCACCCGGTTCAGGTCGCGCAGGGCGCCGGCCCGGCTGGCGTGGGCGTCGGCGAGCAACGGGTCCAGCCGCAGGGCGCGGGTGTAACCGGCCTCCGCCCCCGCCGCGTCGCCCATGGTCTGAAGCGCCCCGGCCAGGTTGGATTGCCCGCCCGCCGAGTCGGGCCGCAGCGCCAGCGCCCGGCGCAACAGGCACGCTCCATCCGCCGGACGCCCCACTTGCGCGTAAAGCACGCCCAGAAACTGGGCGGCATCGGGCTGCTCTGGATCGGCCTCCAGAATCCGTCCATAGAGCGTCGCCGCCTCGGCCAGACGGCCCGACTGGTGATGCTCGATGGCGGCCAGAAGGGCCTCGATGATCGTCGCCATGGGAAGTGACCGATGGTGAGAGGGGTACTGGAAGCCGGTGGACCATGCGGACCCGCTGCCGGATTTGTCACAAGTCCTGCCGTTCCCGCAACCCACCCACGAGAAGCCCCGCGTTGCATTTCACTTTTGCTAAAATTATGCTGCATCCATCGCCCCGAAGCATACCGGGGTATTCAGCGCGAGGACCGCGTCCCGCCCATGAAAAGCACTTTGCCGATGAAAAGCACCTTGAACATCTGCGCGCTCGCCTTGACCTGTGCCCTCGTCCCGGCGGTTCTGACCGTGGACCCGGCCGCGGCCAGCGACAAGCCCGCCGGCGGCGGCTGCCCGTGGGCGCAGGATGTCAAGCTGGACCTCAACGGCAAGACCCTCACGCTGAACCAGGACGCCTTTTCCGCGAAGGGAGAGCCGCTCGACCTCGAGGGCTATCAGATCTTCCCGCTGCTCGACCAGTTGAAACTGCGCATCCTCGGCCCGCGCGGGCAGGAGTGGGAAGCCGGACTGACCCGCCTGTCCGGCGGCAAGCGTTGCCAGGCCTTCTACGTCGGCAAGCCCTTCCAGGTCTCCGACGAGACGGGCGACCGCAACAGCCTCATCCTGGTCCGCTGACACCAGCGCTGATCCCAGCCTGCCAACGGTCGCGCCCGATGCGGTAGAGGACATGCCGCTTCAGGCGATGCCCGTCAGGAACCCGCGGATGATCGAAGTCGCCCGCCGCGTCGCGTTCCATCCCCAGCCGCTCCATGACCCGTTGCGACCGTTGGTTCGCCGGCACGGTGAAGGCCACGATCTCGTCCAGACCGACCGCACCGAATCCGTGGGCCAGCGCCAGCCCGGCGGCCTCGGTCGCCAGCCCCTGCCCCCAATGGTCGGGGTGGAGCCGCCACCCCACCTCCACGGCCGGGGCGAAGGGCGCCTCCCACGTCACGCGGGCCAGCCCGACGAAACCGATGAAGGGACTGCGTCCGGGCCGCTCCACCGCCCAGAAGCCGAAGCCGTGCCGGTCGAAATGCTCGCCGATGCGCCGGATCACCGCGTCGCTGGCCGTCCGGTCGGGAAGCGGCAGCAAATGCTCCATCACCACGGGATTCTGCGACAGCGCGTGAAAGGCATCGCCATCCCCGTCACGCCAAGGGCGCAGGATCAGCCGGGAGGAGGTGAGGATGGCCGGAGTCGTCATCGCACCGGTGCCGTCAGGGCTCGGGCGGCGTGCCGAGCGCCGCCAGCAACGTCATCACCGCCGGGTCCCCCTCCGGCACCAGCCGGTAGAGGTTGGCCGCCGCCAGTGTGACGCCGCCACCCGGCGCGGGCGTGAGTCCGGACAGGGCGAAAAGGCGATCCTGCTGGACGCGCTCCGCCTCCAGCTCCGCCGCCTTCAGGCGCCGGTAGAGGGCGTCATCCTCCCCCTTCGCCCGGCGGCGGACGGCGCGCAACGGGCGAACCACCTCGGCCCGCCAGGGAGCGACCGCGGAGTCGATCCGCGCCAGCTCGTCCGCCGGCAGGTCGGCTTTGCAGGCCATACCCGCCCAGGCGGCGAACAGCAGGACGTTCACGTCCTGGCCGAGCCGGTCCTGAAGATCGAGGCAGGCGGCGGACACGCCGGGCCGTCCGTAGACGGCGAGCGAGAAGTCCCAGAGCGGGTTTTCCGACATCGCCGCCTGCCTCCCCACAAGCCCCGCTCAGTCGCCCAGGCTGATGCCCAGGCCGCGGGCGGTCTTGACCATGGCGCCGTCCAGCTCCACGCAGGCGTATTTGGCGATGGCCTCGGTGATCGGAACGTCGATGACGCCGCGGTCCGACCAGGCGACCATGCGGTCGAACTTGCCCTCGGCGATCAGGTCCACGGCGTGTACGCCGAAGGCCGAGGCGACCAGACGGTCGCGCGGGCTGGGCATGCTGCCGCGTTGGACGTGGCCCAGGACGGTGACGCGGGTTTCCGCCCCCGTCGCCTCGGCGATCTTCTCGCCGATGTAGTCGCCGATGCCGCCGTAGCGTTTCTGGCCGCCCTGGAACAGCTTCTGCACGCCGGTGCCGTCGACGGTCTTCACCGCCTCCGACACCACGACCAGGGCGAAGTTGCGGCCGGTCGAGCGCACCTGCTTGATCTTCTGGGCGATCTTCTCGATGGAATAGGCGATCTCGGGGATCAGCACCACGTCGGCGCCGCCGGCGATGCCCGCGGCCAGCGCGATGTGGCCGGCGTCGCGGCCCATCACCTCCAGCACCATGACGCGGGCGTGGCTGGCCGCGGTCGGCTGGAGCCGGTCGAGCGCCTCGACCGCCACGCCGACGGCGGTGTCGTAGCCGACCGACACCTCGGTCAGGCCGAGATCGTTGTCGATGGTCTTGGGGATGCCGACCATCTGGAAGCCGCCCTTGTCGGCCAGCTTCTTCAGGATGGCGAAGCTGCCGTCGCCGCCGATGCCGATCAGCGCGTCCAGCCCCAGCTCGCGGTAGCCGCCGATGATCTCGTCCGACCGGTCCTTCTGCGTGCCGTCCGCCATCGGGTAGGCGAAGGGGTCGCCGCGGTTGGTCGTGCCGAGGATCGTGCCGCCCATGCGCATCATGTTGCCGTCGACCTGCGGCAGGTCGAGCACCTGATACTGCACCGGACGCTGCAGCAACCCCTGGGTGCCTTCCTTGATGCCCAGGACCTGCCAGCCGTAGGTCAGGACGGCCCGGTGGACCACCGCGCGGATGACCGCGTTCAGCCCGGCGCAGTCGCCGCCGCTGGTGAGAATGCCGATGCGCTTGCCTGCTGTCATGGAGACTGTCCCGTGTCGTCTGGAACCGCTGCGAAAGGTAGTCATACCAGAACGTTGCTCCACCGCAATGGTTCTGGTCCTCCGAGTATATTACATTCCGGCGACCGGATTATAACCCTGCGAAGAATGCGTGGTTTCGCACTGCCGTTGCGCCGGAAATCTGGTATAGTCCCCGCCGCTCAGCCAGCGGGCCCCGCGCGTATGAACGAACAAGAGATGCTGAAGGAAAAACTGGCCACGCTTCGCAGCGAGCATCGCGACCTCGACGACGTGATCGCCCGACTGCACGAACGTGCGCCGTTCGACCAGCTTCAGATGCAACGTCTGAAGAAGCGCAAGCTCGCGCTCAAGGACCAGATCATGGTTCTGGAAAGCCGCATGCTCCCCGACATCATCGCCTGACGCCGCCTTTTGGGCCTGACGCCGCTTTTCGGCGGGGAACACGGCCCGGCGCATCGCGTGGCGCTGGACTCCGTGCGCGCGCTTTCTATAATGCGCCGCTTTCCGGACCTAGAGGAAAGCGCGCGCCGTGTCCGCATCCATCGCCGCCACCACCGACCGCAAGCCGCTGGTCGGCATCATCATGGGCAGCCAGTCGGACTGGACCACCATGAAGCACGCCGCCGAGACGCTGACCGCGCTCGGTGTGCCGCACGAGGTCCGGATCGTCTCCGCCCACCGCACCCCGCAGCGCCTGGTCGAGTACGCCACCACCGCCCGCGACCGCGGCCTGAAGGTGGTCATCGCCGGGGCCGGCGGGGCCGCCCACCTGCCGGGCATGGCCGCCTCGATGACCCCCCTGCCCGTCTTCGGCGTCCCGGTGGAAAGCCACGCGCTGAAGGGCATGGACAGCCTGCTGTCGATCGTCCAGATGCCCGGCGGCGTTCCGGTGGGCACGCTGGCCATCGGCAAGGCCGGCGCCATCAATGCAGCCTTGCTCGCCGGTTCGGTCATCGCCCTGATGGACCCACAGGTGGCCGAGGCGTTGGACGCCTGGCGCGCCCGCCAGACCGCCGCTGTTGCCGAAGCCCCCGTCGACGAGCCCGCCTGAACCATGGCCCACCGCATCCTTCCGCCCGGCTCGACCATCGGCATGCTGGGCGACGGCCAGCTCGGCCGCATGACCGCGCTCGCCGCCGCCCGCCTGGGCTACAAGACGCACGTCTATGCGCCGGGATCGGAGGGCAGCCCCTGCGCCCAGGTTTCGGCGGCTTTCACCTCCGCCGGCTGGGACGACCTCGACGCGCTGGAGGCCTTCGCCCGCTCCGTCGACGTGGTGACGCTGGAATGGGAGAACGTCCCGGTCGCCGTGGTCGAGCATCTCGGCCGCTTCACCCCCGTCCATCCCGGCGGCACGGTGCTGTCGGTCGCCCAGGACCGGGTGGAGGAGAAGTCTTTCGTCAACGCGCTGGGCATCGGCACCGCCCCCTGGCGCGCCGCCCGCAGCGCCGACGAGGTGGCGAAGGCGGTGGCGGAGATCGGGCCGCGCTGCATCCTGAAATCCACCCGCCTCGGCTATGACGGCAAAGGGCAGGCCCGGATCGAGCCGGGCACCGACCCGGCGGAGGCCTGGGCGGCCATCCGTTCCGACGCCGGCATCGTGGAGGGCTTCGTCTCCTTCACCTGCGAGGTCTCGGTGATCGTCGCCCGCGGGTTGGACGGCAGCATGGCCGCCTACCCCGCCGTGGAGAACCGGCACAAGGACGGCATCCTCGACAAGACCATCGCCCCGGCCCGCGTTCCGGCGGAGACGGCGGTGGAGGCCGAACGGGTCGCCCGCCGCATCGCCGAGGCGCTGGACCTCGTCGGCGTGCTGGCGGTGGAGATGTTCGTGACTCCGGACGGCGGCGTGCTGGTCAACGAAATGGCGCCGCGCCCGCACAATTCCGGTCACTGGACCATGGACGCCTGCCATTCCTGCCAGTTCGAGCAGCTCGTCCGCGCCGTCTGCGGCCTGCCGCTGGGCTCGGTGGAGCGGGTGGCGGACGCCGAGATGGAGAACCTGATCGGCGCCGACGCGGATCGTTGGCCGGACCTGATGGCCGAACCCGGCGCCCGCCTGCACCTCTACGGCAAGGCGGAGTCCCGTCCCGGCCGCAAGATGGGCCATGTGACCCGGCTCCGTCCCCGCTCCTGACCGTCCGGTCGATCCCCCCTGTTCGATCGCCGCGGCGGGCCGTTTCCTGTTCCGGAACGGCCCGCCGTTCATTTTTTCTCGCGTCGGGTGCGGTAATCCGGCGCGGCTCAAAACCATGTTTTCCTTTAAATCATTGAAAATTCTATGTTCCGATAGTTTGTTCGGAACGCCGGGATGAATCTTGCCGCTTTTTTCAGAACGGGAACACGGCTAGTCTCCGTTGAATGAATGACGCAATTCGATAAACTTTTTCTCAATTTCGGGCTATTGCCGATGCAGCTTGCGCATGACTCGATCAGACGCCCGGTGCCGCAGACCAACGCGCAGGTCCGACGCCCGTCGCACCGCGAGCGTGACCGCTTCGTCGGCTTTGCCTTCGCCGCCGCGGATCTGCTGATCGAGACGGATGCGCGGGGAAACATCCTGTTCAGCGCGGGCGCGCGCTGCCGCCTGACCGAAGGCGACGTGGCCGGACTGGTCGGCACCAGCCTGCTCGACGTCGTGGCGCCGAACGACCGCAAATACGTCAACGTCCTCTTCAAGCGCATCCAGGACAAGGGCCGCATCAAGCCGGCGCGCGTCGTCTTCCAGGGCTGCGACGGCAACCGCTTTCCGGCGCTGCTCGGCGGCTGCCGTCTCGACTCCTGCCCCGGATCGCTGTTCCTGACGGTCCTGCTGGCCTCCGGCCCGCGCAACACGAACGAGGCGCTGGCCGCGGCGGGCCAGCTTCTGGACGGCAACGCCTTCAGCCACATCCTGGAGGACCGCATCATCAAGGCGCGGGAGAAGGGGCTGGACAACGCCCTGACCCTGCTGCTGATCGACGGCCTGCAGTCGATGGTGGACGCCCTGCCCGAAGGGGCGGCGAGCGAGGTGATGCAGGGGATCGAGGCCTATCTGCGGGCGATCTCCGCCAACGGCGACAGCGCCGGGCAGCTGGCCACCGACCGCTACGGCGTCGTCCACGCCTCCGACATCGACGGGCAGGAGGTGCAGGCCCACATCACCCAGATCATCCAGAGCGCCGGCGGCGAACTGCCCGGCGGCATCCGCACCTGGTCGCTGGACGTCTCGGACGAACGGCTGGACCCGGCCGACGCGGCACGCGCGCTGGTCTACACGGTGCAGGCCTTCGCCTCGGCCCAGGGCGGCGAGTTCACCATCTCCAGCCTGGAGGACGGCGCCAAGCGGATGCTGTCCGACGCGGTGGACCGCATCGGGCGGCTGCGCGCGACCATCGAGAAGCGCGACTTCTTCGTGGTCTACCAGCCCATCGTCGATATCGGAACGCGGACCGTCCATCATCTCGAAGCGCTGACGCGGGTGGAGGGCACGCTGTCCCCGGCGGACTTCATCACCTTCGCCGAGGATGTCGGGCTGATCTACGACTTCGACCTGCTGCTGACGCAGTCGGTGCTGGACACCATGAGCGCCCACCGCAAGGAGCCGACCCTGCCGGACGTGGCGATCAACCTGTCCGCCAAGACCTTGATGAGCCCGATCTTCCTGCGCCAGTTCCTGGCGGTGACCGAGCCCTATGGCGAGCTTGCCCGCAAGCTGCTGATCGAGGTGACCGAGACCGTCGTCGTCACCGACATCGCCAAGCTGAACGAGGTTTTGCAAAAACTCCGCGCCGCCGGGTTCCGCATCTGCCTGGACGATGTCGGGGCCGGATCGACCTCCTTCCAGTCGCTCTACGGCATCCAGGCCGACTTCGCGAAGATCGACGGGCACTTCGTCCGCGGCGCAGTGAACAACGGGCGCGACATGGCGATGCTGCGGTCCATGGTGGACGTGTGCCGCCAGTTGGGACTCGGGCTGATCGGGGAGCAGGTGGAAGGGCCGGAGCACGCGCAGCTCCTGACGGAGCTGGGGGTGTCGCTGGCCCAGGGCTACCTCTACAGCCGCCCGTCCCGCGACTTCGCCTATTTCGCGAAGGACTGGGCGAAAATGGCCGGCACAGGCGGCAAGGTTCTCCGGAAAGGCTGACGCGCGGCGGGTTCCGCGCGTCCGGACGTCAACCGGGTCGTGTCAGAGAGCGGCTGTCGAAGATCGGCTGTCGAAGATCGGCTTAGTACTACAGCTGGTCTTTATCGGTTTGGGTGCGGCGTTTCCAGTGGGAGCGTCGCGCCCGC
>NZ_JAEPIV010000031.1:0-45810 GCF_016632405.1 Azospirillum aestuarii
TAGTCGCGCAGCAGCACCGGCCCGGCGGCCTCCTGCAGGCGCCGCCAGTGGGCGCGGGCGTCCTTGTAACCGTAGTAGCTTTCCTTGAAGGCGGCCTGGGCCTCGGTGACGTAGGCGAAGTGCTGGAAGACGACGCCGGCCTCCTCCATCTCGTCCTGGGTGAAGGGGTCGATCCGGGCGAGGTCCCGGCCCGCGGCGTCGACCAGCACCGGCGGCTCGTGGGCGGCCCAGCTCATGCCCGGCTCGAAGCGCCAGGTGCGCAGCCATTCCTGCTGCGGGTTCTGGGCGTAGTTGTGGCGGGTGGCGATGATCCGCTCCGGCCCGACGAAGTAGTCGCACCAGTAGTAGGCGGCGGTGCGCTTGGGGTTGGCCTGGAAGAGGGCGTGGACGGTGCGGATCTGCTCCGCCGTCCACAGCTCGTCGGCGTCGATCTGCCAGAGAAGGCCGGGGGTGGCGATGTGGGGCAGCGGCGCGTTGACCATCGCGCGCTTGCCGTCCCAGAACTCGCCCGGCGGCTTGCGGTGGATGGTCACGCGGTCGGGGAAGCGCGCCGCCAGATCGTCCAGGTAGGCCGAGGTGCCGTCGTTGCTGCGCCCCTGGTCGTGCACGCTGTCCAGAACCTTGCCGCCCGACGCCACGCTCCAGGCGGTGTCGTGCTTGAGCGCCGCCACGCCTTCCACGACGTGCCAGTGCCAGTCGAAGGGAAGCTCCGCCAACACCCGCTCGTGATAGCGGATGAACGGCTCCCCATTCAGGACGATCGTGAAGAAATGGATCGGAAGCGCCTCGTCCCTCCGTTCCGAGACGGTGACCGGCGTGGCGTCGGGACGGGAAGAGCGGGCGGGGCTGGTCATGAAGGGCTCCAAAAGCGCGGCTTCGTCCGGTGGATGAGGGAGGCCGGTCCCGAAGAGCCGAAAAAGCGGCGGCACTCTATAAGCGGTCGCGATGGAGAAACAAGCGCAAATGGAACGCCGCGACACACCGTACGGCGCTCCGATAGAGCGGCTGCTTAGGTGCAATGCAAGTCCGTTTCACTTGCGGGTGGAAGGTGGCTTGCGCTAAAGAGCGTAGCCGTCGTGACCCCATTCGCGTATCCGGTGGGAAGGTCCGGCACCACACCATGGAGAGGTCCGCTTGCATCCGCGTTACCGCCAGACGTGCCGCGTGTGCGGCTCGACCAAGCTCAAGCCCGTGATCGACCTTGGCGACCAGTATCTCCAGGGCTCCTTCGTGAAGCCCGGTGTGCTGATGCCGCCGACGCGCAAGCTGCCGACGCAACTGGTGCGTTGCGACGTGACCCAGGACGAGCACGCCTGCGGCCTGCTCCAGCTCGCCCACAGCTTCCCGCCGGAAATCCTGTACGCCAACTACTGGTACCGCTCGGGCACCAACGCCACGATGCGTAACCACCTGCACGGGATCGTCGACAGCGTGATGGAGCTGATCGGCAGGCCGGCGCCGACGGTTCTGGACATCGGCTGCAACGACGGCACGCTGCTGTTCCATTACCCCGAGGGGACGACCCGCTACGGCGTCGATCCGTCCGACATCGCCAACGAGATCGCCGACCGGGCCACCGTGGTCAACACGGTGTTCCCCTCCGAGCAGGCGCTCGCGGTGCTGCCCAAGGGCGGGCTGGACGTGGTCACCTCGATCGCCATGTTCTACGACCTGGAGGACCCGGTCGGCTTCGCCTCGGCGATTGCCGGGCTGCTCAAGCCGGAAGGCGTCTGGGTCTTCGAGATGTCGTACCTGCCGCTGATGCTGGTGCAGAACTCGTTCGACACGGTGTGCCACGAACATCTGGAGTATTACAGCCTGTCGGTGCTGGAGACCATCGCGGCCAAGGCGGGGCTGCGCATCTTCAAGGCCGAGCTGAACGACATCAACGGCGGCAGCATCCGCTGCTACGCCACCCACGCCGCCAACCTGTCCTACGGCAAGCCCGAGGACAAGGCCTTCCTCCACCGGCTCCGCATCCAGGAGTTCGAGATGGAGCTGGACACCGACAAGCCCTACCGCGACTTCCAGCAGCGCATCGAGACGCTGCGCGAGGAGCTCAACCGCATCCTCTTCGACGTCCAGGCGCGGCGCGGCAAGGTGCACATCTACGGCGCCTCGACCAAGGGCAACGTGCTGCTGCAGTGGTACGGCATCAACCGCCTGCTGGTCGATTGCGCGGCCGAGCGCAACCCCGGCAAGGTGGGGGCGCGCACGCTGGGCACCGACATCCCGATCGTCTCGGAAGAGGAGTCGCGGGCGCAGAAGCCGGACTACTATCTGGTGCTGCCCTGGCACTTCAAGCGCGAGTTCCTGGAGCGCGAGCGCGAGGCCATCATGAACGGCACCAAGATGCTGTTCCCGCTACCCACGGTGGAGGTGGTGGACCGCCACAACTACGAGGCCGCACTCGCCTCAGCGGCGACCAGCACGGAGATGCTGACCGCCCTGCTGCTGGACGGAAAGGCCGCCGGCTGATGCCGACTGCGCTGGTCCTCGGGGTCAACGGCCAGGATGGAAGCTTCCTGGCCGAAGCTCTGCTGCGCCGCGGATACCATGTGATCGGGGCAGCGCGCGACACGACCTGCCGCCACGTCGCACCGGCATCCGGCCTGACCTACGAGCGGCTGGATCTCCAGGATCTGGCCGCCCTCGGCCAGTTGCTGGAAGAATGCTCTCCGGATCTTGTATTCCACGCCGCTGCAGTGCACGGCCCGGCCGGCTTCGCCTACGAGCCGGTGTGGGCAGCGATGGCGGCGGTGAATACGGTGTCGCTGCACGCCGTGCTGGAGCACGCGCGCACCAGAAGCCCTACGATGCGGGTGATCTACGCCAACTCCGCCAAGATCTTCCCCGGTCCGCTGGCCGGCCGCATCGACGAGACGACGCCGTACCGGGCAACCTGCCTGTACAGCATCGGCAAGATCGCCAGCTTGGAACTGGTCCGGCATTACCGGACGCGGCATGGGATCGCCGCGGGAAACCTGATCCTCTTCAACCATGAGTCCCGGCGGCGCCCAGCAAACTATTTCCTGCCGCGCATCGCCGAGGCTCTGGACCGCGCGCTCGCCGACCCGGCTTTCCGTCTGGAGGTCGAAACACTGGACTTCCACGGTGACTGGAGCTGCGCGGCGGAGCTGATGGACATCGCCGTGGACATTGCAGAAAAGGCTCCGGGCGAGGATTTCGTGATGGCCAGCGGCACCACCTGGACCGGCCGGGCGGCGGTGGAGACGGTCTTCGCGCGCCACGGGCTCGACTGGAGCCGCCATATCGCTGTACGCCAAGCCCCTCGCGACCCTGGACCCGCCTTCTCCGTCGCCCTCGACCTGTTGGAAGCGAAGACTGGCCGGCGGCCTAAGAAACACATCAGCGACATCGTCGAGTTGCTTCGCCCCGCTTCCCCGCGCTGAAGGCACAGCCGCGCCCATCCGTCCGCCGACGACAGGAGCTTCCAGTGACACGCGTTTTGCTCGGCCAGCTCGGCGCCAACGGCGATTGCCTGTACACGACCATTCTTGCCCGCCAGATCCGCAACGACTTCCCGGACGCCCACATCACCTGGGCGATCTCGTCCCAATGCGCGCCGGTGCTGGTCAACAACCCCCACATCGACGCGGTCTGGGAAATTCCCGTCGGCGACTGGGGGCAACAGGAAACCATGTGGCGGGTCTTCGAACGCGAGGCGACCCGCCGCCTGCTGCGCCACGACTTCGACCGCGCGTACCTGTCGCAAATCTGGCCCAACAATTTTCAGAACTTCGACGGCACGATCCGGCCGAGCATCCTGCGCAGCTATGGACGGCCGATCACCGTGCCCATCGAGAACGTCATCGTCCTGACGGCGGACGAGGAGCAGCGCGTCGAGGACTTCGTCAGGCGGACCGGCCTGATGAACCACGAGCACCGCATCCTTTTCGAATGCTCGCCCAAGAGCGGGCAGTCCTTCGTCACCCCCGACCTCGCCCAGGAGATCGCGGAGCGTGTCTATGCGGAGCTGCCCTCGGCCAGCTTCGTTTTCTCCACGCATCTGCCGATGTCCATGCGGCATCCGCATTCCCACCATGGCGGAACCCTGTCGCTGCGCGAGAGCGCCGCGCTGACCCATTCCTGCACCCTGTTCGTCGGTGCCGGCAGCGGCGGTACCGTGGCGGCGACCTCCACCGCCGCCCGTCCGTTGCCGAACATCCAGCTCCTGTCGGAATCCCGGTCGGTCTTCGGCTGCTTCTCGCACGATTTCGATTATTGGGGCCTTCCCAACGGGCACATGCTGGACATGACCGAGGAGGACCCCGGCCACATCGCCCGTTGCATCGTCACCGCCTGCCGCGAAGGGATCGTGGCCGCGCGGGACGGCTTTGGGGAGACCATTCCCGTTCATTTCGGCTATTACGTCGAACTGATCGAGATGTGCCTGCTTCAGAAACACCGCTATCTCGACGCCGCGCAGTCCCTGCTGACCACGGTGGAGCGGTACGGCTGGCATCCCCGCTTGGCCGGCTTCGCCCGGGACCGTCTCCAGCCGTTGCTGGCGAGCGATCCCGGCTGGACCTTCCCCCACCGCCGCCGCATCGCCGAGGAACTCGGCGACCGGCTCTTCTCGGCGCAACTTTCCACGGCGATTGGCCAGGACTCATGATACGGGCGCTCTACCAGTACCGCCGCTACATCGTCAGCAACAGTCTGAACGATCTGAAGAACCGCTATGCGGGGACCAAGCTCGGATTCCTGTGGAACGTGATCCATCCGTTCACGATGGTCGCCGTGATGAGCTTGGTTTTCTCCGGCATCATGCCGGTGCGGGTGCGGGGGGACCATTCCACCGAATTCAGCTTGGCGCTGTACCTGACGTCCGGCCTGATCCCCTGGCTCTTCTTCACGGAAAGCGTTGGGCGCGGCAGCACGGCCCTGCTGGAGAGCGCCCATTTCCTGAAGAAGCTGCCGATCCCCGAGGAGGTGTTCGTCGCCAAGGCCGCCTTCACCTCGCTGCTGTCCTTCCTGATCCTGCTGCTGATCCTCTTCACCTTCTCGACCGTGATGGGGCATATGCCGGCCCTGGTCTGGGGCGGGCTGATCCCGGTCACGATCCTGCTGCTGGGCATGGTGTTCGGACTCGGGCTGTTTTTCGCCTGCATGAACCTGTTCTTCCGGGATCTGGGGCAGATCGTTCCAGTTGTGCTTCAGGTGATGATGTGGCTGGCCCCCATCCTCTACACCGAGGAAGCGGCGCCGCGGCTGCTGCGCATGATCTCGGTGGTCAACCCCTTCGCCCCGTTCCTGTCCAGCTTCCGCTCAATCCTGCTCTACTACACCATGCCCGATCCGTCCCAGTGGGCGCTCATGGGGGCCCTGGCCGCGGGGGCGATCGCGTTCGGCCTGGTCACGCTGCGCCGTGTCCGCAACGATCTGAGGGATGTGCTGTGACGTCGTCATCGGTCATCGAGGTCGCCGGCCTCGGCAAGAACTTCCGGATCTACAACAGCGCCGGCGCGCGGATCGCAAGCTGGCTGCGCGGCGACCGGCCCGGCGGGCATCAGGACAACTGGGTTCTGCGCGGCATCGACTTCAGCATCGGCAAGGGCGAGTGCGTCGGCATCATCGGCCGGAACGGGTCTGGCAAGAGCACGCTGCTGAAGCTCATCACCGGGACGCTGCACCCCACGGAGGGGTCGATCCGGGTGAACGGGCGGGTTTTGGCCCTGCTGGAGCTCGGGACCGGCTTCAACGTCGAGCTGACCGGCCGTCAGAACGTCGATCTGAGCGCCGAGCTGCATGGCTTCGATCCCGGCTACGCCAAGCGGCGGATGGAGGACATCGAGCGGTTCGCCGACATCGGCGCCTTCTTCGACCGCCCGGTGAAGACCTATTCCTCCGGCATGTTCGTCCGGCTCGCCTTCTCTATCTTCCTGTTCATGGAACCGGACATCCTGATCGTCGACGAGGCGCTGAGCGTCGGCGACCTGTTCTTCCAGCAGAAGTGTTTCGAGGCGATCCAGCAGATCAAGGCGCGGGGCACGACGCTGCTGTTCGTGTCGCACGACATGTCGGCGGTGCGGAACATCTGCGACCGCGCGGTCCTCCTCGACGGCGGACGGTCGACCTTCGTCGGCGCGCCGGACGAAGCGGTCATGCATTACTATCAGGCGAACGCCACCCCGTTGCCCGCCGGCCCGTCGGAAGCGGCTGCCGAGGCGCCGGCTGAGGCGGCTCAGGCGGCGCCTCCGGGCGAAATGATCGACACGATCCACCGCCAGTCGATCCTGGACCGCAAGACCCGCCTCGGATCGGGCGGGCTGGAGATCACCGGCGCCCGCTGCTGCACCGATGCGGGTGTGGATGCCCTGGAAGTCCGCTCGGCCCAGCCGCTGAATTTCTGGCTGGCGCTCAAAGCGCACGAGCGCATCGTGGAGCCGAACGTCGGGATCGAGGTCTACGACCGCTTCAACCAGCTCGTCTTCGGCGTCAGCCTGCGCAATCTCGGCCACGTCCTGGAACCGATGAAGCCCGGCGCGTCCCTGGTGGTCCATTTCCGGCTTCGTTTCTCGGTCATGCCCGGGGAATATTCGATCTCCCTGGCGACGGCGGAGCAGCACGGAACCGACGACCAGAATGCCGGCCGCTTCCTCGACCGGCACGACAAGCTGGGGCCGATCCTGGTGTTCTGGGATCAGCCGATGATGAAGTTCTATGGGTTGGCCGATCTGCACACCGATTTCGAAGTGTTCGAACCGGCGGTCGCGGCCACCCCCGCCGAAGCCATCGACGTGGAGTGAGTCCCCCATGAATCCGGTGCCGCCCCTGGGTGCAAACGATCGACCGGGCCGCCCGGACGCCCAGCCCCCGCATGTTTTCGATTTGCAGGGGTGGGGCGGCCCGCTTCCGTTCCGTCTGGTGCTGAACGACACCACGGCGATCGACGCGCTGCAGCGGATCTGCGACGAGGAAATCGTCCTGATCGACGAGGACATCGAGCGGGACGCGATCCCCTTCCCGTCCCGCATCCCCCGGACACGGCCCCGCTTCACGCTCTCGGTCCTGCGGCATGCCGATCCGTCGGCGGTCCTGCGGAGGCCCGCCCCGTCCCGCCGCCCCGCGCCGCCCCGCGCCGCCTGGCCCTGGTGGCGCCGGCTGCCGATCCTGCGCGGCCTTCTGGAGGGTGCTCCGCCGTCCGCCGGGGACGCCGGCCATTTCGCCGGACTGATCCACAAGGCCGCCGGCGGCAAACCGGTGCGCATCGTCGGACAAGGGCCGGTGGCCGAGGCGCTGCAGGCGGCTCTGGAGACGCTCGGCGCCGAGTCCGTCCGGCTCGACCCCGGCTACGGCACCGACGCCGCCTGGATCGAGCCGGGCTTCCTGCGGCGCCCCCAGGCCGGCTCCTTCCTCGAATGGTTCCGCATGGCGGTTCCGGACGGGCTGCGGGCGACCGGCCTGATCGTCCTTCTGGACCTGGACGCGGTGCCGGAAACGCTGGCCGTGATGCGCGGTCTCGGCGGCGCCGTTCCCGGCATCGTCCTGCCGCTCGCGGCGGCGGCGGAGCATCCGGACATGGAGCCCTTCGGCGCCGGCTTCGGCATGATCCCTCCCGCGGCCTCCCGGCACGCGCCCTTCCCCATCAAGGCGACGGAATGGCCCCGGATCTCCCTGGTCACGGTCAGCTACAACCAGGCGGATTTCCTCGAAGCCTGCCTCGATTCCGTGCTGAGCCAGGGCTACCCGAACCTCGACTACGTCGTGATCGACGGCGGTTCGACCGATGGTTCGACCGACATCCTGGAGCGCTACCGCCGGCACCTGTCGACCCTGGTCATCGAGCCGGACGAGGGGCAGTCGGATGCGCTCAACAAGGGGTTCGCCCGGACCACGGGCGACGTCCTGAACTGGCTGTGCAGCGACGACCTCGTGGAGCCGGGGTCCTTCGTCCGGATCGCCGAGACCTTCGTCGAACATGCCCCGGATCTAGTGGTCGGGGGGTGTGCGCGCATCGGGGAGACCCGCGATGCGGAGCTGTACCGGCACCACTGCGCGCTGCCGTTCGGCGGCCCGACCCCTTTGAGCGGCCTCGACCTGATGAAGTTCACGCGGTCCTGGCACCGCGGGCATTATTTCTACCAGCCGGAAGTCTTCTTCTCGCGGCGGATCTGGGAACTGTCGGGCGGGCTGCTGAAGCAGCACCTGTTCTACGCTATGGACTATGAGATGTGGCTGCGCATGGGGCTGGCGGGCGCCACCGCCTACCATATTCCCGACATGCTGGCCTGCAGCCGCGTCCATGCGTCACAGAAGACCCAGTCCAATAAACTGTATATGCACCAGCTCAAGCAGATCATGGAAGAGTACCGGGATATGGCGGTGCAGGTGCAGCACGCCCTCGAGCACCGGACGGCCGGACAGCCGGCCTGATTCATCACAAGACGAAGAGAGACGACCGTGCAGAAAGTCATGCGCATCAAATCCGAACTGACGGCCATGATCCGGGAGTTCTGGGGTCTGTCCAATCGGACGCGGCGCATGGACGACGCGGTGCAGCGCATCGAGGAGACCGGACGGCGCGCCGAGGAGGCCGGACGGCGCGCCGAGGAAAGCGCGCAGCGCGCCGAAGCGAACGGACAGCGGCTCGAAACGTTGGTCGCCGCCCTGGCCGAGCGGATCGGGCCCGAATTCGATGCGATGGTGCCCGCCGTGACCGCCGCCCTGGAGCCCCGGCTGGCCGGCATCGCTGCCCAGACCGCCCAGGCCGCCGGCTACGGCGTCATGATCCATCATCACCTGCTGAACACGATGGAGAACGCGCTTCTCCTGAACGGCCGGCTGGCCAGCCGCGCGCTGCCCCGGTTCCAGCGGATACGCAACCTCGCCGATGTCGAGTTCAAGGTCTTCTCGCAGTGGGGCGAGGATGGAATCATCGACTGGCTGGCGGCCCATGTGCCGGTTCCCAACACCCGCTTCGTCGAGTTCGGCGTCGAGAACTTCCACGAGGCCAACTGCCGCTTTCTCCTGATGAACCGCAACTGGCGCGGCCTCGTGATGGACGGAAGCGAGGAGCACATGCGCACCGTGCAGGCCGAACGGCTTTACTGGATGCACGATCTGAAGGCAGTGCCTGCCTTCATCACGGCGGAGAACATCGACACGCTGCTGGAGGGCAACGGTTTCGGCGGACCGCTCGGCATCCTGTCCATCGACATCGACGGCAACGACTATTGGGTCTGGAAGAACGTGACGGCCGTCGATCCGGCGATCATCATCTGCGAGTACAACCCCATCCTGGGCGACACGCGGCCGGTCGTCGTGCCGTACGATCCCACCTTCACCCGCTTCGCCGCGCACCACAGCGGCCTCTACTTCGGTGCCTCGATCGCCGCGCTCCGCCATCTGGCGGAACAGCGCGGGTACGAGTTCCTCGGCACCAACTCCAACGGCATCAACGCCTTCTTCGTCCGCCGCGATCTGGCCGGATCGGTGCTTCCCTACCTTGAGGAAATCAAGGCGTTCCCGTCGCGCCACCGCGACAGCCGGGATGCGGAAGGCAATCTGAGCCACGCGGCCGGGGTGGACCGGCTTGCCCTGATCGGCGACATGCCGGTGATCGACGTCTCCACCGGAGAGACGCTCGCCCTGAAGGAGATCGACACCCCGTACTCCAACGCTTGGCTGGCTGAGATGGCATGACGGGCCGGCGGCGTGTAGTTGACGCTGTCCCGCGGCGACATCATAACGTTGCGCCTTTCGAACGGCGCAAGCGGGAGCGGCTCCTTCTGGAGGAGCGGCCGGCTCTGCAAGCCCATTTCCCACATCAAGGCCCAATTCCTATGAGCGTCACCACCAGCCTGATCTCGAAGATGCCGGTCGTCGGACCGAAGCTTCAACGGCTCATCGGCGACATCACCGCCATCCGGAACGAACTGACCGCGCTGCAGAACCGTACGGACGGGCTGGCAGGCGAGATCGGGTCGCTCAAGGAGACGGTCGCGGCGCAGACGGCCGGTCAGGCGGCGCTGGAGGTTGGGCAGGCCGCGCTGGAGGTTGGGCAGGCCGCGCTCCGGGACGCTCTGCAAGCGGACATCGGCCGCCTGGAGGGTCGCCTGGAAGACCGGATGGGGATGCTGGTCCACCGGCTGGACGCGGACGTGGAGCGGATGTCCGCCGGCTATGACGCCAACACGGCCCGCCTGTCCCAGCAGGATGCCGAGCTTGCCGAATTCCGCTCGGCGGTCCAGTGGCTGCATGCGACGCTGGCATCCTTCAGCCCGGCCAACGCCCCGGCATCCCAGCCGGCCGGGACGGAGGGAGTGATGGCTGATGCCGACTCCCTGTTCCACGAACTGGCCCGTCAATGGAACGGGGTGGCCGGGCCGGCCGGTTCCGGCCCTCTGCACACGCTCTATCTGCGGCTTGCGCGGGAGCACAGCCTCGCCGTCCGCGAACGGGCCGCCCTCCAGAGCCGCGTGGACACGCTTTCCAGGACCCTGGATCATGTCCGCCAGGATGTCGGCGACCGCGTCGTGGAGTCCGCCGAGACCAGCACCCGCCTGAACGTCCTGTTCCCCGGGACCGTGGTGGATTCTGTCGGCGGCCTGCCGGTCACGGTCGTGGACGTAGGGGCGCAGATGCTGACGTCGGAAGACCATGTCTACGCGCCGCTCCTCGCCGCCGGGAACTGCCGCGTCATCGGCTTCGAGCCTCTGGAGGACGCCGCCGACAAACGCGCCGCCGCCGAGCCCGGCGTGACGATGCTCAACCATTTCATCGGCAAGGGCGGGCCGGCGTCGTTCCAGATCAACCACTTCGACCCGACCTCGTCCCTGCTCGAACCGAACCTGGACTATCTGCGCCAGTTCTATGCGCTCGCCGACATGTGCCGGCCGGTCAAGCGGCTGCAGGTCGAGACGACCCGGCTGGACGACATTCCCGAGGTGGACGGCTGCGACTATCTGAAGATCGACGTCCAGGGCGGTGAATTGGACGTACTGCGCGGGGCGGAGCGCCTGCTCGACGGCGTTCTGTTCGTTCACACGGAAGTGGAGTTCGAACCGGTTTATCAGGACCAGCCCCTGTTCGCCGACATTGATCGGTTCCTACGCGAGCGCGGGTTCGAGCTGCTGGATCTCACCAAACTCGGCCACTCGGGCTATGCGGCGCTTCCGCAGCAGCAGAGCCGGACCAAGCTGATGTGGGCGGATGCCATTTATGTAAAGTCGACCGACCGGCTGTCGGCGCTCGGTGCTCCGGCGCTGCTCAAGGCGGCCTACATCGCCCATGCCAATTACAAAATGTACGACTTCGCCGCCCACCTGATCGGGCGTTTCGACCAGGACACGGGCTCCGGGCTTCTGAACGTCTATCTGGCGGCCGTCAACGGCTGATCCCGCGCTACAGAGCGCAGCAGTTCGACCAGACGCGGCACGGTGCCCATCAGGGAGTAGTGCCGCTCCACCTTAGAGCGGCCCGCCGCCCCGAACCGTCGGCGCAGATGGGGGTCGGCGGCGAGCCGGCGCAACGCGCCGGCCCATTCCTCCGGGGTCTCGGCCAGGAAGCCGTTGACGCCGTGTTCCACGATGTCGCGGTTGACGCCGACCGGAGATGCGACCACCGGCTTGCCGCAGGCCATGTACTGGATTAGCTTGTAGCCGCACTTGCCGCGTTCCCACGGGGTGTCGGCAAGCGGCATGATGCCGATGTCGAAGGCGGCGATGTGCCGGGTTTCCGTGTCCTCCCGCCAGGGTTGGCGGATGGCGGGCAAACTGCCCAGCGCGCCGGGGGTGGCGCCCACCAGGCAAAGCCGGGCCTCATTTCCCATCACCATCCGCCGCAGCGGTTCCTCGACCAGATCGAGATAATGGTCCGTGATCGGCGAACCGATCCAGCCCACCACCGGAAGATCCTCGCGCGGCCCCGGCGCGGCGGGATAACGGGAGAGATCCACCACGGTGGGAAGGATCGCGACCGAGCGGGCGCCCGCCGACTCGGCCCTTCCGGCGAGATAGTCGTTCCCCACCGTCACCAGCGCCGCGTGCCGCATCAGCGCGTCAAGCTTCTGCCCGAGCAACCGGCGCACCAGGGACCAGCGGCTGCGGTCGTAATGGTGGAACCAAGCATCGTCGAAATCGACGATGTAAGGGGGTGCCGACTTCAGAAACCAGCGTTCTGCTCCGTAAGGGAACCAGGGAAGCAGTTCCTTCTCGATCCACAGCAGGTCGAACGTTTCCGCCTTGGTCATCTGGCGGATGCGCGCCGCGTAGGCGAGGGCGATGCTGCGCAACGGGCGCGACCGCCCGGCGTAGAGGGCTTCTAGATAGGAGTCGGGCAGCAACGGGGCAACGGCAACCGAAATCCCTGCCTCGGCGAGAGCCGGCAGGAATTGGTAATGCCGGAGACGGCTACTGGGGCCCCGAGGGCTGTAGCGGGAAAGCAGCAGGATACGCATGGCCGCGGGCGATGTTTCTTCGGACAATGGCACGGCGGCTGCGGTGCTGCAAACAGGGAACGGTGGATGGTCCCGCAGGGCGGAACACCGTTCCTGGAACGCTCGAAGCGTAGCGCGAAACCGGTCTGCCGTCATTTTCGCCAAATAGGGTGAACAAATCCACCCACCTGTGCCGGGAGCGGCATGGATTTGGGAGATTCTTCAGCTCTCGATGAGCGGCGGCGCAAGCCAGGCATCCATTACCGAAGTGAAATATTATCGGTAGAGCGCATCGCCCATCCGGATTGCTTTCCCATAGGTGGTTATTCCATCGGCAGTTTCCATTCCGCACTTGCAAAAATGGGTTACCAATGATATCGAGCGCAAGGCATGCCATAAGGCGCAAAGTTTTAGACACTTTGGCGGGGGTCCAAAAATATGACGACGTCGAGCACGATCACCGGTGGTATCTCCAATAACGTTTCGACCGCGTCCACGCTAGCGGGTGCGGTTCTCCAGAACACCAGCCTCGTCGCAACGAACAAGGACACGAAGTCGCTCGTGATCGGCGACGACGCTCTGCCGCCGACGAAGACGCTGAGCCTGATCAGCGACAGCAACACGGCGCTGGTGCTGAACACCAACACCGCCGCCACCCTGCTGGGCGGCACGGGCAACAACAACGTTCTCGTCGCGAACGACGCCGCCGGTACCGTTCTGCAGGCCGGCACCGGCACCGGCCAGACCCTGGTCGGCGGCTCGGGCGGCCAGCTGCTGGGCACCAGCACCGTGGCGGGCGCTTCGGCCACCATCCTCGGCGGCACGGGCGCCGACACCGTCGTGGCCGCGGCCGGCAACAACGTGCTGACCGCCGGTGCGGGCAACAACACCATCCTCGCGGTGGGCGGCAACAACCAGATCTTCGCGGCCGGTAACGACACCGTCTTCGCGGCGGGCGGCAACGCCACCATCGGCGCCGGCACGGGCAACGCCTACCTGGCGGTCACCGGCGGCAACAACCTGATCGCCGGCGGTCAGGGCAACACCACCATCGCTTCGGCGGCGGGCAACAACACGATCTTCGGCGGCTCGGGCAACACCACCATCGCCGGCGGTGCGGGCAACGACCTGCTGATCGGCAACACCTCGAAGGCGGGCAACGCCGTCATCGGCGGCTTCAACGGCAACGACACGATCATCGGCGGCGTCGGCAACGACACGCTGTTCGGTGGCAACGGCAACGACATCTTCGTGTTCAGCACCGTCTTCGGCGGCGGCAAGCACGTCATCGGCGACTTCAAGGCCGGCACCGACCTCATCGCGGTCCAGGGCTACGGCCTCACCGCGGCCCAGGTCGCGTCGCGCGTCACGGTCACCGGCGGCAACTCCGTCCTGTCGCTGTCGGACGGCACGCAGATCACGGTCGCCGGCGTCACCAACCTGACCGCCAGCAACTTCGCCGTCTAATAAGCACCTCTGCGTTGTTTCGTGGACCTGCCGAGCGATCGGCAGGTCCATTTTTATGCGCTTCATGTCCCTTCTCTTTTTCGGCATGGAAGGCCGAGCCGCAGAGCATGGCGCAAGCGGATGCAAAGGGCCTTCTGTCATGAATCCGTCGGGCCGCCCGATCCCCCACATGCGGCGCCAGGACCTGCGACTCCGGGACCTGCAGCGCCTGGAAGAGCGGCTGGCCGATGGAGCGATCGCCGAGGCGGAAGCTGTGGCGCGCTCCCTGCTGCGCCACAGCCGCAGCCATTCCCAGGGCGCCGCCGGGCTCGCCCGCTGCGCCCTGGCGCGGGGAGACCTCGATGGCGCGCTGCGCTGGGCCGAGCGCAGCGCGCGGTTCGCCCCGAACGACATCGCTCTCAAAGCCTTCCTCGCCGCCCTGCTGATCGCGGCGAATAGGCCTGCCGACGTGGTCCCGCTGCTGGCCGGGGTGGCCGAGCAGGCCGCCGTCCCCACCGCGGCGATCGCCCTGGGGCAGGCCCTGGCCCGGCTGGGGGCGATGGACCGCCTCCTCCCTCTGATCGTGCGCCAGCTTCACCGCTTCCCGGTGAGCGCCGCTCCTCTGCTTGGCGATCTCGCCGACCACGCCGTCCTGACCGGGAACGCCGTCGGCTGGGCCGCTGCCGACGCCGGCCTGCGGATCGCCGGAGCCCTGCCCGCCAATTCGCCGGGCGCTCCGGATGCGGGCGGCACCGTCCGGATCGAGTCTTCCCGGCTGGGCCTGCTGCTCGCCATGGACTGTCCCTCGTTCCTGCGGCGGTACGGCCAGCGGGACAGCGGCCTGATCCGCTTCGCCCTGCCCGTCGGCCCGGAACTGGAGGGGGAGCCGCTCTCCGTCACCCTGGACGGCGAGCCCTTGCTCGGCTCTCCCCTGCACCCCCGGCGCCACGCGGCGGTCGAAGGAAGTGTCGTGCTCGGCGAAGGAGAAGCGTCGGAATTGTCCGGCTGGGCCTGGTGCCCCGGCGATCCGCCGCAGTCCGTGACGGTCCGGGTGGAGGACGAAACCGGGCATTCCGTGACCGTGGCCGCGGACCGCCCGATGGAAGGCGCCCAGGCCGAGGGGGTGGAGAGCGGGCGCTACGGCTTCCTCATCGACCCGCCGGCCGCCGGCCTGTCCCCCGGTCTTCTCCAGGTCACCGCCGGGCCGGGCGCCCAGCCGCTGGCCGGCAGCCCCCTGCCCTGGCCGGGTCCCGGCGGAACCGGACGGCTTCCCACCCCGGTCGCCTCCCCTCCCTCCCGCCCGGCCCGCTTGCGGCCTCCGCCGCCCGTCGTCGACGTCGTGATCCCGGTCTACCGCGGACGGGAGGAGACGCTGGCCTGCCTACGCTCGGTCTTTGCGGCGGAGGACCGGATCCCGCGCGAGATCGTCGTCATCGACGACGCCAGCCCGGACGCCGATCTCGTCGGCGACCTGACGGCGCTCGCCGCCGAAGGGCGGATCACGCTGCTCCGCAACCCGCGGAATCTCGGCTTTCCGGCCACGGTCAACCGCGGGCTGGCCCTGCACCCCGACCGCGACGCCGTGCTGCTGAACGCCGACACGCTGGTCGCCGGCCCCTGGCTGGAGCGGCTGCGCGCCGCGGCCTGGTCGGCGCCGGACGTCGGCACGGTCACCCCGCTGTCCAACGACGCCACGATCCTCAGCTACCCCTCGGGCACGGAGCGTCCGTCCCCGCCGTCCTTGCCGGAAACGGCGGCGCTCGACCGGCTGGCCCGGTCGGTGAACGCCGGGTTGCGGGTGGACCTGCCGACGGCGGTCGGCTTCTGCGCCTACATCCGGCGCGATTGCCTGGAGGAGACCGGCCCCTTCGAGGAACGGCTGTTCGGGCGCGGCTATGGCGAGGAGAACGACTTCTGCCTGCGCGCGCGCCGGCTGGGCTGGCGCCATCTCGGGGCCGCCGACGTCTTCGTGGCGCATGTCGGCGGGCGCTCCTTCGGACGGCAGAAGGCGATTCTCGCCGCGCGCAACAGCCGCCTGCTGGAGCGGCTGCACCCCGGATACGACGCGCTGGTCCAGGACTTCATCGCCGCCGACCCCCTGATGGTGGCGCGCCGCCGCCTCGACCTCGCCCGCTGGGGGGAGGAGGCGGACACCGCGCGCAAGCCCGCCGTCCTGCTGGTGACGCTCGCCGGACGCGGCGGGGTCGCCCGCTTCATCGAGGAGCGCGCCGCGGCGCTGCGCGCGGAGGGCTGGCGCGTCCTCCTCCTCGTCCCCGAAACCGCCGGGGACGAGGAGGAGGACGAAGACGAGGACGAGGACGAGGACGAGAATGAGGCTGAGAGCGGGGATGACGCGCAAGACGGCGCCCCGCCCGAGCACCGCTGCCGGATCGAGGTGATGGACCGGCCCGATCTGCGCGATCTGGTGTTCCGCACCCGCGCGGAGTTCGACGAACTGGCCGAGGCCCTGCGGCTGGCCGGAACGGCGGCGGTGGAGATCCATCATCTGCTGGGCCACGACGCCGCGGTGCTCGATCTGGCCGGGCGCCTCGGCGTGCCCTACGACCTCACCATCCACGATTACGGCCTGATCTGCCCGCGCCTCAGCTTCGTGGACAAGGACGGACGCTATTGCGGGGAGCCGGATCTGGCCGCCTGCGAACGCTGCACCGCCGACCCGGACGACCGCGCCGACCCGGAGCTGACGGTGGGCGCCCTGCGCCGGCGCACGCGCGCCCTGGCCGCCGGAGCACGGCGGGTGACGGCGCCGACCCGCGACGTGGCGGCGCGCCTGCTGCGCCACATCGCCCCACGCCCCATCGAGGTCCGGCCCTGGGAGGACGTTGCCCCGCCCCCCGCCGCCCTCGCCCGCACCCCGCGCGGTCCGGACGGGCGGTGGCGCGTCTGCACGATCGGCGCGGTCGGCATCCAGAAGGGTTACGAGGTCCTGCTGGCCTGCGCCCGCGACGCCGCCGCACGCGGTCTTCCTCTGGAGTTCGTGGTCGTCGGCTTCAGCGAGGAGGACCCGCCCCTGTTCGAGACGGGGCACGGCTTCGTCACCGGCCGCTTCACGGAGGAGGAGGCGGTCGCCCTGGTGCGGGCGCAACAGGCCGACATCGCCTTCCTGCCGTCAATCTCGCCGGAGACCTGGTGCTACGCCCTGTCCACCGCCTGGAAGGCCGGGCTGGAGGTGGTGGCCTTCGATCTGGGGGCGCTGTCCGAACGCATCCGGCAGCAGGGCGGCGGCCATCTGCTGCCACCATCGCTGGAGCCTGCGACAATCAACGACACGCTCCTGGGCATTCTTGACGCTCATACGCCGCATGGCGTAGCAATCGGGCGGTCTTTCTCCTTTCGGCCGAATTACAGGCCAAGCGTTCCGGCGGCGGAATCGGATGGTCCGGACGCCCGCCGTTCAATTTCTCAGTCCCACGGGGGGTCGTCGATGATCGGCAGCGTTGCGTCCGCAGAAGCCCAACAACCCATTCAGATCAAGGCAACGGCCCAGACCTTGGCCCTGGTACCCGGCTTCTATTCCCTGATCGTCACGAATGGCGGTGGGGCGACGGCGGCGGGCGAGTTCCCCCTGCCCAGCGTTCAGCTCGCGCCGTCCCCCGGCATCCCTGCCGGCACCAGCGTCGAGATGATCGGCAGCGTGCCGGGCAACTGGCTGAGCAAGCCGGGCGACACCATCGTCATCAAGGTGTCGGGCGGCCCGGCGACGGTGGTCCTGTCTTCCTACAAGCACGTCGACCGCCCGAACGCGCTCCTGTCGCTCCAGTTCGCCCGCATCGACGACACGCCGGGGACCCAGCAGGCCGCCGCCCCGGTGCCGGTTTCCGCGCCGGTTCAGGGCGCGCCCATTCAAAGCGCCCCCATCCAGAGCGCTCCGGTTCAGGCCCCGCCCGCCGTCCGCCCCCGTGCCGAGAT
This sequence comes from Azospirillum aestuarii, assembly GCF_016632405.1. Classification (NCBI taxonomy): domain Bacteria; kingdom Pseudomonadati; phylum Pseudomonadota; class Alphaproteobacteria; order Rhodospirillales; family Azospirillaceae; genus Azospirillum; species Azospirillum aestuarii. Next base: position 17,780 of record NZ_JAEPIV010000031.1, read on the forward strand.
CCTGGCCCACATCCAGCGCCAGGGCGACCTCCGCTTCCCCGACTCCAACTGGGCCGGCGCCGTCGGGCAGCGGCTGTGGATCGAAGCCTTCTCGATCACCCCGGTCGAGGGCATCGCGCCGGAGGACCTGGAGTACAAGGGCCTGACCGCCAACGGCTGGGAAACCCCCTGGATCAGCGGCGGCGGCATGTGCGGCAGCCGCGGCCTGGGCACGCCGCTGATCGGCTTCTCGATCCGTCTGCGCGGCGCCGCGGCCGAGCGCTTCGACTGCGTCTATGAGGGCGCCTTCGTCAGCGGCTACCGGTCGCCCGCCGGGCAGAACGGCAGCCCCTGCCGCTCCGACGCGATCGGCGACGCCCTGGAAGGCGTCCTGCTGCGCTTCGTCGAGAAGCAGCGTTCCTACTGAGTCCGGAGCGGCCCCAGACCTATGCCCATCAAGACCGTCCTCAACGTCGGATGCGGTCAGCGCGCCATCTCGATCCTCGGCAGTTCCCTGCCGGCGGAGGGATGGCGGGAGCTGCGCCTCGACATCGATCCGAAGGTCGATCCGGACATCGTCGCCTCGATGACGGACATGACCCCGGTGCCCGACGGGTCGGTGGACGCGGTCTGGTCGTCGCACAATCTGGAGCATCTCGACCCCCACGAGGTGCCGGTGGCCCTGCGGGAGTTCCTGCGCGTGCTGAAGCCGGGCGGCACGCTCCTGCTGACCGTGCCCGATCTGCAGGCGGTGGCCAAGCTGGTGGCCGAGGACCGGCTGGACGAGCCGCTCTATGAATGCCGGCAGGGCCCGATCCGGCCGCTGGACGTCGTCTACGGCTACGGTCCGGCCCTTGCGGCGGGAAACCGCTTCATGGCCCACCGCAGCGGCTACACCCCGAACCTGCTGGGGCGGCTGTTGCAGGAGGCGGGGTTCGAGCCGGTGGCGATCTGGCGGCGGGCCCAGGCGTACGAACTGCAGGTCAAGGCCTTCCGTCCGCCCGCACCGGCCGAGGCGCTGGAAGAGCTTGGCGTCTTCCTGCACTCCCCCGCGGGCTGATGTCCCCGGGCAATGCTCATCCAGGCCCGCGGCGGATGGCGGGCCTTCTTTGCGGAATCGGCGGCACGCGATGAACTATCTCTTCGTCCATCAGAACTTCCCGGGCCAGTACCAGCACATCGTGCAGCATCTGGCGTCCCAGCCGGGCAACCGGGTGGTCTTCATCTCGCACGACAGTCCGGCCCAGATCCCCGGCGTGGAGCGCGTGGTCTACCAGCCCTTCCGGACGGCAAAGCCGACGACCCACCACTACATCCAGGAGCTGGAGCTGGCGGTCGTCTACGGGCAGAGCGTCTACGAGGTCTGCCGCCGCCTGAAGGCCGAAGGCTTCCGCCCCAACATCATGATCGGGCACAACGGCTGGGGCGAGACGCTGTACATGAAGGACGTCTGGCCCGACGTTCCGCTGCTCGCCTATTTCGAGTTCTTCTATCATCTGCGGGGGGCCGACATCGGTTTCGATCCCACGGTCCCGGTCACCGAGAACGACGGGCCGCGGGTGCGCACCAAGAACGTCATCAACACGCTGGGCTTCGAGGCCGCCGACTGGGGCCAGACGCCGACCGGCTGGCAGTGGTCGCTCTACCCCGACTACATGCGCCCCCGCATCAGCGTGATCCACGAGGGCGTGGACACCACCATTGTCACCCCGGCGCCCGACGCCTGGCTGCGCCTGCCGTCGGGCCTGACGCTGACCCGCAAGGACGAGGTCATCACCTACGTCGCCCGCAACCTGGAACCCTACCGCGGCTTCCACGTCTTCATGCGCGCCCTGCCGGGCATCCTGAAGCGGCGGCCCAACGCCCATGTGCTGATCGTCGGCGGCGACGAGGTCAGCTATGGGCAGGCGGCCTCCGACGGGCGGAGCTACCGCGACATCCTGCTGGCCGAGGTCGGGCAGGGCATCGACCGGGAACGGGTGCATTTCCTGGGCAAGGTTCCCTACCCCACCTTCCTGTCGGTGCTGCGCGTCTCCTCGGCCCACGTCTACCTGACCTATCCCTTCGTGCTGTCCTGGTCCTTCCTGGAGGCCATGGCGGCGGGCTGCCTGCTGATCGGCTCCTCGACCATCCCGGTGGAAGAGGTGCTGCGCGACCGGCAGAACGGGCTGCTGGTGGACTTCTTCGACGGGGCGGCCCTGACCGACCGCATCGACGAGGTGTTCGAGCATCCCGACCGGATGCAGTCCCTGCGCGACCGGGCGCGGCGGACGGTGGTCGAGAACTACGACCTCCGCACCGTCACCCTGCCCCGCCACCTCGCCCTGATCGACGACCTGATCGCCGGACGGAACCCCGCAGAGAGGACCCCGAAATGAGCGCGTGGAGCGACGGCTACAACGCCGACATCGCCTACACCCACGGTGCCTACCGCGAGTTGTCGCCCGGTTACCTGTCCTACGTCTGCCTGCTGAACGGCATCCGCCCGCCGCGCACCGACCGACCCTTCCGCTATTGCGAGCTGGGCTGCGGCCAGGGGATGACCCTGAACATCCTGGCGGCGACCCATCCTCACGGGCGCTTCACCGGCATCGATTTCAACCCGCTGCACGTCGCCGGAGCGCGCCGGTTGGCCGAAGAGGCGGGGCTGTCCAACGTCGCCTTCCACGAGCGCAGCTTCCAGGAGGTGGCCGCCGGAGCGCTGCCGGCGGAAGAGGACGGTGAGGGTTTCGACGTCATCGTCCTGCACGGCGTCTACAGCTGGGTCAGCCCGGAGAATCGCCGGGCGGTGGTGGACATCCTGGAGAAGACGCTGAAGCCCGGCGGGCTGGTCTTCGTCAGCTACAACGCCATGCCCGGCTGGGCGCCGCTGATCCCCTTGCAGAAGCTGATGCTGGCGCACGCGGCGGCCAATCCGGCCCGCAGCGACCGGCAGCTCGACGCGGCGCTCGGCTTCATCGGCCGGCTGAGCGAGGGCGGTGCGGGCTATTTCGCCGCCAACCCCACCGCCGGACAGCATCTCGAGACGATCGCGAAGCAGGATCGCCACTATCTGACGCACGAGTATCTGAACACCCATTGGGAGCCGCTGGGCCACGCCCAGGTGGCGCAGGACATGGCGAGGGCGAAGCTGGGCTATGCCTGCTCCGCCAACATCCCACACAACATCGACGAGCTGTCGGTGCGCCCGGAACTGCGGCCCCTCCTGGCGGAGATCGCCGACCCGACGCTGGCCGAGACGGTGCGCGACTTCGCCATGAACCAGGTGTTCCGCCGCGACATCTTCATCCGCGGCCTGGACCGGCTGCCCGCCGCGGAGGCTGCCGCGGAACTCCGGCGGCTTCGTTTCACGCTGACGGTCCCGCGCGAGAGCGCCGGGCTGGCGGTTCCAGTTCCGCTGGGCGAACTGCGCCATGACCCGGGGCTCGGCCTGCCGATCCTCGACGCGCTCGCCACGGGCACGCCGAGCCTCGGCGAGATCGCGGCGCTGCCGGAGATGGCGCGGCACGATTTCGGCACGATCTCCCGCTTCGTGGCGCTTCTGATCTCCGCCAACCAAGTCCATCCCCTGGTGGACCCTGCGGAGGAAGGCCGTCAGGCGGCCGGCCGGCTGAACCGTGCGATCAGCCGGCGCATGCTGGTCGACGAAAGCCTGTTCTTCCTGGCCGCGCCCACGATCGGGCTGGGCATCGGGGCGGACTCTCTGGAACGCCTCGTCCTGGCCGGCCTGCTGGCCGGGCAGCCGGTGGATATCCAGCCGCTCAGCGGTTTCGTGACGGACGCGCTGCAGACGCTCGGGCGCACGGTCTTCGCCGAGGACGGCTCCGCCATCTCCGATCCCAACGCCATGGCCCCCCGGATCGCCGCGAGGCTGGCCGAATTCCTGCCGCAGAAGCTGCCGGTGTGGCAGCGGCTCGGCATCCTGTAACGGGCCCATCCGTAACGGAAGGCGGGCGTTCGAAGAGGGCTGTGGCGCCGACCGGCGCCCCCGTCGTATGTTCGCCCGCTTCCCGCATTCGTCCAGGAACCGACAATGAGCCACTCCGCAACCGACCGCGTCCGCGAAGCCCTGCTTGAGACGTCCCGGAACTTCGCGGCCTTCGCCGAGCAGGCCGACCGGATCGAGGCCGCCGCCGGGCTGATGATCGACGGGCTGAGGAGCGGTGGCAAGGTGCTGTTCTGCGGCAACGGCGGGTCGGCCGCCGATTCCCAGCACCTCGCGGCGGAGCTGACCGGACGGTATCTCCGGGACCGCGCTCCTCTGGCGGCGGTGGCCCTGACGGTGGACACCTCCGCCCTGACGGCCATCGCCAACGACTATTCCTACGACGAGGTGTTCGCCCGGCAGGTCCGTGGCCTGGGCCGGGCCGGCGACGTTCTGGTCGGCATCTCGACCAGCGGGAACAGCCGCAACGTCGTCGCCGCCCTGGAGGCCGCCCGCACGCTCGGCATGCGCACCGTCGGCTTGACCGGCGGCGCCGGCGGGCGGATGAAGGAGCTGTGCGACGTCTGCCTGTGCGTCCCGTCCACCGACACCCCGCGCATCCAGGAAATGCACATCGCCGCCGGCCACATGCTGTGCGAACTGGTCGAGAACGCCTTCGTCTGACGACGGGGCGGTCTCAGCCGCCCAGCCGCTCCGCCACCGCGTCGGCGATGGCGAGGCAGGAGGTCAGCCCAGGCGATTCCATGCCGAACAGGTTGACCAGTCCCGCCACGCCGTGCGTCTCCAGTCCCTGGATCAGGAAATCGGCCTGCGGCTGGCCGGGGCCGCTCAGTTTCGGGCGGACGCCGGAATAGGCCGGAACCAGGGCGCCGTCGGGCAGGTCCGGCCAATAGCGCCGTACCTCGCCGTAAAAGCCGTCGGCCCGCTTCGGGTCCACCCGGTAGTCGGGACAGTCGTAGTCGGCAGGGTCCAGCCACTCGACGTCCGGGCCGAAGCGGGCCTGCCCGGCCAGATCCAATGTCAGGTGAACGCCCAACCCACCCTCCACCGGCACTGGATAGACCAGCCGCGCGAAGGGTGAGCGCCCCTGCCCCAGCGCGTAGTAACTGCCCTTGGCCAGCACCCGCGGCGGCACATGTTCCGCCGGGAAGCCCTCCAGATTGCGGGCCACGCTCCAGGCGCCCAATCCGGCGGCGTTGACCAGCGTGCCGCAGGCGATGCGCATCGGCTCCGCGCCGCCGACCTCCAACTCGAAACCGTCCGCGGCGCGGTGGGCACGCTCCAGAGGGCTGAGGAAAGCCAGCATGGCGCCCACCGCCTCGGCGTCGCCCCGCAGGGCCAGCATCAGACCGTGGCTGTCGATGATGCCGGTGGATGGCGACAGCAACGCGCCCACGCAGCGCAGGCTGGGCTCCAACGCCGTGGCCTCGGACGCGGAGAGCGCGACGAGGTCGCCCACCCCATTGGCGGCGGCCTGGGCGCGGATGGCCTCCAGCCGGGGCAGCTGGGCCTCCTCGGTGGCGACGATCAGTTTGCCGATGCGCTTGTGCTCCACCCCCTGCGCCGCGCAATAGGCATACAGCGCGTCCCGCCCGGCCACGCACAGGCGCGCGCGCAGGCTCCCCGTGGGGTAGTGGATGCCCGCGTGGATAACCTCGGAGTTGCGCGAACTGGTGCCGGTGCCGATGGCGTCCGCCGCCTCCAGAACCACCACCTCCCGCCCGGCACGGGCCAACCGCCGGGCCACCGCCAGCCCGATCACCCCGGCCCCGACCACCACGCAGTCCACCCGCTCCATCGTTTCTCTCCGGTCCTTCCAAAGGGCTGATCCCAAGGATGAGTCAGAGGCAACAAGGCCGCAAAAGCGGCCGCCCACGCAAGAGGGACGCGCGAGAGGAATGGGGGGCGGCATCGCCGGACGGACCACTCCCCTTCGGCCCGTCGCCCCGGAAGAGACGCTCAGACGGGCAAAGCCCGTCCAGTAAAGATCATCCACCGGATTCAATCATCCGGCCGCATTACAACTCACAATTCGATAAGCATCCACATGATGAAGCAAATTTTTAACCCCAACACCCTTTCGCAAACATGAGCCAATTTTGTTGATAACTCATTAGACTTTATTGAAGAAACGCCGTTCGTCCCTGAATTGAAGAGCTGTTTTTACGAACAGTCCTCTTTTATTCAAAGGCGGCAGCCATGAGCACACCGGATTACGTTTTTTCTGTATCCGAAATCGCCGGAAGCGGACGTATTGAAATCGATTCATTGCTCGCTGGGTACAAATGGGGCGAAGGGAGCAAACCGGGAGAAGGAATTTCCCTGACCTATTCTTTCGGTGTCGCCGGCCTGTCGGCCTATCGGGATGGCTATCTGACGCCGGACCCGGGAAGCGTCTGGACCTTGTCCGGCACGGCGCAGGCGGCGATCCGCCAAGCGCTCGGCACCTGGACGGCAGTCGCAAACATCACCTGCACCGAGGTCGCCGACAACGCCCTGTCCTGCGGCGACCTCCGTTTCGGAGGCAGCAACGCCCCGGCAACCGCCTACACGGTCCTGCCAGTGGCGGATATTCCGGAAGCGGGCGACGTGTGGTTCGGCCCCCTCTTCGCCGACCCGGCCCTGTCCTGGGCGTCCGGTTCCTACACCTACCAAACCATCGTTCATGAGATTGGGCACGCCTTCGGCCTGAAGCACCTGCACGAGGAGTACGGGGCCTTCCCGATCGCCCCCACCGGCATCGACAGCCAGCTCTACAGCACGATGAGCTACCGGTCCTACCCCGGAGCGCCTCCGGGGATGGGCTACTGGCAGGATCGCTTCCCGACCACCCCCATGGTCGATGACATCGCGGCCATCCAGTATCTGTATGGCGCCAACATGTCGACCAACGCCGGGGACACCGTCTATTCCTGGCAGCCCGGCCAGGCGATCTTCGAAACCGTCTGGGACGGCGGCGGCAACGACACCATAAGCTGGGCCAACCAGACCACCGATGCCCGGATCGACCTGCGCCCCGGCTCCTACAGCGACCTGGGACCGGCTTGGCGGGCCGGCTTCTACATGGAATCCCGGACGCTGGGCATCGCCTACGACTGCTGGATCGAGAACGCCATCGGCGGCTCGGGGAACGACATCCTGATCGGCAACGAACGGGACAACGCCCTGTACGGCGGGGCCGGCGACGACACGCTGATCGGTGGGACTGGCAACAACCTGCTGGACGGCGGTGACGGGGTCGACACGGCGGTGTTCGAAGGGGCACCCGCGTCCTACACCATCCGCCACAGCGGGGCGGGCGAGGTGACGGTGGACGGCCCGCAGGGCACGAACACGCTGCGCAGCATCGAACATCTCTCCTTCGGCGACATGACCCTGGCGCTGAGCCGGGACGCCACCCCCGGCACGGTGGCCAGAACCTTCTTCGGGGTGGCCAACAGCACATCGGGACGGCAGATCCTCCAGGAGGCCTCGACCTACTCCGGGCCGGTCCAGACCCTGCAATGGCAGCTGATCGGCAGCGACGACGGCGAGGCGATCGTCGGCGGAAACGGAAACGACTTCATCAACAGCCAGGGCGGCATGGACGCCATCGACGGCGGGGCCGGCGACGACGTGCTGGACGGAGGCACGGGGTCCAACTTCCTGACCGGCGGCGCCGGCCACGACACCTTCTTCCTGGACGCCCGCTCGGGCGAACCGCTCTGGTCCACCGTGACCGACCTGGAGGCGGGGGAGATCGTCACCGTCTGGGGCTGGCAGCCCGGGCAATCGGCCATCACCTGGGCGGAGATGGGCGGGGCCGGCGGCTTCACGGGCGCCACGGCCCACATCGATCTCAACGGCGACGGCCACACCGACGCCAGCCTGACGCTGAGCGGCAAGTCCGTGGGGTCTCTGACGGCGATGCCCGGCACGGTGAACGGGACCGACTATCTGGCGGTCTGGTTGGGCTCCTGACCGGTTGCCGATGCCGGTTACCGATGATTGACGCCCGCCGATGGAACTCCATCGGCGGGCTTCGTCGCGGGTGACATTTCGAGGGCCCTGACAGCGGACGCCGCTGGTCACACGCCAATCACTTGTGTTCCGACCGGGGCTGCGGCTATAGATCCGCGTCCCCCATTCAGCCTACGCCCCCTCGGCGGATTCGGCTGGATTTTATTTTGTTTCTTGGAAAGGATGGGGTAACACTCCATCCACCGAACCAATTGGCGAGAACAGCCATGAAAGCAGTCATTCTGGCAGGTGGTTTGGGTACTCGACTTAGTGAAGAAACGGACATTCGCCCGAAGCCACTCGTTGAGGTGGGCGGAAAGCCCATTTTGTGGCACATTATGAAGATATATTCTTCTTTCGGTGTTAATGACTTTATCGTGTGCCTTGGCTACAAAGGCTACACAATCAAAGAATACTTCTCGAATTACTTCCTCCACATGTCGGATGTGACCTTCGACATGAGCGAGAACCGCATGGAGGTTCATCAAAAGACGGCCGAGCCCTGGCGCGTCACTTTGGTGGACACCGGCGAAAAGACGATGACCGGCGGGCGCATCAAGCGGGTCGCCAATTACCTCGGCGACGACGAGCCGTTCTGCCTGACCTATGGCGACGGGGTCGCCGACGTCGACATCGGGGCGACGATCGAGCTGCACCGCAAGCACGGCCTTCAGGCCACCATGACGGTGGTCAAGCCCCCCGGGCGCTTCGGCGCCGTGGAAATCCAGGACGGCCGCATCCGCTCCTTCGAGGAGAAGCCGGACGGCGACGGAAGCTGGATCAACGGCGGCTTCTTCGTTCTGTCCAAGAAGGTCGTCGGCCTGATCGAAGGTGACGGCACGGTCTGGGAACAGGCGCCGCTGATCCAGCTTGCCGAAATGGGCCAGCTCGCCGCGTACCACCACGGCGGCTTTTGGCAGTGCATGGACACGCTGCGCGACAAGCACCTGCTGGAAGGGCTGTGGGCATCCGGCCAAGCACCCTGGCGGCTGTGGAAGTGACCCGGACCATGACCGCCTCCTTCTGGAACGGCAAGCGGGTGTTCGTGACCGGGCATACCGGTTTCAAGGGAAGCTGGCTGTCGCTCTGGTTGTCCAGCCTGGGGGCCCGGGTGCGGGGCTACGCCCTGGCGCCGGACACCCCGAGCCTGTTCACCCTGGCCGCCATCGACCGGGAAGTGGACAGCCTGATCGCGGACGTCCGCGACGCCGACGGCCTGCGCCGGGCGGTGGGCGAGTTCCGTCCCGACATCGTCTTTCATTTGGCGGCGCAGCCTCTGGTGCGCCTGTCCTACGAAGACCCGCTGGGCACTTACGCGACCAACGTCATGGGCACGGGCAACCTGCTGGAGGCGGTGCGCGCCTGCGACAGCGTCCGCGCCGTCGTGGTCGTGACGTCCGACAAGTGCTACGAGAACCGCGAGTGGCTGTGGGGCTACCGCGAGGACGAGGCGATGGGCGGCTACGATCCCTACAGCAGCAGCAAGGGCTGTGCGGAGATCCTGGCCGCGGCGTGGCGGCGTTCCTATTTTGCGACCCCGGCCCACCCCGACCGGGGCTGCCGGCTGGCGACGGCCCGTGCCGGCAACGTCATCGGCGGCGGCGACTGGAGCCGGGACCGTCTGGTTCCCGACGTGCTGAAGGCCTTTGAACGGCGCGAAGCGGTGTCCATCCGCTTTCCGAACGCTATCCGCCCCTGGCAGCACGTCCTGGAATCGCTGAGCGGTTACCAGCTTCTGGCCGAACGCCTGTTCACCGACGGGGTCGCCTTCGCCGAAGGCTGGAACTTCGGCCCCGACGCGGACAGCGAGCGGACCGTCGCCGACATCGTCGGACGGCTGTGCGCCCTGTGGGGCGACGGCGCGTCCTGGGCGCTGGACGACGGCGCCCAGCCGCACGAGGCGCATCTGCTCAAGCTCGATTCCGCGAAGGCGCGCGCCCGCCTGGGCTGGACCCCGCGCTGGACGATCGAGGATGCGCTGACCGCCATCATCGCCTGGCAGCGGGGTTGCCTGGACGGCCGGAACGTCCGCGACACCACCCTGGCGCAGATCGCCAGCTATCAGGCCGGCGAGCGCCCGCAGCCTTATGAAGCCCTAGCAATGGAACAGCCGGTATGAGTGCCACCACGCCGACCGCCGTGAACGACGCCACTTCGGGAACCACTGCCGAAGACCTGCGCCGGCAGATACTGGATCTGGTCGCGCAGTATGCCGAGCTGGCCCACGCTCCCCAGCCGTTCGATCCCGGCACCTCCGCCGTGCCCGTGTCCGGCAAGGTCTATGGCGCCGAAGAGATGCGCCTTCTGGTCGATTCCTCACTGGATTTCTGGCTGACCACCGGCCGCTTCAACGACGCCTTCGAAAAGCGCCTGGCCGAGTTGGTCGGGGCCAAGCACGCGCTCACCACCAATTCCGGTTCCTCCGCCAACCTCCTGGCGCTTTCGGCCCTGTGCTCGCCGCTGCTCAAGGAGCGGGCCCTGCGGCCCGGCGACGAGGTCATCACCGTCGCCACCGGCTTCCCGACCACCGTCAACCCGGCGCTCCAGTACGGGCTGGTGCCGGTGTTCGTGGATGTGGACATCCCGACCTACAACATCCTGCCCGACCGCATCGAGGCGGCCGTGTCGGACCGCACCCGCGCCATCATGGTCGCCCACACGCTGGGCAACCCCTTCGACCTCGGCGAAGTGATGCGGGTGGCGGAAAAGCACAATCTCTGGGTGGTCGAGGACTGCTGCGACGCCCTGGGCGCCCGTTACGACGGGAAGCCGGTCGGCACCTTCGGCTCCATCGGCACCCTCAGCTTCTACCCGGCCCACCACATCACCATGGGCGAGGGCGGCGCGGTCTTCACCGACCGGGCGCTGCTGCGCCGCATCCTGGAATCCATGCGCGACTGGGGCCGCGACTGCTGGTGCCCGCCGGGCAAGGACAACACCTGCAACAAGCGGTTCAATTGGAAGCTGGGCGACCTGCCGTTCGGCTACGACCACAAGTATACGTATAGCCACGCAGGCTACAACCTGAAGATCACGGACATGCAGGCCGCGGTCGGGCTGGCGCAGATGGACCGGCTGGACGACTTCATCGCCGCGCGCCGGCGCAACTTCGACCGTCTGAAGGCCGGGCTGGCCGATCTGGCGGAGTTCCTGATCCTGCCGGAGGCCACCCCGAACAGCGAGCCGTCCTGGTTCGGCTTCACCATCACGCTGCGGGAAGGCACGCCCTTCAGCCGCGACGATCTGGTCAAGCACCTGAACAACGAGTGCAGGATCGCCACCCGCCTGCTGTTCGGCGGCAACCTGCTGCGCCAGCCCTACATGAAGGACCGCACCTACCGCGTGGTCGGGGACCTGACCAACGCCGACATCGTGACCGAGCGGACCTTCTGGCTGGGCGTCTTCCCCGGCCTGACCGACGCCCACATCGATTACATGGTGGAGTGCGTCCGGAACTTCGTGCGCAAGCACTGAGCCGGTATCACCACGACGGCTCCAGGAGAAGGCTGCGCTTCCGGACGGCGCAGCCTTCCCCCGGTTGAAAACGAAGGGATGTTTCAAAGATGAAACGCACGCCGGAATTTCGGCTTGCGATGCATGGCGCAAAACCTATGACATATTGACGAGGCGGTTCGGATTATCATTTGCGCGGCGATGCTGCCGCTGGTATATCCCGATGGTTTCGGAAAACTTGGTTTGTTCTTCCATTTCGCAAGAGCCGCAGCGTGATCACAGCGATTATCAACGATGATCTGGACCGTATCATCGCGGCGGATCTGCCATGGGACCGCCTGTCCGGCAAGACCATCCTGGTGACCGGCGCCGCGGGCGTGCTGCCCGCCTATATGGTCGAAACCCTGCTGCGGCTGAACGACCGCCGGCGTCTCGCCGAACCCCTGACGGTTCTGGGCATGGTGCGCGACCTGCCGCGCGCCCGCGCGCGCTTCGCCCATCATGGCGAGCGGTCCGATCTGGTTCTGGTGCAGCACGACGTCACCCAGCCCTTCGCCTGGGACGGCGCGCTGGACGTGATCGTCCACGCCGCCAGTCAGGCCAGCCCGAAATACTATTCGGTCGATCCTGTGGGCACGCTCGCCGCCAACACGGTGGGCACGCACAACCTGCTCCAGCTTGCGCGGACCCGGCCTCTTGACGCCTTCCTGTTCTTCAGCAGCAGCGAAGTCTACGGTCAGGTCGGCCACGACATGATCCCGACCCGCGAGGATCAGTTCGGCCTGGTGGACCCAGCGACGGTGCGCGCCTGCTACGCCGAAAGCAAGCGGCTGGGCGAGACCATGTGCGTGGCCTGGTCCCATCAGCACGGGGTGCCGACCCGCATCGTGCGGCCGTTCCACACCTATGGTCCGGGCATGCGGCTGGACGACGGACGCGTTTTCGCCGACTTCGTGTCCGACATCCTGGCCAGCCGCGACATCATCATCAAGAGCGACGGGCTGGCCACGCGCAGCTTCTGCTACATCGCCGACGCCACCGCCGGCTTCTTCACGGTCCTGCTGAAGGGCGAGACGGCGGTGCCCTACAACGTCGGCAACGACCGGGCGGAGATCAGTATCCGCGGGCTGGCCGAAGCCCTGGTGGACGAATTCCGGGAACGCGGCGTCGCGCTGATCATGGACCCGGAGAAGCGGGCGGCCACCTATGTGGCGAGCCAGGTGCCGCGCAACTGCCCCGACATCGGCCGGATGCGCGCCCTGGGCTGGGAACCCGGTGTCGGCATCGCCGAAGGGTTCCGCCGCACCGTGACCAGTTTCGAGCAGGAAGAGGCTGCCCGACCGCGTGCGTAACCGCGCAAGCCCTCATCCGGCAGGCTCCCCAATGGAAAGCCATTCATGACCGTCGTGACCCGTTCCTCGCCCGTCCGACCGGACCCCGCCGCCATCCGGCGCCGCATCGTCGGCCTGTCGCATCAGGCGCGCTCGGCCCATCTGGGGTCGTCGCTGTCCTGCGTGGAAATCCTGAACGCCGTCCTGGCCGTGTCCGACATCCGGCCGGAAACGGCGTCCGTCCTGGAACGCGACCGGATGCTGCTGTCCAAGGGGCACGCGGCCATGGCCTGCTATTCGGTGCTGGAAGCCTGGGGGCTGATCGACACCGTACATCTCGACCGTTACCTGAAGGACGACACGGCGCTGTGGGGGCACGTCACCCGCACCGACGCTATCCCGGCGATCGACGCCAGCACCGGCTCGCTGGGGCACGGGCTGGGGCTCGCCACCGGCTTCGCCTTGGGCGCCCGGCTGCGGCGGTGGCCGAAGGCGCGGGCCTTCTGCATCATGTCCGACGGCGAATGCGACGAGGGTTCGGTGTGGGAGGCGGCTCTGTTCGCCGGCCACCACCGGCTGGGCGGCCTGACCGCCGTGGTGGACTACAACAAGATCCAGAGCCTGGAACGCTGCGCCGACGTGATGGATCTAGAGCCTTTCGCCGACAAGTGGCGCGCCTTCCGCTGGGACGTGGTGGAGGTGGACGGCCATGACGAGGACGCCCTGATCGCCGCCCTGACGCCGCGCGGCGACCAGCCGCGGGCGATCATCGCCCACACGGTCAAGGGCAAGGGCCTGCCGCGCATCGAGAACACGGTCGCGTCCCACTATCATCCGGCGACGGCGGACGACGTCGCCCTGTTCGGAGGCTGACCCGCTATGCGCAATCGCATCGTCGACCTGGTCGAGCAGAGCGCCGCCGCCGACCCGAACACCCTGTTCATGACCGGCGACCTGGGCTTCTCCGTCATCGAGAAGATCCAGGCCCGGCTGGGCGAGCGCTTCATCAACGCCGGCGTGGCCGAAGCCAACATGGCCACCATGGCGGGCTCCCTCGCCATGCTGGGCTTCCGGGTGTACATCTACTCCATCGCGCCCTTCGTGACGCTGCGCTGCGTCGAGCAGCTCCGCAACGACGTCTGCTACCAGGGCGGCAACGTGCGCGTGATCGGGATCGGCGCCGGCCTGTCCTACGGCACGCTGGGGCCGTCTCACCATTCGCTGGAGGACGCGGCGCTGCTGGGCAGCCTGCCGCGCATGCGCGTGGTCAGCCCCGGCGGGCCGGGCGAGCTGGACGCGGTCTTCCGCGCGCTGGAGCCGGTGGACGAGCCCATCTATTTCCGCATCGGGCGGGAAAGCGGCATCCCGGTGGAGCCGCCGGCCCTGACGGTGGACGACCCCGCCTGGATCGTGCGGGACGGCGCCGACGCCACGGTGCTGGCCTGCGGAGCGGTCCTGGGCAAGGCGCTCGACGCCGCGGAGCGGCTGAAGGCCGCGGGCGGCCCGGACGTGCGCGTGGTCAGCGTGCCGGTCATCAAGCCCTTCCCCACCGCCTGCGTGGACCGTCTGCTGGCTGACGGCCCGGTGGTCACGGTGATGGAGGCCTATCCGGGCAACCCGCTGGAGGTCGGCGCCATGGAACTGCTGCTCGCCCGCGGCACCCGGCACGGCTTCCGCGCCGTCAACGTGGCCCACAGCTTCCCCAAGGTGGTCGCCAGCCACGACGTCCTGCGCGACCGTGCCGGCGTCAGCACCGCCGCCGTCGAGGATGCGCTGCGCGCGCTCACCTCCACCCGCCAGCCCTTCCCCGCCTGACCGGCCCCTCCCAAGGGATCGCAGATACCATGAGGACCATCGCCCCATGAGGACCATCGCCGACGTCCGGGCCGACTTCACCGCCGGCCGCATCCCCCGGGAAACCTTCTGGCAGGAGATGGGGGAGCATCACCTGGCGCTCCGCCAGTACCACGGTCTTCTGGAAGGGTCCGAGATCGCCCGCCTGGAGATCACGGCGGAGGCGCTGCACGCGGTCACCCAGGACGGGCTGAAGTTCGTCTGGGACCCGGAGGACTACCGCTGCGCGCCCACCGTCTCGGTGAACTACCGGGCCTATGAACCGGCCGAAAGCGCCTGCCTGCTGGCCGGCTGCCGGAATTCGAAGGTGGTGTTCGACATCGGCGCCAACATCGGCTGGTACGCGGTCCACTTCATCGACCTCCTGCGCGGCCGCGGCGGAGCGCTGCACGCCTTCGAGCCGGTGCCCCGCACCTTCGCCAAGCTGTCGGCGAACGTGGCGCTGAACGGCATGCAGGACATGGTCCGCCTGAACAACTGCGGCCTGGGCAACAAGCCGGACACGCTGGTCATGTATGTGCCGCCGCTGTCCGACGCGGCGTCGCTGCGCAACCTGCATCCGGAGCAGGACTGCACCAAGGTTGAAGTCGCCATCGACGTGCTCGACGCCTATTGCCGGCGCAACGGCGTCTCCGAAATCGACATGATCAAGTGCGACGTGGAAGGGGCCGAGCTGTTCGTCGTTCAGGGCGGCATGGACATCATCGCCGCCAGCCGTCCGCTGATCTTCCTGGAGCTGCTGCGCAAGTGGTCGGCGCCGTTCGGCTACCACCCGAACGAGGTGATCCGCCTGCTGGCCGGCGTCGGCTACGAATGCTGGATGCTGGAGGGCGGCAAGCTCGTCCAGCTTCGCGAGATGACCGACGATACCGTCCAGACCAACTTCTTCTTCGTGCAACCGGACAAGCACGCCTGGTTCCTGAACCACCAGGGGGCTTGAGCCACCGGCGAGCCGGGGCGGCGCCTTCCGGGCGCCGCTCACGCTTCGGTTCGACCGTCCTGCATCCCTCGCATTCCTGTATTTGGTGTGTTCGACCATGGAAACCATGAACCTTGATGACGCCCTGGAATCCGCCTTCGCTCTGCGCGACCAGCGGCGGCTGCAAGAGGCTCATGACCGCTTTTCCGAGATCCTGGACAGGGATTCGGGCCGGACAATCGCCGAAATCAACCGAGAGCTGTTGCTCTCCGAAATCTTCGTCGAAAAGGCTCTCCAGGCCGGACGTCCCTGCGCGCCCCGGAAGACGACCAATCTCCTGAGCATCGGCGTCCCTGTCTTCGATCGGCATGCCGAAGTGCGGCAGCTTATTTGCGAGCTTTGTTATCAGATCAGCGGACTTCAGGAATTCATCGACGTTTATATTCACGACAATTCACGAAACCCGAACAACGAGGATCTGGTAAGGGAACTCGGCCCGATTTTCCCTTTTCTTAAGTACAAAAGGCATCACAACAATGTCGGTCCGGATCTGAACATAGTTTCCCTTTATCTTGAGGGGAACAGCGAGTTTCAATGGATCATTGGGGATGACGATCTTTTGATGCCCGGCTCCATTTCTTATGTAATGGACACTATCAAGACGTACCGGAATGATAAGGTAAGCAACATCTATCTGAATCCTATCAACATAGATTTCCCGGTCCGCACCGTCAAAGCCCAACGCCTGCACCACCCGCCTTCCGAGGAAGAAAGATTTCTTCTGAACGGTGACGAGTCCGTGCATGTCATTGGCTTCGAATATCTTCGCGTCAGCAGCCAAATCGTCAGGCGCAAGCCTCTCAGCCTTCAGGCCCAGCGTTTTGCTTTGGGATACTTCATCTCGCCGTTGGCGATCTCATTGAATGCGGCCTGTGACGGAAAGTCATGCTATGTAAACCGTCCGATCATGGCCTATCGTGACGGCGACAAATCCGCCTGGGACCGGTACGCGCTTGAGGTATATTACTACTCGGCGCCCCGCCTGTTCGGAAATATGGCTTGGTCCGGCCAGATGGATGCCAAGGCCCTCGACATTCTGGCAACCAACAACCCCGCGATTTTCGCCAACTGGCGCAACAAGGTCGATGCCATTGTGCAGTCGAAGGCCCTTCAGGGCGAAAAGCGGTCTGCTGTTCTGGAGGCCGTCCTGGAAGCCACTCTCTCCAAAGAGGCCGGGACAAACGCCAAAACATCCATCGATATCCTCAAATATCGCGATGCATTTCGCCCAGAGTCTCGTAACGTTCCTCAACATGATTATTTCAAACTCTCGGACGATGCTCTCTTCATGAACCCGACATGGGGGCATGAAGAGATCGCCTGCCGCTTCCACGGCATTCCGACTTATGGCACATCCCGGTTGTCCTGCGGTCTGGCCCTCAAGGCAGAGGCGGCTCATGCCGTCGATTTCATCGTTCGCTGGAGAGAGAGCGATGGTGACGGCGCCTTCAAGGAATCGCAATTCCGCCTGGAGCCCGGCGCCGCGACTGATGCGGTAACGGACATTGCGACAGATTCCATTTACATCGACTTGGAATTCAGCGTGACAATGGCGCCCGGTGCTCCGAACAATTATAATGCATGGTGCACGTTTCAGCCCATCACCCTATCCTGTTTTCTTGAAGAAACGGAAAAGCCGCGCGAAGAGCGCGAAGGCATTTGCGTTGGCGAAAGTCCATCGAATCCGGTCCCGGGCGATTCTTCGGGTTATTTCATCCAGACCTGTCATGGGACGTTCCTGTCCATCGGTCCCAATGGAGAAATAATGCAGTCGAAATCCGTCAATGGACACTCCTCTGCAAGAGCCATAACACACAATGATCTTCCTCATGTCGCAATAGACAGCGAGGTTCTTCTCAACGAGTGCACGATCAATCACGGACCGCTCCATGGGTACAAGGTATCGGTACATAAATCCGGGAAGGAATTTAGCCTTTCCAAGAATGGAAATTTCTTGTGCGCCGAGGCCGACCAATCAGCAGTGACGAGAAACCGGGAAAATGCCGGCCTCTGGGAAACCTTCCAGCTTATCGAAAGGAAGCCAACCAGCCATCTGCCCCTCTGATATCCATCAGGAAGCACGCTGGGTACGGAAATCGCGAATTGAATGTAGGAGGCTCCCGCGTCATATGGCGCGATCACTCCCCCCATTCAACGATTCTTCTTGAAATGCTTTACAAGCATATGTCCGGAAGGCGCAGGCTAGGCGTGACGAGCTTTGGGATTGTGCTGTGCAATAGATATTGCTTGACAGCATCAGGAACGAATCTTCTAAAAGATGCACCAAAAAAGGGGATTTAGGCGGAAGAAATATTTCAGGCCCGTAATTGATGCCCCCTTTGGAGCATTGCGAGTTCATGCGTCGAAACAGGGTTGCGCTGATGAAGCATACGCCATAAGCCTTCGCTCCTGCCAGAACACGGCAGGCAAAGGGTGCCAATCGTCGTTAATTTATCCTTAATAGAAGTTACAGTATCCCATCCGAACCCATTAAGTTTTCGTCCGTGAAAGCACGATCGTCGGCAACATGAGCAAGGAAGCGAAAGGGTTGAAAATGACAGCCGTCTCTCCGGCGAGGATCATCACTCCGGTTATCCTGTCAGGGGGATCGGGAAGCCGCCTGTGGCCTCTGTCGCGCTCGTCCTACCCGAAACAGTTCCTGCCTTTGGCCGGCCAGTTGACCATGATCCAGGAGACGGCCAAGCGCGTCTCCGGCGAGCGGTTCGCCGCTCCCTTCATCATCTGCAACGAGGAACACCGCTTCATCGTGGCGGAGCAGCTCCGCTCCACGTCGGTGGAACCGGCGGACATCATCCTCGAACCGGTCGCGCGCAACACCGCCCCCGCAGTGTGCCTCGCCGCGCTGCGCATCCTCGAGGAGACGCCGGACGGCGGGCTGATGCTGGTGATGCCGTCGGACCACGTCATCACCGCCCCGGAACGCTTCCTGGAAGCGGTCGGCAAGGCGGCGTCCGCCGCCGCCGCTGGAGCGCTCGTCACCTTCGGCATCACGCCGTCCCAGCCGGAAACCGGCTATGGCTACATCAAGGCGGGCACGCCCCTCGGCGTCCATGACGGCGTCCATGCGGTCGAGCGCTTCGTCGAGAAGCCGGACCAGGCGACCGCCGAATCCTATCTGACCAATGGTTCCTATCTGTGGAACAGCGGCATCTTCCTGCTCTCCGCCGCCGCCTACCTCACCGAGCTTGAGCGGTTCAATCCGGCGATCGTCGACGCCTGCCGGCGCGCCCTGGCGGCGTCGCGGCGCGACCTCACCTTCCTGCGCGTCGGGGCAGAGGCTTTCGCCGCCTCGCCGTCCGACTCCATCGACTACGCCGTCATGGAAAAGACCGGCCACGCCGCCGTCGTGCCGGTCGACATGGGCTGGAGCGACGTCGGTGCTTGGTCGGCCCTGTGGGACATCGCCGAGAAGGACGGCCAAGGCAACGCCACCAAGGGCGACGTCGTCCTAAGCGACGCGCGCAACGTCTACGCCCGCTCCGAGGACGGCCTTCTCGTCGCGGTCGTCGGTGTGGAGAACGTCGTGGTCGTCGCGACCGACGACGCCGTGCTGGTGGCCGAACGGGACCGCGCCCAGGAGGTGAAGCAGGTGGTCGAGCGCCTGAAGGCCGACCGCCGCAACGAGCACGCCCTGCACACGACCGTTCACCGCCCCTGGGGCTGCTACCGCGGCGTCGACCGCGGCGACCGTTTCCAGGTGAAGCGGATCACCGTCAAGCCGGGCGAGAAGCTCTCCTTGCAGATGCATTACCACCGCGCCGAGCACTGGATCGTCGTCGAAGGCACGGCGCTGGTAACCCGCGGCGAGGAGAAGGTGTTCGTCTACGAGAATCAGTCCGTCTACATCCCGATGGGCACGGTGCACCGGCTGGAAAATCCCGGAAAGGTGCCTCTGCACTTGATCGAGGTGCAGTCCGGCGGTTATCTGGGCGAAGACGACATCGTGCGGCTCGACGACAGCTACGCACGCGCTTGACGACGTCCGTCGTCTCTTGGGGCAGGCAGCCAGACTGCCAGGAAACTTTGAACCGGTAGGAGAATTGAGTTGAGCAAGGTTGCCCTGATCACGGGAGCCACGGGCCAGGACGGCGCCTATTTGGCCGAGCTTCTGCTTGCGAAAGGTTACGAGGTCCACGGCACGAAGCGCCGCTCGTCTTCGTTCAACACCGGCCGCATCGACCACCTGTACAAGGACCTGCACGAGCCGAACGTGTCGTTCCGGCTGCATTACAGCGACCTGACCGACGCCACCAACCTGATCCGTCTCGTCCAGGAGATCCAGCCGGACGAGATCTACAATCTGGCGGCCCAGAGCCACGTACAGGTCAGCTTCGAGACGCCCGAATACACGGCCAACGCCGACGGCATCGGCACGCTGCGCCTGCTCGAAGCGATCCGCATCCTGAAGATGGAGGAGAAGGTCCGCTTCTATCAGGCCTCGACGTCGGAGCTGTACGGCAAGGTGCAGGAGACGCCGCAGTCGGAGACGACCCCCTTCTACCCGCGCAGCCCTTACGCGGCGGCCAAGCTGTACGCCTACTGGATCACGGTGAACTACCGTGAAGCCTACGGCATGCACGCCTCCAACGGCATCCTGTTCAACCACGAGAGCCCGATCCGCGGCGAGACCTTCGTCACCCGCAAGATCACCCGCGCCGTGGCGGCCATCGACCTCGGCCGGCAGGACAAGCTGTTCCTCGGCAACCTCGACGCCAAGCGCGACTGGGGTCACGCCCGCGACTATGTCGAAGGCATGTGGCGCATCCTGCAGCAGACGCAGGCCGACGACTATGTGCTCGCCACCGGCGAGACCCACTCCGTCCGCGAGTTCGTCGAGCTGGCCTTCGGCCATGTCGGCCGCAAGATCGAGTGGACCGGCGAAGGCGTGAACGAGAAGGGTGTGGACGCGCGCGACGGCCGGGTGCTGGTCGAGATCGATCCCCGCTACTTCCGCCCGACCGAGGTCGACCTGCTGCTGGGCAACCCGGCCAAGGCCAAGGAAAAGCTCGGCTGGACGGCCACGACCTCCTTCCCGGATCTGGTCCGCGAGATGGTCACCGCCGACGTCGAGTTGCTGAAGGGCGAGCAGCAGCGGTACGGCCGCTCCGACTAAGGCCGTATCCGCCAGGATCACCGTCCTCTTCCGGTGGCCACGGCCACCGGAAGGCGCGCGTCCCTCTTTGCGTTCCGTCTGCGCGCGTTTGATCGTGCAAGCCCGTTTCCCTGCGAGGTTCGATATGAGCAAGGTTGCATTGATCCTGGGAGTGGGCGGCCAGGACGGGGCCTATCTGACCAAGCTTCTGCTTGCAAAGGGATACGAGATCCACGGCACGTCCCGGGACGATCAGGTTCGGGCGTTCGACAGCCTGCAGTCCCTCGGCATCCGTGACCAGATCCGGACCCACTCCCTTTCCCTGAACGATTTCCGCAGCGTGTTCCGGGTTCTTAGGAAGGTGCGGCCGGACGAAATCTACAATCTCGCCGGGCAGTCGTCGGTCGGCCTCTCCTTCGACCAGCCGGTCGAGACGTTCGAGAGCATCGCCGTCGGCACGCTGAACATCCTTGAATGCCTCAAGATGCTCGAGCATCCCGCGAAGCTTTTCAACGCGGGGTCTAGCGAATGCTTCGGCAACACGCCCGAGCCTGCCAACGAGTCGACACCCTTCCACCCACGCAGCCCTTATGCGGCGGCTAAGGCGGCGTCCTTCTGGACCGTCGCCAACTACCGCGAAGCATACAACCTCCATGCCTGCTCGGGCATTCTGTTCAATCATGAGTCCCCGCTACGCCCGCAGCGTTTCGTGACCCGGAAAATCGTTTCCACCGCCGTCCGCATCGCCAACGGCCAGCAGCGGGAGCGCTTGCGTCTCGGCAACATCTCCATCCACCGCGATTGGGGATGGGCACCGGAATATGTCGACGCCATGTGGCGCGTGCTGCAACACGAGACGCCGGAAGACTTCGTCATTGCGACCGGCCATTCCGCGTCTCTGAAAGAGTTCGTCGCGGAGGTGTTCCGCGCCGTCGGTCTCGATTGGAGCAAGCATGTGGATGTCGATTCTGGTCTGTTCCGTCCTTCGGAAATCGACCGGAGCGTCGGAAACCCGGACAAGGCACGCACCCTTCTGAACTGGAAGGCAAGCATGACCATGCCAGACATCGCCACGGCCCTGGTGTCCAGCGAGTTGGCCCGCGTCAGCGCCGTTCAACCGGCATAACACGGTAAGCTTCCTGCCCTCAGAGCGGACCGCCATGAACGCCAGAGAGCAGAAACGGCCCGCCACACCGGAAATGCCGCCTGCAAAAGCCGCCGCACGCGGGAGTTACGCTTGCCCTGCCGAATCCACCAGACTATATTGCCATTGGTAGTATGCTATTTTTCCTATGAATGGGAGTTGAGCCATGCTTGGAAGCGAACAGATTTCCGGCGCTGATCAGAGCAGGAACGGCTTTCTTCTAAGCAATATTTATTCAAGGCCAGACATCCATCCGGCGTTCTTGCTGCCGGTAAGCGGCGAAGACGTATCTTTCATATTCGACAAGGACTTCTTTGACAGGTTCCCAGGGCTCAACATTTATGAGTCGTTCGTTATCCAACAGTCATTCTCGGCGGATGCCCAGACCCAACTTATCTTTCCATACGAAACCGATTTTTCCGAACAATCCAATGTTCACATCGCCCGCTTCTCGAAAGCGGTGACGTTTCTGCTTTTTGCGCTACGCCGTTACGCAAAGAACACCATTTCGCAATTTGATCTGACACAGCGCCTCGGCGTCGCGCCGGGAAACACATTCGAGTGGGTCTTTCAGGTCGGCGATATGTCCGACAACATCCCGCACAGCATCGCCTACCAGCGCCGGAAAGGTTTTCAGAACATTTGCCTTTTCCCGGATGAATACTTCATGACAAGCCTCGCCTACGCAGCCTTCCGGGACGAAGTGCGCAGCGTTCATGTTCCATGGAAAGAGCGCAAGCCGCAGGCGTTCTGGCGGGGGAGTTCCACTGGCCTCTTGAATCTGACGATGGCCGACCTCCCAAGATTGCCCCGCTACCAGCTCTGCGCCGTCTCCTGCGCTCATCCGGATCTGCTGGACGCCGGCATCACCGATGTCGTCCAAGCCTTGACGCACAATGATCATAAGGAAATCCATGAATCTCTGATTGAGCAGGGTCTGTTCAAAGGATATGTCCCGCAGTCCGGGATGATACAATACAAGTATCTTGTGGATATCGATGGCAATGCCAACTCCTGGGGGCTTTTCAATAAGTTCCTCATGGGGAGCTGCGTTCTTAAAGTCTCGTCCGATTGGGAAGAGTGGTACTATCAGGACATGCAGCCATGGATTCACTATGTCCCGGTGTCCGCCGACATGACCGATCTGGCCGAAAAAGTCGTCTGGTGTCAGGAGAACGACAGCAAAGCAGAGCGGATCGCAAAAAACGGTATGGAATTTGCGGCACAGATGACGATCGATACCGAAACCCGGAAGATAGTTAATGGAATGTTCAAGTCCCAAAATGAGGGTTCTTTCTGAACCTATGTTTAGACATACAACTTAGTAAGGTCACGCGTGGGCAGTGACAATTTCTTTCCGCAGCTAGTCGGCATACAGTTCACATTGATAACGCCATTGACAATAAAAAGTTATATGAAATACAATACAAATTGCCAGTGCCTTCCTGCCTAATTTTATGCTGAATCGGTAAAAGGACTCCACCGCGATGACCAGCCACGTTGACGGCTTTATGGAAAAGGCCGACCTTCAGTGCGAAGGGTATGTCGATAAAGTTTCCGATGGCGTCATGATTGGCTGGGCTCGCGCACTCAACTCGAATGAGCCGCTCCCGATCTCTGTTTACAGCAACGACACCCTGATTGCTTCGGGAATGGCGGACCAATATCGCGAGGATCTGGAGCGGGCTGGCAAAGGAAATGGCCGTTATGCCTTCACTATTTCCATTCCGCGATCCACACCGCTCGAAGGATTGAAGGTTGAGGTCACCGGGGTTGGCCAAATTCCTTTCAGTTTTGCCTTGCGCGCAGCATTGGACAGCACCATGAGTCTACCGATTGCTTCCTTGGTCCAGGAAACCTCTAAGTCGGATGCTCCATTCGTTCATGAGCAAACCGTTTGGATTGATATTTCTGATTTTCTTTTCTACCTAAGGCATCACAAGACTGTTTCTGGCATTCAGCGTGTCCAATGTGAAATTATCCGCTCCATTCTAAGCAACAAGTGGCACCGTTATAAGTTCTGTGTCACGACCCCAGAGTGCGTTCGTTACTATCAGGTTCCAAACAACGCTTTGGATACCCTGCTTGCGCGTCTTGACGTCAACGCCTTGGTTCCTGAAGCCGAGTGGGTTTCCTACGTCACGATGATCGCCGACGTTGCACGCTTGCCGCCCGCGGAGATCGTAAGCGGGAGCATGCTGTTCGTCCTCGGCGCTTTCTGGGTTTTCCCGGAGATTCCTTATCTTCTGACCGCCCTGCGCAGCAAGGGTGTCCGTATCGGGGTCTATATCTACGATCTGATCCCGCTTTATTATCCGGAATACTGCGACATCAATCTGATCAAGAATTTTATCCAGACATTTTCTCTGGTCGCTCAGCTTTCGGATCTCATCCTCACCATCTCGCGTCATACTGCCAACGAGGTGGAACAATACTACCACCTGACCAAGCAAGGCGCGAAGACGATCCGCCCGGTTCTTCTCGCCCACGAACTGCGCAACAGCGGTTCCGCAGACAGTGGCCCGTCCAACGCGGCCAACACGTTGCGCGTCATCGAATCGATCGACGGCCCCTACGTTCTGTGCGTCTGTACGATCGAAGTCCGGAAGAACCACCTCTATCTGTTCCGCATCTGGCGCGAACTGTTGAAGAAGCATGGGAGGAGCGCCATTCCCAAGCTGGTTCTGGTCGGGCGCCGCGGTTGGCGGGTGGATGATCTGTTCGCCCAGCTCGAGGCGACCCGCTATCTAGACGGCCACATCAAGATTATGTCCGGCCTCGACAATTCAGAACTTGAGGCGCTCTACAAGCACTGCATGTTCACCGTCTTCCCAAGCTACAACGAAGGCTGGGGACTGCCGGTCGGCGAAAGCCTCGTATACGGCAAGTTGTGCGTTGCGTCGCGCGCCACCTCCATCCCCGAAGTCGGCAACCAGTTCTCGATCTACATCGATCCTGACAACGTCAGCGATGGCCTGCAGACGATCGAGCGGATCATCTTCAACCGGGAACTTCGTGAAGAGGTGGAATCCACGATCCGCTCGCAGTTTGTTCCGCGCTCCTGGAACGAGGTGTCGGCGACGTTCGTCCAAGAAATCCAAAGCTATCTCGAGGCTGCCGGCACCGCGACGGCGCTTCTGCCGCCCGGTCGCCTGCGCTGTGGCGAGATCGTGATCATGAAGCGCGTCGGCGATCTGTGCAGCACCGAGGACGTGGTGCGGCAGAATCCGGAGAACTGCCTGATTTGCACGCAAGGATGGTATCCACCGGAATCCTGGGGCATTTGGGGCCAGGGCAAATCCAACCAGATCGCTTTTGTTCTTGAGCCTGGCAAAGCGCCTGTACCCGAGCGGGTGCGCGTCTACCTCAAGCTCACCTTGCCGCCCTGGATCAGGAACACCACCCTGCGCATTTCCAATGATCACGGAGAATCCGAAGAATACAACTTCAGCGATAAGTCGAACTATCTGTTCAGCTTCGATTGCACGCCTGTGCGTGTCGCCGGCAAGCCGCCTTACGTCCAATTGACCCTGACGCTCGATCGCGATTTCCAACCCAATCCGCCGGAGGTCCGTCATCTGGGCATCGGCATCCAGGCGATCATCGCCGTCGATGCAAGCGATCCTCTTCAGCGCCTCGACGCTCTTGAGAAGCTGATCGCCGCAACCGTCTTCAACTGAGGCGCTGTCCCGGACGAGCCGGCGCCGCCGGCTTCGACCGGCGGCGTGGTGAATGGATGCGATGACCGACACGCCCAACGCCCTGCGCCGCCACGTCCGGCAGGTCTGGCCATCCTATTTCGACGCTTCGATCTGGTTCACCTTCCTGCTGCGCAGCGACGTGCGCGGCGACGCGGGCCTGGACGACGAAGAGGCCCGGAAGCGTTTTCTCATCTGGTTCTTCTGCTTCGGGCGGAAGCAGTATCTGTGCGGCACGGTGACCGAGGAACAGCGCCGGGTCTTCTGGGAGTCTGTTCCCTTTCCGCAGGCTCCCGGTTCCTGGACGGTTCCGCGCATTCTGGCCTATGTCTTGGATGTCCGCAGCGACGTCGTCCAGGCGATGCGGGCGACCGAGGACGGGGGGCTGAACAGGGCTCTGGCCTGGCTGCTCCTCCACGGGCTGAAGGAATTCGGCCTCTACGACGTCCTGACCGACGGCGTGCGGGACTGGCTGGACAGCCCGGCCGCCCAGGACGACCGCAGCGACCTGCCGCTGACCAATCTGGCCATGCTGGTCTGGTCCTTCCGGACCGATCTGCACGCCGCCCACGAACTGTCGACCGTCGCAGGATGCCGCCGTTTCACGGCCTGGATCTACACCGCCGGGCTTCGCGAGGAGACGTTGTGGCCCCTCCTGTCCAAGAGCAGGGCCGAGGCCATCGAAGGGCGGATGATCCTGTGCGGGGGCCAGCCGCTTTCCTGGCACGCCCAGCTCTGCTGGCTGGCCGGCGTTCCGGGGGTGCCGCCCGAAGCCCCCGCAAGCGCGGATGCCGCCGCCGCCCTGTGCGCATGGTACGGCGCCGAGCGTCCTTCCTTCTTCACCGGGCGGGTTCTCCCGGCCTCCCCCGGACGCCCGGCCGCGTGGCGGGTTCCTTCCCCCACGGCGCGGGGCTGCAACCTCGTCGGCTATGCCTATGGTGAGCTCGGGGTCGGCGAGGATGTGCGGATGATGGCCGCCTCACTTCTGGCGAACGCGGTCCCCTTCTCGATCACGGACTGCTCGGATGGGCTCCAGTCCCGCAGGAACGACCACAGCGTCGCCGGTCATGTCACTGGGGATCTGCGGCACGGCGCGACCGTGTTCTGCTTCACCGGATTCGATTCGGTCCGCTTCTTCCTGGAAAAGGGGAGCGAGGCGATGCAGGGCCGGTACGCCATCGGCTATTGGCCCTGGGAACTGCCCCGTTGGCCGGAAGCGTGGCGCGCCGCCTTCGGTCTAGTCGACGAGATCTGGGTGTCCTCACGCTTCACGCAGGAAGCCTTCTGCCTCGCCGCTCCCATACCGGTCGTCCACATGCCGATGGCCGTGGAACTTCCGCAGGCCGCACCGTTGACCCGCCGGGATTTCGGCCTGCCGGACAACGCCTGCCTCTTCCTGTACGTCTTCGACGCCCACTCCTACCTCGACCGCAAGAACCCGATGGCGGCGGTCCAGGCCTTCCGCCGCGCCTTCCCGCGGGGAGACGAGCCCGCCGGGCTGGTTCTGAAGGTGATGAACGCGGGCGCGGACAATCCGCAGTGGCAGGAGGTCCTCCGGCACAGCGCACCCGATCCCCGGATACGGGTGGTTTCGGGCACGCTAGACAAGCCGCAGTCCCTGGCGCTCGTGCGGCTCTGCGACGTCTACCTGTCCCTGCACCGTTCGGAAGGCTTCGGCAGGACCATCGCAGAAGCGATGCTGCTGGAACGCCCCATCATCGCGACCGCTTGGTCCGGCAGCGACGAACTGGTCCGGACCGACACGGCCATTCCGATCCCGGCAACCCCGATCGCCGTCGAACCCGGCCAGTACCCGTGGGGCGAGGGCATGCATTGGGCCGAGCCCGACCTGGACCAGGCCGCCTGGAGCATGCGTCTGCTCGCCGGGGACGGCGCTCTCCGGGCCAGACTCGGCGCCGCGGGACGCGACTTCGTGCGTCGCCATCACAACGCGCAGGTGGTCGGACGGCGCTACCGCGAACGGCTGGCCGCTCTGGACCTGTTGTAAACAGGCCCGCCGCGAACTCCAGCGAATCCTCCAGCCGGCTCGCCTTCTTCAGGCGCAGAAGCGGCTTTTGAAATAGTGGATGGTGCGCTCCAGCCCGTCGCGCAGGGGGATGGTGGGCTCCCAGTCGAGCAGGGCCTTGGCCTTGGTGATGTCGGGCCGGCGCTGCTTGGGGTCGTCCTGGGGCAGCGGGCGGTGCTCGATGACGGAGCGCGAGCCGGTCAGAGCGACGACCAGCTCGGCCAGCTCCAGCATGGTGAATTCGCCGGGGTTGCCGATGTTGACCGGACCGGTGACCTCCGGAGCGGAGTCCATCAGCCGGATCATGCCCTCGATCAGGTCGTCGACGTAGCAGAAGGAGCGGGTCTGCAAGCCTTCGCCGTAGATCGTGATCGGCTCGCCCTTGAGCGCCTGCATGATGAAGTTCGACACGACGCGGCCGTCGTTGGGGTGCATGCGCGGACCATAGGTGTTGAAGATGCGCATCACCTTGATCGGCAGGCTGTGCTGGCGGTGATAGTCGAAGAACA
>NZ_JAEPIV010000032.1:0-44026 GCF_016632405.1 Azospirillum aestuarii
TCGGCATCCTCTTCGCAGAACGCCAACTCAACAGACGCAACAACCGATGATCCCGGCTGTAGTACTAACCCTCTCCCCAGAGGGGAGAGGGGATGTCTTTTCCCGGGACGTAGAACGCGGCATTCTGACCGGGTCGGAAGATTGCACGGGAGAAGCCCTATGCGTGCACACCGCAACGCCCTGCGCATCGCCCTCGTGGCGACGCTCGCATGGGGAGGCACCGCCCTCGCCGCAGAAACCGCCGGCCCCTCTTTCTCCTGCGCCAAGGTGGAGACGGGCAGCATCGAGCAGATGGTCTGCACCGACGCCGACCTGTCGGCGCTCGACCGCAAGCTGGCCGAGGTCTATGGCGAAGCCACGGGCAAGGCGGCGAACGAGCATCCGCCCATGCTGAAGGCGGAGCAGCGCGGCTGGATCAAAGGCCGGGACGACTGCTGGAAGGCCGACGACCGCCGCGCCTGCGTCGAGGAGCAATACCGCCTGCGCATCGCCGAGCTTCAGGCCAAGTACCGGCTGGTGCCCTCGACCGGCCCGGTCCGCTTCGCCTGCGACGGCACTCCGGGCAACGAACTGACCGCCACCTTTTTCGAGTCCGACCCGCCGACGATGATCGCCGAGCGCGGCGACGAGGTGTCGCTGATGTACAGCCAGGCGGCGGCGTCCGGCGCCCGCTACCAGGGCCGCAACGAGAGCTTCTGGGAGCATCAGGGCGAAGCGCGGGTGACCTGGGGCTACGGCGCTCCGGAGATGACCTGCCGGAAGGCACCGTAAGCCCTCAACCTAACTCCTCACGCGGGGTCCTTTAGCCGCGCGCCGCAACACGGGCGAGGACGGCGCAGGCGCCCGGACCGGTTTCCAGGGTGGCGGCGGTGTCGCCCAGCCGGGCGGTCCAGCCCGGCGACACCCGCGCCACGCTGTCGCCGGTGCGCAGGATCACCTCGCCAGCCAGCGCGTGGACCAGCGCCATGCCGCCGGCCGGAATGTCCGCAACCGTGTCGGCCGGCAGGATGTCGAGCCGGGCGTCGGCCCGCTCGCGGTCGAAGATCAGGTTGAAGTCGCGGATCGGCCCGTCCAGCAGGACGCAGTCCACCACGGCGTCGCCGGAGAAGCGGAAAGGGGCGGCACGGTTGGTCACGGTCGCCGGAACGCCGTCCACGGTCAGCCGCATGCCGGCCCCCTCGACCACGGCGATCAGCCGCTCGTAGCCGGTGAAGGCCGAGAAGGGACCGGCCTCCGCCACGTCGGCGATGCTGACCCGCCAGAGGAAGCGGCCGGCATCGCCAGGCAGCTCCTGGAGGGCGATTTCGGTGGTCGTTCCGCCGCCGTTCTTCCAGGGCATGCGGCGGTAGCGGGCGGGGTCGAGAAGAGAAACAGTCATAAGAATCCTCACGGGACCGGGGAGGGCATCCGGCCCATCCCCCATCCCTTGTCCTCGTGATCGTGTGTGCGTCGCCGATGGGCGATGCGTCAGGCGTCCCCGAGCGATTGGGTCAGGCCCCGGTGCTTGAGAAGCGCCTCGATGCGCGGCTCGCGGCCGCGGAAGGCGGTGTACAGCTCCATCGGGTCGCGGGTGTCGCCCGACGAATAGATCGTCTTCAGCTTCGCCGCAAGGTCGGGATCGAAGGGGTTGCCCGCCTCCAGGAACGCCTCGAAGCCGTCGGCGTCGAGCACCTCGGCCCACAGATAGGCGTAATAGCTTGCGGCGTAGCCGCTGCCGGCGAACAGGTGCTGGAAATGCGTCGGGCGGTGGCGCACGGCGATCTCCGCCGGCATGCCGATCTTGTCCAGCACCGACCGCTCGAAGGCGGCCACATCCGTGTCGGCGGCGTCGCTCCGGGTATGAAACTCCAGATCGAGCAGCGCCGCCGCGGTGTACTCCACCGTGCCGAAGCCCTGGTTGAAGTTGCGGGCGGCGAGCAGGCGGCGCAGCAGATCCTGCGGGATCGGCTCCCCGGTCTGGTAATGCCGGGCGTAGGTGGACAGCGTTTCCGGAACCGCCAGCCAGTGTTCGTAGATCTGCGAGGGCAGCTCGACGAAGTCGCGGCGGACCGAGGTGCCGGACTGGCTCGGGTACCGGACGTTGCTGAGGCAGCCGTGCAGGAAATGGCCGAACTCGTGGAACAGCGTCTCGGCGTCGTCGAAGCTGAGGAGCGTCGGCTCGCCCTTCGAGAAGTTGTTGTTGTTGACGATGATCGGCGACACCGCCCCGTCGAAATTCTCCTGGTCGCGGTAGCTGCTCATCCAGGCGCCGGAGCGCTTCGACGAGCGGGCGAAATTGTCGTGCAGGAAAAGGCCGACATGCCGCCCGTCCGTCTCCGTCACCTCGTAGACGCGGACGTCCGGATGGTAGACCGGCAGGTCGGGCCGCTCGGTGAAGGTCAGCCCGAACAGGCGCCCGGCGGTGTCGAAGGCCGCGCGCACCATGTTCTCCAGCACGAAGTAGGGCTTCACCTCCGCTTCGTCGATGTCGTACTTGGCCTGCCGGACCTTCTCCGCGTAGTAGCGCCAGTCCCAGGGGGCGATCGGCTCGTTCATGCCCTCCGCACGGGCGCAGTCCTGAAGCTCCGTCCGCTCGGCGGCGGCTTTCTCCTTGGCCGGTCCCCAGACCTGCAACAGCAGCCGTTCGACGGCGGAGGTGTCCTTCGCCATGCTGTCGTCCAGCTTGAAGTCGGCGTAGCTGGCGTAGCCCATCAACTTCGCCTGCTCGGTGCGCAGCGCGACGATTTCCCGGATCAGCGGGCGGTTGTCGTGCTCGCCCTCGTGCTCGCCGCGGCGTATCCAGGCCTCGTAGGCCACCTGACGCAGATCGCGGCGAGCCGAGAAGGTCAGGAACGGCTCGACCGAGGAGCGGGCCAGCGTGATGACGTACTTGCCCTCCTGCCCGCGCTCCTTGGCGGCCTGGGCGGCGGCGTTGCGCGCGAAGTCCGGCAGGCCGGCGAGGTCGCTCTCCTCCAGCACGAGCTGCCAGTCCTTCTCGTCGTGCAGCACGTTCTGGCCGAACAGCGTGTGCAGGGTCGCCAGCCGCTCGGTGATCGCGGTCATCCGCGCCTTGGCGTCCGGCGGCAGCAGCGCGCCGCTGCGCACGAAGCCGAGATGCTGGCGCTCCAGCAGGCGGAGCTGGTCGGGGGCGAGGCCCAGCGTGTCGCGCCGCTCGTAGAGGTCGGCGACGCGGGCGAACAGCGCCGGGTCCAGCGCGATGCGCATGGAATGCTGGGCGAATTTCGGCGCGTAGTCGCGGGCGATGGTCTCCAGCGCGTCGGTGGTGTTGCTGGAGTTCAGGTTCCAGAACACGCCGCCGACCCGGTTCAGGAAGCGCCCGCCGCGCTCCATCGCCTCGATGGTGTTGGCGAAGGTGGGAGCGTCGGGGTTTCCGGTGATCGCCGCGATCTCCGCGATGCTCTCCGCCATGCCATGATCGAAGGCGGGCGGAAAATGCTCGGCCCGGATGCGGTCGAAGGGCGGCAGGCCGAAGGGCGTGGTCCAGGTTTCGAAGAACGGGTTGCTCATCAAGGCCCCTTGCTGACCGGAAGCGGAAGACATGCCGAACATGGTGCCGCAACCGGTCCCGCGCCACAACACGCCGGTCACCGCAGGGCGCATCCCAGAGCGGCGAAAAAGGAAGGAACCGCAGCGCGGAATTAGGACAACAAGCCTCTTAAGTCACGGTTGAACGACATTGATCCGGTGCCATATCCAACCAAGACACAAAAAGGCTTCAAATCTCCCCTAAAGTTTGTTAGCCTTCCGTCAGTGGCGGCCAGGAATTGTCCTCTTGAACGCGCTTCAGGAGCGTAATTTCGTGCGCGCATTTCCCTACAACCCCAGTCTGTTTCAGAGGTGACATCGATATGCATGCATAGATAAATCTGTTTTCTTGTTCATATGGCCTTCAATTTCATGAGTCTTCGCTGTTTTTGCGTTTTCTCATGTAGCTTTACTTTCCCTGTGGTTGGCGGGAGGCGGTCGCGACGCGGCTGTCAAAATTGCTGGCGTGCGGACGAAAGTCCTTGCCTTGCGTGCCTCTCCACCCCGGCACGCCCCTGCTTCCCCCTGCTTCCAATGAAGGCTGCACGACGGACCGGTCCCTCTCGGGGTCCGGAACCACACGCATTTTGCCAAGAGCGGAGGCATCAGCGGATGACCGCGAAAATCGCCGTAAACGGCGTCACCCGGATTTTCGGGCGCCACCCACGTCAGGCGCTCGACCTGCTGAAGGCGGGTCTTTCCAAGGAAGAGATCTTCAAACGCACCGGCCAGACCGTCGGCGTCCTCGACGCCAGTTTCGAGGTCGAGGCCGGTGAAATCTTCGTCATCATGGGCCTGTCGGGCTCCGGCAAATCGACGCTGGTCCGAATGCTCAACCGGCTGATCGACCCGACCGCGGGCGAGATCCGGATCGACGGACGGGACATCACCAAGCTGTCGCGCGCCGAGCTGACCGAATTGCGGCGGCGCGACCTCGGCATGGTGTTCCAGTCCTTCGCCCTGCTGCCGCACCTGCGGGTGTGGGAGAACGCCGCCTTCGGGCTGGAGATCGCCGGGGAAAGCCTGAAGGCGCGGCGCGACAAGGCGCAGCAGGCGCTGGACGCGGTCGGCCTCGGGGCCTACGCGGAGAGCTTCCCGCGGGAGCTGTCGGGCGGCATGCAGCAGCGCGTCGGCCTGGCCCGCGCGCTCGCCAACGAGCCGTCCGTCCTGCTGATGGACGAGGCCTTCTCAGCCCTCGACCCGCTGATCCGGACGGAGATGCAGGACGAGCTGCTGCGCCTTCAGGCCGAACGGCAGCGCACCATCGTCTTCATCAGCCACGATCTGGACGAGGCGATCCGCATCGGCGACCGGCTGGCGATCATGGAGGGCGGCCAGATCATCCAGGTCGGGCGCCCGGACGAGATCCTCAAGCAGCCGGCCAACGATTACGTCCGCTCCTTCTTCCGCAACATCGACGTCACCAAGATCCTGACGGCGGGCGACATCGCCCGGCGCGATCAGGTGACGCTGATCCGCCACACCGGCGAAGGCCCGCGCGCCGCCGTCCGCCAGCTGCGCGAGCGCGACCGCGAGTTCGGCTATGTCCAGGACGGGCGCCGCCGCTTCCACGGCGTGGTGTCGGTGGAAACGCTGGTGTCCGCCATCGAGCGGCACAACGGCTCCGCCACGCTGGACGAGGCGCTGCTGCCCGGCATCGAGCCGCTTCCCGTCGACCTGCCGATGGACGAGGTGCTGCCGCGCATCGCGTCGGCCCCATGCCCGCTGCCGGTGGTGGACGGACAGGGCGCCTATGTCGGGGCGATCTCCAAGACCGCTTATCTGGAAACCCTTGGACGGACGCGCTGACCATGGAATTCAAGCTTCCCATCGGCGATTGGGCCGACGCCGCCGTGATGTTCCTCCTGGACCACGCGCAATGGCTGTTCGACGGCATCGACCTCGTGGTCGGGGCGGTCGCCGACGGCGTGCAGGCCGCCCTGACCTCGCTGCCCGGCGTGGGGCTGGCCGCCATCGTGGTGCTGATCGGGCTGTGGCGGAACGGCTGGCGCTTCGCGCTGTTCGCCGCGGCCTCGCTGCTGGTCGTCGCCGGGCTGGGCATGTGGCACCAGACGGTGGACACGCTGGCCCTGGTGCTGACCGCGACCGCCATCGCCCTGACCATCGGCGTTCCGCTGGGCATCGTTGCCGCGCGCAACGACCGGGTGGAAACGGTGGTGCGCCCGGCGCTCGACCTGATGCAGACCATGCCGGCCTTCGTGTACCTGATCCCGGCGGCCATGCTGTTCGGGCTGGGCCGGGTGCCGGGGATCATCGCGACGATCATCTTCGCCATGCCGCCGGTCGTCCGCCTGACCAGCCTGGGCATCCGGCAGGTGCCGCACGAGCTGGTCGAGGCCGGCCTCGCCTTCGGCTGCACGCCGCGCCAGCTCCTGTTCAAGGTGCAGATGCCGACCGCGCTGCCGTCGATCATGGCCGGCATCAACCAGACCATCATGCTGTCGCTGTCGATGGTCGTCATCGCCTCGATGATCGGGGCGGGCGGCGTCGGCAACGAGGTGCTGCGCGGCATCCAGCGGCTGGACATCGGCCTCGGCGTCGAGGGCGGGCTGGCCGTGGTGATCCTGGCGATCCTGCTCGACCGCATCACCCAGAGTTTCGGAACCCCGGACGCGGGGGGACGCTCCCCCCGGTCCGCGCTGCGCTCCCTGCTGAACCGCCGCCGCGCGGAACGGCCGAAGGACGACGCGCACCTGTCTCCCACGCACGGAGTCACGGAAGCGGGATGAACCGCCATCCCCAAAGCCATACAAAACAAAGGATTTTTTGCATGAGACGCACGTTTCTGAAGATGATGGCCCTCGGCGTCGCTGCCGTGATCGGCAGCACCGCCCTGTCCTCCGCCGGTTTCGCCGCCGCCGAGGACAAGAAGCCGGTCCGCATCGGCTGGACCGCCTGGTCCGACGCCGAGGCGGTGACCAAGCTCGCCCAACGCCTCATCCAGGAACGGCTGGATCAGCCGGTCGAGCTGGTGCTGGCCGACATCGGTCTGCAGTATCAGGGGCTTGCCAAGGGCGACCTCGACTTCATGATGATGTCCTGGCTGCCGACCACCCACGCCTCCTATCTGGACAAGGTGGGCAAGGACATCGTGCCGCTGGGCATGCTCTACACCCGCGCCCGCCTGGGCTGGGCCGTGCCGGACTATGTGCCGGAGGACCAGGTGAAGACCATCGCCGACCTCGCCAAGCCGGAGATCCGCGAGAAGCTGAAGGGCAAGATCCAGGGCATCGACCCCGGTTCGGGCCTGATGCAGGCGTCGGAGAAAGCGCTGAAGGACTACGGCCTGAACGACTACGAGCTCGTATCGGCCAGCGGCGCCGCGATGACCGCCGCGCTCGGCCGTGCCGACCGGCGTGAGGAGTGGATCGCCGTCACCGCCTGGAGCCCGCACTGGATGTTCGCCAAGTGGAAGCTGCGCTACCTGGAGGACCCGAAGGGCTCGCTGGGCGGGCTGGAGCGCGTCCACGTCATGGCCCGCAAGAGCTTCTACCAGGATCACCCGAAGGTCGCCGAGTTCCTGACCCGGATGTATCTGCCGCTGGAGGATCTGGAGGCGATCATGCTGGAGGCCGACGCCAGCTCCTATGACAAGGCGATCGACAATTACATCGCCAACAACAAGCAGCGGGTGGACTATTGGGTGACCGGCGAGATGCCGGCCTCCTGACGAGCCCGAGACACGCCCGAGGCACTGCCCTTACCCTCACACGGGTCCGGACAATGCCTCGACGCTGTCCTTCAGCACGCTCTCCAGGCTTCCCGCCAGGACCAAGGCCTCGTCCGGCGGCGCCCTTTCCAGACCCAGCGCGAGGTCGCCCAGCCGCTTCGCCCCCACGTTCCAGGACAACCCCTTGAGCGTGTGGGCGGCGGCGCGATACTCCGCGCCGCTGGACAGGGCGGCACCGATCCGCGCCACCTGCTCCCGCGCGGTGCGGGAAAAGCCCTCCACGGCCTCGGACCAGCACTCCGGACCGAGCGCCTCGGCCACGCTGTCCATCTGTTCGCGGTCCAGCAACTCCACAACCGGAGCGCTTTCCCGAACCGCCTCGTCAACCGGCTCATCAACCGCCTTGGCAGCCGAACTGTCGATGACCGCGCGGATCGCCGCGTCGAGCGCCGCCGAACGCAGCGGCTTCGGCACGAACCCGTTCATCCCCGCCGCCATGCATTCCGGAAGCGAACTGCCCGAGGCGTGCGCGGTGAGCGCGATCACCGGAACCCCGTTGCGCGGCGCCGGCAAGGCGCGGATCAGGCGGGTGGCGGTCAGCCCGTCCATACCCGGCATCTGGATGTCCATCAGGATCACGTCGAAGGGCTGCTCCGACCGCTCCACGGTCCGCACCGCCTCGTCCCCATCCACGGCGGTGACGACACTGTGCCCGCAGCGCACCAGCAGGCCGCGCACGATGTCCCGGTTCACCGCGTTGTCGTCCACCGCCAGAACCCGCAAGGGGGTCAGGGGGGCGGACGGCGGTGGCTCCCCGGCGTGGCGCAACGCCGCCGGATCGCCCGGCGCGCAGGCGACCGAGAACCGGAACAGGCTTCCCTTGCCCGGCGCGCTGGTGACGGAAATCGTCCCGCCGAGCAACCCGCACAGCTCCTTGCAGATCGCCAGCCCCAGACCGGTGCCGCCATAGCGGCGGGTGATGGAGCTGTCGGCCTGGGTGAAGCGGTCGAACAGGGACGGGATGGACTCCGCGGCGATGCCGATGCCGGTGTCCTCCACCTCGAACTCCAGGAGGAAACGCCCGTCCGCCAGATCGGCGCCACGGCGGGCGCGCACGGCCACATGGCCGCTGCCGGTGAACTTCATCGCGTTGCCGACCAGATTGAACAGGATCTGCCGCAGGCGGGCCGGATCGGTGACCACCGCCTCCGGAACGGTGGGCAGCATGTGGCAGGACAGAAAAAGCCCCTTGTCCGTCGCCGAGGGGTTGAACACCGCCATCACCGCCTCCGCGAGGTCGGCGGGCGCGCAGGTCTCCTCCTCGATGGCGACCCGCCCGGCTTCCAGCTTGGAGAAGTCCAGGATGTCGTCCAGCAGCCGCAACAGGCTCTCCGCCGAGCGGCGGGCGATGCCGGCCAGACGCCGCTCTTCCGGATTCAGCCCGTCGTCATCCAGCAGCGTCAGCGTGCCCAGAACGCCGTTCATCGGCGTGCGGATCTCGTGGCTGATGGTCGCCAGGAACTCGCTCTTCATCCGGTTGGCGTGCTCGGCGCTGTCGCGGGCGCGGCGCAGGTCGGCCTCGATCTGCTTGGCCTTGGACAGGTCGTGGAAGACGCCGATGAAATGCTCGCGCCCGCCGGCGCGCCAGCTCGACAGGGCGATCTCGGTGGGCACCAGCGTGCCGTCGGCGCGCCGGACCGGCACCTCGCGGATCATGCCGCTCGGGCTGCCGCGGCCGCTGGACTGGTAATCCCGGAACAGGCGGTCATGGTTGCCGGCCTGCCCGTCCGGCATCAGGGCGGTGACGCTCCGCCCGATCATCTCCGCCTCGTGGAAACCGAAGAGGGCCTCCGCCGCCGGGTTGAAGCCGGTGATCACGGCGTTCTGGTCGGTGACGACGATGGGCTGCCCGACCGCGGCGAACATGGCCCGGTAGCGCCGCTCGCTGTCGGTCAGCGACCGTTCCGCCCGACGCCGCTCCGTCACGTCGGAACCGGAGCCGCGGTAGCCGACGAAGGCGCCATGGTCATCGAAGACCGGCTTGCCGCTGAGCGACCAGATGCGGGTGTCGCCGTCCGGTCCGCGAACCGCGAATTCGAAATCGCGGAAGGGCTGCCGGTCCTCCAGGGTGCGGCGCTGCTCCTCCCAGTGAGGACCGTTTCCGGCTTCCCGCAGGGCGATGTCCTCGAAGCGCCGGCCGCGGTACAGCTCCGGATCGCGGATCGACCCGGCATAGGCTCCGGACATGCCGGCAAAGCACAGATCGGCATCCATCTCCCAGAACCAGTCGGACGCCGTTTCCGCGATGTCACGCAGCTTCGTCTTGCTGGCGCGCAGATGCCGGGCGGCTTCGTCCAGCGTGGCGTGAGATCGCTCCTGGGCGCGGCTTTGCCATGTCACCAGCGCCGCCAGGACGAACAGCAGGGCGGTGGTCAGGCCCGCTCCGACGGTGTAGGCCCGTTGCCGCGCCCAGGTTTCCGCCATGAACTCCGCCTCGCCGAAGCCCGCGCTGACGATCAGCGGGTAGTTCGGAAGGCTGCGGAAGCTGGTCAGGCGGGCCACCCCGTCGACGGGACTGACCGAACGCAGGAAGCCTTGCGTTTTTTCCTGCGCCTCCCGCAGGATCGGCGACATGCCGAGTGCCATTCCGATGATGCGGTCGTCCATGACGCTGCGCGCGCGCAGGATGCCGTCGCGGCCGATGATGGAGATGATGCCGTCATGGCCGACATTCAGATTGTCGAAGGTGCGACCGAAATAGAAGGGGTCGAGCGAGGCGACGATCATCCCCCCGAACCCGCCGTCGGGGGCGTCGACCTTGCGGCTGAGCTGGATCGACCATTTGCCCGACGCCCGCCCGAAGACGGGACGGCTGATGAACAGCCCTTGGACGGTCCCCTCCTTGTGCACGCGGAAATGCTCGCGGTCGGCCAGATTCACCCGGGCCGGGGCGTTGTCCACGCTGGTCTGGATCAGGTCCCCCTTGCCGTCCGCGTAGGCGAGCTGGAGCAGCAGGTCCGAATCCAACGTCGCATTCCGCATCACGTCGCGCAGCAACGGGCTCTGGCTGCCCAGCCGGTACAGATCGTAGCCGATGAAGGACAGGATGCGGTCGGTCCC
This sequence comes from Azospirillum aestuarii, assembly GCF_016632405.1. Lineage (NCBI taxonomy): Bacteria > Pseudomonadati > Pseudomonadota > Alphaproteobacteria > Rhodospirillales > Azospirillaceae > Azospirillum > Azospirillum aestuarii. Next base: position 10,337 of record NZ_JAEPIV010000032.1, read on the forward strand.
GGCGATGGCCCGCGTGGTCTGTTCCGCGATGATGTGCGCCAGGTTGCCGGTGTCGCGCTCGGCGCGCTGGAGCGCGTCGCGCCGATCGCGCTCCGTGAGGTAGAGAGCCGCGGTCCAGGCCGCCGCGGCCAGCAGAAGCGTGGCCATCCATACGCCGGAGACCAGCGCCCTGGACCGGAGCGCATAGGCCCGATGGCCGTGTTCGGGCAGGGAAAGTGAAACGGGTGTGTCCGGCATCGCGTTCTCCCGTCTACCGGAACGCGGCGCCGTCCGCCCCGGTGAAATCCGGGTCGGGATGGGCGTCGTGAATGGCGAGGATCGACGTCCACGCGCGCAGGAAGGCGTCAACGCAGACCGGGTCGAAATGGGTGCCGCTGTGTTCGACAATGTACGTCTGCGCGGTGTCGAGCGGCCAGGGCTTCTTGTAGGGTCGGGCGGTGGTCAGCGCATCGAAGACGTCGGCGATGGCGACGATGCGGCAGGCCAACGGGATCTCCTCCCCCCGCAGGCCCTTGGGATAGCCGGTGCCGTCGTACTTCTCGTGATGGCCCAGAGCGACCTCCGCGGCCTCGCAAATGAGGGGATGCTCGCTTCCCTGCAGAACGGCGTAGCCGATCGCCGGATGCTCGCGCATCACCTGCATTTCGGCGTCGGTCAACCGGCCGGGCTTCAGCAGGATGGCGTCGGGAATGCCGATCTTGCCGATGTCGTGCATCGGCGCAACCTCAGCCAGCCGGGCGCAATCGTCGGGGTCCAGACCGAGGCTTTCGGCGATGACGCGCGAGTAGCTCGCCATCCGCTCGATGTGCAAGCCGGTTTCCGGGTCGCGGTACTCGGCGGCCCGGGCAAGGCGGGCCACCAGCTCCTGCGCCTGCTGACGGAGCCGGGCGGTCGCCTCCTCCACCCGGCTGCGCAGCACGGCGGCCTGATCGCGCATCATCCGCTGGCCCAGCCTCAGATGGAGAAGGTTCTGCGCCCGGGCGAGCAACTCCGGCACGATGATGGGCTTGGTCAGGAAATCGGTGCAGCCGCTTTCGAGGGCGGTCACCCGCAGCTTCACCGACGTGTCCGCGGTGATCATCACCACCGGAACGTCGGCGAGGTGCCGCTGGGCGCGGATGCGCTCCAGCACGTCCATGCCGTCGAGGTCCGGCATGACATGGTCGATCAGGATGAGGTCGGGCGTGTTGACGGCCAACCAGTCCAGAGCCTCCAGCGGACTGTCCATGCCGATGGGCTCCGCGTCGTCGATCCTTCGGATGACAGCGCAGGTGATGAACAGCGTGGAGGGATCGTCATCGACGATTACAACCTGCATTTTTGCGCCCGCCCCAGACCACCACTTCGGGTATCATTTGAAAATAATACCCGGCAAAATCTTAACGAATCTTGCTAAAATTGGATGTATGCGGGCGAGAAAGTCGCGGCCGGTTGGTCCGGCCGCGTGCAGGGGGCCTGCCGTGTCGGATGCGCCTCAGCGGGCGGCGGTCAGACCGCCGTTGACCGGGGCGCCCGGACGGCTGAAGGCCCCGGCCAGACGGCGGAACAGGCTGCGCAGATAGGCGGCCCGCAGGGCTTCCGCCTGGCGGCGGATGTTGCGCAGTTCCGTGGACGACAGGGGGGTCGCAAAGCTATCGGCGTTCATGGCTGTCCTCGTGGCGGCGTCGAAGGCCGCGGTTCGTTGGAAATGTCTCTGGCGGTGCCGCTCGGGCGCCGGGGTCGGCGGCTGGCCGTGGAAGGGGCCTGCGCGATGCCGGCGGAGGGGCGGTGCTGCCTGCCTGGATATAATGGCACCGCCACCCCGAAAGACGACGCGCCGATAATGCATGGCTTCCATTACTATGATGCAGCGCACCATGAAGAAGAAAAGGGCACACTATCCTTCACGAACGCAAGTCTTCGCAGCGCTGTTAAAAGAGTTCATCGCAGCGCTATGACAGCGGAAACTTCCGCAGCGCTGCGAAGCGCACAGGTCCTGCCTTCCCGGCGTGACGGGAACACACCAAGCCGAATGATTCGCGGAGGGCGGGTTGACCACAGCCCACCGCCACGGCAGAGTTGAAGCCCGACCGTCGAAGGGGATTCCGCATGCTCCGCCCAGCGCTGCTCACCCTTGGCCTTCTTGCACTGCCGACCGCCGCGGCGGCGGCGGGCTTTCCCTGCTCCAAGGCCACCACACCGACGGAAAAGGCGATCTGCGCCAATCCGGCTCTCTCCGCGCTGGATGAGCGGCTGGCCGCGACCTACCGCGCCGCCCTGGAGCGCCTGTCGGGCGCCAGCCCGGAGGAGGGTGCCGCCGGGGCCGCCGTCAAGGCCGACCAGCGGGCGTGGCTGCGCGACCGCGACTCCTGCGGCGCCGACGTGGCCTGCCTGCGCCGCGCCTATGACGGGCGCGTGGCGGTCCTGTCCTTCCGCACCGACCCGACCGCGCCGCCGTCCCCCGTCGGACGCTATGCAGGCCAATTCGACCATGGGGGCTTCATCGGCATCGCCGCCATCGCCTTGCGCAACGGGACGGTCGCCGTCAGCGTCAGCGGCGCCGAGCCCACGGCCGGACGGTGGGTGTGCGACTTTTCCGGCATCGGGCGGCTGGATGACAAAGGGCGGCTGATTGTCGGCACGCCGGACGCGGAGAGCGGCGGCCTGATCCTGGTCGCGGAGGAGGGCGGGGGGGTCGTCATCCCCGATCTGGAGCCCAACCGCGCCGCCAGCAGCTATTGGTGCGGCCACAACGGCAGCTTTATCTGGACCTACCGGCGCGCCCCCTGACCCGATCCGCCCTGCGAAGCGCGTGCCTCTGCGCCATGCCATCAATGCATTGCGCACAATTCAATAACGCATAATCAAATGCATTGCGCGCAATTCGATTTTGCGCGATGGTCCTTCTCGACAACAAGCGGCAACCCGCTTCCCCGATCGAAACGATCCATCTGTTCAAAGGAGCACACGCAATGAAGATCCTCTACACGACCAAGGCGACGGCCACCGGCGGGCGTGACGGCAAGGCGGAAACCGACGACGGCCTGCTGTCGGTGGCGCTGGCCGCCCCGAAGGAGCTGGGCGGCAAGGGCGGCGCCACCAACCCCGAACAGCTGTTCGCCGCCGGCTATTCGGCCTGCTTCCTCGGCGCCATGAAGTTCGTGGGCAACCGCGACAAGATCGCCGTCCCGGCGGACGTGACGGTGACCGCCCAAGTCGGTATCGGCCCGCGCGACGACGGCGAAGGCTTCGGCATCGCGGTGGACCTCACCGTGTCGCTGCCCGGCCTGGACAAGGCGGCGGCCGAAGATCTGGTGGCCCGCGCGCACAAGGTCTGCCCCTACAGCCACGCGACCAAGGGCAACATCACGGTGAAGACCGCCATCGCGTAAAGGGCGCATAACAGGGTTTCATGCTTGCGGGCGTGTTGCGTGTCATATCCTCATGGGCTATGGGGTCGCGCGCAACAGGCCCGCGACGCGTCCCTGGCTGGGAACCCCCGAACGATGAGCACCGAGAACGACAACCCGCTCCTTCTGGCCAACCAGGCCTGCTTCGCCCTGTATTCGGCGAATCTGGCGATGACGCGGGTGTACCGCCCGCTGCTGGAGGCGCTGGAGCTGACCTACCCGCAGTATCTGGTCATGCTGCTCCTCTGGGAACAGGACGGCCAGACCATGAAGACGCTGGGGGAGCGGCTGCTGCTCGACAGCGGCACGCTGACCCCGCTGCTGAAGCGGCTGGAAGGGCAGGGGCTGGTCACCCGCGGCCGCGACCCGGCGGACGAGCGGCTGGTGCGCATCCACCTGACGCCGCAGGGCACCGCGCTGCGGGAGCGGGCGACGGCGCTGCCGGAACGCATCGCCGCCGCGGCCAACTGCCCGCTCCCAGATCTCGCCGGCCTCCGCGACGCCCTCCTGCGTTTGCGCGACTCGCTGAACGCCACGGCCGACCGGGACTGAGGCCGGCCGCGGGTGATTGGTCAGCCGGCCTTCGCCATCGGCAGACGCGGCGACTCCTCGGTCAACCGCTTGGCGCGGCGGGCGCGGGTCTCCACGGTCGCGGCGGGGGTAACCGGCACGAAGTCGGTGGGCCGGCGGTCGTCGCCGGTGATCGCCCGCATGGCCGCCACGTTGGCGCTCTCCACCGCCTGCGCCTTGCGCACCTGGGCGAGGAACTTGGCGCTGGGCAGCATCACGTAGGTGATCCCCTCGATGCGGGCGCCCACCTTGTCGTAGAGCTTCTCCGCGCTGGTCAGAATGCCTTCCTCGACCAGGGCGTCCACCGCGGAGGTCACCGCGCGCAGCGTGTCGCGGCGGCGGCTCCACACATTCATGCCGCTGTTCTTGATGATTTCGTCCGCCGACAGGGTCATCGCCCTGGCGCCCAGGTCCCCCGGCGCCTCGGCCCCCGAATAATCATACTCGGCGCTGAGACGGTTGTAGAGCCAGCGCGACACCGGGCTCTTCAGCCGCATCAGCCATTGATAGCTGACCGGTTTGAACTCCAGATTCCGGATGGCCGAGGAAACCAGCGGGTTGAACTGCAGGTGGGTTTCCTCGTCGCCCCCCTCGTCGCCGATCAGGTCGGGACGGGAGCGGATGGCCAGCACCGGGAAGGCCGTGGATTCCAGCAGGTTGGCCCCGCGGCCCTTCTTCACCCCCTCCGCCGGCTTGCCGATGATGATGCGCGAGCGCGCCAGGATGGTCAGCGCTTCGCGAATGTCGCGGATCGACAGCGTGTGGCCGACCGCCTTCAGTTCGCGTTGGATCTCGTAGAGGGTGAAGCGCATCTGGACCTTGTCGCGGTTCTCGCCGCCCAGCGACAGGCGCGAGCGGTCCATGGCGAGGCGGCGCACCACATGCTCCACCACCTGCTCGCGCTCGGCGGGGAAGACCTCGTATTCGATCTCGGTCTGGCCGTCGGCCTGGGCGGCCGCGTCGTCGCGGTTGACCATCCTGGTCAGACGGGCGGGCTGGATGGTCAGGTGGAAGGTGCTGCCGTGATAGGTGAACTCGCGCTTGATCGACGCGACGAAATTGCCCTTCGCGGGCGCGGTCTCCGCGGACCGCCCGCCGTCGCGTGAGGCGAAGACGTAGCGCGGCGCCAGATCGTACAGCGCGATCAGGTGCGACTGGGAGCGGTCCTCCAGTTCGAACAGCACCAGTTGCAGCGCGCCGGGTGTCGCGATCTTGCTCATCCAATCCCTCCTTGCCCGGCAATGACCATGCGGCGGGAGGCGCGCGCTGACAACCGCTTCGTGACGGGCGACCTCCTTCGGTATGGAGCCTTTGCCCGCGCCCATGGAGCGATAGCCCGCGGTTATGGAGCAACAGCCCGCGCTTTTCCGGCACGGCGTTGAGATCCTTCGACTCTGCGGGCGACTCCGCCACCCGATGCGAATCGCTCCGCACCGACGGGAACCAGGGTGCGGGCTATCACTCCATGACCGCGAGTCCCCCCGCGAGTCGGAACTCCATGGGTCGGATCGGTGAAGCGCGAGCAAAAGCTCCATCCTGTGCTCGCTGCCGGATGACCACCCTTGGGCGGGTGAACACGGCAAGCGCGGGCTATCGCTCCATAACCGCGGGCTATCGCTCCAAGGTGGGCGGGTGGACCTGCTCCAAAGCGCGGGCTGTTGCTCCATACTCCCGCGCGCCAGCCGCGGCCTATGGCTCCAACGGCCGGGATTCCAGAAGCGCGGGCTATCGCTCCAAGGGCGCGGGTTTCCACTCCAGGATTCCGATTCGGCGATGAAGCGCGGGCTATCGCTCCATGACGGCGGGCAATGGCTCCAGGAGCGCGGGCCAGGGCTTCAACGGTGCGGGTTACCGCTCCATGCCCGGCTATGGAGTGATTGCCCGCGGTTTGAAGAACCGTGCGCCGCTGGGAATCCTGATCCGCAAAGCCACCGGTCCGCCTTCCGTGCGGAGCCGGTCCCGACAGCCTTGCGGAGACCGCACCATGACACCCCGCGACGACACACCCATGGACGCCCCACCGGATGACGCCCCACGAGATTCCGGCCCGCCCGCCGACACCGGGCGGTGGGGCCGGATTCCCGCCTGGTGGCTCGGCCACCCCGCCATCGACGCCGACGGTCTGGCCGTGCTGGCGGCGCTGGCGACCTACGCCAACGCCCGCGGCGAGTGCTGGCCGTCCCAGGCGACTCTCGCCACGGCGCTGAAGCGCAGCCGCAGCACGGTGAACCGCATCCTCGGTCATCTCGCCGAATCCGGAGTGATCGGGATGGAGTCCCGCCGCTCCGCCTCGGGCGGGCGCCTGTCCTGCCTGTACCGGCTGCGGATGGTCCCCGGCGACGGAGCGATTCCGGCGTCCGGTGCAGCGGGCGACCGAACCGGAATGCCCTCTGTGCAGCCACAGGCCAAGCATGTCGCTCCCACCGACTCCCCTTGTGCGCCGGTGCGACAGAAACAGCCGGAATCCGAACAGACTCCGGACTCGCACGCTTCGCGCGGGCTTGCGCAGGCCGTGCCGGACGGTTGGACGCCGGATGCCGAGGACCGCGCCTGGGCCGAACACCGCTTCGCCGGGGTCGATCTGGACCGCCACGCCGAAGGCTTCCGGCTGCGCTGCCAAGCCCACGGCTACCGCTATCGCGATGCCGGGGCCGCCTGGAAAGCCTGGCTGGCGCAGGACGCCGCCGCCGGCAAGGTGCCGATGATCCGATCGCCAAGCCGCTCCGCCAGCGCAAGGCCGGCGACCACCACGGCCGTTCCCGAACAGAAGCTTGGCGCCTGGATGGCCGCCGCGGCGAAGCTCAACGCCGCCCATGGCGTCGGCACAGCCCCACAAGCCACCCAGCAAACCTGGAGGTGAACAAACGCCATGACCGTACAGCGGCGATCCGCCCCGCCCAGGGTTTCGAATCCATCGGTGGTGACGCACTTGCCGTCCCGTCCACCGCTTCCCTTCGACCCCACCGCCCCCGCCCATGAACGCCGTTTGGCGCTGGCTTCGGCCTTGCCGGTGCCGCTCAGGGACATCCTCGCCGCTGGTCAGGTGGAACGCAGACCACGCTTCGGCGACCGCGGTTTCGACGGGGTGACGGAGGACTGGAGCGCCCCCGACGGGGTGACCGGTCAGCAGGCCCAGATGGCGCGGCGCGCGCTCGACGAGCTGACCGGTTCCATCCTGGCCCCGGCCTCGCCCGACCACCTGCTGGCCCGCGTCCTGGCCCTGCTCAGCCATTATCCGGCCAAGGGAACGGCGCCGGAGGTGGAGCATCTGGTCGCGCTCGACTGGGCGGAGGATCTGGGGGAATTCCCGGCCTGGGCGGTTGACGCGGCGGCGCGGACCTGGCGCCGCACGCAGAAATGGCGCCCGTCCATCGCGGAGATGCGGGCGCTGTGCGAGGAGGCCTGCGCACCGGAATGGACGCTGGCGCGACGCCTGTCGTCCATCGCGGCGGCGGGAAGCGCGTCCGGAAACGGGGTGGGCGAGGAGGGGACGGGCCATGGCCGCGCCGGCCGGCTGCGCGCGCTGGCCGGGGGAGCGGTCCGGCGGATGGGATGAACTGACCGCCCGGCTGCGCCGCTTACGGCGTCCGCTCCTCGCGGATCGCCCGCTCGAAGGCGGCCAGCATCTCCACCCCCTCGGCACCGAACCGCCGCTCGATGGCCTGCCTCACCGCGGGCTGGGTGACCTTGCGGAACGCCTCCGCCTCGCGCGGGGTCAGCGTGTGGACCTCCATGCGCTGGGCCAGCGGTGGCAGGCCACGGTCCGAGGATTCGATCAGGCGGCTGAGCCCGCGGCTGGCGACAACGCCCAGCCGGGCGCCATTCATCACGGCCGCGCGGTCGCCGGGGGCGAGGTCGTCCAGGAATTTGGCGTTCATCACCCAGACATAGGGGAGGAACAGGTGGTTGCTCAGCGTCAGGTGGCGCTGGACCTCGTCGAAGCGGGCGAAGCGGACGATCGGCACCGGATTCATCTGGCCGTCCACCGCGCCGGTGCCCAGCGCGTTGTAAAGGTCCGACCAGGCGACGTTGACCGGCGTGCCGCCCAGGCTGCCGATCATGGTGCGGTGGGTCTCCAGATCCATGGTGCGGATCTTCAGCCCCTTCATGTCCTCGGGCTGGCGGATCGGGCGCTTGGAGTTGGTGATGGTGAACAACCCGCCCGGATCGCCGAAGCCCAGCACGGCGAGACCCGCCTTGCGCCGGATCTCCTCGGCCAGCCGGTGGCCGAAGGGGCCGTCGAAGACGTCGTAGGCGTTGGCGACAGAGGAATAGGCGAAGGGCAGGTCGATGACCGCCAGCATCGGGTAGAGCGGCGCGACCCCGCCGACCGAGGAGATGGTCGACTGGATGGTCCCCTGGCGAACCAGCTTCACCGCGTCGCCGTCGCGGCCCATCTGGCCTTCGGGAAAGATCTCCACCCGCACGCGCCTCTCGGTCGCCACCTCGACATGGTTCTTGAAGACGATCGCCATCGCCCCGGCGGTGTTGTCGAAGGCGTCGTTGCGGTTGGGGTGGGCCAGCTTGATGACCGTTTCGGCGGACACCCCGGCGGCGGCGAGCGCCAGCGCCAGTACCGTGCAGGCGGCCAACAGCCGCGCCGTCCATCTGCTTTTCATCGCGTCCTCTTCCGGCTACTTGGATTTGAAATGCTCGGCGGGGTCCCAGCCGTCGCCGGGTGGATCGGCGATCAGCCGCTCGCAGCGCGCGACGTAGAGCCGGGCCAGCGCCGCCACCTCCGGCTCGTCGGCCAGCGGCCGCAGCAGGTCCAGCGCGGCCGACCAGCGCCGGCCGCGGTAGAGCGAGACGGCGACGTGCCACTGGCGGCACAGGTCGTGGGTCTCCGGCGGACGGGCGAAGGCCGAATGCGGGTCGAGCGCGCCGACCAGCTCGAACAGCTCGATCGGCGCCGACAGGCCCGAGGGAACGGCGAGATCGACGGGCCGGAACAGGAAGCGCCCGCGCACCGCCTGCTCCACCGCCCCGGTGACCAGGATGCTGGTGCCGTAGACCTTGTTCAGCCCCTCGATGCGCGAGGCGAGGTTCACGTGGGAGCCGAGCGCCGTGTACTGCATGCGGTCGGAGGAACCGACGTTGCCCACCACCACCTCCCCCAGATGCAGGCCGAAGCGGGTCGGCATCGGCGGCATGCCGGCGGCGAGGCAGGCGTCGTTGATGGCGCGGTTGACCGACAGGCAGCCGAGAGCGGCGAGACAGGCGTGCTCCACATGGTCGGGGTCGGGGCGCGGGGCGTTCCAGAAGGCCATGATGGCGTCGCCGATGAACTTGTCCACCGTGCCGCCATGGCCGTGGATGCAGGCGGTCATCCTCTCGAAATAGGTGGTCAGCCGGTCCAGCACCTGCTGCGGCGGCATGGCTTCGCTGGTCGCGGTGAAGCCGGCGATGTCGCTGAACAGGATGCTGAGGGGGCGCGTCTCGCCGCCCAGCTCGCCGCCGTCGCCGGTCACGATGATGTCGCGCACCAGCGCCTTGGGCACATAGGCGCCGAAGCGGCGCAGCCCGCCCTTCATGGCCTCCACGGCGCCGGCCAGCTCCGCCACCTCCTGCACGCGGGTGCGGACGGCGAAGCGGCCGTTCAGGTCGAAATGGCGGATGCGCTTGGTCTCCGACACGATGTCCTGCATCGGGCGGGTCAGCCGGTGCGACAGCCACAGCAGCAGCAGGACCGACACCGCCAGCAGTCCGGTGCCGATCACGACGATGCGGTAGGTGGCGCGGCGGATGGAGCCGACGAACTCGTCCACCTCCACCGCCACGCCGACGGTCCAGCCGCTGCCGATCCCGTCGGCCAGGGTCGCGAACTCGATGATGTAGTCGCGGCCCATCGGCCCCAGCGGGGCGATGAAGCGGTCGCCGGCCCCGCCGCTGCGGCGCTCCACCGCCTCGGCCAGCACCGGGTCGGGGAAGGACGCAGTGGTGTGGAGCGCCGCCGTCGCGCCGTCGCCGCCGACCAGCAGGTCGGCCCGGTTGTGGCAGATCACCCGGCCCCGGCCGTCGATCACGAACACCGCTCCGGACGGCCCGATGCGCAGGGCGTCCAGCCGGGCCGCCAGCCTGTCCAGAGAGACGTCGGCCCCGATGGTGCCGATGGGCACCCCGTCGTCGGTGGCCATCCGGTAGGAGACGGTGACCACCGGGCGCCGGGTCGCCGGCAGGACGAAGGCGTCGGACATCACCGCCGCCCCGACCTTCTGCGCCGCCACGTACCAGGGGGCGGTGCGCGGGTCCTCCGTCGCCTCCGCCCGCTCCACGCCGGTGACCTGTCCCCAGGAGCGCAGGTAGAAATAGGAGTCGGCGAACCGGCCCGAGCTGGAATCCTGCATGCGCAGGGCGAGCGCGCTGCCCGGCGGCGGGGTGGCGGGGCCGAAACGCCCCCCGTCGGGGGCCAACCGGGCCATCTGGAAGAAGGCCCCGTCGCCGGCGAAGCCGACATAGAGCGAAGCGAGCTGCGGCAGGGTGGCCAGGGCGTCGGAAAAGTAGCGCAGCGATTCGATGCGGCGCAGCCCGTTCCGGTCGATCCGCCCGAATCCCGCCATCGCCTCGGCGACGCGGGCCACCGGGCTGACCAGACCGTTCAGGTCGTTGATGACCGTCTGGGTGGTGCGCGCGATGGACTGGGACGCGACCTCCAGCGCGCTGCGGGAATTTTCATGATAGAGGTAGCTGAGCATCACCGCGATCAGCGGCACCGTCGTCAGCAGGAAGACCAGCGCGATTCCCACGCGCAGGCGTATCCGGTACGGCGTTTGGGACATCGGGCGGTCTCCGGGGGGCCAATATTGCGGTGACAAGAGGGCCTCAGCCGCCGGCCGGGGCGGACAGGTCGCGGACGAAGAGGAGGCGGTCGTGCCCGTCGTGCTTGGGTTTGCGCGCGAAGACGCGCATCCCGACCGACAGCATCCCGCGCACGCTGGCCGTGTTCTCGGGCCGGACAGTGGCGAACCAATAGCGGTGCCGGTCCGGCGGCAGGACACCTTGGGCCGCGGTTTCGATCAGGCGCCGGTGCAGGCCCTGCCCACGCCGGTCCGGGTGCACCAGGATGCCGGTGAAGTGCAGCGCCCGGTCGAGGTCCCCGTCCGCAAGGCCGTAGTCGTGGCCCAGATTGTGGTCGGCGCGGCCGGGAAACTGCACGGCGAGGAAGGCGGCGAGCGCACCGCCGGTCAGCGCGCCGAGCACCACGCCATGCCCTTCCGCCGGCCCGGCCAGCATGTCCGACAGCTCGACCGCGTCGAGCGGGTGCATCAGCGGGCCGCAGGCCTCCCGCTGCAACTCCAGGACGGCGCCCAGCGCGTCCGGGGTCAGCAGGGCGAAGCGCAGGCCGGTCATCGCCCGCCCTCCGTCCGCGGATGCGGCGTGCGCGACGGGACGGTCCGCCGCCATGTCAGCAGGGCGAAGAGCAGCAGGCTACCGGCCAGCAGCGCGCCGATCATTCCGACCCCCTTGGGGCCGGCGCCCAGCGGGACGGCGGCGGCCAGAGTACCGAACAGCAGCGGTCCGGCGGCCTGTCCCAACTTTCGGGTGTTGACGTGCAGGGCCAGCACGGAATCGCGCCGCCGGGCCTCGCGCGCCGCCAGAAGCTCGACATGGCGGATCTGGGCGGACAGGCCGAAGCTCTCCGCGAGGCCGATCGCGAACACCGTCGCGAAGGCCGTCCACAGCGACGCCTGGAGGCCGAACAGCGCCAGCGCCCCGGCGATCATCGCCGTGGACAGCAGCGTCACCCCCGGAATCGGCAGGCGCCGCGCCGCCATCCGGGTCAGCAGCGGCCCGGCCAGCACGACGCACAGGCCGTGCAGCAGATAGGCGCGGCCCACCGTCGCCGACGACAGGCCAAGATCGGCGATGAACAGCGGCAGATAGAAGGGCAGGAACATCGCCGCCACCGCGGTGGGCAGGGAAATCAGCGCCAGGAACAGCGGCACCTTGACGCGCCGCCGCCGCGGGTGGACCGTCGCGCCGCCGGGCGCTGGAACCGCCGCCGGCGCGCAATGCGCTTCCGGCGGGACGGCTCCGGGCAGGCGGGGGATGCCGAAAACGGTGTAGAACAACCCGGCGACCGGGATCAGGGTGCCCGCGGCGAACACCGTCACCGGCCCGTAGGTGGTGGAGAGCAGGGCGCCCGACACAGCTCCGCAGTTCACCCCGGCGTACATGCCGGCGAACAGGCCGGGTTGCAGAGCGGAGCTGTCGGACACCCCGCGCAGCCGCCCGATCAGGGCGTTCGCGGCGATCAGCCCGGCCATGCCGCCCGCCCCGCTCAGCCCGCGGGCGAGGACGAACAGCAGCGGGCCGGCGGCCAGCGCCGCCACGGCGGCCAGCGCCATTCCCGCCGCCGCCATCACGAAGCCGGTCAGCGAGACCGCCCGCCAGCCGAATCGCCCGGTCAGCCGCCCGGCGGCCAGCGCCGCGGCGACCCCGCAAAGCATCTCCGCCGTCAGCGGTGCCGCGGCGACCTGGGACGGTGACAGAAAGGGAAAGGGCTCCCCGCCGAAGCTGGTCATCAGCAGCGGGACGAAGGACACCGGCAAAAAGGCGCCGAAATACATCAGAAAGGCCGAGAAGCGGGTGGGACCGGCGAAATCGCCGGTCCCACCCGCTACGGCGCGCCCTTCTCCCGAACGATGGGCCATCCGCGTGCGCCCGCCCAGCACTCGGTCCATCTCGAACATGAACAGCAGGGAGGCGACGAGGATGGTCGCCATGTCCAGACCGAATTCGGTCAGCTGCGCGGCCACCCGGTCGCCGTCCACCACGGCGACCAGCTCGCGTGCCTCGCCGCGGCGATCCTGGGCGAGCGGCCAGCGCAGCGTCACGTCCGGCATGTCGGACAGGAAGGGGACGCCGCCAACCGCATGACGGGCGTCATGGGCCGGCGGGGTTGCGCCGGGCACGGCCAGCTCGATGGATTGCAGGGTGGGCATGCCGGCGCGGATGCGCTCGAAATATCCGTCCACCCCGATCAGGGATTCATAGTCCAGCCCACGGCGGACCACTGATTCGACGTCATTGCGGATCATCCGGGCGACGATCTGGGTCGCCTGTTCGGCGGCCTCCAGATGGGCGGTGGAGATCAGCGTGTAGCATTCCGCCCCCGCCACGGCCTGGGCGGCCAGCATCGCGCCGAGCGCCAGCAGCCGGCGCAGGCGTTCCAGCCGGACCCGGCGGCCTTCCGACGCGCGGCGCAGCCCGAAGGCCATCGTCACACCGGTCAGGCCGAGGAAGCCGACCGTCCCCAGCCCCGTCCACAGGAGCTGCGGCAGGGTGCGGTCGCGGAACTCCCCGACGCGGTCGTCCACCCTGGCGCTGTCGGACTGGATGATGAGAAAGCCGGCGGGGGCGTCGGGCTTCCGATCCCCCCGCTCCGCTTCGCCGGGAGTGCGGATCGGCAGATAGAGGGCGTAGGTGCCGCGGTCGGCGTCGTGCCGGAACCAGTGGGGGCGTCGCTCCAACTCCGCGCGGGCGCGGCGCAGGGTGGCCTCGGCCATCGGCTCCACGGACCGCCCCCTGGCGGTGGCGACGATGCGTCCGTCCGCCACCGCCACCCCGATGCCCCGCGCCCAGGGCAGATTGGCGGCGAGCTGGTCGAGGATCGCCTCCAGCCCGTAGAAGTCGTCGAGCGGCTTGCCGTAGCCCAGCGCGTCCTGAATGTTCTCCACGGTCTTGCCGCCGACCACCGCGAAGGCGGCCATCAGCGTGCCCGCGTAATTCTGGCGGAAGGAGCCGAGATTGATGCTCAGGCTGAAGGCCAGCGTCACCCCCACCAGAAGCACGGACACCAGAAAGGCGCGGAGGGGGCCGGAGCGGCCGGACGGGGCGCCGGGTGAGGCCATGGCTAGAGCACTCCGTGCAGTGAATCCGCCGCCAGCAGCGCCGGGAAGGGGATGCGGTAGCCGATGGCCGCCGCGGTCGCCGCGTTCCAGGCGATGGAGGGCGTGTCGAAATAGACCTGCGGCAGGTGGCGCAGCGGCTCGCCGGCCATGACGCGGGCGAGGGTGGCGGCGCCGAAATGGCCGATGCCCGCCATGTCGGCGCGGGCAATGCTCATCAGCGCGCCGCGCTCCACCTCCTCGGGGCCGAGCTGCGAGAAGGTCGGGATGCGCCGTTTCAGGAAGGGCCGGACCAGCGAGGAGAAGCGGTCCAGCGGCCAGCGCCCGTAGGTGATGTAGACGGCATCCGCCTCGCGCGACAGCGCCTCCCAGGCGGTGGTCAGCTCGACCTCGTAGCGGTACTGGTTGAGATGGTCGATCGGCGCGCGGACATGCCGGCGCACCAGCGCGAAGCCGAGCCGCTCGGCCGTCGCCTCGATGTCGGGCAGCGAGGCGATGGCCCGGCCCGTCGGGCTGTCGTCGTGGGCGATGCCCAGCCGCCGGAACCGGAAGGTCTTGTGGAAGATGGACAGCTGGCGCTGGAACCGCCGCGGGTCGAGATGCGCCCACACATGATCGCGCCCGGTGTCGGCCTCCGCCGCGACGATCCCGGCGGCGATCGGGTTGGTGCAGGAAAAGGCGAGGACTGGCACCCGGTGCGCGTCGCTTGCCAGGGCGACGCCCGCGACCGTACCCATGACGATCATCAGGTCGATGTCGCCGTGGTCCTGCAGGCGCCTCACCAGCGTGGCGGCGCCGTCGGGGGTCAGGTTGGTGGCGTGGGCGTCGGCGACGAAGTCCAGGACCGGGCTGCCGGCGTGCGCGGCCAGCCAGGACCACAGGGCGGCGGTGTCGGTCTGGCCCGGACGGTAGGGCATCCCCGTCAGCGCGCCGGTCCAGCCCATCCTTTCCAGCTCGCCCAGGATGGCAGCGAGCGTGGCGGCGTAGTTGCCGTAGGGCATCGATTCGGCGTAGCCGACGCGCCAGCGCCGCGGCACGTCCCGGACGGACGGCAGGGGGTGGGGGGCGGCCAGGACCGCGCCCGGCGCGCAAAGGGCGCCGAGGCCGGCGGCGGCCCCGGCCATCCAGCCGCGGCGGGTCATCGTCGTGGCTGGATGGCCGGAAGTGGATCGCACGGCGGATGGGACCCGTGGGCTCATGCCGGTTTGTCCTCCCCCAAGGCTTTGCTGCGGTAGCGGCGGACGACCCGCGCTCCGAGAAGCGGGATCGCGCTGGGGCGCAGACCGGAACGCGCCGCGATGTCCTCCACGGTGATCCGGTGATCGCCCTGCCGCCCGATCAGGACGGCCTCGTCGCCCGGCTGGACACCGGGAATGTCGGTCAGATCGGCCAGCAGGCTGCTCATGAAGGGGCGCCCCAGGACCGGCGCCGGGCGTCCCCGGATCAGCAGGACCCCGCCGGCCAGCCGGTGCAGATGGTGGCCGTCGGAGAAGCCGAAGGGCAGCACCGCCACCGGGGTGCGCCGGGTTGCGGCGCTGGCGGCGGCGTAATCGGCGACGTCGCCCGGTTCCAGCGCCGTCACACGGGTGACGCGGACCTTCACGCTCATCACCGGAGCAAGGGAAGCCGATCCCTCTCCATCCACCATGCGGATGCCGAACAGAGCGGCGCCGCAACGCACCGCGGTGCAGCCGATGCGCGCCGCGGCGTCGGTCAGGAGGGGCCGGTCGAGAGCCGGGCTGCTGAGCGCGTGGATCAGCGGCGGAAGCAGGCCGGCGGACCGTGCCGTGTCGATCGCCTCGCCGAACCGCTCCAGCTCCGCCACCCCGCCGTCCTCATATGGGCCGTAGGCGCCGGACAGGTGGGTGTAGAGTCCCTCCAGCCGCAGAGCCGGCGCGGCAGCGACCGCGGCCAGCACATCGGGCAGGTCCGCCCGCGGCGCGCCGAAGCCGGCGAAGCCGATGTTCACCCGGACATGCACGTCGACCGTCCGGCCGGCGCGGTTGGCGGCGGTGGCGAGCGCCCGCGCCTCCGCCGCGCTGGTGACGGTGGCGCCCAGCCGGTGCAGGGCCGGCAACCGCAGCTGGCTTTGCAGCGGCGGGTCGATGACGAGGATGGGGGCCGTCACGCCGGCCCGCCGCAAGGTGATGCCCTCGCCCATGTCGGCGACCGCCAGCCCGTCGATCCCGAACCGCTGGAGCGCCCGCCCGACCGGCCCGGCGCCGTGGCCGTAGGCGTCCGCCTTCACCACGCCGAAGACGGCCTGACCGGGGGGAAGGCTGCGGCGCAGCCGTTCCAGATTCCGGCCGAGGGCGTGCAGATCGATGTCCGCCCAGGCGGTGGTGCTGCCCCGCCGGCCCGTCCGCGTTCCCGTCATGCAAGGAACTTCGCGCTGATGTCGGTCGAGGATTCCCTGCCGATCTTGTCGAAGTGCTGATCCAGGAACTCGTCGGCCTTATGGCGGCCCGTTTCGAACATGTACATCAGGAAGTCCCAGTCGGCGTTCAGCTTGCTGGTGACGCCCAGCTTCTCCACGACCTCTTCGGCGTCGACGGTGTGGATGTGCATCTTCTTGTGCTTCTCGGGGCTGAGCTCGCCGGAGTCGATCAGCTTGGAGACGAAGTCGACGACGCGCAGCTCGCGCATCATGCTGGAGTTGAAGCTGAGCGTGTTGACGCGGTCCATGATCTCGCGGGCGGTGCGCGGCGGCACCGGCACGCGGACCGGGTTGATCTGGATGATCAGGATGTCGCGGCTGTCGCACTGGTCGATCAGCGGGTACAGCGGCGGGTTTCCGGAATAGCCGCCGTCCCAGTAGAAGGCGTTGCCGACCTGCACCGCCTGGAACAGGAAGGGCAGGCAGGCCGAGGCGAGCACCGCGTCCACCGAGATGTCCTTCGGGCCGAACACCTTCAGCCGTCCGGCGCAGACGTCGGTCGCCGCGATGAAGGTCTTGCAGGCCGGCGCCTTGCGCAGCCGCTTGAAGTCCACCACGTCCGACAGCACGTCGCGCAGCGGGTTCATGTTCATCGGGTTCAGCTCGTACGGCGACATCATGCGCGACAGCGCGTCGAACATCTGCCAGAGCGGGGAGAAGTCCATGTTCCCCTTGCTGAACATCTTGTCGAGCGGGGTCGGCTGGAGCGGCCCCTTCTTCGCCTCGTCGGAGATGCGGCGCCAGAATTCGCGCAGCTTGCTCCGCGCGCCCTCATGGCCGCCGATGGTCAGGCCATAGGCGGTGACGGCGCAGTTCATGGCGCCGGCGCTGGTCCCGACGATGCCGTCGATGGTCAGGCGCCCGTCCTCCAGGATGCGGTCGATCACCCCCCAGGTGAAGGAACCGTGGGCGCCGCCCCCCTGGAGCGCGAGACTGATCGGCTTGGCGCCCTTCCGGTTGGCGGGCTGGACGGCGGGGGCGGGCATGGTCTGGTCGGGCATGGATGGCTCCGGTCGTTGGCGTCCTGATGAGGACGGCGGAATGGCATGGGTCGTGCTCGGGTGTGCGGTGCCGGTCAGAGCGCCGGTTTCATCACCTTGGACGGGGCTTTGGGCGGGCGCGTTCTGGTCAGCACGCCGTGCTTGGTGGCGCGCCGCGCCTGCGGGGTGTCGGGCGGCGGCTTCGCCAGCAGGTCGCGGTGATCGGGAACGGCGCTGCGCAGGTAGCTGCGGATCTGCTGAATCCACTTGCGCGCCAGCTCCTCGGAGATGGACAGCGCCGCCGCGATGTCGGCGTAGGGCTGTTCCTCGATGAAGCGCATGCGGGCGGCTTGGCGCATCCGCTCGTCGCGGATGCCGTCGAGCGACTCCAGAACCTTGACGAGCAGGGCGCGGTCGGCGTTGGTGCGTTCCGGGTCCATGGCGTCGCGTCCGCTGGAGCCGTCGGCGATGGAGGCGATCTCGACGAGGGAGCCGACCAGGACGGGGTGGCGCTGGTGGGCGCGGTGCCGGTCGATGAAATGGTTGATGGCGGTGCGCCGCAACCAGGTGCGCGTGTTGATGATGGAACGCGCGTAGAGGGGCAGGACGTCCGACAAACTGAGGCAGAGCCCGCTCAGGCAGTCGTGGATCTCCTGCCTGTTTCCTTTGCACAACCTTTGATATGTCCAAAACAGGTCGGTGTAATGGCGGCACCAGAAGACCCAGAAGGCGGTCTGGTCTCCGGCCGCAATGCGTTCC
The DNA here is from genome assembly GCF_016632405.1 of Azospirillum aestuarii. Taxonomy (NCBI): domain Bacteria; kingdom Pseudomonadati; phylum Pseudomonadota; class Alphaproteobacteria; order Rhodospirillales; family Azospirillaceae; genus Azospirillum; species Azospirillum aestuarii. The sequence continues at coordinate 28,320 of NZ_JAEPIV010000032.1, forward strand.
AGAAGGCCGAAATCGTCCAGTTCGTGGAGATCCTCCCCGGTGCGGGAGAGGAGCTGCGGCGATCCGGCCATGGACAGGGAGGGCCAGGGGCGTTTCGGTTCCCGCCGCCGATCCAACGCTGTTCCGGTGGGGGTGTCCCCCAAAGGTTGCGCTCTTTGCTGCATATGACGTCCCTTGCGCGTTTTGCTCAAGGGACGCTCGCCAAGTTCTACGTGTGAACGAACTGGATATACTTTTTTTCGAAATACCTATGTATTTCGCGCGAGATTATCTAAAAAAAAGCCTATCCGACCACAACCGCACTATGTCTTGATAATCAAGACATGGCTATGCACACGCAAGCGGATGCGTCGATTCTATGGGTTCGCAGCGAAGGATCGGGATAGGGACAGTAACGCCACGCGGCGCCGGGCCGTTCAAGGCCTTAAGGATAAAAGTGTATTAACCAAAGGGATCGAATGCTCGATCGCCGTCCCGGCATTGTTTCCAGATTTCTATATTTCAGGGTGTCGATGCGGCTGTGCGCGGGGCCATCCGAAGCTTCTGCCGGATGGCAGGAGTGGAGGGGCTCGAACCCCCAACCCCCGGTTTTGGAGACCGGTGCTCTACCAATTGAGCTACACTCCTGTCGCCGCTTTGCAGCGGGAAGCCGCTTTTAGGCGATTTGAGAGCGGCACACCAGCGGAAAATTGCTGCGGTCCGGTTTGAAACGCTCTTTCACGACAGACAGGACGGAGATCGGACCTGGGACGAGCGCCTCGATCGTGACCGAACCGCCGCCGTCCTCCCGTCTCCACAGTATGGGAAGTAAAAATTTGACAAAGAAATTCACATTTTGACACGCTGTGGGTGGTTTTTCTTGTTTCATTTTTGGATTATTGATGCTTTTGAAAATATCAGGTTTCAATTTTTAAAAGAAGACTTCACGACGGACATGATCGGCGTGGGAAGAACGGACATGTGATGGCTCCCGCGTCATGGACCCGCAGAGCCGCGGCGCCATGGCGTCCAACGCCGCAAAATTGCCGAGGCGCGGTGCCTCGGCCTTGCGGAAGGTCATCTCCACCTCCGGTCGGGCGATGGAGCAGAGTCGGTTGCGGGCGCAAGGGGCGACGGTCGTCCTCTGTCCGGCGTCGGTCGAAGCGCGAGGAACAACGCCCTCCGCCATGGCACGCCACTTCGCGTCCGTCCTTCCGGAAATGCCGTCCGGGCAACGTCCCCTTCCTTTATTCAACTTGAGGTGTGTTTGTCCCAGGCCGCACGCCGCGGCCTTTCCCCGTCGAAGCAACCTGACACGAAGCGCGTGTCTGCAAAGAGCCGTGTCCGGCTTCTGCGCCCTGCCATGAACCTTGCCATGAACCTTGCCGTGAAGGATGCCCACCCGGCGCCCTCGCTCAGCGCGGTGCCCCGGTGTGGTTCGCCATTCCAGCGGCGCTTAAGACAGTGGTGTGAATGTTACAAATTCCGACAAACTAGGACTAACACCCACTCCGAAATCGTATGATAGAAATGGCTACCTCAGATGGAGATCCGACGGGATCTTCGTTAATCAAAGGTTAGCAACGACCATCGCGCGAAGGTACCGGTCCAATGAACTCGTCCACCAAAGTCGCCTCTTCCATCTCCATCCCTAACGAAGGTGCGGGTAAGAGAAAAGCGTCGTGGTGGACCTGCTTCGCGGCAAGCGCTATTCTCGCGGGTGCAACTGGCGCCGCGCTCGCGCAACAGCTGCCGGCCCAACTCCCCTCAGGCGCTGAACCGCGTCCGGAGGCGCCGCGTCCGGTGATGCCGCTGCCCTCCGTGCCGGGCGGCGCGGTGACCGTGCCGAAGGCGCCCGCGGCGGAGGCGCCGGCGGGGGCCGAGAATTACCGCCTGACGTTGCGGGACGTCACCATCGAAGGCGCCACCGCCTACAGCCAGGACAGCCTCAGGGCCACCTACCAGGACATGCTGGGCCGCGAGGTGTCGGTGGCGGACCTGTTCAAGATCGCCAACGACATCGAGTTCCGCTACCGCAACGACGGCTTCATCACCAGCCGGGTCATCGTTCCGGCCCAGACGATCGAGGACGGCACCTTCCGCCTCCAGGTGGTCGAGGGCTTCGTGTCCGACATCACCTATCCCGACGACATCGGTCCGGCGCTGGCCGCGGTGAAGCGGCTTGTCGAGCCGCTGCGCGGCGTCAAGCCGATCAACGTCGCCGAGGTCGAGCGCCGCCTTCTCCTGGCGAACGATCTCGCCGGCCTGACCGTGCGCGCCAGCCTGGAGCCGTCGCCGGACACGCTCGGCGCCTCGGTGGTGGTGGTGAAGACGGACCGCAAGGCGGTGGACGCCCTGGTGTCGTTCAGCAACCGCAACACGCCCTATCTCGGCACCGCCCAGACCACCGCGACGGCGGCGCTGAATTCCTTCGGGCCGAACGCCGACACGGTGAACCTCAGCGGGCGCGTGTCCTCGCCGGCGTCGCGGGCCTGGTCGGTCGGCGCCGGCTATCAGGCGCTGGTGACCGGCGACGGGCTGACCTTCTCCGCCACCGGCTCCTATTCCAAGTCGCGACCCGGCCTGACGCTGGACCCGCTGGACGTGGAAAGCTGGGTGGCCGCGGGCGTGGGGACGCTCAGCTACCCGGTGATCCGCTCGCGCCTGGAGAACCTCCGCGCCGTGGGCGAGTTCGAATACCGCGACGTGAACACCGACATTTCCGGCGACCGCTTCAACCGCGACCGGCTGCGCATCCTGCGCGGCGGTTTCAGCTATGACCGGACCGATAATTGGGACGGCATCACCGCGGTGCGCGGCCTCGTCCACCAGGGGCTGGACATCCTTGACGCGACGAAGCTCGGCTCCGCCTACGCCTCGCGCGAGCGCGGGCGCAGCGACTTCACCAAGCTTACCGCCGACATCACCCGCGTGCAGCAGCTGCCGGCCAACTTCAGCATCCTGGCGACGGCCACGATGCAGGCCGCCGGCACGCCGCTGCTGGCCAGCGAGCAGATCGCACTGGGCGGCCCGAGCTACGGCCGCGCCTTCGACGAGGGCGAGATCTCCGGCGACAGCGGCTGGGCCGGGTCGCTGGAACTGCGCTACACGCCGGTGTTGCCGGAGAACGCCTTCGCGCAGGGCGTCCAGATCTACGGCTTCGTCGATGGCGGCGAGGTGTGGAACCGCTCCAGCCTGGAGCAGAACAGCCGGAATTCGCTGGTCTCCGTGGGCGGCGGCGTGCGCGCCGGCCTCGTGGAGCGGCTTTTCGCGACGCTTGAGATCGACAAGCCGCTGACCCGCCGCGTCGCGACCGAGGGCGACAAGGACATGCGGGTCTTCTTCAACATCACTGCGCAATACTGATAGGGCCGGGGGATACAGGACATGGGCAAGGGCAACGTCACCACCACTCCCGGCATCACCGAGATTCCCGGCGCGCGTCGCCACCGGCAGACGCTGCGTCAGCGGTTGCTGCTGTCGTCCGCGACGGAGGCGCCCCAGCGCGGCGGCGGCACCCGGCGCCAGCGCCGTGCGGCGAAGGCCAAGGGGGGCGTCGACTTCGCGCGGCTGGCGCTGCGCAGCGTGATCGGCGTGGCGCTGTCCACCCTGTTCGCCGGCGCCGCCTACGCCAACCCGCTGGAAGGCACCGTCACCGCGGGCGCGGCCACCATCCAGTCGACGACCCCGAAGTCGATGGAGATCCTGCAGTCCACCGACAAGGCCATCATCAACTGGAAGTCCTTCAGCATCGACGCCGGTGAGAGGGTCAACTTCCAGCAGCCCTCGGCCTCCAGCGTCACGCTGAACCGGGTCACCGGCGCCGACCCGTCCAAGATCATGGGCAGCCTGTCGGCCAACGGCACGGTCATGCTGGTCAACCCCAACGGCGTGGTGATCGGCGCCGGGGCGAAGGTGGACGTCGGCGGGCTGGTGGCGACCACCGCCAACATCTCCGACGCCAACTTCATGGCGGGCAAGTACCAGTTCGACCAGGCCTCGACCAAGCCGAACGCCATGGTGGTGAACGAGGGCGACATCACCGTCAAGGACAGCGGGCTGGCCGCCCTGGTGGCCCCGCATGTCCGCAACTCCGGCGTCATCCGCGCGAAGCTGGGCAAGGTCGCGCTGGGTGGTGCCGAGACCTTCACGCTCGACTTCCACGGCGACGGCCTGATCAGCTTCGACGCCAGCTCCGCCGTCAAGACGGTGGCGAAGGACGCGGACGGCAAGCCGGTCGCGGCGCTGGTCGTCAATTCCGGGGAGATCGCCGCGGAGGGCGGCAGCGTCACCCTGTCGGCGCGCGCCGTGAAGGGCGTGATCGACAACGTCATCAACACCGACGGCGTCATCAAGGCCACCTCGGTCGGCAGCGCCAACGGCAAGATCGTCCTGTCGGGCGGCGACACCGGCAAGGTCACCATCGGCGGCACCGTCGACGCCAGCGGGCGCGGGGAGGGGCAGACCGGCGGCACCGTCGTCGCCACCGGCGCCGAGATCGCCGTGAAGAAGAACGCCCGCGTCGACGCCTCCGGCAGCAAGGGCGGCGGCGAGGTCGCCATCGGCAGCAAGTCGGGCCGCTCCGGCACCTGGTCGGACAAGGTGACGGTGGAGGCCGGCGCCACCCTGTCCGCCGACGCCGTCAAGTCCGGCAAGGGCGGCAGCGTGACGGTGCTGTCGCAGAAAAGCACAAAGCACGCTGGTAAAATCTCCGCCCGCGGCGGTGCCGAGGGCGGCGACGGCGGCTTCGCCGAAGTGTCCAGCCACAAGGACATCACGCTGACCGGCAGCGTCGACCTGACCGCGCCCAAGGGAGCGGCCGGGACCTTCCTGCTCGACCCGGAAAGCCTGCGCATCGTCAGCACCGCCGGCGGCAGCCAGGACGGCGCCGCGGCGGACGGCACGATCGGCGTCAACGATCCCAACCTGGGCAGCGGCGCCGCCGTGAACACGGTGTCGAAGCAGGTGCTGGAGAGCATCGCCGGCAACGCGAACATCGTGCTGGAGGCGTCGGGCGAGATCAAGGTGGAGACCAGTCTCGACCTCCAGACCACGGCGGGCCACAGCTTCACCCTGCGGTCGCTGACCAGCAGCGGCATCGCCTTCTCCGACGCCAGCTACGAGATCCGCACCAACGGCGGCGACATCGTGCTGGAAGCCAACGGCATGGCCAGCAACCTGACCAGCATCGGGAAGCTGACGACCCGTGGCGGCGCGGTGCGGCTGACGGCCACCAACAACGTCCAGCTCGCCAACCTGATCGACACCACGCCGGTCTCGGGCAGCGCCGGGGCGGTCTCCGTCAGCGCCCAGAGCGGGTCCCTGACGGCGCTGGCCGCGGGCCGGATCGTCGGCGGCCCGATCACCTTGACCGCCGGTGGCGACATCGGCACCAGCGGCGCGGCGGTGTCGACCAGCAGCAGCCAGCTCGCCCTGGTCACCGGTGGCAACCTGTTCGTCACCAACGACCGGACGCTGACCGACCTCTCCGTCACCAGCACGCACCGGACGGCTGGGGCCGACAGCCAGTTCTTCCTGGCCTCCACGGGCCTGACCTTCACCGTGACCGATTCGTCCGGCGGCACCGCGCTCGACACGATCAGCCAGTCCGGCGGCCTGAACAGCTTCGCCTTCCGCGGTGATCGCAACATCCAGGTCGGCACGGTCAGCGCCGGAACGGGGTCCGTCGCGCTGACCAGCACCGCCGGCAACATCACCGGCACCAGTGCAGGCCTGCTGACCGGCGGCGCGCTGACGCTGACGGCCAAGGGCTCGTCGGGCAGCAACGGCGCCATCGGCACGTCGTTGCAGGCGGTGAACACCGCCGGCACCAGCCTGACCGCCACGGCCGGCAGCGGCGGCATCAACCTGTCGAACACCGGCGCGCTGGCCCTGGCCAACGTGACCAGCGGCGGCGCCACCACCGTCGCGGCCACCGGCAACCTGACGGTCGGCGCGGTGGCCAGCGGCAGCAACACGCTGACCCTGACCAGCAGCGGCGGCAGCATCCTGAACGACGCCGACGCCTCGACCACCATCAGCTCCTACAGTCTGGTCCTGAACGCTGTCGGCAGCATTGGCACCAGCGGCACGGCCCTGACCGCCAGCTCCTACAACATCGACGCCACCTCCGGTGCGGGCGGGGTGTTCCTGACGACGTCGGGCTCGGCGGTGCTGGGCTCCATCGTCTCGACCAACGGCGACGTCGCGATCACCACCGGCGGCACCACCACCATCGGGACGATCACCAGCGCCAACGGGACCAGCAGCATCGCCGTCACGGCGAACGGCACGGTGTCCGACATCACCGCGACCACGGTCGACGCCGGGGCCAACGGCAACGTCACCCTCACGACCGCCAACGGCAGCATCTCCGCCCTGTCCGGCACGATCACCGGCGACAACGTCACCCTCGCCGCCGGGGGCACCATCTCCTCCGTGACGGTGAACACCGCGGCGAAGCGGCTGACGGTCACCAATGGTTCGGGCAACGTTGCGGTCAACCAGACCGGCGCCGTGACCGTGGACAACATCACCTCCGCCGGCTCGTCGATCTCGCTCACCGTCACCGGCGGCGCCGCCACGCTGGGGACGATCAAGGCGTCGACCTCCGGCGCGATCTCCGTGACGGCGACCGGCGGCGCCGTCCTGGGCAAGGACGCCAGCAACCGGCTGTCCGCCGGCGCCATCAGCCTGAGCACGGACGGCGCCATCGGCAGCTCCGCCACCCATCTGCGCACCTCGACGGGGTCGCTGACGCTGACCAACGTCGGGGATCTGTATCTCGACAACAGCGGCGTGATCCTGAGCGGCCTGTCGATCACCAACCGCCATGTCGGCGGGGCGAGCAACGCGCTGGCGCTCACCTCCGAATATTTCAACTTCTCGGTCAACGACAACGGCACCGCGACCATCCTGGAAGCGGTCGGCAGCCCGAAGCTGTCCACCCTCAGCTTCAACAGCGACATCGACCTGATCGTCGGCGATCTGGCCACGGTGGGGACGGGCGGCACCGTCACGCTGACCTCCACCACCGGCAGCATCCGTGACGACAGCAGCGCGAACACCCGGATCGACGCCGGGACCGTGACGCTGAGCGCCGCGGCGGGCAACCTGGGTGACGCCTCCGCTCCGCTGGGGCTCAACGCCACGAAGCTGACTCTGACCACCGGCGGCGACCTGCACGTCACCAACCTGTCCGACATGGCGACGCTGAGCATCGCCAGCACGCATGCGGACACCACGGTGGTGAACAGCTATTCGATCACCGCGCCGAACTTCGCCTTCAGCCTGACCGACAACGCCACCAACGGCTATCTGCTGAGCACGCTGGTGGACACCACCGGCATGATCTTCTCCTTCAAGGGTGACCGCGACATCCGGCTGGGCCGGGTCGATCTGACCGGCGAGACCGGCGTCCTCCCCTCGAATGGCACGCCCGAGATCGGCAAGGTCTACAGCATCTTCAACGCCGAGACGACGAACGGCTCCATCCTCGACGACGGGTCGAAGACCACCGTGGTGCTGGCCGGATCGGTCAATCTGGCCGCCAGCAAGGCGATCGGCAGCGGCACCGGGACCGAGTATCTGGACATCGTCACCCCGGTCCTGAACGCCCGCGCGTCGGACGGCGGCATCTACGTCACCCTGCCGACCTCGACGGGCATCAGCAACCAGAAGAACCTCATCACGCTGGGCAGCAGCTTCTTCAGCGCCACCAACAACCCCATCGTGGTGACGGCGACCTGGGGCGACATCGCCTTCGGTTCCAGCTTCTCCTCCAGCGCCAGCAGCAACATCACGGTGACGGCGACCAACGGGTCGATCCTGAACCCGAACAGCGCCTTCCTGTCCAGCGGGTCGGGCACGCTGACCCTCACCGCCGGTAAGAACATCGGCTCGTCGGACAAGGCGGTGAACGCCCAGGCCGGTACGGTCGTGGCCACCGCCGGCGGTTCGATGTGGCTCGGCTTGGGCACCGGCCCGACGAGCCTGGACAGCCTGACGGCCGGCGGCGACATCACCGTCGTGAAGTCCAACGGTGTCATGACCGTCGGGTCGGTCAACGCCAACAACGGCACCGGCACGGTCACGCTGACGAACACCAGCGGCAGCATCCAGGACGATGCGGACAGCACGACCGTCATTGCCGCCGGCAAGGTGATCCTGAGCGCCAACGGAAGCGTCGGCGGCACCAACGCGCTGAATCTGGCGACGGCGAACCTGTCGATTGCGACGGGCGGTTCCATCGGCATCACCAACACGATGGCGCTGACCGACCTCACCCTGACGCGCGGCTCCTACTCCGGGGGCACCATCGGGATCAGTACGGTCAACGGGCAGGTCTTCACCCTGTCGGACAGCTCGTCGCAGTCCACGATCCAGACCGTCACCAGCAGCACGGCGCTGAACTTCGCCTTCAATTCGTCGCGTGCGATCAAGGTCGGCACGGTCAACGTCGGAACGGGCGGCAGCGTCGCCATCGTCTCGTCCAGCGGCGTCACCAACACCGGCAACGGCAGCAAGATCACCGCCGGCAAGGTGTCGCTTGAGGCGGGGACCAGCTCCTCCGTCGGTGATTCGACCCTCTACGGGGCCATCAGCCTCGACACCGGCGACCTGTCGGTGACCGCCGGGCGCGACATCTACGTCGACAACAACGGGCGCGCCTTCAACAGCTTGGCGATCACCAGCACGAACGCCACCACGGCCACCGCGACCAAGAGCACCTTCTCCATCGCCAGCACCGGTGCACAGGTCTACTCGCTGGCCGACAGCGGCACCAAGACGACGATCGACGTCACCGGCGCGCAGAACAGCAACTTCAGCTTCACCGGCAAGAAGAGCATCGAGATTTCCGAGATCGTCGCCGGCGGCGGATCGGTCAGCCTGATCACCGCGGGCGGCGGGGAGAACTCGACGATCACCATGGTGGGCGGCGGGACCATCGCGGCGTCCTCCGTCACCCTGTCGGCCAACGGCTCCGGCACCAACGGCGGCTCCATCGGCACCAGCACGCGGGCGGTGAAGACCTCCGCCTCGTCGCTGACCGTGGTGAGCAACGGCGACATCTATCTCAACAACAGCAACACCGCGCTGACCGCGCTGGACGTCACGGTCACGCACAAGTCGTCCACCGCCACGGGGACCTACCAGTTCAACGCCCTCGGTTCCAACCGCAGCTTCACGGTGACGGAAGCCAGTGGCATCCAGACGCTGGCGCTGTCCACGCCGAGCAGCGGCGGCAGCGCCTACATGGACCTGCGCTACAGCGTGGATCGCGGCATCGTGGCCGGCGCCATGGACGCCGGCACCAGTTCCACCGGGTCGGTGACGCTGATCTCCACCGGGTCGGCCTCGGGCGCGTCCGGCGGTCCGTCGATCAACGGGTCGGGCACGATCACGGCGGGTTCGGTCTCCCTGACCGCGATCGGCAGCGGCGGCAACGTCGGCGGCACCAACCAAGTGCAGACCAGCACGCAAAAACTGTCCATCGCCTCGGGCGGCAACGTGGCGGTCAGCAACAACGCCACGCTGACCGATCTGACGCTGGATTCCCGGCACAACAAGTCCGGCGGCGGCACCAACACTTACTCCATCACCTCTACCGGCCTGACCGCCACCTTCAGCGATTCGACGAACGACGGCCTGGCGGTGACGAACGTCACCCAGAGCGGGCTGAAGCTGAACATCAGCAACGACAAGGCCCTGCGGATCGCCAAGATCGATGTCGGAAGCACCGGCACCGTCGATCTGACCGCCAATTCCGGCAGTTCCAGCATCAGCGCCACGAACAGCAGCGGCACGACCGTCACCGCGAGCAGCCTGACGCTGAAGGGGACGAGCGTTGAACACACCAGCAGCGGGTCCCGCTTCACCACCCAGGTCGGTACCCTGTCGGCCGATCTGAAGGGATCGCTGACGCTCAGCAACACCGGTACCCTGACGCTGAAGGATGTGAAAGCCGGTTCCTCGGCGGACATCAAGGTGACCAACAACGGGTCGCTCCTCCAGTCCGGAACCAAGCCGCTGAGCGCGGACAAGGTGACGCTGACGGTCGAGGGCGGCTCCATCGGGGCGTCCGGCACGCCGCTGCTGACCGAGACGCAGACCCTGGAGGTGACCGCCGGTCGCAACGTCCACCTGACGAACAGCGCCGACCTGTACGCCCTCAGCCTGGATGTCAGGCACGCCTCCTCCGGCACGCAGAATGTCTACGACATCCGGTCGGAAGGGCTGACCTTCGCCCTGACCGACACCAACACCGGCAGCCAGTACACCCTCGGCAGCGTCGTGGACAGCAGCGGCCTCGACTTCTCGTTCAAGAGCGACAACAGCGTCGCCCTGGGGACGATCAACGGCGGCCTGTCCCGCAAGGTGTCCATCGAGACCACCGGCACCGGCAAGGACATCCTCAGCAACGGCAACTCGAAGGTGACCGCCGGCACGGTCACCCTCACCGCGACCGGGACCATCGGTCAGGCGGGATCGTCCTCCAGCCACATCGCGACGATGGCCGACACGCTGGCGCTGAGCACGGCGACCGACGCCTTCGTGGACAACGGCCGGGACCTGACCGCGCTGTCGCTGACCAGCTCGCGGACGACCGGCGCCGGCACCTATCAGATCACCGCGCCGCAGCTCGTCTTCACCATGACGGACGACGGCACCACCACCACGCTGAGCAACCTGACCGACGCCACCGGTCTCGCCGTCAAGCTGGACACCCAGCACGCGCTGTCCATCGGCACGCTGAACGTGCAGAGCTGGGGCACCGTCGACCTGACCAGCGCGGGGAACATCCTGGGTGCCGCCTCGGCGACGGCGGGCAACCCGGCCAACCGCATCACCGCGGGCACCGCGACCCTGAGCAGCGGCGGCGGCGCCATCGGCTCCTCCAGCAACAAGATCCACCTGTCGTCGTCGTCCGCGACCTTCAACGTCACCGGCGACCTCTACGTCGAGTCCGACACCCGCATCGGCACGCTGAAGATCAAGAGCACCTCGTCGAGCATCACCAACCGCACCTACAGCCTGACCTCGGTCGACACGGCAGGCGCGGCCATCGCGCTGAGCGGCAGCGAGAGCAGCAGCGCGATGGCGCTCGCCTCGCTGACCGATGGCAGCGGCGTGCGCTTCACCTTCGACAGCCACCGCAAGATGGTCGTCGGCGGTCTGGACGTCGGCAAGACCGGCACGATCAAGCTCGTCGCCTCCCCCGGCATCGTTGGGACCGGCGCCCCGAACCTCAAGATCAACGCCGGCATCGCGGAGCTGAACGCCTCCTCCGGCTCGGTCGGCGAAACCGGTGGGCAATTCGTCGGCATCACCACCGGCAACCTCACGGTGAACGCCAACAACGGCGCCGTCATCAACCTGCACGGTTCAACGGTCATCGACGCCATGAATCTGGGCGGCGCGCTGACCCTGAACAACTCCACCGGCGACATCGCGCTCGGCTCGATCTCCATGAACGGCGCCAACGCGGTCATCAACAACCAGGGCGGCTCGATCCTCAGCGGCACGATCAGTGGCAGCAATCTGGTGAACCTGACGGCGACCGGGTCCATCGGCAACGTCAGCGCCATTTCGATGCAGGCCGGCTCCAGCGGCACCACGACGCTGACCGCCAGCGCCGCCGGTAGCATCACCGTGTCGGAAAGCAAGAGCCTGATCGCCCAATCGGTGGTGAGCACCGGCGGCGGCGCGATCACGCTGTCGACCGGCTCCCAGGGAACCGGCCTCCTGACGGCCGGCACCATCACCACGACCGGAAAGGTGTCGCTGACCAGCAGCGACGGCAACATCCGCGCCAACAGCGGCAATCTGGTGAGCGGCAGCAGCGTCGAGCTGTCCGCGGTCAAGGGCGGCATCGCCGACACGGGGTCCACGCTCAACGTCGCGACGACCGACCTGACGCTGAAGACGCCCGGCACCTTCAACGTCGCCGACACGCTCGACCTCGCCAAGCTGACCATCGACCGCACGCCGTCCACCGGAACCACCACCTCCGGCACGATGAGCCTGACGGCCACCAACCTGAGCTGGAACGTCACGGACAGCGGCGGCGTCACCACCTTCACCACGCTGACCGACAGCACCGGCCTGGACTTCACCTTCAAGGCGCCGGGGGCGATCGCCATCGGCACGGTGAACACGGGCGCTTCCAGCACGGTCAGCCTGACGGCGACGGGCAACAGCGCGTCCGCCGGCAACATCACGGCGGTGAACAACAGCTCCACCATCACCGCCGGCTCTCTGAAGCTGGACGCCCAGAAGAAGACCAACGAGCAGGGCAACAGCAGCGCCATCGGCAGTGCGGCCACGGCGCTGGGCATGAACGTGTCCAGCCTGACCGCCAGCAGCGGCACCGGCGGGCTGTTCGTCAAGAACGCGGCGGGGCTGAACCTCAGCTCCATCACCACGGGCGGCGCCCTGACGGTGATCGCGGCGACCGGCGACCTGACCGTCTCCAACGTTTCCTACGACAACAGCAAGGCGCTGACGCTGACGGCGACGACGGGCCGGATCGTCGGCGGGGGTTCCAGCCTGAGCCTCGGCAACGGCAGCACCACGCTGACGGCGGCCGCCGGCATCGGCACGGCGGACTCGGCGTTCAAGGTCACGACGTCCGGCACCGGGGCGCTGACCACCAACGTCACGGGTGCGGGCGGCCTCTATCTCGACATCGCCGGATCGCTGACCGGCGGACTGACGGCCGCGGTCAACAACGGCCCGGTGGTGGTGTCGGGCAGCGGCAACATCACGCTGACCAACGTCGCCATCGCCACCGACGCGGCGGGCAACAGCATCACCGTGACCTCGACCGGCGGCTCCATCACCGCCGGGACGGTGACGGCGGGCGCCAACAACGGCTCGGTCACGCTGAGCGCCACCGGCAACGGCGGCAAGATCCTGGCCGCCAACGGCGGCTCCGCGGTCACGGGCAAGACCGTCGCGCTGAACGGCGCCGGCGGCATCGGCACCTCCTCCGCCCGCGTCGGCGTGGGCGGCGCCCAGGTGCAGGCGAACGGCGGATCGGGCGACATCTATCTGAGCACGACCGGCGCCACCGCGCTCGCCTACGCCGCGACGACCGGCGGCAAGATCGACGTGCAGGCCGGCGACCGCCTCCAGGTGGTCAGTGCCAGCACCGGCGGCGGCGCGATCACGATCTCCTCCACCGCCGCGGACGCCGACATCATCGCCGGCAGCATCGATGCCGGCACGGGCGCGGTTTCCCTCAGCTCCACCGGGGGCGGGGTGTATGACGACGGCCTTGCCGAGACGCGGATCGTCGGCGGCACCGTGTCGCTGACCGGCGGCAAGGGCGTCGGCACCTCCACCCGTTCGGTCCAGACCACCACCGGCGGCCTGACCCTGGCGAGCGCCACCGGCAGCGTTTATGTGACCGACGCCACCACCAGCGGCGTCACCGTCACCTCGGCCACCGCCTCCAGCGGCTCGGTCATCATCGCGTCCGCCGGCACGATGACCGTCCAGTCGGTGTCGGCCAACACCTCCAGCGGAGCGGTCGCCCTGACCGCCGCCGGCTCCATCCTGGGCAGCGGCAACGGCACCCATGTGACGGGCTATTCGGCCAGCCTGACCGCCAACGGCGGCGACATCGGCACCGTCACCGACGCCACCACCGGCGCCGGCACGCCGCTCAAGATGAACGTGTCCAGCCTGACCGGCCTGACAGCCACCGGCACCACGCCGGTCATCTCGGTCGACAACATCAACAGCGCCGCGCTGACGCTGGGCAACAACCTCGTCACCTTGGGAGCGGGCGGGTCCGCCTACATCCGCACCGCCGGCAACCTGGATGCCAGCGCCGGCCTGTCGATGACCAGCGGCAACCTGCTGCTGCAGTCCGGCGGGGTGCTGACCCTGCCGACCGCGGCGATCAACCTCGGCACCGGCGCGCTGACCCTGAAGGGCGCCACCGACGTGGTGGCCGCGGGCGCCTCGCCGCGGGCGCTGTCGATCACCGCGGCCTCGCTGACCTTCGCCAGCGGCTCCAACGGCGGCGACACGACCCTCAACACCACGGTCGGCACCATCGACGCCAGCCTGACCGGCTCCGGCAAGAACCTGACCGTCAACAACACCGGAACGCTGACGGCAACGACCCTCAACGCCGCAGGCACCGTCACCGCCACCAGCAGCACCGGCATGACCGCGACCTCGGTGACCGGTATCGGCACGGTCAGCCTGACCGCGACGACCGGCGACCTGACGGTCGGCGCGGTCAACGCGGGACCGACCGGGACGATCAACCTGTCGGCGGCGGGCGGCAGCCTGTTGACCGGCAATGGCACCAGCCTGACCGGCGGCACGCTGAACCTGACCTCCAACACCGGGATCGGGACCAGCAGCGCCGCCTTCACCAGCAGCATCGCCAACATCTCGGCGACGGTGACCGGGACGGGCGGGATCTATCTGGCCGGCACCGGCTTCACCCTGGGCAATCTCTCCACGACGAACGGGGACATCTCCGTCACCGCCAGCGGCGCCATCAGCGACGGCAACGCCACCACCGGCATCACCGCCGGGGGCAGCGGAACCATCTCCCTGGTCTCCACGGGCGGTGCGGTCACCCTGACCAAGGCGGTCAGCAGCACGGGGCCGGACGACACCCGGGCGAGCGTGACGGTGCAGGGCACCAGCATCGCCCTGGGCAACGTCACCACCACGGGCACGCAGACCTACACCGGCAACACCACGTTGGGAGGTGCGCTGGCCGGCAAGTCGGTGACCGTCGCCGGGAACCTGATCCTGTCGGGCACCAACCGCACGGTGACCGCGACCGGCGGCGACCTGTCGGTGAGCGGCACGCTGAACGGCGGCGGGTACGGGGCGACCCTGAACGCGGCGCAGGGCGGCGTGACGCTGGGCGGTGCGGCCAGCAACCTGGCCTATCTGACGGCCTCCGCGGGGACCATCGGCCTGCGCGCCGTGACGACGACGGGGGCGCAGAGCTACACCGGCGCGACCAGCCTCCAGGGCGCCTACGCCACCGGCAACGGCACCTTCACCGTCACCGGCGCCACGACGCTGGCGGGCGGCACCACGGTGAACTCCGGCAGCGGAAACGTGCTGTTTAGCGGCACGGTGAACGGGGCCAACTCTCTCGTGATCACCAGCAGTGGCGCGACGCAGTTCAGCGGCGCCGTGGGCGGCACGACGGCGCTGGCAAGCCTGACCATCGACGCCGGCGGGACGGCCAGCGTGAAGTCGGTGACGACCACCGGCGCCCAGACCTACAGCGGCACAGTGACGCTGGATGGGACCTACGCCACCGGCGCGGTCTTTTCGGCCATCGGTGCGGTAACGCTGGCCGGTGACACGATGGTGGACGGCACGTCGAGCGTTCTGTTCATGAACACGGTGGACGGCGCCCACGCCCTGGTGGTCAACAACAAGGGAATGGCGCAGTTCAACGGCGCGGTGGGCGGCACGACGGCCCTGGCGAGCCTGACCACCGACGCCGGCGGCACCAGCAGCGTGAAATCGGTGACGACCACCGGCGCGCAGACCTACAACGACGCGGTGACGCTCGACGGCACCTACAACAGCGGCAGCGGCGCCTTCACCGCCAACGGTGCGGCGACGCTGGCCGGGGCGACGACGGTGAACGGCGGATCGGTTCTGTTCGCCGGCACGGTGGACGGCGCCCAGGCCCTGGTCATCAACAGTAAGGGCGCGACGCAGTTCAGCGGCAC
>NZ_JAEPIV010000033.1:0-40748 GCF_016632405.1 Azospirillum aestuarii
CGAAAAGCAGGCGCCGGACACCAGCCCGACATAGCCCGTACCGATCATCGCAATCCGCATGGAGAACCCTTGTTGTCGACATCCGCAGGACCGCCTGTTTCCAGTATGGAACGGGGCGACCCCTGCGTTTTATGGTTGCTTGTCTTATCAGGATAATCGTGATGGAGGCACCATCCTGCGGCAGGCTGTCGCGCGGAAGGGACGGCTTCCGGCAAGGCCGGAAGGCCGCAGACCCTTCCGGCCAGCACCCGGACCGGTACGGGCAGCCTCCACGGAACCGTCTGGAATCGCCGTCGGCGTCAGATCGCCTGGAGATAGGCGGGGTCCAGGGCGCCGTGACGGAACGGTATCCAGTCCTTGTGGTCGGCCCGGTATTGCAGGCCGTAGGGGTTCTTGAAGAAGATTTTCTGCAGCGGCTGGCCGCCCTCGGCGCGGGTGCGCTCCAGGTCGATCAGGGGCGAGGAGGCGAAGACCTTCTCCCACAGCTCGGCATTGTCCACGTCGCGGCCCGCGTTCTTCACATAGTCGCGCGCGGTGTCGCTCAGTTGCCAGGCCTCTTCGACCATCGCGTAATAGTCCACAGTACCCTCGGCCATGACCTTGCTCCGAAGCGTTCCAGATGACGCTTGGCATAGCGCATTTTTGAAAGGGAGAAAACTGTCCAGCAAGGACGCCTGGGTTGTCACGCCGGAGCGGGCAGGCCCAGCGTCTCGGCGAGAGCTGCGGCGACCCGGTCCACGTCGGTGTCCGCCATCGCCGGGAACAGGGGCAGCGACATGGTTTGGGCGTAATGGGCGTCGGCGCCGGGCAGGGCGAGGTTTCCGTAGCGCTTGCGCCAGTAGGGCTGGCGGTGGACTGGGATGTAATGCACCTGGGTGCCGATGCCACGCGCCCGCAGATCGGCCATGACCTGCGCCCGCGTCCGCCCGGCGGCAGCGAAGTCGATGCGGACGGCGCAGAGGTGCCAGGCCGGGCGGCACCACGGAACGCGGACCGCCGGCCGGACCAGCGGGGCGAGCGGGGCCAGCCGCTCCGCATGGAGGTCCATCAAATGTCGGCGCCGCTCCACGAAGGTGTCCAGCCGCGTCAACTGGCTGAGGGCGAGCGCCGAATGGATGTCGGTCAGGCGGTAATTGAAGCCCGGCTCCGCCATCTCGTAGTACCAGGGGGTGGCGGTCCCGTCTTTCGTGGTCTCGGCGGCGGCGAAGGCGGCCTTGCAATCCTCGAACTCCGCCGGGTCCCGCTCCATGCCGTGGTTGCGGAAGCGGCGCAGGCGGGCGGCGAGATCCGGGTCGTTGGTGGTCACGGCCCCTCCCTCGCCCGCCGCGATGGTCTTCACGGGGTGGAAGGAAAAGGCGGTGAGCGTGCCGAAGGCGCCGGAACCGACCGGCAGGGCGCGCCCGTCCGGCATCACGTCCACGCTGCCGATGGCGTGGCAGGCGTCCTCGATGACGGCCAGCCCGTGGCGGGCGGCGAGCGCGCCGAGCCCGGTCCTGTCCGCCGTCTGGCCGGCGAAGTGCACGGGCGCCAGGGCACGCACCCGCCAGCCGGCGCGTTCCGCCCGTTTCATCGCCGCTTCCGCCTGCTCTGGCCCCATCAGGCCGGTGGCGGGATCGACGTCGGCGAAGGCGACCTCCGCCCCCACGTAGCGGGCGGCGTTGGCGGTGGCGAGGAAGGTGACGGAGGGCACCACCACCGCGTCGCCGGGGCCGAGCCCCAGCGCAAGGGCGGCCAGATGCAAGGCGGCGGTTCCGTTGGCGCAGGACACCGCATGAGCCGCCCCGGTGCGCTCGCACAGCGCCCGCTCGAAAGCCTCCACCGCCGGCCCCTGGGTCAGCCAGTCGCCGCGCAGGACCGTGGTCACCGCATCGATGTCGGCCTGATCGACGTCCTGGCGCCCATAGGGCAGGAAGGGCAGCGGCGGCCGGGACACCGGTTCGCCCATCACGGCGCTTCCGCGAGCAGCCGCATCAGCCGCGCGCCGTCCAGCCAGTCGCCGTTGGTGTCGCTGGCGTAGCGGAAGCCGTCGGGGACCGGCTTGGCGCCCAGCCGCTGATAGGGCTCGTGCGTCCAGAAGGCGAAGGCCGGTTCGATGACGAAGCGGTCCGGCAGTTCGAAGGTCTGGCGGGAATCGTCCTCGGTGATCATCACCTCGTGCAGCTTCTCGCCGGGGCGGATGCCGACCAGCTTGTGCGGCAGATCTGGGGCCATCGCGCGGGCCAGATCGGCGATGCGCATGCTGGGGATCTTGGGCACGAAGATCTCCCCGCCCTGCATCATCGCGATGCAGGAGACGACGAAGTCCACCCCGTGCTGCAGCGTGATCCAGAAGCGGGTCATCCGGTCGTCGGTGACCGGCAGGGACTCCGCCCCTTCCACGATCATCCGGCGGAACAGCGGGATCACCGACCCGCGGGACCCCACCACATTGCCGTAGCGCACCACCGAGAAGCGCGTGCCGAGCGAGCCCGACAGGTTGTTGGCGGCGATGAAGATCTTGTCCGAGGCCAGCTTGCTGGCGCCATAGAGGTTGACCGGGTTGGCCGCCTTGTCGGTGGACAGCGCGATCACCCGTTTCACGCCGGTGTTCAGCGCGGCTCGAACCACATTCTCCGCCCCATAAACGTTGGTGTGGATGCATTCCATGGGGTTGTATTCGGCGGCGGGCACATGCTTCAGCGCGGCGGCGTGGACGCACACGTCCACTTCGCGCATGGCCAGTTCCAGCCGCTCGCGGTCACGCACGTCGCCGATGAAGAAGCGCAGCGTGGACGCCCATTCGGGGCCGAGCAGCTGCTGCATCTCGTACTGCTTGAACTCGTCGCGGGAGAAGACGATGACCCGACGCGGGCTGGCGTGGCGCAGCACCGTTTCCACGAAACGCTTTCCGAAGGACCCGCTTCCCCCGGTCACCAGGATCGACTGGCCGTTCAACATACCGAAGCCGGGGAGCAGCGCCTCGGTCGGCGATTCGTTCGGACGGTCAAGCTGCTGCATGGTCGGGGGCGTCCGCGCTTCGTGGTTCATTCAGGCCGGTCCGATCGACCTTAGCCCGAGACCCCTAGCAGTGGGTTAACATTCCAGCAAGGAATCCGCGGCTTCCACGCGCAGGGATGGTGCGGCGGCACCGGTGCCGCAGCCCGTTTTCCAACCGACTGGCGATGATGTGGGAAAGGCTTCGTGATACTGGAGCGGGCGAAGGGATTCGAACCCTCGACCCCAACCTTGGCAAGGTTGTGCTCTACCCCTGAGCTACGCCCGCGCCGCTCCAACGAAGGAGGCAGGGAGATACCGCACGCGCCCGGCGGAACGCAAGCCCCCTGTTTGGCTTCCGCTGAGATTTTTCTCTTCGGACGACTCCATCCGTCTTCCTCGGCGCATCGGAAGGAGATGTTAGGCTTAAAGTTATAATCCGCTCAATGCTGTTGACTTCCCTGCGTCGACTGTGGAAATTTCCTCTCACAAAACAAAGGCCTTGAGGTCTGGGGAGGAAACCAAAAACATCATGATGCTCTAAGAGCATTCGTCTGCCGCGCCGACCTCGTGTCCGGACGCGGCTTTTTTTTGCCTATCGCCGTTCCTTTGCCGAAAACCGGTAATACCACTCCAGGCGATGGCAGGCGGGACTTGGCCCCGCCCGCTTTTCCGCAGCGCTTCGCGTCACAGGGCGATGCCGCCGGCCTCCAGATAGGATTCCAGGGTCAGCGCCTGGACCGTCGTCCGCCCGGCACGGAGCTGTTCGCGCAGGCCTTCCTCCATCCGTTCGCGTTCCGCCGCCTTGGCGAGCGTGGCGGCGGCCTCGGCCTGGGGCACCACCACCACCCCGTCGTCGTCGCCGACCAGGATGTCACCCGGCATGACCATCACGCAACCGCAGACGATGGGGGTGTTCACGTCGCCCGTGGGCTGGGTCTTGGTGGTGCCCTTCATGCTGGTCCCCCGGCAGAAGACCGGAAAGCCCATGGCGCGGATGGCCGCGGCGTCGCGCACGCAGCCGTCGATGACCAGCCCGGCCAGGCCCCGCTGGATCGCCGCCTCGGTCAGCACGTCGCCCCAGGGGCCGGCCTCGGTCATCCCCTTGAAATCGACCACCAGCACGTCACCCGGACGGGTCAGCGCCATGGCGGCGTGGATCATCAGATTGTCGGTGGGACCGCCGGATACGGTCACCGCGGTGCCGAACAGCGTCATGCCTTGATAAAGCGGCTTGATCGGAAAGGACATCGCGCCCTTCTTGCCCATCGCTTCGTGCAGCGTGGCCGGGGACTGGCCGCGGAAGGCGGCGACCAGATCGGGGGCGGGACGGGGGAACTCTTTGACGACGGTCATCGCACAGGCACCTTTCACGGCGTGAAGGCCGCCAGCCTTTGGAAGAGGGGGCGGGCGGGGATAGGAAGGCGTTTGGGAGTCATTCGTCCTTGAAGGCTTCGTCCCGGCGGCGGCGCACCGACGGCATCACCATCAGGATCAGCAGCAGGGCGGCGGTGGCCAGCAGGCTGCCGCTGATCGGTCGGGTGGCGAAGACGGTGGGGTCGCCGCCCGACAACAGCAGGGCGCGGCCCAGATTCTCCTCCAGCAGGGGTCCCAGCACGAATCCCAGCATCAGCGGCGCCGGCTCGCAGTCCAGCTTGCGCAGGACGTAGCCCAGGACGCCGAACATGGCCATCAGCAGAACGTTGAAGGCGCTGTTGTTCAGCGTGTAGGTGCCGATGCAGCAGAAGACCAGGATGGCCGGGAACAGATAGCCGTAGGGCACCCGCAGCAGCCGCACCCACAGCCCGATCATCGGCAGGTTCAGGATCACCAGGATCACGTTGCCGATCAGCATGCTGGCGATCATGCCCCAGAACAGCTCCGGCTGTTTGGCCATGATCTGCGGCCCCGGCGTGATGCCGTGGATGGTCATGGCGCCGATCATCAGCGCCATGATGGCGTTGGGTGGGATGCCCAGGCTGAGCATCGGGATGAAGCAGGCCTGTGAGGCGGCGTTGTTGGCGGCCTCCGGTGCCGCCACCCCCTCGATGGCGCCCTGGCCGAAGCGCTCCGGCCGGCGAGCCAGCTTCTTCTCCAGCGAATAGGCGGCGAAGGAGCCGAGCGTGGCGCCGCCGCCGGGCAGGATGCCGAGGAGCGCCCCCATCACCGTGCCGCGCACCGTCGCCGGCCAGGCTTGGCGGATATCCTCGCGCTTCGGCCACAGGCTGGCGATGGGGGCGGTGGTCCGCCCGGCGCCGCCGGTCTGCTCCAGGCTGGCGATGATCTCGGCCAGCCCGAACAGGCCCATGGCAAGCGGCACGAAGTCGATGCCGTCGTAGAGCTGCGGCAGGCCGAAGGTGAAGCGCGTGTCGCCGGAATTCACGTCGGTGCCGACCATGCTCAGCAGCAGGCCCAGCAGGATCATCGCGATGGCCTTCACCACCGATCCGTGGGCCAGCGTCACCGCCCCGATCAGGCCCAGCAGCATCAGCGACACATATTCCGCCGGCCCGAAGGCGAGCGCCACCCCGGCCAGCGGCGGGCCGGCCACGGCGATCAGGATGGTGGTGACGATGCCGGCGAACAGCGAGGCGAGGGCCGCCGTGGCGAGCGCCACTCCGGCCCGGCCCTGCCGCGCCATGGCGTGGCCGTCCAGGCAGGTGACGACGGAGGAGGATTCGCCGGGCAGATTCACCAGGATCGCCGTCGCCGACCCGCCATACTGCGAGCCGTAGAAGATGCCCGCCAGCATGATGAGCGCGCCGACCGGCGGCAGGTGGAAGGTCAGGGGCAGCAGCATCGCCACCGTCGCGGTGGGACCCAGACCGGGCAGGACGCCGATCAGCGTGCCGATCAGCGCCCCGCCGAAGCACAGCAGCAGATTGTCCGGGGACAGCGAGACCGACAGGCCGAGCAGAAGATTGGCGATCAGGTCCATCACGGCGACACCCACAGGGGCCACACCCGTAGGGGCAGGCCCAGCCCCCAGACGAACAGAGCGACGCAACCCGCCGCCAGGGCGCCGCCCAGCAGCGCCAGCGGAACCGGGCGCAGCGGCTGCCCGGCCAGATTACCGAGCCCCACCAGGATCAGCACCGACGGCACCAGCCCCAGAGTCTCTACCGTTCCGGCGAAGGCCAGCACCGCCGCCGTCACCCCGACCAGCGGGCGCCAGCCCCAGGACGGCAGGGCGGCGCCGTGAAGCAGCAGGCTGCGCCCGGCCACCACGGCGCCGGCCAGCACCATCAGCAGCCCGATCATCCGCGGGAAGAAGCCGGATTGCACATAGGCCAGCGTTCCGGTCGGCCAGTCGCGCCCCAGCCACAGGGCGCCCAGCCCGAAGGCCGCGATCAGCAGTCCGGCAGCCAGATCCTGCGGAGCCCGGACTGGAACCCGCAGGGGGACCCCTCCGCCGTCCGCGATGGCCGGGAGCGTGCTTTCGGGCGCGCTTTGCGCGGTGCCGCGGGGGGCTGCGGACGGGCCGCGGGGCGGGGCTGCCACGGAAGAGGATGGGCGGAGGTCTGAGAGGGGCAGGCTCGGCATGGGGCTTCCACGGCTTTCAACGGGCGGCTTTCGGAGGGGAGGAGTGCGGCTGCGATCGCCGATCCATCGCCTTTCACAAGCATAAGGATAAAATTTAGCGGGTAATCTTTACCTGTCGTTGTTCGTGCATCCTAACGCGATTACCAGGAAGAGCAAGAGTATCTAACATCTGACGGTTTATGCTGCGCATACACCCATGTACGTCGATGAAAGCTTGCTTTATTGACTGGTAAGTCCCTGAACGGTTGATAAGTGTTTTCGAATGCACGCGCCGCGGCGGAATCCGCAGGCAGCCCTTTCATGTTTCTTGCCCCGGCGGCGCCCGCCCGTTACCCAGGGCACACCGTGAACAAGGACGCGCCGTGAACAAGGATACGACGAAGGAGACTCAGGGATGACGCGCCGCCTGCGCCCGTGGACCGTGCTCGAAAGCCGCGAACTGCTCGACGCCGATCCGTTTCTGAAAGTCCATGTCGAAACGGTGGAACTGCCAGACGGGCGGGTCATCCGGGACTACTACCAGTTCGACATGCCGTCCTTCGCCTGCATCTTCGCCGAGACGGAGGACGGGCGCGCCATCGTCTACCGCCAGTACCGGCACGGCCCGCGGCGCGTGAACCTGACCTTCCCCGGCGGCCATCTGTCGCCGGGCGAGGATCCGCTGGAGGCGGCCCGGCGCGAGCTTCTGGAGGAGACCGGCTTCGTCTCGGACGATTGGACGGCGCTCGGCGGCTACACGGTCAACGCCAACCAGGGCGGTGCGGTGTCCCACATGTTCCACGCCACCGGCTGTCGCCGGGTCGCCGACCCCCTGTCCGACGATCTGGAGGAGACGGAGATCCTGTTCATGACGCGGGAGGAGCTTCTGGCCGCCGTCGGGCACGGCGAGATCGCCCTGCTCACCCAGGTCGCCCTGGTCAGCATGGTGTGGCAGGCCGACATCCGGACGGCGCTCGCCCAACGAGCCTGAGCTTGGCTTTATTGATCCTTGTCAAAAAATAGGTATGTCTTCGGAGCACATCGTCTGTTTACGCGCTGTTAATCAAATCAGCCCATAAATGACCTCACCAAGTTCACTTGGTTTCCTCCCTCCCAGAACTAGGCTGCGCCTCACCGGCTGCAGCCTTTTCTTTTTCCGGCATCTGCGATCCGATGGGGTAGGGCGGGGGCCGGGAGGGGCCGGAATATTTTCGGCAATGGCGATTCGCCGGGGGCTTGACCTTTGCTGCGCTGCAGCATAAATTGGTTCCCGGATGCCCTTTGGGCGTTTCCTCCCTAGACTTGAAGGCCGCGCCGTCCTGGCTGCGGCCTTTTTCTTTGCCTGGGCCATGGCCTCTCGGGAATTCCCGAAAGCAGAACCAGCCGCCCGGCGGGGTACCGGGCGACTGGCCTTGCGGTCCTTGCGGGGCGCTTAGAAGAAGGCGGCGCGCAGGTCGTTGACGAGGTCGGTCTTCTCCCAGGAGAAGCCGCCGTCGGCCTCCGCCTCGCGGCCGAAATGGCCATAGGCGGCGGTGCGGGCATAGACCGGCTTGTTCAGGCCGAGATGGGTGCGGATGCCGCGCGGGGACAGGTCCACCAGCTTCTGCAGGACCTCCGACAGCCGGTCCTCGTCGACCGTGCCGGTGCCGTGGGTGTCGACATAGACCGACAGCGGCTTCGACACGCCGATGGCGTAGGAAAGCTGGATCGTGCAGCGCTCGGCCAGGCCGGCGGCGACTACGTTCTTGGCGAGGTAGCGCGCGGCGTAGGCGGCGGAGCGGTCGACCTTGGTCGGGTCCTTGCCGGAGAAGGCGCCGCCGCCGTGCGGCGCGGCGCCGCCGTAGGTGTCGACGATGATCTTGCGCCCGGTCAGGCCGGCGTCGCCGTCCGGGCCGCCGATGACGAAGCGGCCGGTCGGGTTGACGTAGAAGTTCGCCTCGTCGCACATCCAGCCGGCGGGCAGGACGTTCAGGACGTGCGGGCGCACGATCTCGCGCACCTCCTCCTGGGTCAGGCCGTCGGCGTGCTGGGTGGAGACGACCACCGCGGTGGCGCGCACCGGCTTGCCGTTCTCGTACTGCAGCGTCACCTGGCTCTTGGCGTCGGGGCCGAGCTGCGGGGCGGCGCCGGAATGGCGGGCCTCGGCCAGTGACTTCAGAATAGCGTGACTGTAATAGATCGGCGCCGGCATCAGCGCCGGCGTCTCGTTGCAGGCGTAGCCGAACATGATGCCCTGGTCGCCGGCGCCCTCGTCCTTCTCACCCGCGGCGTCGACGCCGACGGCGATGTCGGCGGACTGCGAGTGGACGAAGCACTTGACGTCCATCTTCTCCCAATGGAAGCCATCCTGCTCGTAGCCGATGTCCTTCACGGCGGCGCGGGCGACCTGGACCAGCATGTCGGGGGTGATGCTCTCCGGGCCGCGCACCTCGCCGGCCAGCACGATCTGGTTGGTGGTCGCCAGCGTCTCCACCGCCACGCGAGCGTAGGGATCGTGCGACAGGTACAGATCGACGATGGCGTCGGAGATGCGGTCGCACACCTTGTCCGGATGGCCTTCGGACACGGACTCGCTGGTGAACACGTAGTTGAGCTTGGCCATAGGAAGGAACCTAGCCTTTCGCAATAGAAGATATGAACTTTCGGAGCATTTTAGTGTGTTCCGTTTCTCGCATTCAACGCAAATGTCGGCGATCGGGATGGCTGTTCCGGCTTTTTTGGTAATGTGCCGCCCGCGATCGTCTCTCGCGGTGCGGTAGCGCCCGTGATATGCAAGCCAGACCACGGAACCCCAGTTCGCCAAACCAAAGGCCCGCACCATGGCCGAGCGCCGCACGCCTTCCCTGTCCACCCTCCGCAACCTGGGGCGGGGGCTGCTCGTCTTGCTCCTGCTCGGCGGGACCGGGGCCTGGTGGGCGTGGCATGGGGCCTTCGGGATGGACGCGCTTCAGGACATCCTGCGCCACCACCCCGCCGCCCCGGTCCTGTTCCTGGTCCTGCACATCCTGGCCAGCCTGTTGTTCTTTCCGCGCTCCGTCATGGCGATGGTCGCCGGGCTGGTCTTCGGCGTCTGGTGGGGCGGGGTGCTGGCGGCGGCGGGCAGCGTGATCGGGGCCTCAACCGGCTTCCTGCTGACCCGCTATGTCTGCGCCGGTTTGGTTCCGTCCCTGGATGGGGCGCGCTGGGGCGACGTGCTGCGCCGGCTGGAGACGGGCGGCTGGCGGGCTGTCGCGATGCTGCGGCTGGTCCCCGTGCTGCCGCACAGCGGGGTGAACTACGCGCTCGGCCTGACGCGGGTGCGGCTCGGGGCCTACGCCTTCGGATCGCTGATCGGGCAGTTGCCGATGACGGTGGCCTTCGTGCAGTTCGGCGCCGCGGGCGACCACGCCCTGGCCGGTAAGCCGGACTGGATCGCGCCGACCGTCATCGGGCTCAGCCTGCTGATCCTGTCCGTCCTGCTGCCGAAGGTCGGGCCGAAGCTGCGGGAGAAGTTCGGCGCCGGGCGCGCCTGACGGCGGCGCCTGTGCGTCCCTTACCTGTGTCCGGCTCCTGCGGAGGCGTCATGAACATCGTCTTCATCCACCAGAACATGCCCGGCCAGTACAAGCATCTGGCCGCCCGTCTGGCCGCCGATCCGGCGAACCGCGTCGTCTTCATCACCAAGCGCGCCGACCGGGAGATCCCCAACGTGCGCCGCCTTTCCTACCAGCCCAGCCGCACCGCGCGGGAGAACGCGCACCCCTATCTGGTGTCCACCGAGAACGCGGTGCTGCACGGCCAGGCCGCGGCCCGGCTGCTGATGGGGCTGCGCGAGGAGGGCTTCCGCCCCGACGTCATCATCGGCCATCCGGGCTGGGGCGAGACTCTGTTCGTGAAGGACGTCTTCCCCAACACCCCCTACCTGAACTACTGCGAGTTCTTCTACCGCGCCCAGGGGCTGGACGTCGGCTTCGACCCGTCGGTCCCGGTCAATGTGGACACGGTGCTGCGTCTGAGGATGCGCAGCACGCCGCTGCTGCTATCCCTGGAGTCCTGCGACCGCGGCATCGCCCCCACCGAATGGCAGCGCGATTCCCATCCGGCGCCCTTCCATTCGAAGATCGAGGTCATCCACGACGGCGTGGACACGGCGCAGCTCCTGCCCGACCCGGACATCCGCGTGACCCTGCCGGACGGCACGGTGCTGACGCGCCAGGACGAGGTGCTGACCTACGCCGTGCGCAACCTGGAACCCTACCGCGGCTTTCCCAGCTTCATGCGCGCCCTGCCGCGCATCCTGGAGGCGCGGCCCAAGGCCCATGTGCTGATCGCCGGCGGCGACGAGGTCAGCTACGGCTCGGCGCCCCCCGGCGGGAAGAGCTGGCGGGAAGCCATGCTGGCCGAGGTGCCGGTGGACCCCGCCCACGTCCATTTCCTGGGGCATCTCCCCTATGCCCAGTACCTGTCGGTCCTGCGGGTGTCACGGGCGCACGTCTACCTGACCTATCCCTTCGTCCTGTCCTGGTCGATGGTGGAATCCATGGCGCTCGGCTGCGTGGTGATCGGCTCCGACACCGCCCCGGTGCGGGAGGTCATCTGTCCTGGAGAGAACGGGCTGCTGGCCGATTTCTTCTCCCCCCGGGATATCGCCGACAAGGCCGTCGCGGTGCTGGAGGACCCCGGCGCCTTCGCCCCGCTGGCCCGCGCCGCGCGGGAGACGGCGGTGGAGCGCTTCGACCTGCCGCGCTGCCTGGAAGGCCAGATCGCATTGATCTGCGGGATGGCCTGAAACCGGTCCACGCGGCAAGATCTTCCCGGCAGAATTCTCCATCCGGGCGGCAAAACCCGCCGGTCGTGGGGAGAATTTTGCCGGGTCCGCGCCAAGCGCGCGCCGATTGTCCATCACTGTTTTGATTTTGAGTTAATTTCCAAACGAAAGGTTGGGGTACCGCAGAGGGGCGCGCGTGGCATGTCCCTTGCGATGCTGGGGGTACAGATCCGGCAAACCCGAACACGAGTGCCTGCCATGTCCATGACCGCAGTCCAGCCGATGCCGGCTGCTCCGGCGACCGCCCTGGAGGCGGACGACGCCTCCGCGCTGTCCAAGTCCCCGCGCCGCGGCGGCTTCGCCTGGGAAGCCGTGAAGACCCTGATCGCCGTGGCCGTCTTCGCCGCGATGCTCCTGCCCGTGGCCTTCCCGTCGAAGGCGAGCCCGCAGGCCCGGCTTCAGCAGGCCTCCACCGAGGATGTGGCGCCGCCCGCCGTGAAGGCGGTGGCGAAGGCCGACGGCCAGAAGGCCGTCCGCAAGCCGGTGGTGAGCAACTGAACCTTTGTCGGCTTACAGGGTGATGAAGGCGATGTAGGGCTCGCTGCCGGCCATGCCGGTGGTGACGGTCATCGCCCCCACCGCCTTGCCGGTGAAGGTCATGCTGGCGTCGATGGTGCCGTTGCCGTCGATGTCGCAGCGGACGGTGGCGCCCTTGTAGCCTTCGGCGCCGCCCATCTCCTCCCAGGTCAGCCGGGACCGGCCGGGGACGAAGCCCCAGAGGGTCGCCCATTCGCCGCGCTCCAGATCGACGATGGTGGACCAGGTGACGTCGCCCCCGCGGCCATCGACGAAGAAGGTGTCGTGGCCCGGCCCGCCGATCAGCCAGTTGGAGCCCGAGCCGCCGTCCAGCACGTCGTCGCCCGCCCCGCCCGACGCGGCGTCGTCGCCGCCCAGCAGGTTGATGAAGTCGTTGCCGTCCGACCCGCCGACCACCTCGTCGACGGCATTCCCCAGGAAGGACCATTGCAAGGTGGCGACCGGCCCTTCATAGGCTTGGGCCGCCACCGTCTGCTGCACCCCATCCACGATCCGGCTGAAGGGCACGGACGGACGCGCCGGAGCCGGGTCGGGGAGCGGTGCCGAGACCGACGGGGTAGCCGGCGAAGGCGGCGGAGAGGGAGCGGGCGGCTCGTTGGCCTGGGGGTTGGAAGGGGGCAGGGGAGTGGTCCCGCCGCCGCTCTGCGGGGGTGCCGTGCCGCCGCCGGAGACGATGCCCATCAGCATCCAGGCGAGATCCTGGATGCCGGTGGTGAGCGCCGGGGACAGCGGCAGCAGGCTGTAATCGTAGTTGTAGGCGTCGGCGAACAGCGGGTCGCCGGTCCGGTCGTTCGCCCCGTAGGTGCCGACCTGGTGCAGGAAGTTGGCGTCGATGGCGTTCTGCCCGGCCGATAGGATCGTGACGTAGCCGCCCAGCGGCACCGCCCCCGACACGAGGTTCCCGGTGACCGTGTTGTTCGCCGGGATGCCGGCGGCACCCGCCAGGGGCACCCATTCGATGCGGATGAAGCTCTCGCCATTGGCCCCGAGCACGCCGATGTTGTTGGTGACCGTGTTGTCGTGACCGCCATGGATCATGACGGCGGCCCAGGACGTGTCGCGCAGGAAGTTGCCCTGCACCGTCACGCCGCTGGTCATGTCGTCCAGATAGATGCCGTAGCCCTTGTGATTGCGCAGCCACTGGCCGGTGCTGGTGGTGGCGATGCCGCCGGTGTGCTCGACCCAGTTGCCCTCGATCCGCGTGCCGGTGTTCAGGTTCGACCGCCCGAGCAGCTCGATCCCGCCGGAATCCGCCGTCTCCAATCCTGTGTTGCGGACGCGGTTGTGGACGATGGCGTTGTTCAGGCTGATCGTCGCGCTGTCCCAGTTCTTGACCGAGATGCCGTAGCGGGAGCTGTGGTCGATGTCGTTGTGGGAGATCACCGTGTCGCTGATCCCCGACGCCATGATCCCGCCGGCGTATTTGCGCACCTCGCCGATGCGCTGGATGCGGTTGCCGGTGACCGTGTTGCCGATGGACTGGCCGGTCAGGGCGATGCCGTTGATTCCCAGATGGTCCAGGTAGTTGCCGCCGACCAGGTTGCGGTCCGACCCCTGGGTCAGCCGGATGCCCGTGCCGACGTTCACGAAGCTGTTGCCCGTGATGGTGTTGACGTCGCCGTTGATGACGTCGAGCGCGTTGCCGTCCGTTGTCGTGTTGGTGAAGGTCAGCCCCTGGACCGTCACCCCGTTGGCGCCGTTCAGCCGCAGCAGCGTGCCGAGCCGGGCGACCTCCACCCCCGTCCCGGTGAAGTCCTCGCCCGCCTTGATGACCAGCCGCCCGTCCGAGGCGCGGTAGGCGAACTCCCCCACCTGATCGACGTGGGCGCTGTTGCCCAGCAGCTTGAAGGTGGAGCCGTCGCGCATGGTGAAGGGCGCGTCGGACGTGAAGGTCAGGGTGCGTGTCACCGCGTCGATGCCGGCGACTGTCAGGATCGCGTCCTGGAGCCGCTCCGTGTCGAAGACCTGGACCCGGCTGCCCGGCACCAGATCGGCGGCGGTGACGTCACCCGTGCGGTAGCGCAGGGCGTTCCTGCTGGCCCCGAAGGCGCTCGCGTCGGCGACGAACCAGCCGGTGGTCGGGTCCTTCGGGTCGTAGGCCGCCTTGGAGGCCAGCCGGTAACGCACGCCGTCGACGGTGACGTCCAGCCCCGGTGCCGCGGACAGGGGCGCCGACCAGACGCCGTCGCCCTCGTAGCTGAAGCCGCCGACCCGCTCGCCGCCGCTGAGGACCGCCTGCTCGCCCGGATAGCCAAGGATGCGGACGCCGCTGTCCTGCGCGCCGAGGTCCAGCGTCCTGGTCAGGTTGTAGGAGCCCTCGCGGACGTAGGTGGTCTTGACGGTGCCGGCGCGCATGGCTGCCTGCGCCCGCTCCAGACTGGCGAAGGGGCCGTCGGTGCCGTCGGCGTTGGGGGTGGCCAGCCGCCCGGACCAGCTGTCGTTGCCGTTCTTCGCCACGTAGAAGGCGTCGCCCTGCGGGGCCGGTGCGTCCGAGGCGGTGCCCTGGAAGACCGGGGCGGCGACCGCCAGGGTGACGGACCCGTCCTGGGCGGGTGCCGGGGCGGCGAGGCTCTTGCCGTTCACCGTCACGGTTCCGAGCGCCAAGTCTCCAGCCTGCGTCCCATCGGCGGGCAGGATCTGCACCGTGTGGGCGACGGACGGGTCGAGGGTGACGCCGAAGGTGAAGCGCTCGGCGCTGCCGGACGCGGCCTCCGCCTCTCCGGCGAGCTTGCCGTCCACCAGGACCTTGAATCGCACCGGCCCCGTGGCGGACGCGCCGCGCGCCGCCTCGACCGTGATGGGGATGGGCCGGGTGATGACCTCCTCCGGCTTGGGCGGGGGGCGGACCAGCGGGCCGCCGAACATCTCCTCCCCCAGACCGAAGGACAGCAGGCCGCCCCAGTAGAGCCCCGTCTGGCCGGCGACCACGTCCTTTCCGTCCACCGCCCCCTTGTCGTAGGTGGCGCGCGGATCGGTGGATTTGATCTCCTGCCCGTCGACGGTGATGGAGCCGACGAAGAGGTTGCGGTCCACCCCGTTCACCACCCCGTCGTTGTCGTACCAGATCGAAATCCGGTGGGCCTGGTCGGGATCGACGGTGGCGGTGAAGCGGTAGGGTGTGCTGGAGGTGGCGGCGACCCACGCCTCGCCGATCATCACGCCGTCGACCAGCAGCCGGAAATGCGGTGCCTGACCGGCGGACACGCCCCAGGCGTTCACGACGATCGGGACATCGATGGTCCGTTGCGGGGACGTGGACATGCGGGACCCTGGCGCCTGCGGGCGGGAGGCCGCCCGTCCCGAGGGTTGCGGAATGCTCCCTCGCGTCCCAGAATTGGCATACCACTATCGATTAGATGTGTGACAACGGTCCCAAAATGGCCACAGCCGGGGCACTGGTCACAGCCGCTGCGGGAAGGCTTGCCGGGGCTCGCGGAGCGGCGCTAGATAGCGGCGCCCCTCCCGCCTCCCTGCACCGAGATTCCATGACCCTGCCGCCGATCTTCGACGCGGATGCCCTCGCCCGCTACGCGGCGGCGGACGTCATCTTCCTGGCCCAGGACGGGTTCAGGCAGCCCTCCGCGCGGGTGCGCTGCTACAACTTCGCCAAGGCGCTGCGCCAGCAGGGTCTGCGGGCGGAGGTGCTATCCTTCTTCGACCATCTGGGTGCCACCGATCAGGCCGGCGCCCTGTCCACCATTCCCGAGGAGGAGAAGATCCGCCTGAACCTGGAGGCGCACCGGGTGCTGGCGACCAACCCGCGGGCGGTCCTCTATGTGCAGAAGGTCGGCTACCACACGCTGGCGGCGGCCCTGGCGGCGGAGCGGGGCGGCAACCGGATCGTCCTCGACTACGACGACTACGAACTGGACATGCAGCCCTTCCGCCGGCTGGAGCCCTGGTTCCCCAGCCTGCGCCCCGACCAGCTCCTCCACACGGTCGCCAACCGAGCCGGCGCCTGCGTGGCGGCCAGCCACCGCCTTCAGACTCTGCTGGCCCCGCTGAATTCGAACACGCACCTGATCCACACGGTGGCCGACCAGGACCTGTTCACCGCCGATGGGCGGGACGCGCCGCGCCGCCGCTTCGGGAACCGGGTGAACATCCTCTATTCCGGCGACTTCTGGGGCGACATCCCCATGAAGGACGTGCTGTTCGCGGTGGACGCCTTCGCGTTGGTTCCCCGTGCCGTGCGCGACCGCGCCTGTTTCCACATCATCGGCTTCGGGCGGGCCTGGGGGGAGTTGAAGCGGCGCCTGCGGGAACGCTTTCCAGACCTGCCCAACCTCGAACTGCACGAGTTCATCCCGCCCGCCGAGATCCCCGCCGTGCTGCGGGAGATGGACATCGGCGTGCTGCCCTATTCGGCCAACGAGTTCAACGTCGCCAAGAGCCCGACCAAGATGTTCGAGTTCCTGCTGGCCAAGGTGGCGGTCTGCGCCACGCCGGTGGGCGAGGTGACGCACTGCCTGGAAAACGGCGTGTCCGGCCTGCTGGCCGAGGGGATGGAGGGTTATTCCATGGCACTCGCCCGGCTGATCGGCGACGACTCCTTCCGCCACGGCGTGGCCGAGGCCGCCCACCGGGTGGCGATGGAGCGTTTCTCCCTCCAGGGCATCGCCCCACGGCTGGCCGTCGTCGTCCGCAACCTGCTGGAGCCGGAGGAGCGGGCGGAGGCCCCCGCCGTGACGACGCTGGAGGATTTCCTGGCCGCCTGCCTCGCCCGCCCGGTTCCGCCGGCCCCGCGCGAGGTGCATCTGATGCGCCGCGACCTGGAAGCCCTGCTGGCCACCGAGGACCTGGAGGCCGCCGACCCGCGCCGCTGGAGCGGGCCACTGGTCGCCGCCCTCGACTGGCCCGGCCTGATCAGCGTGGAGCGGGTGGCTCCGGACCGGGTGGCCGCCCTGAAGGCCGCGGCGGCACGCCACCGCAACGCCGCCCGGCTGCGCCCGGAGATCCTCCTGCCGGCGCAGGAACGGCCCCCCGGCCCCCCGGCGCTCAGCAAGCTTGCCGCCGCCGAGGATTGGGACGATCCGTCCTGGAGGCCCTGGGCGGTGCAGGTGCGGACCAACGTTTCCACCTTCCAGGCCCCCTACCTCGACGACGCCGACGCGGAGCGCCGCCGTGACGAGGACGCCCGCAACAACATCGACAATTTCTTCAAGCGCAGCCGCGGCACCTGGGAGCGCGCGCAGTTCCTCTACGGCCTCGACCGGCTGGGGGTTCTGGAGCAGAGCCCCCGCGCCCTGGTGCTGAGCGCCGAGGTGGACGGCTTCTACCTCATGCTGACCGAGCTGGCGCGGTGCGTCGGGGTGGTCGATGTCGGGCGGGGGGCGGCGGCCCACGCGGAGCGGGTGGCGCGCGGCGACCGCGACCCCTGGCTCGCCAAGCCGCGCCGCTTCCACCGCGACCGCATCGCGATCCATCACGGGATGCCGGGACGGGATCTGTTCACCTACGCGCCGTGGGACGCCGCCGTCCTGCCGCAGAACACGCTGCCGCGCCTGGCGGAGGAGGGCAAGGCGGCGGGGTTGCTGGCCTGGATCGACCGGCGCCTGGCGCCGGGCGGGGTGCTGGCCTTCTCCGCGGAGGTCCGGCTGAACGGGCGTCCGGGCGTGCCTGGCCTCACCCCGTGTCAGGCCGCGGCCCTGGGAGACGCCCTGGCGGACACCGGGCTGGAGTCGCAAGGTCCTGTGGACCTGTCGCTCAGCGACGCGACGCTCGACCGTTTCGTGACGACCGGCGCGCCGGGTTTCGGAAACCCGAACTTCGTCGCCCGCACCGGCGAGGCCCTGCGCATCACCGCCGTCTGGTTCGCCCGCAAGCGGGCCGATACGCCGGGCGGCGAGTGGGAGAGGCTGGCGCGGTTCCTGACGGGATGATCCGGGGGCGGAAGCGGCTCCGCGCTACACGAAGCGGGCGTGGTCGCTGTCGGTGGTCAGGAACTCGGTCAGCACGAGGTTCTTCTGGTGCGCCACGCAGTGGTGCCGGCAGCTCTGCGACGGGTCGAGCCCGTAGAGACGTGCGTGGTTCTCCCCGGAATACCAAAACTCCTTGAAGGACCGGCCGGCGATGGAGCCGAGCAGGCCGCTGTCGGTGTAGGCTTTGTCCTGGCAGGTGTAGACACGGCAATCGGCGCCGATCACCGTCAGGAATTGCAGGAACGGGCAGGACCGGTAGTCCTTTTCGAAACGCTCCTCCAACTCGTGGTAATGGTTCACGATGGTGAAGCGGTCGTCGTTCAGCTCCTCGGCCCGGGCGATCTGCCGCCCGACCTCGCCGGCGATGCGGCGGTGATAGAGGTTGTTCTCGCACACGTCGTTCGACACCACGGCGCCCGAGATCTTCACATGGTTGACGCCGGCATCCTTCAGCAGGGCGCAAACCTCGGTGATGTGGGTGTGGTTGGCCTCGCCGACGATCAGGCTGACGCCCAGAACGCAGGAGGTGCCGCGCGCCGTGAAGGCGCGGATGTTGCCGGTCAGCTTGGTGAAGGCTCCGGCCGGAGCCCCGCGTGAGGCGGTGTAGCTGGCGTCGTCCCAGGCGTCGATGGAGATGCGGACCCAGGTGCCGTGCGCGGCGAAGGCGTCGGCCATCGCCCCCTTCAGGTTGGACCCGTTGGTCAGCGTCGCCACCTTGACGCCGCCCGCGGCGAGACGGCGCACGACCTCCGGAAGCTCCTTGTAGAGCAGCGGCTCGCCGCCGCCGGAAAAGGTGACCGCCTGAACGCCCATGCCGATCAGGTCGTCGACGATCTCGAACATCTTGTCCGTGGGGATGCGGTCGTCGAGGTTCATGTCCTCGCCGAGCGCCAGATCGTCCACCCGGTAGGCGCAGTACCAGCAATTGTGGTTGCAGCGGTTGATCGGCTTGATGCGCACATGGACCGGAGCCGCCACCCGTCCGTCCGCCAGGGCGGCCAGCCGGTCGGAGTAACGCAGGAATTTCAGGTTGCTGTACAGGCGCGCCATGGTCGTTTCCGGTCCGTGAATACGGCGTTCGTCGTCAGCCGGCCTTTCCGGCCAGCCGCTCGCCCAGCTCCTGGTGGATCTCGGCGATGATGCGGTCGACGCCGCGGGTGATCGACCAGTCCGGGTAGTGCGTCATGAACTTGCGGATGTCGCCGATCCACCAGATATGGTCGCCGACCCGGTTGGTCTCGCTGTAGCTCCATTCCATGGGCCGGCCGGTCAGCCGCTCGGTCATGGCGATCGCCTCCAGCATCGAGCAGTTCGAATAGCGGCCGCCCCCGATGTTGTACACCTCGGCCGACCGCGGCTTCTGGAAGAAATGCCAAAAGGCGTTGACCAGATCGAAGGAGTGGATGTTGTCGCGCACCTGCTTGCCCCGATAGCCGAACACCGTGTAGGGCGTGCCGGTGACCGCGCATTTGACGAGGTAGGCCAGGAAGCCGTGCAGTTCGGCGCCCGAATGGCCGGGGCCGGTCAGGCAGCCGCCGCGGAAGCAGGCCGTCTTCAGCCCGAAATAACGCCCGTACTCCTGCACCAGCACGTCGGCGGCGACCTTGGAGGCGCCGAACAGGCTGTGCAGCGTCTGGTCGACGCTCATGGTCTCGTCGATGCCGTGCGCGGCGAAGGGATGCGCGGCGTCCAGTTCCCAGCGGGTGTCGGTCTCCACCAGCGGAAGACGGTTCGGCGTGTCGCCGTAGACCTTGTTGGTGGAGGTGAAGATGAAGGGGGCGTCGGGGCAGTGGCGCCGGGTCATCTCCAGCAGGTTCAGGGTGCCGTTGGCGTTGACCTTGAAGTCGGTGAAAGGCTCCCGCGCGGCCCAGTCGTGCGAGGGCTGGGCGGCGGTGTGGATGACCAGCGCCACCGCCCGGCCATGCTGGGCGAACAGCCGCTCCATCGCGTCTTGGTCGCGGATGTCGGCATCCACATGGCGGTAGGAGGGGAAGCGGCTTTCCAGACGCCGGCGGCTCCACTCGGTGCTGGCGTCCGTGCCGAAGAAGTAACGGCGCATGTCGTTGTCGACACCGATGATGTCGAAGCCCTTCTCCGCGAAGAAGGAGACCGCTTCGGCTCCGATCAGCCCCGCCGAACCCGTGATGATGATGACCGACATGCGAAGGACTCCTGATGAAAAGCGGCTGTGCGGGCGGCCTCCGGCTGGATCATTCAGCGCAGGATCGGCTCCAGGATATGGCGATGCTCCCCGAGCCAGCCGAAAATATCGTCGAGGATAGTACTGACCGGCCGCATCGGACGCCACCCCGTCGCCCGTGTCACCTCGGCGTTGTCGGTGACGTACCACGGAATGTCGGCCGGGCGCGTCTCCGGCTGACACCCGATCAGGATGGCGGCTCCGCTCCTCTCCACGCAGAGGCGGGTCAACTCGGCCAGTGAAACGCTGCCGTCCGGCCCCCCGCCGACGTTGAAGACCCGTCCGCCGAAACGGTCCATGGCGGCGATCTGCAGGCGGACCAGATCATACAGGTCGGCCACGTGCAGGATGTCGCGAACCTGGGCACCCGTGCCGCCGAAGCCGCTGTAGCCGAGGCTGCCGCCGTACAGGTGGCGGGCCGCCCACAGGACGACGAATCCCTGGTCCACCTTGCCCATCTGCCATGGCCCGGTCAGCACGCCGCAGCGGTTCACCACCGCGCGCAGGCCGTAGAGAGCGCCATACTCCTCGATGAGCAGTTCCGAAGCGAGCTTCGTCGCGCCGTAGATCGAGCGGCTGCCTCGCAGCGGGAAGTCCTCGGCGATGCCACGGGCCGACCAGCCCGGTCCGCCCGCCCCCGTGGACAGGGTCAGGCGCTCACCCTGCGTTTCCAGCGGCAGAGCGCGCAACGGGTCGATCGGGTAGACGCGGCTGGTGGACAGGAAGACCAGATCGGCGCCGTGCCGGCGCGCCGCCTCCAGACAGTTCACGGTGCCCAGCAGGTTGGTGTTGACCACATAGGCCGGGCTGCCGCCATAGCCGGCGTGCACCGACGGCTCCGCCGAACATTCGACTATGACGTCGAACGCGCCGGCCTCCGCCAGATCCTCCGGGTTGCGGACGTCGCCGTGCCGGAAGGAGACGCCGCCGGCGGCCAGCCTGGCAAGCGCCAGTTCCGATCCGCGCCGCCGCAGGTTGTCGAGGGTTGTCACCTCGGCATCGGGGCGGTCCCGCTTGAGGAGGAGGGCGATGTTCGACCCGACGAACCCGGCTCCTCCGGTGACCAGAATGGTGAAGGGCCGGGACGTTGACATGAAGGCGGGCCGTTTTCGTTCGCTGCAGGATACCCCGAGGAGGAGTGGGGAATCCACCGCGGCTAAATTCGAGGGCAGTGCGTTAAGGAATCCTAAATCCGCCGCGGCCACGCGACGGCGCGCGGGGGTGCGATTAGCCGTTGCTTCCGTGTGGAGCGGCGGATAATCACAGGCAGCCCCTGTTCTCCTTTCCCCAAATCCGACGAGCCATCGCATGTCCGACCCGAAGACCGCCTTCGGCGATCCGTTCGCCCGTCTTGACGACGCCGAGGTCATCTTCGTATCCCAGGACGGCCATGCGCTCGCCCCCAGCCGGGTGCGCTGCTACAGCTTCGCCAAGGCCCTGAACCAGCAGGGCATCCGGGCCGAGGTCCTGTCCTTCTTCGATCATCTGGGCGCCCCCGAGCAGGGAGCCGCGGTGGTGGCCCGGCCCGAGGAGGAGAAGCTGCGCCTCGCCCTTCTGGGCTACGACGCGCTGTCCCGCAATCCGCGCGCGCTCCTGTACGTCCAGAAGACCGGCTACCATATCCCGGCCATCGCCCTGGCGGCGGCGCGCAACGGCAACCGATTCATTCTCGACTACGACGATTACGACTTGGACAGCCGGTCCTACCGGCGGCTGGAGCCCTGGTTCCCGTCCCTGGCGCCGGACCGGCTGCTCGCCACCACCGCAAGGCATGCCGAAGCCTGCGTGGTGTCGAGCTGCAAGATCTTCGACTTCGTGGCGCCTCTCAACCCGAACACCCATCTGATCCACACGGTGGCGGACCTCGACCTGTTCCATCCGGGCGACCGCGGGCAGGCCCGGGCGCGCTTCGGCGATGCCGTGAACATCCTGTGGTGCGGGGACGTGTGGGGCGACATCCCGATGCGGGACATCCTGTTCGCGGTGGATGCCTTCGCCATGATGCCGCCGGCGGCCCGCGCGCGGGCACGCTTCCACATCGTCGGCTTCGGCCTCGCCTGGGAGGAACTGAAGCACCGGGTTCGCATGCGCTACCCGGATCTCGACCGCCTCGTCCTGCACGAGCGCATCGCCCCGGCCGAGTTCGGCGCGGTGCTGGCGGAGATGGACATCGGCATCCTGCCCTACGCCGACAACGCGTTCAACGCCTCCAAGAGCCCGACCAAGATGTTCGAGTTCCTGCTGGCCAAGGTGGCGGTCTGCGCCACCCCGGTGGGCGAGGTCGTGCATTGCCTGGAGAATGGTCGTTCCGTCCTTCTGGCCGACGGGCTGGAGCGCTACTCCGACGCCCTGGCCCGTCTGGTCGTGGACACCGGATTCCGGCATCGGATCGCGGAGGAGGCGCACCGGATCGGCATGGAGCGCTACACCCTGGACGGCATCGCCGGGCGCTTGGCCGGGATCGTCCGGGTCGCATCGGCTCCGCGCTCCGGGGGGGCGTCCGGCCAAGCCCTGGTCCCGTTCATGGAAAAGGCTCTCGGCCGCCGCCGCACCATCGCCCCGCGCGAAGTGCAGCTTGCCCGCGCTGACCTGCAGGCCCTTCAAGGCATGGAAAGCCTGGAGGAGGCCGAGCCGCGGCGCTGGTCGGCGCCCCTGCTGGCGATGCTGGATTGGCCGGGGCTGGAGGCGGCGGAGGGGATCGCGCCGGACCGAGCCCGCCAGTTGAAGGAGGCCGGACGGACCCTGCGCAACGCCGCCCGGTTCCGGCCCGAACTGGCCCTGCCCGCGGCGGACCGGCCGCCCGGTCCGCCGCGGCTGTGCAAGCTCGCCGCCGCGGAGGATTGGGAGGACGACGGCTGGTGGGGCTGGGTCCGCCGTTTCAAGACCAATTACGCGTCCTTTCCGCTGGATGCGGACGGTGGGCGGCTCATCGACGAGGACGGGCTGAACCACCTCTACAGCTATTTCAAGCGAAGCCGTGGGGCGTGGGAGCGGGTTCAGTATCTCTACGGCCTGGACCGGCTGGGGCTGCTCGATGGCGCGGCGCGGGTGCTGGTGGCCAGCCGCAACGAGGATGGATTCTACCTTTTCCTCACCGGGCACGCCGCCCGCGTCGCGGTCGTCGACCTTGGGGAGCGGGCCGGGGAGCATGCGGCCCGGGTGGCGAGCGGCCGGATGGATCTTTGGCTGTCGAAGCCGCGCACCGTCCACCGGGAACGGCTGGCCGTTCATCACGGCGGCCTTGGCGACGTTCCCGAGGGCGAGGCGTGGGACGCGGTGATCGCCGTTCAGAACGCCGCTTTCCTGCCAGGCTTGGCGGACTTCCTGGCCTGGGCGGACGGGCGCCTGCGGACCGGCGGGGTGCTGGCCTTCGCGACCGAGATCCGGCTGAATGCACCAGGGCCGGACAACGATGGCGCCGGCCTCGTCGGCTGGCCGGTGTCGATGCTGGGCGAGGGCGGGTTCGCCGCCCATCTGGTCCGGCACACGGGGCTGGAGGTCATCGGTCCGGTGGACGCCTCTCTCAGCGACGCCACGCTCGACCGCCTCGTCGTCACCGGCACGCCCGCTGCCGCCAACCCGCATTTCGTGGCGCGGACCGGGGCCGACCTGCACGCACCCGCGGTGTGGTTCTGCCGGAAGACCGCGGCCACGCCGACGGATGGCTGGCGCCGGCTGGCCGAGGCGCTGCCCCGCCAGCCGGCCGCCGGCTCCGCTCAGTCCGCCGCCGCGGATTCCTCCTCGTAGACGTCGCGCAGCCGGCCGGCGGACAGCCCGAGCCGGTCGGCATCCTGGCGCATGGCGTTGCGCGAGGAGAGCATGCGCGGCGTCAGGAAGACGGCGCCGTCGAAGGCCGTCAGGTCCGTCGGCGGAGCGATGACCGCCCCGTCCAGGCTCTGCCCGGCAAGACGCGTGTCGAACAGCCGGACCCGTCCGGCCAGCACCAGTGCCCGGAGATCCGGGGTGTGTTCCATCGTTTCGAAGAAGTCGGTCCCGACCCCCCACACGGCAACCGGCGCGGCCTGCGCCGCCGCGGCCATCGCGGCGCCGAGCCGGACCCATTGGCGGATCAGGAAATCGGAGCTGCCCTTCGCCTTGTCGGCCCCGATGGACAGATCCCCGGCTTCCGACAGGCGGCGCATCTTCTCACCGCCGTCCGGAACGTAGAGATACTGCTCGTCGAGTGCGGCGCCCTTGTAGCGGTCCAGGTGTCCCTTCTCACGCAGGGTGGACATCGGCGTGCCCTCGATCTCGCCGCAGCCGGTTTCCTGGAAGGTGTCCAGCGGCAGCGAGGCGATGTAGCGCTTGGTGTCCATCATCTGCTCCGGCGTCTCGCCGGGCAGGCCGTAGGTGAAGGTGCCGTGCACCGTCATGCCGAGCCGCTTGATCTCGTGCACCGCCTCGCGGGCGTGTTCGAGGTTCAGGCGCTTGTTGACGATGTTGTCGTTGACCCACTGGTTCCCGCTTTCGAAACCGAGCTTCACCCCGAAGCACCCGCTGTCGCGCATGGCCTTCCAGGTGTCCAGCTTGATGGTGTCGGCGCGGCACATCGCGGACCACGGAATCCCAATCCGGGTCATCACCTCGCAGAGCCCGAGCACGTGGGCATCGCCCAGATTGAAGGTGTCGTCGTCGAAATAGACGCTGCGGTAGCCGTAGCGGCCGATCATGTCGCGCAGCATCGCCTCGACATAGTCGGGCTTGTAGAAGCGCACGGTGCGCTTGCCGGTGCCGTCCGGGTCGTTGCCGGTCATGGTGGCCGGCCAGACGCAGAAGATGCACTTGTAGGGACAGCCCCGGCTTCCCCAGACCTGGGCCTGTGGGGCGATCTGGCCCGCCGGGTTCGGGTCCCAATAGCGGTGGGCGATGGTTTCGTCCAGATAGGGGAAGGGCGCCTCGTTCATCTCCGCCACGGAGAGGAGGTCGAAGGGAATCACCCCCTCCGCGCCGTTCAGGACGCGCACGCTGCCCTTCTCGTATTCGCCTTGGATGACGGCGTGGACGGGATGGTCGGCCAGGATCTTCTCGCCTTTGGCCGACAGCGCCCCGGTCAGAACGATCTTCGTGTCGGGCAGCAGTTCCTTGATGCGGTGGACGATGCCCTGATCCTGGTCCCAGCAGGGGGTCGCCGTCTCGATGAAGATGTAGTCGTAGCGTTCCTCCTCCAGGTGCCGGTAATAGCCAGCCAAGGATTCGCGAAGCGCGATCGAGTCCCGGAAAACGACCCTGGCCCCCGTGTGCTTGGCCACATAGGTCGCCGCGTATCCCATGAAGAAGGGATAGGGCATGTATTCGCCGAACACGAAATGCCCGGGAGAGGAGTGGGCCTGATTGGTGTGCGGCCACCGCGACCCGGCGCGCACGCCGCTGAACCAGGCCGAAGCCGGGGCCTGTTCCCCCTCGAAATCATAGCGCTTGATCCACCAGGGTGGGTTGCTGAACAGGACCTTCATGCCTTCTCTCCATTGCCCGGCCAGCCCCGATGCGGAAGGGCCGGAACCTGTGCCGCCATCCGGTTGCGCATGAAGCGCCGGTGTGGCGCCCGGATATGTATGCACAACATTATGCCAAATTGGTTTCCAACCGTTAATCCGAAGCCGCCTGCCCGGATGAGGGTTGCCCGGATCGGCTGCGGCTACAGGTCGGCCAGATCGGTCAGGATCTGTTCGGCCCGGTGACGCCACGTGTGCCGTTCGTGCACCCGGCGGGCGGCGCGCTCTCCGACGGTCATCCGCCGGGCAGGCTCCCGCAGCGCGCGGGCCGCTTCCTCTTCGATGTCGGCGCCGTCGTAGGGCATATAGTGATCGCCGGGAACGAAGTCCCCGAACGCCGCCTCCGCGTCGGGGTGATCGACCCGGTTGATCAGCATGAAACCGCCGCAGGCCATGCATTCCAGGGTCCGGAAGTGCAGCGGCCACAAGGTGTTGTGCGGGCTGATGGCGGTCGCGCGGTAGATGTCGGCCAGTTCTTGCGGGTCGATGATCTCACCCCCGTAATGCGGGGCATAGTCCGGCCACAAGGCCCACCCCGCACTGCCGAAGAAGCGAACCCGTCCGGAGACCCGCAGCATGGCGTCGGCCACGAAACGCCGCAGGATCAGCCGGGGCAGAAGCTCGTCGAAGAGCGACAGCGCCTCCTGGCTCAACCCGGCTTGCCCGGCCGGAGCGCCACAGGCGGCGACCTGGTCGGCCAGCCATTGCTGCAGGAAAGGAATGCCCCGGTTCAACGCCGCCGGTGTCAGGCGGGAGAGGGCATCGCCCAGTTCTCCCACCGTGCCGCAGGGCATGGTGCCGGCCACCACCGGCTTTCCGAGCAGGGCAGGCGGCAGGGGGCCGTACATGTGCCCCACCAGGGTCATGTCCCAACGCGGCGCCGTCGGACGGGGCGCGAACACCGCGGGGTCGGCTCCGGGCCAGAGATAGCGCCACGGTCCGAGCCCGTCCGCGGCGACGCCCATCAGATCCGGCGGCATCATGAAATAGGTCAGCCGGCTGTCGCCGATGCGGTCGATCAGCCATTCTCCGCCATAGCGGTGATCGTGCATCCACGCAATGTGCAGGAAATCCCGGTCGCAATCGGTGATGTGACGACGTGTGCGGTTGATCTCCAGCACCGCGTCGGGTTTCCAGTCGGCGAGGAAGGCCGACAGCGCAGGGCCGTCCGGCAAGGGCCAGCCGGCATGGACCTGGACGCCGAGCGCTTCCAGGGCCGCCTGCAAGGCTTTGAGCACCTTGATGAAAAGTGGCGAGTCCTTGGCGAACAGGGCGATGCGCCGGGGCCTGATCGCCGGGCTCATCGGGTCAGCCGGAGTATGGGTTGGGCTGTCATATGGTCGTGACGGCGCAACTCGCTCACCAGGCCGCCTCCGAAGCGGCTGGCGTCGGCGTAATCGTCGATTCCGTGCGCGGCAAGGCTGCGACCGATCTCATCGACGAAGCTGGAGGTCACGATCAGCAGATCCCGCGGGGTGCGCCGTTCCAGATAGCGCGGCAGCGGCAGGATCGGCAGGCCCGCCGCCTCGCCATCCTTGCGGCTGTCCACGAAGGCGGTGGCCGGACGGCCGCAGAGCCCGAGATAACCGGCCACGGCAAGCCCCATCGCGCCGGCGCCGAACAGATAGATCGGCCGGCCGCCGTCGGACAGGTCGATCGCCCGGAACTGCGTCGCCATCAGGCGTCTGCGGCCTGGGCGCGCGCAGGAACAAACTCATGCATCATGGTGGCGTAGCTGCGCCCTTCGTCCGGCCAGCGGATGACCGACCAGTCCGGGCATTTGCCGCAGAAGGCCTGCCCCCGGTAATCGTTGCCGAGATGCGCCGCCCGCAGCGCGGTCATGGCGGGGCCTTGCCAGACCTCGCGCACCGTGGAGTCGGCCAAGCTTCCGATCTCCGCCTCGTGCATCCAATCGGCCGGACAGAAGGAGAATTGGCCGTCCGGCTTCACCACCAGCCGTTCCCAGGGGTAAAGGCAGGGAGTGCGGGGAACCGGAGCCGCCTGCCACATCGTGCGCGCGATGTCGTCGAACGAAGCGGCGCAGGAATGGCGCCGCCGGATGACCACCTGATTGGCGCCTTCCGCCGTCCAGAAGGTCTGGAAATCCTCGACCTCCGCTTCGTTGAGCGGCTGGCGGACGAAGCTGACCACGACCTTGGCGGATGCCCCGGTAGCCTTGATCCGTTCGATCAGGCGACG
This sequence comes from Azospirillum aestuarii, assembly GCF_016632405.1. NCBI lineage: Bacteria > Pseudomonadati > Pseudomonadota > Alphaproteobacteria > Rhodospirillales > Azospirillaceae > Azospirillum > Azospirillum aestuarii. The sequence continues at coordinate 27,652 of NZ_JAEPIV010000033.1, forward strand.
GGTGTTGGCCTGCGCCACGGCTAGATCGCCGCCCACCCGGACTTGGGCGTAGGTCTGCGGGGTGTGGGCGTCCAGGCTGATGTCGAAGACCGAAACCCCGGCGTCGACCAGGGCGCGGGTCCGCTCTTCGGTCAGCAGCAGGCCGTTGGTGGTCAGGTTGACCGGCAGCCCCGTGCGCTCGACCGCGTAGGCGAGCATGCGCGGGAGGTGCGGATGAAGGAGGGGTTCGCCGTCGCCCGTGTAGCGCAGGAACCGGCAATGCGGCCTGCCATGTTCCGCGATCTCGTCGATCAGTTTGGTGTGCAGCGCCTCGTCGAGATTGCGGCGTTTGCTTCCCTTGGCCTTGGTGACCGTCTCATAGGGGCAATGGACGCACAGGAGATTGCAGAATTCCGACACATCGACGTTGATCTGCGATGGGAATTCCGCGCTCAGGTAGCCGCCGAAGCCGTATTGTTCCATGGTCATGTCCCCGCAGGTCGCCGTGCCCGCCGCAGCGGAGTTCCGTTCATGCCGAGGCCAGCATGTGCTGGATGGCCTCGATGCTGGTGTCGATCACCGTTCTTGCGTCATCGGGGGACAGGCTCGCGCTGATCGGAAGGGTCATGATACGTGCGGCAATGTCCTCCGTCACCGGTAAAGTCTCCTGCGGGGCATAGAGGGGCATCTGGTGCAACGGGGCATAGTGGACCGACGCGCCGACCCCCTGCTGGCGCAGCGCCGCGACAAGCTGGTTCCGTCTCTCCTCCGTCACGCCGCGGGGCAGCAGGATGGGAAACAGGTGGTGCGCGTGCCGCGGCGCCGTCACGTCCGCCTGGACGGCGACGTCCGGCATGCGGGCGGCCAGTTCGGCGCAATAGAAGTCGCTGACGGCGCGGCGGGTCTGCGCGAACTCGTCCTGGCGGCGGAGCTGCACGCGGCCGATGGCCGCCTGCAGATCGGTGTAGTTCATCTTGTAGCCGAGTTCGCTCAACCCGAGTCCGGTGGTGGCCACGGACGGGTTCGTGAAGCGCTGCCATGCGTCGGTCGGCAAGGCGTGCAGCCGCAGCGAGCGGATGCGCTCCGCGATGGCCGGGTCGGCGCAGGCGATGGCGCCACCCTCGCCCGTCGACAGGTTCTTGTTGGCATAGAAGGAGAAGCAGGTCAGCGTGCCGAGCGAGCCGACTATGCGCCCGTCGGGGTAGCGCGCGCCGAGCGCATGGGCGGCGTCCTCGACGATCGCGACGTGGGGCGGAAGGCGCCGGCGCAGATCCGCCACATCGATCGCGAGTCCCCCGTAGTGCACCACGATGACGGCCTTGGTCCGGGGCGATATCTTGGCCAGCACGCTGTCCGCGGTGACGGACAGCGTGTCCGGGTCGATGTCGGCGAACACCGCGCGCGCGCCGAGATACAGCGCCGCGTTGGCCGTGCTGCACCAGGTCAGGCTCGGCACGACGACCTCGTCCCCCGGCCCGATTCCGCTCAGCTTCAAGGACAGGAACAGCGCGTTGGTGCAGGATGCCACCGTGACGACGTCGCCGACGCCGACGAACGCCGCCAGTTCCCGTTCGAACGCCACCGTCTCCGGCCCCATGCCGATCCACCCGGACCGCAGAACGCGCTCGACCGCAGCTATTTCTTCAACACCGATGGCCGGCCTGCCGAACGCGATGAAATCCTTGTGAACCATGCCCCATGTGCCTCTTCGATTCGCGCGTTGAGAAACACCGCGCAAATGTTGCCCAATGATTATGGAAGAATTTTTTGCATGCCGCGTCAAGCGTGCGCTGACGTCGCACATCCGGGATTTCCCGATCTGGCGAATTTACGATTCTTCAACTTTTCCCGATACGCTGCGAAGGCGGGTCCGCTCGTGAACTGTGTTGAAAGAACCTTGCAAGCCTATTCTGAAATACGAAGAATGACCGGGTGCAGGGCCGGTTGCGGCCAACGGCGGCACCGCCGAATCCATGTCTGCGAGAGATTGCATGTTCCAACACGAGTGGTCCCGCCCCCTTCCCGAACAGCTTGAACAGATCGTCCAGACCGTTCCGGGATGGACGCCGCCGGATCAACTGTGCGCCTTGTTCAATCTGGCCGTGGCGTCGGCCCATGTGCCGGGCGACATCATCGAAATCGGGTCCTGGTGCGGCCGCTCCGCCGCGGTTCTGGCCCTGGCCGCCCGCTTCGCCGGACAGGGGCGGGTGCATTGCGTCGACCTGTTCCCCACCAGAAGGGATTGGTACCGCAACGCCGACGGCTCTTATTCCTTCCAGGTCACCGTCGACGGCGAGGCGGTCCGCGCCTACGCGACGCAGACGGTGTGGCAGGAGCCCTTCGAGCGCGACATCGCTCCGCTCTACGAGCGGTGCAACGGCATCCTCGACTACTTCCGTTCGACGATGGATCGCTTCGCGCTTTCCGACGGCATCACGGTGACGCGGGGCACCATCGAGCATTTCGCGCGGCAGGCCCCCGCCGACTTGGCGTGCCGGCTGGCCTTCATCGACGGCGACCACGGCTACCCGGCGCTGGTGCGCGACGTCGAGCATGTCGAACGGTGGCTGAGTCCCGGCGGCTGGATCTGTTTCGACGACGCCTTCACCGGATACGAGGCCGTCGACCGCGTGATCAACGAACGGATTCTCGGCAGCGGGCGCTACGATTGCGCCTATCGCATCACCCGCAAATGCTTCGTTGCCCGTCGGGTACCCGCCGCGCTCTGAAGGCGTTCTGCAAAGCCTCTCGGAAAGCCTGGACCGACCGAGATATTCGGCTTCCGACAAGGAATTTTCCATGCGTGTCGCCATCGTGCAGCCGAGCTACATTCCATGGCGCGGCTTCTTCGACATGATCCGGTCGGTGGACCTCCTCCTGTTCTTCGACGACGTCCAATACACACGGCGCGACTGGCGCAACCGCAACCGGATCAAAACCGCCGCCGGGCCGCGTTGGCTGACCATCCCCGTGCATCGCCACGCCCGGGAGGAGATCATCCGCAACATCGCGATCTGCTATGAGCCGGACTGGCGGGCGGAGCATCTCAATCTGCTGTGCGTCTGGTACGGCAAAACGCCCTTCTACGAACGCTATACCAGCCGGTTCGCGGACATCCTGGCAACCCGGCCCGAGTCCCTCTGCGAGTTGGATATTGCGTTGACCCGCTGGCTCATGGAGGAACTCGGGATCGCGACCGCCGTGGAGCGCACCAGCCGCCTTCCAGTGACCGGAGCCAAGACGGACCGGCTGCTCGCCCTGCTGGGCAGGGTCGGGGCGACGGATTATCTGTCCGGACCTGCGGCCAAGGACTACATCGATCCCGACGCCTTCCGGCGGGCTGGCGTCGGGCTTTGCTACAAGCGATACGACTATGCCGCCTATCCCCAGCCGTGGGGGGATTTCCTCGACTTCATGTCGGTCCTGGACCTGCTGTTCAACACCGGACCGGACGCGCCCAGCTATCTGCGCAATCTGATCGGCGATGAGCGAGTGGTGCCGGCCCGCTCGCCCGCCTTCGTCAGATGATCTGCGACGGCCAGACGAAGCGGACACTCTCCAGCTTGCGCAGGATCACGTAGTTGTAGTCGTACACGCTTTCCGACGGCAGGCCAGCTTCCGCCTTGCGCCGCTCCTGTTCCAGATTGCGGGCGAAGCGGGCCACGGCGTCGGCGGTGAAGCTCTGATCGTAGCGCAGTTCCAGGAAATCGCTGAAGGGTGCTGGATCGTCGGGGTCCTCCTCGTGCCGCAGCGCCCGCCCTTGGGCGTGGTCCACGTAGGTGTGCTCGACGATCTCGTACTTGTTGAAATGGGCCAGGGCTTTGAACAGGAGCGGATGGATGTTGTAGAAGCCGTGCGCGATGTCCGCCATGGCCGGCAGGATGAAGATGCCGAGACCGCCGACGGCCAGAAGATTGTGCATGGAGGCGAAGGTCGCCCCGATGTTGAAGACGTGCTCGGAGGTTCCGAAGTTCGTCACGACATCGAAGCGGTCGCGCATGTTGATGACGTAGTTGAAGTCGAACTGGTGCTCCGCCCGGGCATCGTAATAGTCGAAAGCCTTGTAGTCGGTCAGGCCGAGCGCGGCGTAGAAGTGCCGCTGGCTGTCGGGCGCGCACGGGTCGGCATCTTCCGGGAAGATCCTGTGGTGGAAGGCGCGCGCCGCATCCGGGTCCGGGTGCAGCCGTGCGGCGGCGCGCTTCATGTAGTTCCGGCAGAACAGGAAGTCCTGCGGCCCGAACTCGGCGATCCGCCGTTTGCCTTCGAACAACCCCTGCTCGTGGTGGCGGAGCAGCCAGTCGGCGGTGTAAGCGTTGATGCCCATCGCGCGCGGTCCTTTGAAATCCGTTTCTCGGCCAGATACGGTTGGGAAATGATCGATTCCATCATTTCCCAATCGTAGAAACCCGTTCCCTCGGCATTATTCCGTGTGTTCGAGGAAGGCGAAGAATTCCTCGTTCGGCGTCTGCAGACTGTCGGTGCCGAGAACCTCCTTGAGGGCGGCGACCACGGAGTCCAGCCCATGGACGCGCCGCCCGGCAATGGCGGCCCGGCCGGCGGCGATCCGCTCGGTCCAGTCGCCCGCCTTGTCGGTCAGCACGGACGGGAACGGCTTGGGCGGCTCGCTGGGGCCGCGGGAGCGCATGTAGGCCCACACCATGTCGCGCACGGCGGGATCGTCGCGGAACGGTTCGGTGACCGGCTCGAAGACCGTGATGTCCGCATCGTGGTGGCGCATGGCGAAGCCGTTCCAGCGGAACCCCCGGTAGGCTTCGTACTCGCTGGTGATGAGATCGTAGCCCCAGCCCTCGAAGACGAAGGACGGCTTGCGGGCACCGCCGTCCAGCAGGCGGCGCGTCAGCTTCATGGTGTAGCGGCGGCTCAGCCTGCTCATCTCGCAGAGCATGTGGTTGGCGGTCACGACATCTACCGGAACCGGCGTCCGGTCGCGGAACCACGTCATGTAGGACCACCAGGGCAGGTGAATGCCGGTCACCCGTTCGTCCGCCAAGCAGTCGGCCACGCTCGCCGCGTCGCCGGCGAGTTCGCGCAGCCCGTCGCCGACCAGCCAACGCCAGAGGTGGTTCTGGTACAGGTAGAAGCCCTGCGTCACGTCGGTGGCGATGTAGCGGTAGCCGGTCATCATCAGCAGAGCGCCGAGATAGCCGCAGCCCGGACCGATCTCCAGGACCACCGCCCCCTTCTCGGGATAGAGCCAGCGGATATGACGGAACACGTTGAGCGCACGGATCAGGCTTCCGGTGGTGAAGGCGGGCCGTCCGTAAAGCTCTGTGGACATCCTGCGGACCTGACGGTTGATCGTCAGACAGAGGTCCAGCTCCTCGTCGGTAAGGCCGCCCAGGCGCCCGGTCACGTCGTTCGCGAAGCGGGTTTCGTGCATGGTGTCGGCGAAACGCCAGACGGCGGCGTCCTGCCTGACCCGGGTGGGATAGTTGAGCCGGTCGAACAGGAACGGCTGGCCTTCTTCGATGATGCGGTTGGGCAGGTCGCAGTAGGCCGTCTCTTCGGCAGCGTCGTAATCGGCAACGGACAGATAGTCCGGCGGAAGCGCAATGGAGGCGGGCCTTGGGCTGGGCATGCGATCACCTTCTCATCGCGGAATGGTTTTCCATCGTCGGGCCAATGCGCCCGATCGTGGCATAGCGCCTGGGTCACAGTGTGTCCATCCCCTTAAGCACCTGTTAATGGAGCCGTGCTGCCGGACCCTTCCCGGGAAGCGCGGCCGTTCGTGATTTAACGGGCACTTAAGGAAGCTCGGTATAACTCCTTCCGATGGCCGGGGCTGATCTCCGCACGCGCTCAAGGCCGGCTTTCCGAGAGGCGGGGCCTGAACGTGTAGTCGATCGCCGGAGCGCGCTTTCGTCGCGATCTGCGCTCCGGCCTTGGTGTCTTGCCCTGTCCTGGAGACCGGTTCCGATGAACGCATTGACCTTCGTGCCTGGCCGCCGACCGCCGAAGCTGCGGCGTGTGACCATCGAGGTCACCACATGGTGCAACCTGAAATGCCCGGGGTGCCTGCGCACGATTCTGGACGAGCAGGGGCGCTGGTTGAACAGGCACATGCCGAAGGACACCTTCGCGCGCATCCTCGACAACCTGCCGCCATCCGAACTCGGTATCCTCCAGGGCATCGGCGAGCCGACCCTGCATCCGGACTATGCCGAACTGTGCCGGATCGCGACGCGGAGCGGGAAGTTCGACGCGCTCTACATGAACACGAACGCCCTCGCCCGCCCATCGGAACTCCACGTCGAGCTGAAGGAGGCCGGGCTGACGGGCTTCTACGTGTCCGTCGATTCCCTGACTCCGGAGGTGGCGGCGCGGGTCCGGGCCGGAACCGACATCGGCAAGCTCGCCCGACGCCTGCGGGAACTGCGGGATCTCGGTCTTCCCGTCGCCGTCGCCCTGGTCGTCAGCCGGGCGAACCTGCACGACGTCGCGACCACCCTGCGCGGGCTGCGCGACCTCGGCGTAACCTCGGTCAACGTCGGGCGGCTGATCGGCTTCGAGGGCGGGCTGGAGCCGCTCGACCGGACCGAGCGCCGGATGCTCGCCGGGCTGTTGGACGACGTGCGCCGCGATTGCCCGGACATGCCGATTTCGTATTTCGACGATCCGGAACGCATCGCGCCCTACTGCGTGGCCCCCTGGCTCGATCCGGCGGTGAATGTGGACGGCTACCTGACACCGTGCTGCGTGAACTTCGACCCCTCCGTATTCGGCGGCATCGACCTTGCCCGGGTGCCCTTCGAAGAGGCATGGAACAGCGCGGCGGTTCAGGACTTCCTTCACGCCTACATCGCGGAGAAGCCGTCCTTCTGCAACAACTGCATCGCCGACAACCGGGACTGAGCGCACACGCTTTGTCCCCTCCGCGCCAGGGTTCCGGTCGAAAGGCACGTCCCGTGAGCACCATTCTGAACCGCCTCGGACGGCACGCCCGTTCCCGTCCGAACCATCCCTTCTGCCACCTGTTCCGGCACGGTCGCGTGGACAGCCTGACCTATGGCGGTCTCGCGCAACGCGTTGGACAGTTCGCCGGCGCGCTTCGGAACGCCGGAGTGGAGGCGGGCGAGGTCGTGCCCCTGATGCTGGAGACCGGCATCGACGGCTACGCCGGCTTTCTCGCCGTCATGGCTCTCGGGGCGGTTCCCACCTTCCTGCCGTTTCCCAGCGTCAAGCAGGCGCCCGATCGCTTCTGGGCGGAGCATGAGAGGGTCTTCGTGCGGCTGGACGTGCGCACGGTCGTGACCGAGGCGGCCCTGGCGCCGGTGGTCGCCCACCCTCTGGCCCGCGCCGGGCATCGGGTCCTGTTGCTGGAGGAACTGGCGGCGGACGGCCAGTCTTCTCCGCCCGCTTGGGAGCCCGGGACAGGGGGTTGCGGCGGTGGCGACGGCGATGCAGTGGCGCTTCTCCAGCACAGTTCCGGAACGACGGGGACCAAGAAGGGGGTGGCCCTGTCGCACCGCGCCATTCTGGACCAAGCCGACCGCTATGCCCTGTCGCTCGGCTTCGGGGCGGAGGACCGTGTGGCGACTTGGTTGCCGCTGTATCACGACATGGGGCTGATCGCCGCCTTTCTCATGCCGCTCGTCCAAGGGGCGACGATCTGCGCCATGAGCCCGTTCGAGTGGGTCGCCCGCCCGTCCCTCCTGCTGGACGTCATCGACCGGCATCGCTGCACCATCGCCTGGCTCCCCAATTTCGCCTTCCATTTGACGGCGCGCACCACCCCGGCGGACCGGTTCCGGGACCTCTCCTGTGTGCGCGCTTTCGTGAACTGCTCCGAACCTTGCACGCCCGAGGCCTTCGAGGCCTTTCTCGGCCGCTTGGCGGGCTGCGGGATCGGAGAGGATCGGCTCCAGGTGTGTTACGCCATGGCCGAAAACGTGTTCGCGGCGGCGCAGACACCGCCGGGAGCCGCCGCGCGGGTCTTCACGCTGCCCGACGGGAGCCGCCGCGTCTCCTGCGGCCCTCCCGTTCCGGGGGTGGAGATCGAGATCCGGGACGAGGACGACCGGCCTTGCCCGGATGGCGAAGCCGGCGAGATCCTGCTCCGCAGCCCCTTTCTCTTCAGCGGCTATCACCGCCAGCCGGACCTGACGGAACAGCGGCTGCGCGACGGATGGTACAGGACGGGCGATGTCGGCTTCCTGTGCGACGGGGAGCTGTGCGTCACCGGGCGCCGGGACGACCGCTTCACCGTTTACGGCCGCAATTTCCACGCCTTCGACGTGGAGGCGCTGGTCGGTGGGGTCGGCGGGGTCCTGCCGGGCCGCTGCGTGGCCCTGCCGCTGTACAACCCGTCCCTGGGCAGCAACGAGGTGGCCGTCCTGGTCGAGACCTCCGGAAAGCGTCCCTTCGCGGAGTTGAGGAAGGACATCAAGGAAGCGGTCCAGGCGGGGCTTGGGCTGATGCTGGGGTCGGTCACGGAGGTGCCGTCCGGCTGGGTGGTGAAGACCACCAGCGGCAAGGTCAGCCGTGTGGAGAACATGAGAAAATACCAGGATCTGATGAAGGCGAGGAGGAACCCGTGAGCGAGGCCCAGTCGATACTTCCCGAGGTTGCCGCGATCATCCGCCATCTGTTCAGGGCGGACGGCGTCGAGATCGGGTTCGAGACGACGGCGCCGGACATCGATGGATGGGACTCGGTGTCGCACACCTTTCTGATCCTCAGCATCGAGGAACGGTTCGGCATCACGTTTCCCATCGACAAGATCCACGACATGGAGAATGTCGGCGACCTGTGCCGCATCCTGGCCGGCCTTCTGGAGGGCCGGGCATGAGCCGCCCGCTGATCGTCTACGGCAACTGCCAGTCCCATGTGGTGGCCTGCGCCTTCCTGAAGGTGCCGGACATCGCGGAGCGTTTCCGGGTTCTGTTCGTCCCCAGTTACGACGTTCCCGGAGCCGAGCCCACCCGCATCGATCCAGAAGCCGTTGCCGGCTGTGCCGTCCTTCTGGAGCAGAAGGGGTTGTGGAAGGGCTTTCCCAGGGCGGATCTCCTGCCGGCAGACGCCGTGCGGCTGTCGTTCCCGACGCTGGTCCTGAATCAGCTCTGGCCGCTGCAGGGCAAGGACCCGCGCAACACCGGCGATGTCGCCTTTCCCTTCGGCCGCTATCCCTACGGCGACCGGCTGATCAACCGCCTGCTTGAACAGGGGCTGTCCGGTCAGGCCCTGCTCGACGCCTACATGGCAACCGATCTTTCCGGAGTCGTGGATCTCAGGCGTTTCGCTGATATCGAAGAAGCCCGCATCCGGAAAATCGACGCGCAGTGCGACCTGCCTCTGGGCGGGCACGTTCTCGACCGCTTCCGCCAGCGGCGCCTGTTCTGGAGCTACAACCACCCGAGCGGCGATCTTCTGCGTGATCTAGCGGCGCTGCTGGCCGAAGAATTGTCCCGGCGTTGCAGCCTGCCGCCCGGCACCGCGGCCGAGGTCGCGGGGACCTTCGCCGGCTGGGAACCAAACGCGGAACTCAAGGTGGCCGTCCATCCTCAGGTCGCCGATTTTTTCAGGCTAGAATGGACCGGCGCCGGCATCCGGTACAGCCATTACGGTCGCGACGGGCTTGGCTATCACGACTACATGCGCCACCTGGCCTTCTTCGATTGAGGCCGGCGACCGGAATGCCGGGCCGTGCCGACGGCGCGCCTACGCGCGCGCCGCCAGCCGTGCAATCCGCTTCCGCAGGTGAATGACCTCCCCGACCTTCTCGAAATCGAACACCGGCAGCGCGGCGATGCCCGAGCGTTCATAGTACAGGCGCAGGCCCTTCAGGAACGCTTCGATCTGATCGACGAACTCGGTCCAGAGGGCCACGAGGTACATGTGCTTCAGCCACTCGTCCGAGCCGGGTTCGACCGTGGCGGCGGCGGCCGTGAAGGCCGGGATCAGTTCACCGCTCTGGTCGGGGGCGACGCGCTCCAGAACCGTGGCCACGGACGACATGTAGTTCTTTCCATGCTGGGCGTCGTCCAGGATGACCGGCATCATCGAAAAGCTCATCGGACGCCACATCGCGCTCACGTTCAAGGCGACCAGATTGTTGTTGTCGGAGGCGTCTTCCCGGTAGCCGCTGGCGATATCCAGTCCCTTGTCCTGGAAGATCATGTTCACGGAGTAGAAATAGCGGGGCTTGATGTGCGTCTCGATGGCCGACACGATGTAGTCGGCACACTCCTGCCGCATCTCTCCCAGGCTCCAGTTATTGACCGCCAGGTCGACGTCGAGACCGTTCAGGGCGTTGATCTGCTGGATCGGGCAGAAGATGAGGTCGAAGTCGCGGGTCATCCCTTCATACACGTCCGCCGTCGAGCGGATGACGTGGACACGCGCGTCTGGGAAGTTTGCGACGAGGAACGTGTGGGCGAAGATGAGCGATTCCGGAATGTCGACCAGAATGTAGCAGCCGATCTGCCGGGAACCGCGCAGCAGGCGGGCGAACGCGCCGAACCCGGTTCCAACCTCCACCACGGTGTTCAGGGAAGCGTCGTTTCCAATCGCCTTGAACAGGGCCATGCACCAGTTGGCGTACGTGATGTGGTTGAGGCTGAGGGACTTCCCATTGTGCTCGACCGTCGTGCCGGGAACCGAGAAGGCCGTTTCCTCGGAGCTTTCGAGGAAGGAACGCTGGGCGGGATACATGTTCAGCGTGTTCTGATAGCATTCCACGATTTTATCGTGGTCGGCGAGGACCGCATCGTAGCAAAAGCACCCACCGCCCCACCCCATGGCGAGCAGATGGTGGGGATCGACGAGGTTCGTGGCGACCTTCACGGCGTTGTGCAGGATGATGCGCCAACGGGCGCTGACCAAATAAGACGCCGGATAAGGCTGCAGCCTCAGGTCGTTGATCACCACCGGAATGAAGGAGAGAATCCTGTTGGCGGTTTCCGCGCTCATGCGCTTGTTCAGCGTGATGGTCAGGCTCAGCAGATCGTTCGAAAGCCGTGTGCCAAGCCCGGAGACGTCATATTGATGGCTGGCGCCGGGGCAGAGAAATTTGCCTATGATCAATCGGGCCAGCTTTCCATTGCCGGACAGCTTCCGGCGCAGCGGGCCGATGATGCCGTCTCCCAGGTCGTGGACGCTGATTGATGGACGTGCTGAACGATAGACCAAGCGCATCACGTTCAGGATCTGGTCCAGGCATCCGCCGTACGCCGATTCCGGGGCGTCATGCTGTTCCAGGGAATCGCTCAGAAGCTCGAGGGCTTCCAAGGCCTTCTTCAGGCCTGAGACATAGTCGGCGTGCAGATCGCATTGCCTGACGGCTTGGCTGATGATGTCCTGGATTCTCAGATCAGGAAAATCTTCCCGAGAAATAAGATCATAAGAATCGCTCATTTCGCATCTCCTTAATACGATCTTCGCCAGAAATCGAGGATTCCTCTTACCAAAATATCGCAGGAGATGCAAGGGTTTATATGTAAATTGCCACTCTTTAAAGGAGTGTTACTGGTGATGGGAAGTATTTCCGGCGCTCATCCAAGGACGCCGCGGTGTTCTGTCCTTCCGAACTCATGGGCGGCTCGGGGACGCAATGCCGATCGGTTCCGGCGCGCTGATACCGGCGGCACCTGAAGGCGCCGCCGGCATGACCCTCTTGATCAATGTCAAGGCATTGATCCGCCGGGTTTCATGGTTGGAGAACGATCGAAGTGATCGTTTCCAACCGTATCAGAGGCTGTTGAGAAGAAAGCTCAGTAAATCTCGGACTGGTACGTACGTGGGACACGAGGGGCAAGTACGCCGTTAATAAGGCATGCCATGTCGTCACGATGGGAGACGATCGCATGCGGCCGGACCGATATCCAACAGATTTGGCCGATGACGAGTGTGTGGTCGTTTCGAAGCTTTTCACCAAGAGTGAGCATCGCGGAGCACAACGCAAACACGACCTGAGGCGCATCATTGACGGATGCTTGTATGTCCTGCGTGGCGGCATCGCTTGGCGCATGATGCCCCACGATCTGCCACCCCGGACGGACGTGTACGATCACTTCCGCCGCTGGCGCAAAAGCGGGAAGTGGGAACTGGTCAACGCGGCGCTGCGCGAGCAGTATCGAACCCGGCGTGGTCGCAAAGCCCAACCAACGGCGGCAGCCATTGACAGTCAATCCGTGAAGACGACCGAGTCCGTCGGCACGCGTGGCTATGATGTTGGCAAGAAGATCAGCGGGCGAAAGCGGAAAACTCTGGTTGACACGGAGGGCGACATTCTGAAGGTGCGGGTGCATCCGGCAGATCTTCATGACAAGGCTGGAGGAATGCTCCTGCTGGCGGGCTTGAACCTGTGGTTTCCCGCGATCCAGCTCGTCTGGGCGGACACGCATTATCAAGGCCTGAAGACCTGGGCCAAAGACCGGCTTGGCTGGACCATCGAAGTCGTCAAGCACTGGTGGACCGGTATTCAGGGCTTTTGGCTCGCCCCTGGCCAGGAGCCTCCCGAAATTCCCAAAGGATTCCATGTTCTGCCGCGCCGCTGGATCGCGGAAAGGACATTCGCGTGGCTTGGCCGAAATCGCCGCTTGTCAAAAGATTACGAGCGCCTTCCAGAGTCGGAGGAGACATTCATTTACATGGCAATGAGCCACATTCTCGTGAAGCGACTCGCGCGTCCGCCATCGCATTTGCACTGAATTTCCTTGGCCTTCTTCTCAACGGCCTCTCATACCGACGGCGCGTGAATGCTTCCATTGCTTGGAATTCATGCGAATTGCGGCCACCAGTGAAACCATGTGGCGGCGCGGATACGGTCGGGATCATCGGCGAGACCACAGCAGCGATCGGCGAGTGCTTGGTTGAGGGCATCAAGATCCTCGAAGTAGGTGTTGGCGATGATCTCATTGGCCAGAGGCCAGAGATGCTCCGCCGGCTGCAGCTCAGGCGAATACCGGGGTAAGAATTCCAAGGTGAGGCCATCCGGGATCTCCAAGGCGCCGGCCACGTGCCAGCCCGCGCCATCAAGGACGACCAGGACGCGCTTGGTGGGTCCAGCCCCGACCTCGCGGGCAAAGGTGAACCACCCCGGGTTTGTCGGAGGCTCCATTTCTTGAGAAGATGGAGTCATCATGACGAAGCAGAGATCA
>NZ_JAEPIV010000034.1:0-40664 GCF_016632405.1 Azospirillum aestuarii
AACCGCCGCCTGCGCATCCCTTCTCACAACACGGTATCAACGATATCCAAGATCCCGCGGCTCCGGGAGAACCGCAATGCCCCGAGCCCATTCCCTTTAAGGAGTGGGCCGCCAGGGCCAGAATGTCTCTGTGTTCCCGACCCGTCAGCGCCTCGTTGGCGGCCACCGCGTCGGGAGGCGCTTTATATGCGTGGTGCCCCAGGGGTGGCAAGCACTTTTTTCGACCATCGGCGTTTTTTTCCCGCTCCTTCCCAAACGCACATGACACCCTTTTCATTGGTCGCGGCGCGCAGGGGGCCTCATAGTCGGACCAACGGCTGAAGGGATCTTCAGCTTGGACGTGGCAATAATCAATGGTTCGTTAACCAAAATCCGGCAAGGTTGCACAACGGTAGAAACTCGCCGTCAGCCGACCGCCGGGACCATCAGACACGGGTCCGACCGCCGCGATTGCGCTGAACCATATTTATAAAGGCTGACAAGCGTGATATTGCTTCGCACGCCGACCTTGGTTGAAGCCTCGGGCGCCGACCATCGTTCGTCCGAGTCTTCGAACGATGCTTCCTCCTCTTCCCTTCTCTCTCTCCCTGTTTCCGGCGTGCTGCGGGGCAGCACAATGCCGGAAATGATTCGGGACGAATTGCTGCCCGACATCTTCGCCGACACCGCGCGGGCCATGCCGGAGCGGACCGCCATCCTGTTCGATGGGCGCCGCGTCAGCTACGGGGAACTGGAGGGTCGGGCGAACCGTGTCGCCAACGCGTTGCGCGCGCGGGGCTATGGTCCGGGGAGCTTTGTCGGCTTGTGGATGACGCGGTCGCTCGATCTGCATGTGGCGCTGCTCGGTATTCTGAAGGCCGGTGCGGCCTATCTGCCTTTCGACACCGACGCGCCAGCGGAACGCGTGGCGGTCAGCTTGGCCGACTGCTCCGCGCCCGCCGTCCTGGTGGACGCCGTGACCGCGTCGAAGGCGGTGGGGCTTGCGGTGCCGGCTTTACGGCTTGAGGACTTGGCGTCGGAGGACGAGCGTGCGCCCGACCTGCGCGCGGACGGCGTCACCCGCGATCATCCGGCCTACGCGATCTACACCTCGGGCTCGACCGGCAAGCCCAAGGGCATTGTCATCAGCCACGCCAACATCTGCCATTATCTGCGCGCCGCCAACAGCCTGTACGGCATCACCGGCGAGGATATCGCCTTCCAGGGCGCGTCGGTGGCCTTCGACCTGTCGCTGGAAGAGATCTTCGTGCCGTATCTGGTCGGCGCGACCCTCTGGGTGGCGAGCCGACAGGTGCTGGACGAAGCGGACCGGCTGGCCGACGTGCTGAACGACGCCGGGATCACGGTGCTGGACACCGTCCCGACCCTGCTCGCCATGCTGCCTAAGGACGTGCCAAGCCTGCGCGTCGTCATCCTGGGCGGCGAGGCCTGCCCGCCCGCGGTGGCGGCGCGCTGGTGCCGTCCGGGGCGGACGATCTTCAACAGCTATGGCCCGACCGAGGCGACCGTCGTCGCCACCGTGGCCGAGGTCCACCCGGACGAGCCGGTCACCATCGGCCGGCCGATTCCGAACTACAGCTGCTATGTGGTGGACGAGGCGATGGCGCTGGTCGCCCCCGGCACCCAGGGCGAGCTGCTGATCGGCGGGCCGGGGGTGGCGCAGGGCTATCTGGGGCGTCCGGACCTGACCGCCGAGAAGTTCATCCGCAACAGCTTTGCCATCCACGGCAACGACCCGCTGCTCTACCGCTCCGGCGACGCGGTGAGCGTCGATCCGAACGGCAACCTGCTGTTCCACGGCCGCATCGACGACCAGGTGAAGATCCGCGGCTTCCGGCTGGAGCTGGGCGAGATCGAGGCGAAGCTGACCGACATGGCCGGCGTGAGCCAGGCCACCGTCATTCTGCGCAACGACAACGGGCTGGACCGGCTGGTCGCCTTCCTAGTGCCACAAGCCGGCGCCACGCTGGACAAGACGGCGCTGCGCGACCAACTGCGCGCCCAGTTGCCGAGCTACATGGTGCCGTCGCATTTCGAGGTGAAGGACCGCCTGCCCCGCCTGACCTCCGGCAAGGCCGACCGCAAGGCGCTGCAGGCCGCGCCGCTGACCGACGACGCCGGCCCCGGCGAACAGGACGAGCCGCAGACTCCGACGGAGGCCGCCCTGCTGGAGGCCGCCAAGCGCGTCTTTCCCAGTCAGGCGGTGCCGCTGGAGGCCGACTTCTTCATGGATCTGGGCGGGCACTCGCTGCTCGCCGCGCGGTTCGTGTCGGCGGTGCGGGAGACCCGCCATCTCGACGGGCTGACCCTGCAGGACGTCTACAGCGCCCGCAGCCTGCGCGCCATGGCCGAACGGCTGGACGCGCGCGCGCCGCGCGGCGGCAACGGCGGCGGGGCGGAGCGCAAAGACCGTTCCTTCGCGCCGCCTCCCCTGCTCCGCCGCTTCCTCTGCGGCGCGGCGCAGGCGGCGGCCCTGCCCTTCATCCTGGCGCTGATGACGGCGCAGTGGCTCGGCGTCTTCGTCAGCTACATGCTGCTGTCGGGCGAGGATGCCAATTTCCTCCAGGAAATCGTCACGTTGCTCGGCGTCTACATGGTCATCAACGCGGCCACGGTGGTGATCGCCGTCGCGGCCAAGTGGCTGGTCATCGGGCGCACGAAGCCCGGACGCTACCCGCTGTGGGGCGCCTATTATTACCGCTGGTGGCTGGCGCAGCGCTTCATCAGCCTCGTCCATCTGAAGTGGTTCCAGGGTTCGCCGGTCATGCGGGTTCTCCTGCGCGCGCTCGGCGCCAAGGTGGGCGACGAGGCGCTGATCGGCGAGTTCGAGTCCGGGGCCATCGACCTCGTCACCATCGGCGCCGGCGCCTCGATCGGCGGCAAGGTGAAGCTGGCGAACGCCGAGGTGATCGGGAACGAGCTGGTCATCGGCGCGGTGGAGATCGGCGCCGACGCCTATGTCGGCACGTCCTGCGTCATCGGCATGGACGCGGTGGTCGGTCACGGCACGGAGTTGGCCGACCTGACCGCCCTGCCCGCCGGCGCCCGCACCGGCGCCTATGAGTGCTGGAACGGCTCACCCGCCCGCCGCTTCGGCAGCGTCGACCGGGCGGAACTGCCCACCCCGGCGACCGCCGGACGGCTGCGCCGCGGGCTGAACGCCGCCTTCTACACGGCGATGCTGCTCGCCCTGCCGCCGATCTCGCTGATGCCGATCTTCCCGGCCTTCTACCTGTTCGACAATCTGGAGGGAGTCCTCGGGTCCGTCTTCGGCGTCGGCTATCTCTATTATCTGCCGCTGATCGCCTGGCCGACGGCCATGGCGCTGGTCGCGGTGACCGTCTGCATGATCGCCGCCGTGCGCTGGATCGTCCTGCCGCGCGTCGAGGCCGGCACCTACTCGGTGCACAGCGGATTCTACCTGCGCAAATGGATGGTGGCGCTGTCCACCGAGGTGATGCTGGACACGCTCAGCTCGCTCTACGCCACGGTCTACATGCGGGCGTGGTACCGGCTGATGGGCGCCAAGATCGGCAAGGACGCGGAGATCTCCACCAACCTCGCCGGGCGCTACGACCTCGTCGAGATTGGCGAGAAGTGCTTCATCGCCGACGAGGTGGTGCTGGGCGACGAGGACATCCGCCGCGGCTGGATGTTCCTGAAGCCGGTGAAGACCGAGGCGCGCGTGTTCGTCGGCAACGACGCGGTGGTTCCGGCGGGGGCGAGCATCCCCACCGGCTCGCTGATTGGCATCAAGTCGAAGCCGCCCGCCAACGAGGCGATGTCCGCCGGGGAGACGTGGTTCGGCAGCCCGCCGATCAAGCTGCCGGTGCGCCAGCGCTTCGACGGGGTCGGCGCCAACTGGACCTATGAGCCGTCCAAGGCCCGCCGTCTGGGCCGCGCGGTGTTCGAGGCCTTCAGCCTGTCGATGCCGACGATGCTGTTCATCACCTTCGGCACACTGGCGGTGGAGCTGTTCGCCCCGGCCATCCTGGAGCAGCGCTACGGCGTCTTCCTGGCGCAGTTCCTGGCGGTCAGCGTCGCCATCCCGGTGGCGATGGTGGCGGTGGTCATTCTGGTGAAGTGGCTGTTGATGGGCCGCTACACGCCGACCGTGAAGCCAATGTGGTCCTGGTGGGCCATGAAGACGGAAGCGGTGGCGGTGCTCTACTGGGGTCTGGCCGGCAAGGTGCTGCTCGACCATCTGCGCGGCACGCCGATGCTGCCCTGGGTGCTGCGCCTGTTCGGCACCAGGTTCGGCGAGGGCGTCTTCATGGACACCACCGACATCACGGAGTTCGACTGCGTGTCGGTCGGCGACCACAGCGCGGTGAACGCCCTGTCGGCGCTCCAGACACACCTGTACGAGGACCGCGTGATGAAGGTCGGCTGCGTGAAGGTCGGCCGCGGCGTCACCATCGGCGCCGGGTCCACCGTGCTGTACGACACCAGCGTCGGCGATTACGCTCATCTCGGCCCGCTGACCCTGGTCATGAAGGGCGAGGAGATCCCGGCCCACACCGAATGGGCCGGCGCCCCGGCGGAGCCGGTGACCGAAGGCCAGCCCGAGTTGACGGCTCAGTTCAAGAGCGCCGCGTAAGCTCTTATCGGTGTTGGACTGTTGTGGCCCGGCATTCAGCGCTTCGGCGGTGGGTCCGGGCCGCATCGTTTCAAGGCCTGGGCAAGGCCCTTTCCTTATCGCCGCAGGGCGTTCCGTTCCCGTTGTGCGCCGGGCGAAGGGGTGTATAACGGTGCGCGAGCGTGGCCCTGGCCCTTTTGCGCGCTCCCGCGCGCCGCATTGGGGCCTGTGACCCAAGAACAGGAAGGAAGCCCCCCGAATGCCCGACGACATCAGCCCCGCCCGCGGCGCCTCGACGCTGTTTCCGCTGGCCAAGGACGACACGACCTACCGCAAGCTGACCTCGGATTATGTCTCGGTCGTCGAGTTCGACGGCGAACAGGTCCTGAAGGTCGAGCCGGAGGGCCTGCGCCTGCTGGCCGAGGAGGCCTTCAAGGACATCAACCACCTGCTGCGCCCCGGCCATCTCAGCCAGATCCGCGCGATCCTCGACGATCCGGAAGCCTCGCCGAACGACAAGTTCGTGGCGCTGGACCTGCTGAAGAACGCCAACATCGCCGCCGCCGGCACCCTGCCGATGTGCCAGGACACCGGCACCGCCATCATCATGGGCAAGAAGGGCCGCCGCGTCTTCACCAAGGGCGGCGACGAGGCCGCCCTGTCGGAAGGCGCCCGCGACGCCTACCTGAAGCGCAACCTGCGTTACAGCCAACTCGCCCCGATCTCCATGTACGAGGAGAAGAACACCCGCAACAACCTGCCGGGCCAGGTCGAGATCTACGCGGAGGGTGAGGACGCCTACAAGTTCCTGTTCATGGCCAAGGGCGGCGGGTCGGCCAACAAGACTTTCCTGCATCAGGCCACCCCGTCGGTGCTGGCGCCGGACCGGCTGCTGAAGTTCCTTGAGGACAAGATCCGCTATCTCGGCACCTCGGCCTGCCCGCCCTACCACCTCGCCATCGTCATCGGCGGCCTGTCGGCGGAGCAGAATCTGAAGACGGTCAAGCTGGCCTCCGCCCGCTACCTCGACAATCTGCCGACCGAGGGCGGTGAGGACGCACACGCCTTCCGCGATCTCGCCATGGAAGCGGAAGTGCACACTCTGACCCAGACCATGGGCATCGGCGCCCAGTTCGGCGGCAAGTACTTCTGCCACGACGTCCGCGTCATCCGACTGCCGCGTCACGGCGCCTCCATGCCGATCGGCATCGGCGTGTCCTGCTCGGCGGACCGTCAGGCCGTGGGCAAGATCACCAGGGACGGCATCTTCCTGGAGCAGCTGGAGACCGATCCGGCCAAGTATCTGCCGGAGATCACCGACGGCGATCTGGCCGGCGAGGTGGTGAAGATCGACCTCAACCAGCCGATGAGCGAGATTCTCGCCACGCTGAAGCAGTATCCGATCCGCACGCGCCTGTCGCTGACCGGCCCGCTGATCGTCGCCCGCGACCTCGCCCACTCCAAGCTGCGCGCGCGGCTGGACGCCGGCGAGCCGCTGCCCGACTATTTCAAGAACCACCCCATCTATTACGCCGGTCCGGCCAAGACGCCGGAAGGCTACGCCTCGGGCTCCTTCGGTCCGACGACCGCCGGGCGCATGGACAGCTTCGTCGAGCAGTTCCAGGCGGCGGGCGGTTCGATGGTCATGCTGGCCAAGGGCAACCGCAGCCCGGAAGTGACCGCGGCCTGTCAGAAGCACGGCGGTTTCTATCTGGGCTCCATCGGCGGCGCCGCGGCCCGTCTGGCTCAGGACTGCATCAAGAAGGTGGAATGCGTCGAGTATCCGGAACTCGGCATGGAAGCCATCTGGCGCATCGAGGTCGAGGACTTCCCGGCCTTCATCATCGTCGATGACAAGGGCAACGACTTCTTCAAGGAATTGAAGCTGGCGTAACCGGTGGCGCTCCCCGCTTCCCTTCCCCGCCCAGCGGGGAGGAAGACGGGGAGCGCAACGGCTCAATCATCCGCGTAGGGGTTCTTCTGCTTGCGCAGCAGCAGCCGCACCGGCACGCCCGGCAGGTCGAACGTCTCGCGCAGATGGGCGATCAGGTAACGCTGGTAGCTTTCCGGCAGATCGAGCGGCTTGTTCACGAACAGCGCCACCGTCGGCGGGCGCGCCTTCACCTGCGTGGCGTAGCGGATCTTCACGCGCCGGCCCTCGACCAGAGGTGGCGGGTGGTGATCCAGCACGCCCTCGATCCAGCGGTTGAGCTGGGCGGTCGGGATGCGACGGTTCCACTGCCCATAGGTCGACAGGATCGAATCCAGCAGCGTGTCCAGCTTCTTGCCCTGCAGGGCGGAGATGGTCACCACCTCCACGCCCTTGATCTGGGCCAGAGCGGCCTGCAGCTTGTCCTCGACCTGACGCAGGGCCATGGCGCGGTCGTCCACGGCGTCCCACTTGTTCAGGGCGATGACCAGGGCGCGCCCCTCCTCCACCACGGTGCGGGCGATGGTCAGGTCCTGCTTGTCGAGAATCTGGTTGGCATCGACCACGAGGAGGACGACCTGCGCCATGCGGACGACGCGCAGAGCGTCGGCGACGGCCAGCTTCTCCACCTTCGCATCGACGCGGGCGCGCCGGCGCATGCCGGCGGTGTCGACCAGACGGAACTTGCGGCCCCGCCATTCCCAATCGACGCTGATGGCGTCGCGAGTCATCCCGGCCTCGGGGCCGGTCAGCACACGCTCCTCGCCGATCAGGGCGTTCAGCAGGGTGGACTTGCCAACGTTCGGCCGCCCGACGATGGCGATCTGGATCGGGCGGGCACGCTCCTCGTCGGTTTCCGGCTGGTCGCCGACGGGTAGTTCCTCTTCCCCCTCGCCTTTGACGGGGGCCGAAGCCTTCTCGGCCGCCTCCGGCTCCGGCGGGGCGTAGGGCAGCAGGGCCTGGACCAGATCGGCCATACCCTCGCCATGCTCCGCCGACAGCGCGAGGGGGTCGCCCAGGCCAAGCTCGAAGGCCTCGTAGAGGCCAGTCATCCCCACCTTGCCTTCCGCCTTGTTGGCGACGAGGATGACGGGGGTCTTGCTCTTGCGCAGCAGGGCCGCGAAATGGCGGTCCAGCGGCGTGATGCCGGTGCGGGCGTCGACGATGAACAGCGCCACGTCGGCGCGTTCCAGGGCGCGTTCGGTCTGGCGGCGCATGCGCGCCTCCAGGCTGTCGTCGGTGACGTCCTCCAGGCCCGCGGTGTCGACCACGGTGAAGGACAGCCCGCCCACACGGGCGGGGGCCGAGCGCCAGTCGCGCGTCACGCCGGGCGTGTCGTCGACCAGCGCCAGCTTCTTGCCGGCCAAACGGTTGAACAGAGTCGATTTGCCGACATTCGGCCGACCGACGAGAGCGACGGTGAAGGACATCGGGCCGGGGGCCTTATAAAGAACCAAGGGTGGCGATCAGCGGTACGCCACCAGCGTACCGTTCTCGCCCAGGACATATAGGGTGTTGTTCGCCACGACCGGAGGCAAATAGGTGGAGGCCGGCAGCGAATAGCGGGTCAGCACCTGCCCGTCGCTGGGCGACAGGGCGAGCATCTGGCCGTTCGACCCGGTGACGTAGAGCTTGCCACCGGCCAGGACCGGACCCGACCAGGTGATCGGCCCCTTCTTGTCCTCCGGATCGGTGAACGGCGCGAGCTGCGTGACCCAGCGGGCGTGCCCGGCCTGACGGGTCAGGGCGACCAGCTCCGAATCGTTGGTGATCACGAAGATGTGGTCGCCGGCGAGCCAGGGGGTCTGGGTGCCGCCGATCTCGGCCTCCCACAGGCGGATGCCGATGCGCTCGTCGATGGCGATCATGCGGCCGGAATGGCCGATCGCGTAGACGATGCCGCGGTCGATCACCGGCAGGCCGCGGATGTCGGCAAGGCTGCTCAGGGCGCCGCTGCGGCGGATGGCCGCCAGGCTCTCCTGCCACGCCACGCGCCCATTCTCCGGACGCAGGCCATACAGCTCGCCGGAGGAGTAAGGGGCTACGATCAGGGTCGGCGAGGCCGCCGGGCTGACGGCGCCCAGCAGGCCCGCCGTCTCCAGGATGCCCTGATGCGACCACTGGACGGCGCCGTCGGAGGCCGACAGGGCCGACAGCTGGTTGTCCAGCGTCAGGACGAGGACGCGCCCGCCCTCGACCGCCGGAGCGCCGCGCACCGGACCCGGAACGCGCTTGCGCCAGATGATCGAGCCATTGGCGGGATCGAGCGCGACCACCTCGCCGAAGCCGGTGGCCGCGAAGACGCGCCCGTCGGCGTAGGCGACGCCGCCGCCGCTGGCGCCGCCGCGCTCCTTCTCCGGCTTGGTGTCGATGCGCCAGAGCTGGCGCCCGGTGCGCTCGTCCAGGGCGGCGACATGCGAGTCGGCGTCCATGGCGAAGATGCGTCCGTCGGCGATGACCGGCGTCGCCAGAAGCGAGCGGGAGCTGCTGGCCCCCGTGCCGACGTCGCCGCGCCATGCCTCGGCAGGCGTGGCCGACAGAGCGAGGTTGCCGCCAGCGTGTTCCGGCGTGCCGCCGGGCTGCGCCCAGGCCGGGTTGGCCACGGCAGGCGGCAGGACGACCGGCGTGCCGACCAGCCGCTGGTCGACCTCGACCTTGCGCTCGCGGGTCAGGACGGACACCCGCTCACCCGGCAGGGGCGGATCGGGGGTCTTGCCGAACCACCCGCTGACGGTGTCGCAGCCGCTGAGCAGCACGGCCAGCAGCGGGGCGGAGAGCAGGGCGGTGCGCAGGGAGCGGCGCTTCGCGGTGGGGTGCGCGGTCGGGGCGGCCATGGGAATGCGGGTCATCAGCTCTTGCCGTAGAGGGTGGCGAGATCGGCGGCGCGCGACCGGACGCCGGCCGGAGCCTGCGAGTCGTCGGCCAATTGCTGGAACAGGGTGCGCGCGCGCTCCTTGTCCCCGGCGCGGGCGGCGAGCACGGCGCTCATCTCGCGGGCGGAGAAGCGCCAGGGGTTGGCGTCCGCCGTCAGAGGCTGGAGCCGCGCCTGGAGCTGGGCCGGATCGCCGGACTCGAGCTGGTGCATCACCGACAGCAGGGCCGCCAGCTCGCGGTAGACCGGAGCGGCGCCGGCGTTGTTGGACAGCGTGTCGTAGACGGCCACGGCCTCCGCCGTCTTACCCTCGCGGGCCAGCAGGGCGGCGGCGTTCAGCTGGGCCAGCGCGGCCATGCCGGGGTCGGACTTGGCGGCGAAGGCGGCCAGGGCCTCGACGCCCTTGTCCGGCCCCTGGGCGGCCTGGGAGAGGGCGGCGGCCAGGGCCGTCGTTCCGCTCTCCTTCTGCGACTGCTGCCAGTTGCGCCAGGCGACCGTGCCGCCCGTCGCGGCGACGACCGCCAGCGCGGCCGCCAGCATGATGCCGCCGTAGCGCTTGAACACACGCTCCATGCGGTCGCGGCGCAGATCCTCGTCGACTTCGCGGAAAATATCGCTCATGGCTCTACAGCGGCATCCTACGGCACGAAAACCGTTACAGCGGGGATTGCGCCCGCGCGCGGTTGCGGCGGGCGGTTCTGATGGTTCAAAGGGCCGGATAGCATTGGGCGCCGCACGCGGTCAAGGCGCAACGGCGCCCATCCGGGTATTAAGGCCGCGCTTTGGGCGGAATCAGGCCGGATTCCGCCATTTGATCGAGCAGCCCATGCTGGCGATCTGATCGGTCGGCCCCTGCCCCGTCTGGGCGATGCGGACCATTGCGTGGAACAGCTCGCGCGGGGCGTCGGGGATCGGCTCGCGCTTGGAGGCGTCCAGCCGCCCGCGATACTGCAGGCAGAGGTCGGCGTTGAAGCCGAAGAAGTCGGGCGTGCAGACCGCGCCGTAGGCCCGCGCCACCTCCTGCGTCTCATCGAGCAGATAGGGGAAGGTGAAGCCGTGCTCCGCCGCGAAGCGCTTCATGTTGTCGAAGCCGTCGTCGGGATAGGCGTCGGTGTCGTTGGACATGATGGCGACGGCGCCGATGCCGTGGGCCCGCAGCGCGTCGACCTCCTCGACGATTCGCCCGATCACCGCCTTCACGTAGGGGCAGTGATTGCAGATGAACATGACCAGCGTGCCGCTCGGCCCCTGGACGTCGGCCAGGCTGTAGGTCTTTCCATCGATTCCCTTCAGGCTGAAATCCTCCGCCTTCCGGCCGAAGTCGCACACCGGGGTTTCCGCCGCCATCGCTGTCTTTCCTCCTCGTGGGCCCACTGGCACGCCGCTGGCGCGGCGCAGGGTCGGGCGTGAGTATATGAGGTGAGGCGAAAGCCGGAATCGAAAAGGCCGCGGCGGCACCTTGTTCGTGCCTGCTCGCGGCCCTGTCGGTCTCCAACCCGGTTTTCCTTGTTTCCCGCCCTGCCCCGCAACCTCCGGACCAGCCCCCTTAAGAGGCCATGGCGGCGGCGGCGATCACCGCCTGGGTGCGGTTCTTGACGCCCAGCGACTTGAAGATCGCCGTGACATGGATCTTCACCGTGCCCTCGGACAGGCCGAGTTCGTAGGCGATCTGCTTGTTCGACTTGCCCGCCCGCAGGCAATCCAACACTTCCCGCTGGCGCTGGGTCAGGCCATAGGCGCTGCGGTCAGCGCCATCCAGGCGACCGCGGCGCGGCGCGGCGTCGGAGGCCGCCGTCGCGGCGGTGAGCGCGCCGGGGGGCACGTAGATGCCGCCGGAGAAGACGAGGTTCAGCGCGCCCATCATCACCTTGACGCTGCTGGACTTCGGGATGTAGCCGGTGGCCCCGTGGTCGAGCGCGCCGCGGATGTCGCCCAGCGCCTCGGACGCGGAGATCACCACCACCGGAACGCCCGGCTGGAGGCTCTGCACCTCGCGCAAGCCGTCGAAGCCCGGCCAGTTCGGCATGTGCAGATCCATCAGCACCACGTCGAACCCGCCGCCCACACGGCATTGCTGAAGGACCTCGTCGAACGTGCCCGCCTCGACAAAAATCGCGTCCCCGTGAAGCTGCTCCAGAAGACGGCGCAGGCCTTCACGAAAAAGGAGATGGTCGTCACCGATCAGAATTTTCATGGCCCCGTCCGCCTTCGTTTTTTCCCGTTGCTTCGGATCAGCCCTTCCGGACTGACCGGGCCACCCCCTTGGCGATCCAACTACCCTTTCGCCCCGTGGCTTGAAGAACTGCTACCACATTCGGAAGAGGGCCAATATCCGGACAAGGGCCATAGGTCATTTGCGGCTTGGCAAGGCCCTCCGATACGGCGAAGGCCGACTGAACAAAGCAGGAACTATGACTTCCTGTCTATTCCTTTGCCCGAAAGAAAGGGGCGGCGCAATTTTTTCCATGTTTGGTTGTTCAGAATACGGAACTCACGACATCCGCCCCGACAGCAGCCGGCGCGCGCAAAGGATCGACCATGATGATCGAAATGCGTGAAAACCTATCCCATCGGCGCAACACGTTCTGCGGATGGCCAGTCCTTTTTCTGCGCGAATGCGCCACCTTGTGGCACGTACCTGTACTGGCCTTTCAGTGCAGCCTGTCACAAAAGAGTTATCGCTTGGAGTGATCAGGTCACCATTCAGATGCGCTTGACGATCTTGAGTGATCGTCTATCGTTTGA
This sequence comes from Azospirillum aestuarii, assembly GCF_016632405.1. Classification (NCBI taxonomy): domain Bacteria; kingdom Pseudomonadati; phylum Pseudomonadota; class Alphaproteobacteria; order Rhodospirillales; family Azospirillaceae; genus Azospirillum; species Azospirillum aestuarii. The sequence continues at coordinate 12,127 of NZ_JAEPIV010000034.1, forward strand.
TTTACGTGTTACACGCCTAATTTATAAACTGTTTATCACAGTGTCAAGTTTTTTTCCAGGTTTGATGGATATATGCCTGAAATTCGATGCAGTCTTTAAACGAAGTCACTTAAGCGAAGACACAGAGCGCCGACAGATAGAGAGCACGAGACAAGCCTAAAACACAGGCGGCGATAATGCCCGACAAGGGCCTGCCGTGGATGCCTCCTCCAAACAGAGCTGACCCATGCAAATGAACCATGAGTACGCCCAAGAGAAAGCATCGCACTCGACCCGCAACGCGGTGACCCCCATGCACGTCTGCCTGATTCTCGACAACAATTCCCTGACCGACACCGTGGTGCAGGCGCTCGACCGGGCCGGTCGCCATCGTGTGACCGTCTTCCACGACATATCGGAACTGACGCAGAGCACGCTGACGCCCGATGCGATCCTGATCGGCCTTCAGCAGTTCACCGCGCTGCGCGAGAACGAACCGATGGTGTATCTGCGGCTGTCACGCCGGTCGCGGATCGTCGTGGTGCTGTCGTCGCGGGAATTGCTGGACGCCGCACACATCCTGGCCTTCGCCGATGCGTGGGTGTTCGAGGACATCAACGTGGACCGCATCAACGAACTGCTGGACCTGGGGCTGGAGGGGCATTGTCTGATGCCCAAGCAGTTTCTGTCCCGGTTGGGCGTCGATGAGATTCGGCTGACCCTGCTGCCGCGGCTGTCGGAACCGGAGTTCGAAACCCTGCGCCTGCTTGGCCAGGGACTGAACAACCGGACGATCGCCAACCAGCTCGATCTGTCGGAGGCGGTGATCAAGTCGATGGTGCGCAGCGTCCTGTCCAAGCTGCACTTCCGCAACAGAACGGAAGCCGGCGTCTTCGCCGCGCGACAGCAGGGCGCGTTGCAGTCCGCCCGGGAAGGCATGGTGCCGCCGCATATGCACGCGGCCCCGGCCCAACGGACCGGCACGTCCTGACGCTTTGTCGGACGCGCTTCCCACGATCAACCGAAAGAATCCCGGCCACCGTGCCGGGATATTTTCTGCCTGCGCAATGTTCCGTCTGATCGGTGCCTTCCGCCCGGACACAAGCCGCCCCGTCCCTGTGTCCCGCGCGCAAACGCCGGACCCGCCAGCCACCCCGAACGGGTATGGCTGGCCGGTCCGGCGTCTGCACCGGTGGGGACGACCGCGGGAGTGCGGTTACTGGTGGACTGCCGCCGCGGTCACAGCGCCGGCAGCGCCGGCCAGCTCTCCGCCGATGCCGTTGTTCAATGCCCAGATCGCCGCCTGGGTGCGGTTGGAGGCGTTGATCTTGCGCAGCAGGCTCTTCAGGTGAACCTTCACCGTCGCCTCGGTGATGTTCAGGTGGTTGGCGATCATCTTGTTGCTGTCGCCGTTCAACAGGCAGCGCAGGATCTGCACCTCCCGCTGGGACAGGCCTTTGCGCGACACCGGCATATCGGTGCCGTTCCCGTTCACCCGCCCGGAGATCAGAAGGGCGGCGAGATGGGTGGGAAACACCTTCTCGCCCATCATCACGAGGCGCAGGGACTGAGCCAGCGCATCGGACGACAGGTCCTTCATCAGATAGCCGTCCGCTCCGGCCTCCAGCGCGTTGGCGAGGCGGCGGGTGCACAGGTCACTTGTCAAAATGACCATGCGCGCATCGGGAAGCTGGGCGCGCAACCGACGCATGCCGTCAGCCTCCTCCTCGCCCCCGTTCACCAGGTCGAGCAGGATGAGTTGCGGCCGCAGGCCGTTCTCGACGGAGTTCAACGCCTCGCGCAGGTTCCCCGCCTCGGCGGCGATCTGAAAGGGTGAATCGTCGAGAAGCCTTTTCAGGCCTTCGCGGAACAGCTTATTGGAGTCGATCAGAAAAGCACGCACTGGTTCCATTGGTCAGCTCCCGCGATTTTTGGAAAATTGCTCTGACTCCCTGGGCAATCTTGTAGGTTACCAATCACCCGAGGTTTCCCCACCCGTGCCCCACCGATGGCATTGACGTGCCGATATTTTGGATGACCTTACCCCTGTGTCGTGCAATACGGTACCACTCTGTGGGATTAAAAGAAGAACGCATTAGGCATATGCGCAAAGCTACTTTTAATCATGGATTACCGCATCTCTTTTAAAGTATTCATCCTCCCCAATCGAACGGATACTTTTCAGATTTTCTACCACCTTATTGCAGGCGGTCGCACGCTTTGGATGCGCGAGGGTGATTCCGGGTTCATGTGGGTTGCCAAAAGTTCCCGACCCCAAACGGGCAGGAGGCACTCATGCCGAAGAAGCGCATCCGCCCCTTGCCGTGCGCGTCCTATGATCGCCGCCGCCCACTCACCGTAGGTCATAACACCATGCGGAGGGAGCGTTCTCGACAGATGCGGTGCATGGTTCGATGTGGACGATGATCGGCGCGGCGGCGGCCGGCTACCTGCTGCTTCTGGCCCGAAGCGCCTGGAAACAGGGGGAGATGCGCCAGTTCCTGCGCAGCCTTGCCATCGTGGTCGCCCTGTGCGGGCTGGTCGCAGGCACGGTTCTCCTGGCGATGCTGCTCGATTCGCGTTGACCGCCGAGGAACCGGATGCCGGAACGCAAGAAGGCCCCTCCCCGCCTGACGGCGGAAAGGGGCCTTCCCGGACCGGCCTGCCGTGGATGGACGGTCAGATCTGGCCGCGCTCGTGGGCCTGCCGCATCAGCACATACTGGCGCATCATCTGGTTGCGGAAGCGGTAGCGGGTCCAGCCCGGCTCGACCACCGGAGCCAGAACGCCGCCATACTCTTCACGGCAGAGCCGCTCCAGAATGCCGAGCGCTTCCTTGGTCGGCGGAGCGCCGCCCGGTCCGGCCAGTTCCTTCGGATCGAAGGTTCCGTATGCATCCGCCGGGCACAGGGCGCAGGCCAGCAGCACATCCTCCAGTTCGGCGCGGCGTTCGGCGGCCAGCGCGCGGGCGTAGGAGTCGACGATGCCGCGTTCCGCCTCCTGAAGACAACGGGTGACGGCGTAGGCGAGGTCGTCCCGCTCCACCACCGTCGAACCGCGGCTGACGGCACTGCGGGCGGCGTGCAGGCCAAGAAGCTGGGCGTAGTAAGGCAGGCCGCGGACGAACTCGCAGACGCGGTCCACGGCTTCCGGCGCGAAGGCGATTCCGGCGTTCTCCGCCCCCGCGGTGATGAGGCGCCCGATTTCCATATCGGTCATCAGCGGCAAATGCACCGGCACCAGCGAACGCTGGATCGACGGATGCTTGCCCAGAAGCTGATCGAGGTTCTCCGCCACGCCGACCACCAGAAGCGTCACCGGGATCGAGCTGTCGGTCAGGTTCTTGAACAGCTCGGCCAGCTTGTTGCGGAAGTCCTCGTCGGTGACGCGGTCGTACTCGTCGAGGATCAGCAGCACATGCGTGGCGTGGATGCCGGCCAGGACCTCGTTCAGCTCCGTCACGCTGAATCCGCCCTCGGGCAAAAGCTCGTTGAAGCTGGTGAAGCTGCGGCGCGAGGCGAAGGGGTTGTCCATCCCCGACCGGTAATAGGTGGAGGGAATTTTCTTCAGGAAATGGCGGAAGATGTCTTCGAAACTCAGCTCCGCGCTGCAGGTCAGCTTCAGCGAGAGGTAGCCGGCCTGGCTGGCGATCTTCTCGATGCCATTGGCGACGGAGGTCTTGCCGCGGCCCCGGTCGCCAAACAGGATGACGTGCGCCCGCTCCTCCTCGATGGCGGAGATGATGCGCTTCAGCGTGTCGGTGCGGCCGATGAACAGCGAGTTCAACTGCTGCTTGGGCCGCGTCGGCGTGAAGGCCTCGCGCAGCAGACCGTTCAACTCGGGGGTGAGTCCCTTCAGCATGGCCGGTGCGCCGACCGCTCCCGGCCCGCGCAGCCCGCCGTTCACGGTCATCGTGAAGCGTGGCAGTTCCGTGTCGGCGGACGTCTGGCCGCGCTGGGCGCCCAATCCGCCGCCCAGTCCGCCGCCGAGCGGGCTGTTCAGCGGATCGTGCCGCAACCCGGACGGGCCGCGCATCGTCTCGCCAAGCCCCCCACCAAGACCGCCGCCACCAGAACCGCCGCCCTCGGGACCGCCGACCGGCCGCAGATGCGGCGCCGGGCGGCCCGCGAGCGGGCTCTGGGATTGCATCGCGGGATGACCGTGAGCCGCATTGCCCGGGGTGGCGCCCGGTCCGGCCGCTCCACCACCCGTGATGCCGCCGCCCATGGACATCCGGTCATCCGCATCGGCGGTCGCCCGCCGCTTCCGAAAGAAGTTTCGCATCCGTCCCGATCCCAGAATTCCGCGTTGTCGTCACCAGCCGGCCGCGACCGGTGGCCTGATCGTCGCGTCTCCCGCCCCGGCCCGGCTAGCCCCGGCTTAGCTGGAGGTGCCCGGCCGCTGCGGTGAGCGCATTCCGGATGTAAGCGATGCGTCGCCAAGGGTTGCCTGGGATTTCGGATGATCATCCAGAGGAGGCCCAACCCTTATGGCGACTCCTTTCGGAAGGGGTGGCGCTTCAAAAGCCGGCGGCGTGGCCCAACAGAGTCCAGACGAACAGGGTGCCGAACAGGGCCGTCAGTCCGGCAAGCTCGCGCAGGAAAACCAGGATCGACATGGCAGTCCTCCTTCATCGGTTGGCGGCGCCACACCGGGCGGTGTCGACGCTCGTCCGCGGTTCTGATGGGAGGAACGTATCAGAACGAAACAAGAACATCAAGAGGCCACCCCCCTGTTTGTTCTGCCCGGGGATCTTGGCCGTGAAGCCGGGCGCGAGGAAGCCCGCCGGTCTCCACGTTGTTGCTGGCGGCCCCGCACCACCGGAACCATATGGTCTTGTGATGAGCGGTTGATGTAAGGAGAAGGTTCGCGGCCGAAGCGTTCCGCCCGCAAGGAGGAACCCCCGACACCGGACCGCGATCCGAACGAACGGACCATCATGGACAGCGCCAACCAGCACACCGGCGACGGACCGAACGGCTCCGCTCCGGCCCCCAACGCCGCTCCCAGCTCCACCCCCCCGGGCCACTCCCCTCAAGCCAACCGCATGCCCGCCCTCGTCCTGGGAGCGTTGGGCGTGGTTTACGGCGACATCGGCACCAGCCCGCTCTACACCATGCGGGAGTCCTTCACCCACACCGGCCTGCCGCTCGACGAGCCGACCATCCTCGGCATCCTGTCGCTGGCGACCTGGGCGCTCATCATCGTCGTGACGCTCAAATACGTCCTGCTCGTCATGCGGGCGGACAACAAGGGAGAAGGCGGCGTCCTGGCTCTGGGCACGCTGGCCCACCGCGGGCTCCGTTCCAAAGCGGGCAACCGCGCCATCATGGCGCTGGCGATCCTGGGCATGGCGCTGTTCTACGGCGACAGCCTGATCACCCCGGCCATCTCGGTGCTGAGCGCGGTGGAGGGGCTGAAGGTCGTCACTCCGGCCCTGTCCCCCTACATCGTCCCGATCACGCTGGCGGTGTTGACCCTGCTGTTCCTGTTCCAACGGCAGGGAACCGGCCGGGTCGGCATCTTCTTCGGCCCGATCATGGGGGTTTGGTTCGCCACGCTGGCTGTGCTGGGCCTGATGCAGGTTCTGCACTGGCCGGACGTGCTGCGCGCCTTCAACCCGCTCTACGGCGCGGCGCTCTTCGTCGACCACGGCTGGGTGGCCTTCCTGACGCTGGGCGCCGTGGTTCTGGCGGTCACCGGGGCCGAGGCGCTTTACGCCGACATGGGCCATTTCGGGCGGGCGCCGATCCGCATCGCCTGGCTCTACCTCGTCCTGCCGGCGCTGCTGATGAACTACTTCGGGCAGGGCGCCATGCTGCTGCACGAACCGGAAACGCTGGAGAACCCCTTCTTCCACCTGGCGCCGGATTGGGCACAGTTGCCCCTGGTCCTACTGTCCACCGCGGCCACGGTCATCGCCAGCCAGGCGGTGATCTCCGGCGCCTTTTCGCTGACCCGGCAGGCCGTCCAGCTCGGCTATCTGCCGCGGCGCGAAATCCGCCACACGTCCGAACATGAGGTCGGCCAGGTCTACATCCCGCGCAACAACTGGCTGCTGTTGGTCGGCGTGGTGATCCTGGTGATCGGCTTCGGGTCCAGCAGCAATCTGGCCGCCGCCTACGGCGTGTCGGTGACGGGGGCCATGGCCATCGACACGATCCTGGCCGCGGTGGTTGCCTGGCGATTGTGGCGCTGGAATCCCCTGCTGGTCGTCGCAGCCTTCTCCATCCTGTTGGTGATCGATCTGGCGCTGTTCGGGGCGACCCTGCTGAAGGTGCCGGACGGCGGCTGGTTCCCGCTCGTGATCGCGGCGGCGGTCTACACGCTGATGACCACATGGCGCCGGGGCCGCCGCATCCTGGCCGAGCGGCTCTACGCCGACGCCCTGCCGATGGACCTGTTCCTGCAGCGCGTCTCGCCGCAGTCGCCGCAGCGCGTCGCCGGGACGGCCATCTTCATGACCGGCAACCCCGACGTCGTCCCCCACGCCCTCCTGCACAACATCAAGCACAACCGGGTGCTGCACGAGCGGGTGGTCGTCATGACCGTCATCACGGAGGAGGTGCCCCGCGTCACCCCGGACCGCGCCGTCCTGGTGGAGAAGCTGGGCAAGGGCTTCTTTCGCGTGGTCCTGCGTTTCGGCTATCTGGAGCAGCCGCACATTCCCCGCGCCCTGGAGCGGTGCCGCCGCTTCGGCCTGCATCTGGACATGATGGAGACGTCGTTCTTCCTGGGCCGCGAGACGCTGATCCCGTCCCGATCCACCGGCCTGCCGGGCTGGCGCGAGCCGGCCTTCATCCTGCTGTCGAAGACGGCCCTGTCGGCGACCGAGTTCTTCTGCATTCCGCCGGGCCGCGTGGTGGAGCTGGGCACGCAGGTCGAGATCTGACCGTCAATCCCGCGCCACGATGGGGGTCAGGCGGAATCGGGCGGCGGCGGCCTCCAGCCGCCCGTCGCGCTTGACCGCGTCGACGAACCGATTGACCCGGTCGAGCCACAGCGGGTCCCCCGGCGCCACGGCGTAGGCGTAGGGCGTGGTCTGGACCGGGCTTTCCGGGGCGATCAGGTGCGCCCATTGGTGAAAGGCGAGCATCCGCTGTCCATAGGGGAAATCGGTGAGAAAGGCGTCGGCGCGTCCGGACTCGACCTCCTCTTCCCGCTCCAGAGGTCCCGACACGATGCGGACGCTGGCCTTGCGGAAGGCTCGGCTGGCGTAGTCGTCCATAACGGTGCCCTTCTGAACCGCCACCACCATGCCGTCCTGGTCCAGATCGTCCCACCGCAGGATACGCGGGTGCGTCTGGGAGGAAACAGCGTAGATGCCGCTGCGCAGGTAGGGCTGGCTGAAGGCGACCTTTTCGGCGCGGACGGCGGTGACGCCGATGCCGAACATGCCGATGTCGCACCGGTCGCTCCGCAGATCGGCGACGAAGTTCGGGAAGCCGCTTTCCACGAAGCTCACCCGTGCGCCCAGATCGTGGGCGAAGGCCCGCGCCATGTCGATGTCCAGGCCCTGGAGTTCCCCGCTGTAAGGGCTGCGGAACGAGATGGCGTAATAGTCCGGCCAGATGCACACACGCAACAGCCCGGTGCGCTGCACCCGGTCAAGCCGGCCTTCCGCCCGGACCGGCGACGTCCCGGACACCACGAACACCGACTGGAGCGCCGCGTGAAGCGCCAACGCTGTCAGTGCGATGAAAAGACGCCGCACGGCCTCGCACCCTCAAAACCGCTCCCAGAACCGCGGCAGGATAGCACCGCGCTCCTGGGAAGCACAGCGCATGCTTGCGATTCGCCTGACCGCTGTTAAGATTCGAGCGATACCACCGCACCGCACGGAGCCACGCGTGATGGCCAAGCTTGCCCTGTTCCAGCATCGGGGCGCCCTTCTCGCGTTGGCCTTCTTGTCGGTGATGGCCCTTGTGTTCGAGGTCGCCTACGACGTCCACGCCGACCGCGCCCTGGCGCTGAGGAATGCGGCGGAGAACATCGACGATCTGGCGAGCGCCCTTGAATCCTCCGTCAGCCGCACGGTCCAGGCGGTGGACATCGCGCTGGCCTCGGTGGGCGAGGAGGGGGGCGTCGGCAATCTGCTGCGCGGCCAGCCGACGGGAGGCCAGGAAGGAGCGCCGTCTCCGCTGCTTCAGGAACGGCTGCGCCGTTCACCGCACCTCCGCGGCCTTTCGGTGCTCGACCGCCGGGGCGTTCTGGTGGCAACCACCGAGGACCCTCGTCTGCTCGGCTCCTCCTTCGCTGAGTTGGATCTGTTTCGCACCCAATTGTCCGGACATAGCCAGGGCCTCTATATCGGCGCCCCGTTGCGCGGGCGGTTCCTGGCGCCGACCGGGGCTGCGGACGACCGGTCCGGCAAGTGGGTCCTGCCGATGAGCCGGGCGATCCGGGGAGCGGATGGGGCGCTGCTGGGCGTCGCCGTCGCCTCGGTCAATTCCGAGTATCTGCAAGGCGTCTTCCGTGCGGTGCGCAACGGGCTGCACGGCACGGCGTCGCTCTACCGCCGGGATGGACTGCTCCTGACCCAACTTCCGCAAGACGGGACGGACGGCATCGGCACGCCGATGGCCGGGGCGGAGTTGTTCCGCGTCCATCTTCCCATGTCCGAGGGTGGTGTTTTCCACGAAACCTCCCAGGACGGGCAGAAGCGCATCACCGCCTATCGCGCCACGCCGCTCTGGCCGCTGGTTCTGGCGATCAGCCGCAGCGAGGACGAGGAACTGGCGGGCTGGTGGACCAACCAGTTGGAGGTTGCCGGGGTCGCGCTGGCCGCCGGCGTGGTCATCCTCCTCTTCACCACCGCGCTGATCCTGCTGCGCCGCAAGGATGCCCAGCTCGAAGACGGCAACGCCCGTTTCAACACGCTCCTGGAAACCGCCGCCGAGGGCATTCTGACGGCGCGGTCGGATGGCGTGATCGAAACCGCGAACACCGCGGCCCACCGCATCTTCGGCTACCCGCCCGGCGACCTGATCGGGCGTCATGTGCGGGAGTTGATGGAGTCGCACCACCGCCCGACCCACAGCCGCGTCATGGAGGCCATTGCCGCAGGCGCCCGACGGATCGGCCCGAACTACACGCGGGAGGTGAACGGGCTGCGGATGGATGGCGAAGTGTTCCCCCTCGACCTCTCCCTGGCCGAGGTGGAGACTCAGCAGGGCATCCTCTTCGCCGCCTTCTTCCGCGATCTGTCGGAGCGCAAGCGGGTCGAGCGGGCTCTGACCGAAGCCAAGGAGAAGGCCGAGGCCGGGCAGCGCAGCAAGATGGAATTCCTGGCGACCATGAGCCACGAGATCCGGACGCCCATGAACGGCGTGATCGGCATGGCCGGGCTTCTCCAGGAAACCCACCTGAACGAGGAGCAGCGCGGCTACGCCGACACCATTCGCGACTCCGCGGAATCGCTGCTGACCATCATCAACGACATCCTGGACTTCTCCAAGATCGACGCCGGGCGCCTCGCCCTGGAGGTGTCGGACTTCGAAGCCGTGCCGCTGGTGGAAAGCGTGGTGGAGCTGCTGGCCCCGCGCGCCGCCGCCAAGGGGCTGGAACTGGCCAGCTACGTCCCTCCGGCCCTGCACGGTCCGCTGCGCGGCGATCCCGGACGGCTGCGCCAGATCCTCATCAACCTTGCCGGCAACGCGGTCAAGTTCACCGACCAGGGCAGCGTGACCATCGTGCTGTCGGTGGAAGAGAATGACCTTGCCACCGGGGCGGACGATGGACCGGAGCCGGATGAATCCGCGGCTCTGGCCCCGCACGAGACGCCGGTGACCATCCGTTTCGAGGTGAGGGACACCGGCATCGGCATCGCCGCGGCGGACCACAGGCGTCTCTTCACGATGTTCAGTCAGGTGGACGGGTCCTCGGCGCGGCGCCACGGCGGGACGGGGCTTGGCCTCGCCATTTGCAAACGCCTCGCGGAGTTGATGGGCGGGCGGATCGGCGTAGACAGCACGCCCAGGGAGGGCAGCGTCTTCTGGGTCGTCATTCCGTTGTGGCGCGGCACACCGACGGACGCCGCATCCGCACCGCAGATGCCGGGAAGTTGGGCTGGGAGGCGCATTCTACTGGTCGACGATCTGGCGGTGAACCGCGACCTGCTCGCCCGTCAGCTCGCCGCGATGGGCCTGGAAACCGAATCCGCCGCAACCGGAGAGGACGCCCTTCACCGGCTTCTGGCGGCGCGCGCCTCGGGCCGTCCGTTCGACGCCGCCATTCTCGATCATTGCATGCCGGGCCTGACCGGGCCGGAGTTGGCCGCCCGCATCCGTGCCGTACCGGCACTGGCCGACCTGCCGCTGGCTCTGGCCACCTCCCATCGAATGGGCGAGATGGCGGAGGACGCTGCCGGCATCGACATACGGATCGTCAAACCCGTCCGTTCCACGGCGCTCCACACCGTGGTGTCACGCCTGTTCGCCACGCAGGCACCCCGAGTTTCGCATCCGGATGCAGCTCCGGCCGGCAAGCCTGGCACCTCTTCTCCACCGGGATCACCTTTGACATCTCCTTCGAGCAGGACCTCGGACGCGCCGATACCGCCCGGCGCCCCCCCGACCGGCACGGCCCGCCGCCGCATCCTGGTGGCGGAGGATAATCCGGTGAACCTTCAGGTGACGCTGGCCTTGCTGCGCCGGGCCGGCCATGCCGTCGATTCCGTGTCGAACGGGCTGGAGGCGGTCAACGCCGTCGCCGCCCTGCCCTACGACCTTGTCCTGATGGACGTGCAGATGCCGGAGATGGATGGTCTGGCGGCGACCCGGGCGATCCGCCGGATGGGCGGGTCCGCCGCCCGCGTTCCCGTCGTCGCCATGACCGCCAACGCCATGGAGGGGGATCAGGCCACCTGTCTGGCGGCGGGGATGGATGATTACCTGCCCAAGCCCATCACGGCGGACCAGCTCTTGCGGACGGTCGCGCGATGGAGCGGTCTCCCGCAAGGAAGCGGCTCCAACCGGCTGGAGCCGTCGCTACAGACCGAAATTCCGCCGCCGCGCATCGACCACGCCAAACGCGAGGACTTGCGCGACGCGCTTGGCGACGAGGGCTTCGGCCTGTTGATGGACACGTTCCTTCGCGAAGCGCCGGGCCATCTCGACCGGTTGCGCCGTGGCGCTCAGGACGGCGATTTCCCGATCGTGGAACGCGAGGCCCACATCCTCAAGGGCTCCGCGGGCAATGTCGGCTTCGCGCAGGCCTCCGCACTGGCCGGGGGACTGGTGGCGGCGGCCCGCCGCAGGGATGCCGCCGGCATCAGGAGGGATCGCATCCAGGCCCTGGAAGCCGCCCTCAAGGACGCCGAGCGGGCCTGCACCCCACCGGACAACGTGCGGGTCGGGCTGGAGATGTCGGGTCAGCCGATGTCGGGGCCGCCGATGGACGCGTCCGGGGACAAGCAGGCACGCCCGGCCCCACCCTCACACCGCGGCGGGGCTGCCCTCGCCGATCCTTAACGCTGCCCGCCGCAGACGCGCGCGACAAAATTGTCGATGTCGCCGTTCAAGGTCACGGCGCGGCGCGCCAGCTCACCGGCGGAGGACAGGACTTGGCTGGCGGCGGCGCTGGCATCCTGCGCGCCGGAAGACACGCTGGTCACCGCGTCGGCCACGGTGCGCACGCCAGCCGACGCCTCGCGGATGGAACGGCTGATCTCGTCGATGGCCGCGCTCTGCTGTTCGGCGGCACCAGCGATGCCCACGGCGATCTCGTCGATGTCGTGGATCATGCCGCCGACATTCTGGATCACCGCCGCCGTGTCGCGTGTCACCGATTGGACCTGGGCGATCTGGGCGGAGATGTCCTCCGTCGCCTTGGCGGTCTGGTTGGCGAGGTTCTTCACTTCGGTCGCCACCACGGCGAATCCCTTCCCGGCCTCGCCGGCCCGCGCCGCCTCGATCGTGGCGTTCAGCGCCAGCAGGTTGGTCTGGCTGGCGATGTCGTTGATGAGTTGCACGACCGCGCCGATCTGCTCGGAGGCGGCCAGCAGGGAGCGGATGGTGGCGTCCGCCTCCCGCACCTTCTCAACCGAGCTGCGGGCGAGATCGGCGGTGCGGGAGACACCCTGCGCCACCTCGCCGATGGCGCCCGACACCTCGCCGGTCGCCGCGGCCACGCCGTCCACGTTCGAGGACACCTGCTCGGCCGCCGAGGCTGCGGAGAAGGACTGCTCGCTGGCCGTGGCGGCGGTCGCCGTCATGGCGGTGGAGGACGCTTCGAGCTGGGCGGCGCTGGCCGACAGGCTCTGCGCCACCTCCTTGATGTTGGCGCCGATGCGGGTGGCGCTCTCCACGAACTCGCGGCTTTTGCCGTCCATGGCCGCCAAACCGTCGTTGATCTGGCGGGCGTAGGCGCCGAACTCCCCGACCATGCCGGTCATCACGATGCGCCGGTAATACTGCCCCTCCGCCGCGTGCTGCATGGCGGCGTTGGCCTCCTTGCCGAACGACTCGACGCGGTCGAGCAGGCGGTTGATGGTCCGCAGCATGTCCGCGATCGGGCTGGCGCCGTGGATGTTCAGGATGCGTGGTTGAAGGTCACCCTTCTCGGCCGCGGCGATGACCGTGCTGGCCTTCCGGATGGTCCGGTTGGTGAGCACCAGCCAGCGGATCGCGGCAAGACAGGGAAGGACCGCCAGCAGGCCCAGCACGGCGGCGACGGCGTCGCCGGTGGCAAGACCGTACATCGCCTGTGCCCCCGACAGCAGGGCGGCCGAAGCGGCGGCGGCGAGCGATTTAGAGACTGAAGACAAACTCGTCATAGCTCGTGCCCTTGTCGCGCAGGAGTTTTTCCAGCATGGCACCGGAGGCCGCCATGGCCGCGTTCCGGTCGGCGTGCCGCGCCTCTTCCGCCCGCAGCGCGGCGTAAAGACCCGCCGCCGCCTCCACCGCAGGGGGCGCCGGCACCCGCCGGCTCGAATGGTAGCCGGTGATGGTCTGCCCGTTTCCGCTGTCCGGATTGCCGAACACCGGCGTGACATGGGCGAACACCCAGTAATGGTCGCCGTCCTTCGCCCGGTTGATCACATAGGCGAAGATTTCGCTTCCGGATTCGATGCGGCTCCACAGCAGTTTGTAGACGCAGCGGGGCATGTCGGGATGGCGGACGATGTTGTGCGGTTGCCCCAGCAACTCCGCTTCGCTGTAGCCGCTGATGCGCAGGAACACATCGTTGGCGTAGGTGATGCGGCCCTTGAGATCCGTTTTCGAGACGATGATCTCATCGCGGTGAAAGGTCCGCTCCCGCCCGGTCAGGGTACCGTGTGTGCCGCCCGTGCCGACCGCCATGACCGTCCGCCTTTCAAACGCCGGTGAACGCAATCACCCGACAAACAGGTCACCAACCCAACCGTTGGTAATATCTTCTGCCCTCGACTCATAGCGTACGTAATAATTGGATGGCTTTAAAAACGGACGGCGACCGGCTGCGACAAATTGTATCACATGCGTCACGCGCATAAGGGGTTGAACCGGGACGCACCGCATGGAGTCCAACGGGAAGATCCAAACGGCGCCATGGACGGGACTGGACCGATCTTCTCCCAAAAATGGCGGATCACATGCCCTGTTCGTAGACCACGACGCGGTTGCGACCCTCGCGCTTGGCCCGGTAGAGGGCGAGGTCGGCCCGGTGAATCGCCTTTTCCAGCGTGTCGTAAGCACCATCCAGCGCGGAGATGCCGATGCTGCTGGTCAAATGGAAGCGGCCTTCGGGCCCTGGAATCGCCATGCGGGACAGGTGGCGGCGCACCCGCTCCGCCACCACGCGGGATTCCTCCGCGGTGGCGCCGGGCAGGACCACCACGAATTCCTCGCCGCCCAACCGGCCGAGAATGTCGTACTCGCGCAGAATGGCCTGGCAGCCGCCGGCCACCATGCGCAGGGCGTCGTCGCCGGTGGCGTGGCCGTAGCTGTCGTTGATGCGCTTGAAATGGTCGACGTCCAGCACGAAGACCGACATCGCTTCGTTGAAGCGGTGGGCACGGGCCAGCTGCGAGCGCGCCAGCTCCATGAAGGAACGCCGGTTGTAGATTCCCGTCAGCGGATCGCGGGACGCCATGTCCCGCAGCGCTTCTTCCATGTTTCGGCGGTCGGTGTAATCGTAGATCCAGGCGAGATTCACCTGAACGCCCTGGATCACCGCCTGGTTGACCGTGAACAGCGTCCAGAAGGACGATCCGTCGGCCCGGCGGAACTGCACCTCCATGTTGGTCACCGACCCGAAGGAGCGCAGGCGATCGATCACCCGCTCGCGCTGGTGCCGGTCCAGGTAATAGTCGCGGGCTTGCCGGCCGATCAGATCCTCGCGCTTCAACCCGATCAGTTCGGCGAAGCGGGTGTTGACGAAGATGATCTTGCCGTCGTCGCGGCGCGACACCGACACGCCGATCGGGCTCTGCTCCAGGATGGCCTGGAGCCGCTCCTCGCTGGGCAGCCCCTCGGTCAGGTCGTGGATCACGCCGACGATGCCGCCCAGATTCCCGCTGCTGTCGCAGAAGACGGCCTTGGTCAGGCTGGACAGGCGGGTGGTGCCGCCGACGAAGGGAACCGCCTCCTCATAGCTGCGCTGGCCCCAGTTGACAGTCAGCTCGCGATCCTGGTCGGCGTGCGCCTTGGCGATGCGCGGGTCCATCACGGCGAAGGCGGTCTTGGCGACGATGCTTCGGCGCTCCAGACCGGTGTAGCGTTCGAAGGCGTCGTTGCAGTCTGTGTACTCACCGGCTGCGTTCTTCACGAAAACGGGAACCGGCAGCGTCTCGAACAGCACCTCCTTCATCAGGAGCTGGTCGCGCAGCGCCGCTTGCGCCTGCCGATGGTGGCTGACGTCGGTGTAGACGCGCAGCGACTGCGGCTCGCCCAGCGGACCCGCGGTGGGACCGACCGACTCCGCCACCCAGACGGTTCCGCCATCCTGACAGCGCAATCGCCGCTCACCCGGCGCGTCCGGCAGCGCCGGAAGAAAGGCATCCTCCGGTTCCAGCGCCGCGAGGTCGAGGCCGGTCAGACCGCCCGGAGGATAGCGCAGCAGACCGTGCAGGGCCGGATTGGCGTACAGGATGGTCCCTGTGTCCGTGGTGACGCAGGCCCCCATCGGCAGCGTGTCGAACACACGCCACAGTGCAACACGGGTTTCCTCCGCATCCCCAGAAGAACTCATTGAACCGACCGAATCCAGCATGGCCCCCACAGCGTCATGGAAGATTCTTGCGCCACGATAGGGCAAACAAGGAGTACGTTAGCCGATGCGCCTTTTTGCCCCTGTGTGCCATCTTGTCGCGCTATGGTGGTGATCGCCCATCTTGAGCGCAAAATCTATCGGTTTCTGAACATTCCGCACGCAGTTTTCACGCGGTCTTCCGCCGCCTCGTCCACCGGCAAGCCCAGCCTCAGCCAATCCTGCCGGTAGTCGAACCGGCGCGTCAGCACCCCGGCCCGGCCTAAGGCGTTGTAAAGCCCGGCAGCCTGGGGAGCGTCTATGAGACGAAAGAGCGACGTCCCTCCTGTGACGTGCAACCCGGCATCCACCAAACGCGTGTCGAAGCGGGCCGCGGCCTCCGCCAGACGGCGCCGGGTGGCGGCGATCCACGCCGAATCCGACAAGGCTGCGGTCGCGACGGCCAGCGCCGGACCCGACACCGCCCAAGGCCCCACGGCGGCGAGCGCCTCCCGGACCAGCGCCGGCCCGCCGAGCAGGAAGCCGAGCCGCACTCCGGCCAGCCCGAAGAACTTCCCGAAGGAGCGCAGGATGACCAGTCCGGCGCGCCCGGCCTCCGACGCCACGCTGCATTCCGGGGCGACCTCGGCAAAGGCCTCGTCCACCACCAGCCAGCCGCCCCGTGCCGCCTGCCGCTCCGCCAGGGCCAGCAGCGCTTCGGGCGGGACGATCCGGCCATCCGGGTTGTTCGGGTTGACGACCACCACCACATCGGCGGCGCAGGATTCCAGCGTCATCACCTCGGTCACGCGATGGCCGGCCTTGGCCCAGCCCGCGGCGTGCTCCGCGTAGGTCGGCCCCAGGACGACGACCGTTCCCGGAGGCCGCAGCCGCGGCAGGATCTGAATCAGCGCCTGGGAACCGCCCGCGGCCGCGACGCAGTCCGGCGACGGCGCTCCGTAGCAGGCGGCCGCGGCCTCGCGCAGCGCCGTTTCGGCGGCGCGGCCCGGCAGGCGCGTCCAGGCCTCGGCCGGGATGGGCGGCAGCGGATAGGGCCAGGGGTTGATTCCGGTAGACAGGTCCACCCACGGTTCCGGCGCCCCCGGAAAGGCCGCCCGCGCAGCGTCGAGGTCTCCGCCATGGATGATCCTCTTGGACCCCGCCGCCGATTCCGCCATCATCCCGCCCCCTTCCCTTCCCCCAGAGGATTCGATCCCGTGGAGCTTCATCCGTCCGTGCTCGCCGCCGCTCTCCTCATCGAGGCCGCCGCCGGCTATCCGGACGCACTCTACGCCCAAATCCGCCACCCGGTGGTGTGGATCGGGGCGCTTATCGCCCAGCTTGACCGCGCGCTCAACCGGGAGCGCGATTCCTTCGCCGTCCGCAAGGCGGCGGGGGTGCTGGCTCTGCTCGTCCTGCTGCTGGTGGTGGGCGGTGCGGCGTCGGCGGTGGCCGGGCTGTGCCGGAACCTGCCGCTGGGCGGCCTTCTCGAAGCGGCGCTGGCCTCCACCCTGCTGGCGCAGCGCAGCCTGCACGACCATGTCGCCGCGGTCGCCGCCGCCTTCCGCGACGGCGGGCTGGAGGCGGCGCGCGAGGCCGTGTCGCGCATCGTCGGCCGCAATCCGGCCACCCTGGACGAGCATGGGGTAAGCCGCGCCGCCATCGAAAGCCTGTCGGAAAACTTCTCGGACGGGGTGGTTGCCCCGGCCTTCTGGCTGCTGGTCGGCGGACTGCCGGGAATCGCGCTCTACAAGGCGATCAACACCGCGGACAGCATGATCGGCCACCGCACGCCCCGGCACGAGGCGTTCGGCTGGGCCGCGGCGCGGCTGGACGATCTGGTCAACCTGCCCGGCTCCCGCCTGTCGGCGCTGCTGATATGGATTGCCGCCCGCTTCACCGAGGGGGCCGACGCCGCCGAATCCTGGCGGTCGGTGCGGCGCGACGCCCACCGCCACTGCTCCCCCAACGCCGGTTGGCCGGAGGCGGCGATGGCCGGGGCGCTAGACCTCCGGCTCGGCGGGCCGCGGGTCTATGGCGAGGTGCGGATCGAGGACGCCTGGATGGGGCCGGGCCGCACCGCGGCCACCGCGCAGGACATCACCCGCGCCCTTCACCTCTACCGGCGCGCCTGCATCGCCCTGGTGGCAGGCGCGCTGCTGCTGGCGCTCACCCTCTGACCGCGCCAAAGGAAAAGGGGCTCCGAAGAGCCCCTTTCCTGTTCAGGCCAACCGGCCTCACACGACCCGGAAGTTCTTGAACTGCCAGGGATCGTCGTGGTCGATGTCCTCGGGGAACAGGCGCTCGCGGTCCTGCAGCGGAGTCCAGTCGCCATAGGCGCCGACCAGCTCGCCGAGATAGGGCTTGGCGATCTCCAGGATGCGCTGGAAGTCGATCTCGTCCGGCTCGACGATGCCGCGGTTGGGGTTCTCCAGCGCCCAGACGATGCCGGCCAGGACCGCCACCGTGACCTGCAGCGAGGTCGCGTTGTTGTAGGGCACCAGAGCACGCGCCTCGTCGATCCCCAGGCGGGAGCCGAACCAGTAGATGCCCTTCTTGTGGCCCATCAGCAGCACGCCCAGCTCGTCGGTGCCGCTGACGATCTCGTGCATCATCAGGCGCTGGCTGGGCTGCATGTACCAGTTCTTGCCGGCCAGCTCGTGCACCGACTTCACCGCGTCGTCGCACGGGTGATAGGCGTAATGCACGGTCGGGCGGTAAGTGACGTGGTTGCCGTCGCGCTGGGTGTAGTAATCGGCGATGGAGATCGCCTCGCTGTGGGTGATGAGGAAGCCGTGGAACGGCCCCTCCAGCGGGGTCCAGGTGCGCACGCGGGTGGAGGCGCCGGGCCGCATCAGATAGATGGCGGCGTCGCAGCCGAACTCGTGACGGCGCCCGTCCACGGGGAAATGCTTCTCGTGGCTGCCCCAGCCGAGTTCGGTGGGCTGGCACCCCTCGCCGACGAAGCCGTCGATCGACCAGGTGTTGACGAACTCGCCCACCTTCTTCGGCTCGTTGGACACCTGGGTGTCGCGCTCGGCGATGTGGATCACCTTCACGCCCAGCTTGGCGGCCAGCGCGCCCCAGCCGGCGCGGTCCTTCGGGACCTCCGTCGATTCGCCGGTGTCCGCGGCGACGTTGAGCAGCGCCTGCTTCACGAAATGCGAAACGAGGCCGGGGTTCGCGCCATGGGTCAGAACGGCGGTCGGCCCGCCCTCGAAGGCGGCGCGGTGCGACAGCGCGGTCTCGCGCAGGGCGTAGTTGGAGCGCAGCGACGGCGACAGCGACGGGTCGGTGTAACCGCCGGCCCACGGCTCCACGCAGGTGTCGATGTAGAGCGCGCCGACCTTGTGGCAGAACTCGAACAGGGCGACGGACGACACGTCCACCGACAGGTTGACCAGGAAATCGCCCTTGCCCAGCATGGGCTCAAGCACCTGGGCGTAATTCTCCTTCGTCAGCGGCAGGTTGATGAATTTGACGCCAAGCTCATCCGCCTCGGCATGACCGCGCTCCTCGGCGGTGACGATGGTGATCTGGTCCTTCGTGATTCCGATGTGGCGCAAAATCAGGGGCAACACTCCCTGGCCAATCGATCCGAAGCCGACAATGACCATGCGGCCGGTGAAGGTGATGTGCTTGGTGTCCAGGGTCATCTAAGACGGTCCCCCGTGGTTGGCGTGACAGAAATACAGCCCGTCACCCTCGCGCCTCTTGCAAAGGCGGAGGGTGGCGGACCAACGATGGTTTACGGTGATTTTTTAGGGATATCCACAGCTTTCCCGCGATGCGGGACTTATGCCACGCAGCTCTTCAGAACATAGCCGGGTGTTTCCAGCAGCGGCGCGTCCGAAACCTCGACCACGCGGGCCTGGTCGAACCCGTTGAAGGCGGTGCGCAGGCAGGAGCCGTAAGCCCCCAACTGGCCCAGCTCGATCCAGTCGCCGGCACGGATGTCCGCCGGCAGGTGGAACGGGCCGTTCATGCGGTCCGCGCTGTCGCAGGTCGGGCCGTAGAAGGCGAAGGCCTCCACGGGCTCGTCCCCCATCGGCGCGAACGGACGGATCATGCGGGCCGGGAAGCGGAAGCCGGGGACCCCGGCGTCCGACAGGGCGCCGTAGACGCCGTCATTGATGAACAGCTCGTTGCCGCGGCGCTTGACCACCTGCACGACCAGCGACACGCCCGGAGCGACCAGCGCGCGGCCCGGCTCGCACCAGACGCGGCAGTGGGCCGGCAGGTCGAGCTTGGCCACGCCGCGCGCGATGGCCTCCATGAAGTCGCCGAGCGGCGGCGGGGTGACGCCCGGATAGGAGACGGGGAAGCCGCCGCCGACATCCAGAACGTCGATCACCACGCCCGACTCCGCGATGATGCGGCCGGCCAGCTCCAGCGCCCGCTCGTAGGCGGACGGGTCGAGCATCTGTGAGCCGACATGGAACGACACGCCGACCTTTGGGGCCACCATGCGCACGGCCTGGAGCAGCTCGACCGCCTCCGTCGCCGGAGCGCCGAACTTGCCGGACAGGTCGTAGACCGCGTTGCCCTTCGGCAGCGCCAGACGCACGACGAGGCCGAGGTCCTGGGCGTCGCCCGTCTCCTCCAGGATCTTCTGAAGCTCCTCCATGCTGTCGAGCACGAAGTCGCGCACGCCGTACTGCTGGTAGGCGGTGCGGATCGCCTCGCGCCCCTTCACCGGGTGCATGTAATGCAGCACCGCGTCCGGGAACATCTGGCGGATCAGGCGGATCTCGCCGGGCGAGGCCACGTCGAAGTGGCGCACGCCACCGGCCCACAGAGCGCGCAGCACCGCCGGCTCCGGGTTGCACTTCACGGCGTAAAGCACGTCGCCCGATACGGCGGCGTCGAAGGCGGCCACGAAGCTGGACGCGGTGTCGGCCAGGACGCCCGGACGGATGCAGTGCATCGGCTCCTCGGGCCGGGCCATCGCCACCGCCTGATGGACGGAGGTGCGGCGGTCCGACACCGGCGAAGCGCCGAAGGACGGGGCGGAAACGGAAACGCCGCGGCGCAGCGGGGCGACGGCGGAACGGGAACGGATGAAGCCCATGGCGCACTCCTTACCCTGGGCCACCCGGCGCGGGGCGGTCCAGCGAACAGACGGGAATCCGGCACGGCCTTCAAAGCCGCGGACCGGAATTCGGGTTGTGGTGAAAGGCGACGGAGAAAAGCCGGGTCGAACGCTCACGAGCGGGCTAACAGCTCCGCAGGTTCAAAGCGTCGATGTCCGGCTATGGGCTACCGTCTGGGAGCCCTGCCGTGGAGAGCCAACATGCCTACCTCCCTCTCGGGACCGGCCCACTGATGACCGGTTCTGCCAAAAAGGACGCGGTACGTCGTTGCATAACCACAGAGGGCCATTGGCACGTGCGAGTGCGTCGTCCCCGATGAATTACGCTTTTTCCCCAGCGATTCAAGTGATTTTTTGATGACGGCCGGGATCGGGACGACGACCGCAGCCGGAAGGCTCAGCGGTGCGCCGCGTCCGCCGCCTCGGCGAAGGTCGGACGGTCGGAGCCGAGCACATGGTCCAACAGCCAGAAGCGCAGGAACCCCCGAACCGCGACACCGGGATCGAGCCGCCCGTTCTCCACCTGCCGGCGGATGACGGCGAACTGCCCCTCCAGCAACCGGTGATGGTTGCGGTGGGCCACGAAACGGCTGGGCGCCACTCGGCGCAGCACCCCTTCCTCCATGGCGAAATGAGCGTGCACATGGTCGTGCAGCACCCCCAGAAGGTCCAGCGATTCGCGAACCGGCGCCGCCCGGCGGCTCATCGCGTCCAGTTCGTTCATAAGTTCGGCGAGTTGGCGATGCTGCGCGTCCAACGGACCCACCCCAACCTCGAAAGCGCTGCTCCAGGCGATCAGGGTCCGTCCCTCCGGCGCCAGCGAAGCGTCGCGCACCAGCGCGGCGTAATCGCCGTCGTGCCGGATCTCATGCCCACACAGGGCGGCGTCCAGCGTGCCCGCCACCGTGCACAGGAAGTCCGAGGTCACGTCGCATTCACGCACATAGTCGATGAGCCGGCCGAACTGCTGGTCCAGCATCGCGTGATGCCCGGCATGCTCCTCCCACCGGGTGAATCCGGCGGCGCGGATGATGACCTCCTCATGGTCGAAATGCATGCGCATCTCGTCCGCGAAGCGGCTGAAGCGGGGAATCATGGAATCGCGGGAGGCGCCGGCCGCGCAGTCGCGGCGGATGGCGTCGACATGCTCCATCAGCGAGCTATGGGCCGCGTCGATGAAGCCGTTGCCCGTGCGCGGGACGGTGTGGCCGTCCGTGGTCATGGAGCCTCCGAGGCGGGTGACGCGCCGCTTTGGGTTGAGTTGCGTGGAGTCGGGCGCTGATGCCGAAGACCTTGTAACAGCACCGGTTTTCGCCCGCAATCGGCTGCGGCGAAAGGTGTCGGCGGCAGCCGGGTCATGGCGGACGGCTCATCGAATGGTACCGGTGTCCGGTTCGAACTTCGGAAAGCGGTCGGCGATCACGTCGCCGGTGAAGGACGCCACCCAGCCGTCCAGACGCGTGAAGAATCGGATGGCGGTGAATTCCGGGTCCGGCCCCATGTCGAACCAATGCTTCGTCCGCGCCGGAATGCTCAGCAGGTCGCCGGCCCCGCACACGATGCGGAACACCTTCTCATCCATGTGCAGATAGAAGGCGCCGCCGCCCCGCACGAAGAACCGGGCCTCGTCCTCGTCGTGGGTGTGTTCCGCGAGAAAGGCGGCGCGGCGGGCCGCCGCGTCCGGCAGGCCGCGCGGCATCCGCACCACGTCGGCGGATTGGAATCCGCGCGCCCGCTTCAGGGCCTCCACCGGCCCGGCATAGGCGTCCAGGACCGCCTGGGCGTCGGCGGCGTCGGTGATGGATGGTGTTTCCGGCCAGCGCTCGAACAGCACCCCGGCCAGAGCCAGATGGGCGGTGACCAGCGCAGTATCGGCGGACGAGAGTTCCGCGACAGTGGGATCGGTGTCGCTGTAGACGGACAAACGGGCCATGGTCGCCTCGTTGTGCAGGTGCACTCAGAATGAGACCAAGCGGCGCGCGGCGCAACCGAAACGATTGAAGCCATACCTCGGTATGCGCGCAAAGAACGAATCAGCGGCGGACCGCCAGCCCCAGCGCCACAGCCAGCCCGACCGCCAGCAGAAGCCCGACGAATCCGCCGACTCCGGCCCAGCCGAACCCGTGCCAGAAGACGCCGCCCAGCGTCCCGGCGATGGTGGAGCCCATGTAGTAGCAGAACAGATAGATCGCCGACGCCTGCCCACGGTTGACCGGCGCCCGCTGCCCGATCCAGCCGGAGGCGATGGTGTGGACTCCGAAGAAGGCGAAGGTGAACAGGGCGATGCCCGGCGTCATCGTCCACAGGCTGTCCGGCGTCATCAGCGCCAGCCCGGCCGCCATCATCGCCGCCGCCGCGGCCAGCACCCGCCCGCGCCCCAGCCGCACCGCCAGCCCACCGAACAGCGGCGAACTGACGACTCCGCAGAGATAGACCGTGAAGACCGCCCCGACCGCCGCCGGACGGAGGTCGAAGGGCGGCGCCAGCAGGCGGAAACCGATGTAGTTGAAGACGGTGACGAAGGCCCCCATGGACAGGAACCCCATGGCGAACAGGGCGAGCAAGCCGCGGTCCATCAGCTGTCCACGCCACGCCTCGGCCAGTTCCCGCATGCCCGCCGGCCGGCGCTGGAAATGGCGCGATGTGGGAAGCGCGAACCACACCGCCAGCGCGGCGGCGATTCCCAGCGTGCCGATCACCCCCATCGCCATGCGCCAGGACGCGACGTCGGCGACCAGCGCCGTCAGCGCCCGCCCCGACATGCCGCCGAGCGCCGTCCCGCCGATGTAAAGGCCCATGGTCACCCCGGCGGAGCGCGGGTCCACCTCCTCCGACACGTAGGCCATGGCGACGGCGGGAAGACCGCTGAGCGCCATCCCTTCCAGCGCCCGCACCAGCAGCAGCGACGCCCAGTCCGGCGCCATCGCCCCGCTGATTCCCAGCGTGCCGGAGGCGAGCAGGGAAAGCGCCATGATGGCCTTGCGCCCAAACCGGTCGGACACCGCCCCGGCGACCAGCAGCGCGAAGGCCAGGACGCCGGTGGACACCGACAGGGCAAGGCTGGACTGCGCCGGCGTGACGCCGAATTCCCGCGTGAACTCCGGCATCAGCGGCTGCACGCAGTAGAGCGCGGCGAAGGTGGAAAAACCGGCCACGAAGAGGATGCGGCTCGCCCGCTTGTAGGCCGGCGTGCCGGCGACGAGGTAATTCGCCGCCGCGCTCTCCTGGCCAGCCGCCCCCTGCCCCGCCGGTTCGATCTGAACCCTGCCGAAATCGCCGTCCGCCACGTCGGTCCGTCCCCATGATGCGCTGCAACATGCACGCAAGAGGGGAATGTGCGCCCGCGACAGCGTCCTGTCCAACGGATCGGACGCAGTGCAGCAATATGATTCCGTTATGACAAACCGGCGGCCGGCTGGGTCAGGGAATCAGCGCGCCGAGGTCGAAATCCTTGGCGAAGGCCAGCATGGCGCCGCAGGCGCTGGCCGACGACACGCGCAGCACGCCGTTGCCGACGACGGTCGGGAACTTGCTCTTCTGAAGCGCCTGCTGGGCGCGCTCCAGATCGGCCACCGTCAGCACCATCCCGGCCAGGAAGGGGCGCGGAACCGCCAGGGCCGGGTCGCCGGTCCAGCCCCAATGCAAAGCGGCGGGATCGGCCACCACGATGGGAGCGCTGCCGGTCGGCACGACGCGCGCCGGCCCCCGCGCCTCCACCGCCGTGCCGAACAGCCGGGCGTAGGAGGATGCGGTGGCGTCCGGATCGTCCGCGGCGACGACCAGGGCGGCAAGGCCGGTCACCGTGTTGTCGTGCTGGACCAGCTCCGGACGCCAGACCACGTCGGGGGTGTGGTGCTGGCACAGGAAGACCCGCCCGCCCCATTCCGGCACGCCGTCGATCGGGGTGGTGGTGAAGCGCGCCGGCTGCGCGCCGCCCGGCAACTCGACGGGGCGGCCGAACTCGACCGGCTCGCCCGCCGGATAGCCGGCCTCAACCAGGAGGCGCTGCGCCGCCCGCGCGTCGTCGGTCTTCAGCGCCGCCGCGGCGATGCCCTCGCGCGTCTTCAGGACATTGCTGAAGAAAGCGGTGAAGGGGTGCGGCTGCTCGATGGCGAGCAGTTCCAGATAGTCGCCCGCCCCAAACATAATCGTGTGGTTGGCCGACTTCAGCTCGCCATGCCGGCCCTTCGGCGAGACGGTGAAGCCCATGCGGCGGTAAGCGTCCTGCGCCTTTTCCAGATCGCGGACGACGATGACGAGATGGTCGATGCCGTTGATTCCGTGTGCGCCCATGACCCTTGCCCTTCCGCTTTGCCCACTTTTCGCTTTGCGCGTCCGGCCAGCCATAGTGCAACGGGACGGCGCGGCGCAAGTGTGAGGGCGCAAGTGTCAGGGCGCCAACGGACGTTCGCGCCACGCCGCCACGACGTCCGGCATGGGCGGCGATTCCCGGTGCTCGCCGTGGATCGCCAGGACCGTCGCCGGGGGAACCACCGCGCCGCGCGCCACGAAGGCCCCCTGTACCACGGCCAGCGCCGCCGTGCCCGCGGCGGTTTCCAACCGATGCTCGATGAAGAAGTACTTGTCGTCCCAGCACAGCACGCGGGTCGCCAGTTCGAAGCGCTGGAAGGGTGCCAGCGGACGGCGGAAACGCACGTTGGCGGCGCCGATCACCGGCTGCCAGCGGTGGCGCAGGATCGACCGCCCCATTCCGGAGCGCAGCATCAGATCGACCCGCCCCAGGTCCATGACGCTGAAATAGCGGGCGTTGGTCATGTGCATGTTGAGGTCGAGGTCGGTCGGCCACACCCGGAAGCGCAGCCGCGCCGGTTCCAGGAACCCCGCCGACCGACCGGTCAGGGCGGCCAGGATGACGGCGATCAGGCGGAACAGCAAATTCATAAACCCATCCCCTCCAGCCCGGCCGGGCGGACAGGACCGCACCGGCTCAGACGCTCTTGGACGCAAATCCGCGCTCGTCCAGCGCGGCTTGCACCTGGGCCTCGATCTCCCGCAGTTCGCCCACGGTCGCCTCCAGGTCCTGGCGCTGCTGCTCCAGATCTTTCAGCCGCGCGTCGATGCGCTTCTGCAGGACCTTCAACTGCTCCACCCCGCCATCGACGTTGTAGAGGTCGAGATACTCGCGGATCTCCGCCAGAGAGAAGCCCAGCCGCTTGCCCCGCAGGATCAGCTTCAGCCGGGCGCGGTCGCGCTTGGTGTAGACGCGGTTGTTGCCCAGGCGGTTGGGCGACAGCAGCCCCTTCACTTCGTAGAAGCGGAGGGCGCGCGGCGTGATGCCCAGTTCCTCCGCCAACTGATTGACCGTGTAGAGCTGTTCCATGGTGGGGGGCACGCCTTCCGTCACGTCGCGCCGCGGCGGCGTGTGGGAAGCGAAGGCCGCTCGCTCCACGCCGCCGGACGGCGTCTCCGTTCCTACCACACACGCCGCGATGTGACAAAGCCGCGCGCCTTCTCCCGGTCACCCCTCGGGCTGCTGCAAGGATTCGGCGATCAATTCCTTCTTCGACAGCTTGCCGACCGCCGTCTTGGGCAGCTCGGCACGGAACTCGATCCGCTTCGGCATCTCGATCCGCGAGATCTTGTCGCGCAGGAAATCCTTCATCTGCTCCGCGGTCAGGCTGGCGCCGGGCCTGAGCTGGACGAAAGCCTTCGGGCTCTGGCCGCGGTACTCGTCGGAGATGCCGATGACGCAGACGGCGATCACGTCGGGGTGCTGGTGGATGGCCTCCTCGATCATGCGCGGATAGACGTTGTAGCCGCCGCAGATGATCAAATCCTTCAGGCGGTCGAGCAGGAAGACGTAGCCGTCCTCGTCCATCACCCCGACGTCGCCGGTGAACAGCCAACCGCCGACGATGGTGCGCCGGCTCTCCTCGTCCTTGTTCCAGTAGCCGGCCATGACGTTGGGGCCGGACAGCACGACCTGCCCCTTTTCGCCGGGCGGCAACACGCGGTCGGGGTCGTCCAGCGCGCGGATCTGCACCATGATGCCCGGCAGCGGCAGGCCAATGGAGCCCTCCTTGTTCACCCCGGTCAGCGGGTTGCAGGCGCAGACCGGCGACGCCTCGCTGAGGCCGTAGCCCTCCACCAGCACGCAGCCGGTCGCCTCCTCGAACCGGTGCTTCAGCTCCATCGGCAGCGGCGCCCCGCCGGAGATGCAGTAGCGGATCGACCGCATCGGGTGGCGCGCCACGTCGGGGTGGCTCAGCAGGGCCTTGTACATGGTCGGCACGCCGGGCAGCAGCGTCGGCTTGCGCCGCGCGATGGTCTTCAGCACCTGCAGCGTGTCGAAGCGCGGCAGCATGACCAGTTCCGCCCCCGCCGCCAGCCCCATGTTCAGGATCACCGTCATGGCGAAGACGTGGAAGAAGGGCAGGACGGCGAGCATCCGCTCCTCCCCCAGCGCCATGCCGGGGAACCACGCCTGGACCTGCCGCGCGTTGGCCACGAGGTTGGCGTGGGTCAGCATCGCCCCCTTGGGCACGCCGGTGGTCCCGCCCGTGTATTGCAGCACCGCCACGTCGCGCCGCGGGTCCACCCGAACCGGCTGGACCACACCGTCGTTGGCCAGCAGAGCGTCGAAATCCACATGCCGCCCGTCCTGCGGGATGTTGGCCAGCTCGCTGCGCTTCAGCACGCGGAACAGCACGCTCTTCACCGGGGACAGGATGGAGGCCATGCGGCAGACAACCACCGTCTTCAGCCGCGTGCGGTCGAGCATCGCCTCGATGCGCGGGTGGATCTGCTTCAGATCGAGCGTGACCATGATCTCGGTCCCGGAATCCTCGATCTGGTGTTCCAACTCCCGCTCGACATAGAGCGGGTTGTAGTTCACCACCGTGCCGCCGGCCTTCAGAATCCCGAAATAGGCGATCACATAGGTCGGCGTGTTCGGCAGGCACAGCCCCACCCGGACGCCCGGCTTCACCCCCATCGCCGCGAAGCCCTTGGCCGCCCGGTTCACCAGCCCCAGCACCTCCGCGTAACAGTAGCGGCGGCCGAGGAAGTCCAGGCACGGACGGTCGGCGTAGCGGCGGGCGGCTTCCTCGAACAGCTCGGCCAGCGGCGTCACGGCGATCGGCTGGTCCCAGGCGATGCCCTCGGGGTAATGGGCCAGCCAGGAATGGGCCGGCGTATCGTCCCCGATGCTCCCCCGACGCACAAGATTCTCGGTCATCTCCGATCCTCCCGGCTGCGCGGCGGGTCAGGACAAGCGACGGCGGAAGGCGGTGCGGAGCGATGGGATTCCGGGCGCGGCGGCGGTCTGCATGGTTTCACTCCCCGTGGATGATTTGATGTTTCCCGGATCATTGTGGCGCCGGAAACGTTTTGGTTATGACGTTGACGTAAACGTAAAGCCGACTTACTGTCAAGATGCAACCAACATGAATCCAGGGGAGAGAGACCGATCCATGGTTGAGGACATCCTGCGCGAACTCAAAACCCGCTCCACCAGCTTCCGCAGCCTGAAGGCGGACGTCCGCTTCGCGCTGGAGGACGGCGAGGCCGTGCGGGTCAACGCCCGCGAGACGCCCGTCGCCATCGCGCGGGAGGACGCCGGGGACGCCGATCCCGACTGCACCATCCGCATCTCCGCCGAGAATCTGAAGAAGCTGATGGACGGCCGGCTGAACCCGATGCTGGCCTTCACCATGGGCAAGCTGAAGGTGGACGGCTCGATGGGCGTCGCCATGAAGCTGGCGCAACTCCTCGACGACTGAGCGACCGGAACCGGACGGCGGCACCACAGCGTTTCCGGCGAGGTGGAGCGCGACCTGTGGTTCGACACGCAGGGCACGCTGCTGAAGACCCGCTTCAAGCGCAGCGGTTACGATGTTACCTACATCCTGGACCGAGATGTGTTCTGCGTGAGGGTGTGATGCCGCTGTTCGTGTTCCCCGACGACCCGTCCTGGAACGAGGAAGCCGACGCCGTGGAGTTCGCGGTGGAGGTCGGGGAGTATCACGGGCGGGTCTTCGTCCCGCGCCGCGCCCTGCAAACCCTCGCCGGACACCTGCCGAAGCCGGACGAGGCGCTGCAGTATGTCTGCCTGAACCGCCCGGTCTTCGACAAGGCGGTGGAAGCCCGCATCATGGACCGCAAGCTGGACCCGGATGCGAACATCCACCTGACGGCGCGGGATGTGCGGCGGGTGGCGCCGTAGGGGTTGAGTGGTTGAACTGAGCCCCCACCCAACCCTCCCCCGCTCCGCAGCGAGCCGTTCACATATCGTGGACCTAACCTTTAGGTGCAAAAGCGCGCGTCGCAACCGCGTCCG
>NZ_JAEPIV010000035.1:0-37216 GCF_016632405.1 Azospirillum aestuarii
CGCGGCTCCAGGAGAACCGCAATGCCCCGAGCCCATTCCCTTTAAGGAGTGGGCCGCCAGGGCCGAAACCGATGAACCAGAAATTCGGAGACGAAACAAACAGCGCCGAGTGCTTGGCGCCGCTCAATGGATCGTCATCCGCTTTTTTGATCCGTCGCTGCCGCATTTGTTTGCGGCGCTGCGTCGGTGGAGCGGTTTATAAGGGGACCTCGCTGACCGACGCAAGCGCTTTTTTGCATTTCCATGAAAAATTCTTCACAGAGCGACTTATCACCGAAGTCCAAGCTGGAATCGGTGTATGTCCGTCCCTCCCGTGGATCGAGCGCCCCCGCCATGGAACGGCTTGCGGTCTGCGGGAACGGCTCCGGTGCGCTCAACCGATTGACGCAGCCACCCCTATCGGGTTGACAGTGACAAAATTGGTGCGCATGGTCGCTCATAGTAGGTGGTAGCTCCTTGAGCGGACGAACAGCCCCCGCCACAACGGTCCGAAACGTGTGAGGAAGCATAGGAGGATGACGGTGCGTTCGAGGCTCGGTGGCCTTCCCACGCTCGCCCTGGTTGCCGCTGGTCTGGCGGGGCTCCTCTCTTACACGGTCGCACCGCCCGCCTATGCGGCGGGCGGGCGCACGGCCCCGCCGGAGCGGGTCGCCAAGAACACTGCAAAAGAGCCAAGCGACGACGATGACGAGCGGTCGCCGTCCGCGAACCGTCACATCCTCTCCGTCGGGCGCGGCGACACGCTGATGGATATGCTGACCGGGGCCGACGTCCCGGCGGACGAGGCGACCAACGCCATCGCGGCCCTGCGCAAGGTCTATGATCCGCGCAAGCTGCAGGTCGGCCAGCAGGTTACCATCCTGTTCGAGCCACGCCGCGGCGGGACCAAGCGATTTGTCGGGCTGGAGTTCCTTCCGGACGTGCTGCGTTCGGTCTCCGTGTCCCGCAAGGGTGACACCGACTTCACGTCAAGCGAATCGGAGAAGGCGGTCACCCGCCAGCCGGTCGCCGCGCAGACGGTGATCCGGTCGAGCCTGTTCGAGGCGGGCAGCACCGCCGGCGTCCCGGTTTCGGTGATGATGGCTCTGATCCGCGACTACTCCTATGACGTGGACTTCCAGCGCGACCTCCAGCCGGGCGACCGCTTCGAGGTGCTCTATGAGCGGCTGGTCACCGCCGACGGGAAGAACGCCGGCGAAGGCGACGTGCTCTACGCCGCGCTGGTGCTGAGCGGCAAGGAGTACCCGATCTACCGGCACAAGAGCCGCGACGGGCGGATCGACTACTACAACCGCGACGGCGAGAGCATCCGCCGCGCCCTGCTGCGCACGCCGATCGACGGCGCGCGGATCACGTCGGGCTTCGGCATGCGCCATCACCCGATCCTGGGCTTCAGCAAGATGCACAAGGGCATGGATTTCGGCGCACCGACCGGCACGCCGATCTACGCCGCGGGCGGCGGTGTGGTCGAAGAGGTCGGGCCGAACGGTGCCTACGGGAATTACATCCGCATCCGCCACAACACCCAAATCGCCACGGCCTACGCCCATCTGAGCCGGATCGCCAAGAGCACGCGCCGCGGTGCCCGCGTCGACCAGGGCGATGTCATCGGTTACGTCGGCACCACCGGACGATCCACCGGTCCGCACCTGCATTACGAGGTGCTGAAGGGCGGCCAGCAGATCAACCCGAAGAGCATCGACCTTCCCACCGGCGACAAGCTGGAGGGCCGTGAGATGCAAGCCTTCGAGCAGACGGTGCGGTCGCTGGAAAAAACCTTCGAGCAGGCGCGCAGCGGCCTCCAGCTCGCCCGCACCCCGGGATCGCACGAGGACAAGGGGTGCACCAAGGCCACCACCTGCTGAGACCGTTCCAGCGCGTTCCCGACGCCTTCTATTCCTGGTGAAGAAGGCGGCGGATGGCGCTGGCGAGAATCTGGACGCCTCTCTCCTCGTCGTCCGCCATCTTGCGGAGACGATCGCGCATGGCCTGGACCTGCGGCTTCATCTGGGCCGCCTTGGCGATGGCCAATTGCGCCTCATCCGGTTTCATATCGTCTTTGGCCATGGCGTCCTCCCTCCGCTTGCAATCAGGATGAGACAGTCTGCGCCGTGTTGCAACGGCCCTCGCTAATTCGAAGCTGGCCTCAGCGAAACAGGCCGACGCTCTCCACCGCTTGGCCGCCGGTCCCCAGCTTGAATTCCGTGACGCCTGGCGCGCTGTCCGGGTTGATGCCGCCGAGGTCGAGCCAACCCACGCCGCGCCCCTTGAGCGCCAGTGCCGCCCGCCACAGGACCAGCCGCATCGCGCCGCTCTTGCGCCCCGACTCGCTGGACCAGCCGATCTGGTAGGTGGCCGAGCCGCCATGGATGTAGAAAAGCGCGCTCGCCGCCGGAGCCGTGCTGTTCGGGCGGCCTTCCAGGGCGGCGGCCATCAGCACCCCATCGCCCTTCCCCCCACCTTTCAGCAGCGCGTTGCGGATGCGCACGGCCAGGGCGCCGGTCATCGGGCGAAACTGCTTGGTCTGGGCCTGCTCATGCTCCTGCTTCATCAGCCAGGGCAGGTTCTTGGCCTCCCAGTCGAGGTCGATGACCAGACCGGCCTTCTCCGCCCCCTTCAGCCGCTGGCGCCAGTCGCGGGCCATCGCCGCGCGCAACTCCTCCTCGCCACGGGACAGATCGAGCCAGACCGTGCGGTAGCCGGGGCCGAAGCGGCGGAAACCGCAGCGGCGCAGCATCGCCTCGGCGTCCGGGCCGGCGGCGAGTTCGGGAAGCAGGCTCGCCCGGTTCAGCGGGTTGTCGGGACAGGCCCGGCGCAGCAAGCGGAAGACCGCCTCCTGGGTCGCCAGATCCGGCTCCGCCCCGTCGAGCCAGAGCGGGCCGCGGTGCATCTGGCGCTGATGGAACAAGCGGAGCGTGCGCCGCTCCAGAATCTGCACCAACCCGATCGGCGCGCCGCCCCGCCGGATCAGGCCGAGCCGCGGCACGAAGCCGTGGGTGCGCCCCATGGCGCCGGCGTAGGCGAAGCACTGCGGCAGGGTGGAGCGGGAAACGCGGGCGAAGAGCGACGCCCACTCCCCCACCGTCCCCTCGTTCCACAGGATGGTGACGGCGCCTTCGGAGGAGGTTGAAGACATGGGGGCAGATCCGGCGTCAGGCGGGCGGCAGGGCGGAGGTCGCCTCTTCCAACTGGGCGAAGCTCGGCCGGTATTCGGGTTCCAGTACGTTTCGCGAGTATTCGACGGAGATGGCCGGCGCATAGCCGGACAAATGGGCGATCAGGCCGATCTTCATCGCCTGATAGTATTTCCCTTCGGCGTGATAGATGTTCTTCAGGCCGCTGGCGATCGGCGCCAGGAAGCCGTAGGCGACGAGAATGCCGGTGAAGGTGCCGACCAGCGCGCCGCCGATCAGCTTGCCCAGAACCTCCGGCGGCTCGGTGATCGATCCCATGGTGTGAATCACGCCCAGCACCGCCGCGACGATGCCCAGCGCCGGAACGGCGTCGGCGACCGCCTGGATGGCGTCGGCGATCCGCTGGTGCTCGTGGTGCATGGTCTCGATGTCCTCGTCCATCAGGTCGACCAGCTCGTGCGGGTTGTCGGCCCCGAGCGACATCAGGCGAAGATAGGTGCAGAGGAAGGATATGGCGTGGTGATCACCGTAGAATTTTGGAAACTGCTGGAAGAGTGGTGAATCCTCCGGTTTCTCGATGTGCTGTTCAAGGGCGAGAAGCCCCTTGGTTTTCGCGATCTTGAAGACCTGATACATCATGGTGAGAAGTTCGAGGAAATCGTCCTTCTTGTATTTTGGCCCTTTGAAGAGGTGCCCGAGTTCCTTGCCAGTGTGTGTGACCACCGCTTTTGGATTGCCGATCAAAAACGCGCCGGCGGCGGAGCCCAGGATGATCATGAACTCGAAGGGCATCCACAGCACGCCCAGATGGCCACCACCCAGAACGTAGCCCCCGAAGACGCTGAACACCACGACGCCGAAGCCGATCATCACGAACATGTCTTCCGTCCTCCAGCGTCATTTTCCGTGTCTTGACCGGTCCACTCCGCGGAAGGCCGGTCAGGCGGGCGTGCTTGCGTTCAGCCGGCCCAGTGACGCAGCAATCCCTTGAGTTTTTGTAAATCTCCCGGCGTCGGACGCGATCCTAGCCGTGACAAAGGATCGTGTCACGAAAGGAGTACCCGAAAAGCACCCCGCCATGGCGGCCCGCGCAAAAGAAAAGGGACCGCCCGCAGGCGGCCCCTCTCCACGCGCTCACATGACTCGGCGACGGGGCGGTCAGCCGATCCGCCAAGTGTCCGGAGCCTCCTCCAGACGCTTGAGAAGCGCCACACGCTGCTGCTCGATCTCGTCCGGCAGATGGCTGCCGAAGCGGTTGAACAGTTCCTCCTGGTCCTTGGCCTCGGCCTCGGCTTCCTTCCGGTCGATGTCCATGATCTTCCGGAACTTGTCCTCGGCGAAGTCCAGACCGGCCCAGTTCAGGTCCTGGTAGCGCGGCATGTAGCCGAACGGGCTCTCCGCCGCCTCCACCGCACGGCCGCGGACGCGGTCGACGATCCAGCGCAGGACGCGCATGTTGTCGCCGAAGCCCGGCCAGACGAACTTGCCGTTCTCGTCCTTGCGGAACCAGTTGACGCGGTAGATGCGCGGCAGGTTCTCCACCTTGCCTTCCATCGCCAGCCAATGGTTCCAGTAGTCGGCCATGTTGTAGCCGCAGAAGGGCAGCATGGCGAAGGGGTCGCGGCGGATGGCGGCCTGGCCCACAGCGGCGGCGGTCGCCTCCGAGCCCATGGTCGCCGCCCAATACACACCCTCGCGCCAGTTGTAGGCCTCAAACACCAGAGGGAAGGTCTTGGACAGGCGGCCGCCGAAGATGAAGGCGGAGATCGGAACGCCGGCCGGGTCCTCCCAGGCCGGATCGATCGACGGGCACTGCGCCGCCGGGGCGGTGAAGCGCGAGTTCGGGTGAGCGGCGGGACGGCCCGAAGCCGGGGTCCAGTCGTTGCCCTGCCAGTCGATCAGGTGCGCCGGCGCCGCGTCGGTCAGGCCCTCCCACCACACGTCGCCGTCGTCGGTCAGCGCGACGTTGGTGAAGATGACGTTGGCGTTCAGCGTCTTCAGCGCGTTCGGGTTCGACTTGATGCTGGTGCCCGGCGCCACGCCGAAGAAGCCAGCCTCCGGGTTGATGGCGCGCAGCGTGCCGTCCGGCTGCGGCTTCACCCAGGCGATGTCGTCACCGATGGTGCGGACCTTCCAGCCCTCGAACTCGGCCGGGGGAACCAGCATGGCGAAGTTGGTCTTGCCGCAGGCCGACGGGAAGGCGGCGGCGACGTAAGTCTTTTCGCCCTCCGGGCTTTCCACGCCGAGGATCAGCATGTGCTCGGCCAGCCAGCCCTGCTCGCGGCCCATCGAGGAGGCGATGCGCAGCGCGAAGCACTTCTTGCCGAGCAGGGCGTTGCCGCCGTAGCCCGAGCCGAAGGAGACGATCGAGTGATCGGCCGGGAAATGGACGATGTACTTGTGATCGGCGTTGCACGGCCACGCCACATCCGGCTGGCCGGGCTCCAGCGGCGCGCCGATGGAATGCAGGCAGGGCACGAAGTCGCCGTCGCCCAGGATGTCCAGCACCTTCTGACCCATGCGGGTCATCATGCGCATGTTCACCGCGACATAGGGGCTGTCGGAGATCTGAACGCCGATGTGCGCGATGTCCGAGCCCAGCGGCCCCATGCTGAAGGGCACCACATACATGGTGCGGCCCCGCATGCAGCCCTCGAACAGGCCGTCCAGCTTCGCCTTCATCTCCGCCGGGGCGACCCAGTTGTTGGTCGGGCCGGCATCCTCCTTGCGCTCGGAGCAGATGAAGGTCCGGTCCTCGACGCGGGCTACGTCGCCCGGATCGGAGCGGCAGAGGTAGGAGTTCGGGCGCTTGGCCTCGTTCAGCTTGATGAAGGTGCCCGACTCCACCATCTCGGCGCACAGGCGGTCGTATTCCTCCTGCGATCCGTCACACCAGTGCACCCGCTCGGGCTTGCATTTGTTCGCGATCTCCTCGACCCAAGCCAGGAGCTTCTTGTTCCGCGTGCGCGTCGTTCCGGTCATCCTTTGCCTCTCAACTCGTCTCCGGTTTCGCCGCCCCATGGGATCTGGGGCCGGCGTCCGGAGGTCCGGACGGCTGGCCTTTTCGGCCCTTATCGAAGCCGTCCTCGTTCGGTGGCGGTGTCTTCCCGCCGGCTCAAACCACCGCAGCCCGGCCCGCGGGCCGGACGGCGGTCATCCCGACGCGCCCCCCGGGCGCGTGCGATGTCCTGATTGGCAAGAGAGGGGTGGCCCCAGGGCCACAAACCCAAAACGGCAACGGGTTGGTCCGTTATGGTCCACTGACGTTTTCTCCTGGTTGCGCTTTCTTGCGCGCCGCTTGCCGCGGCGTCGTGCTTAGCCGTCACGATCGTCCGAATCCACCGGGTCATCGGCCGCGCCGGGTGCGCTGCCGGGCGCACTCTGGCGGGCCTCCCGGGCGAGCCCGGCGAGAGTGACCCTAGCGTCTTCGGGGTTTTCCACGCTGTGATCGAAATCAACCCGCGCCATTTCGCCGCTGCGGCGCAGGTCGCAGCCGTCGGGGTCGATCCCGGTCATCGTCCAGGACCCGGCGCCTTGGGCGGACCGTCCGGCCAGAACCGTGGCGTACAGCCGCAAGGCGTCGGCATGATCGGCGTTCATATGGCTCAGGATGGCCTTCTCGGCCTCGGCCAGCGCCATGGGAACGGCGGGCAACATCAGCTCGGCCCGGTCGAGCCAGCGCACCCGGCCGAATCCGGCCACCAGATGGGCGCGCTCCACCGACACGGCGTAGACGCTGAAGTCGGCGAACCCGGCATAGAGAGCGGCACCGGGATGGCGCGCCAGGAAGCGGGCGCGGTGGCGCGGCGCCTCCGAGCGTTCGGCCCGCCCGAGAACCGAAAGCCTCGGCCCGGACAGCGGCTCCGCCAGCCCGGCCGTTCCGTCGAACAGCAGGCCGACGCGCGGGTCCCGCGCGATGTTCTTCGTGTGGTCGGCAAGGGTGGAGAGCAGGAGAAGGGGCGTGCCGTCGAGGTCGAAGGCCACCTGGACCAGCGAGGGATAGGGCCAGCCGCCCCGGTCGTCCTGTTGGCCATCCTGCTGGTCGCCATCCCCGCGCAGGGCGGTGGACAGCGCCGCCAGGCCGGCACCACGCATCAGGCGCCTTGCGGCGCCTCCCGTTTGGCCGCCGACGTCCGATGACGCCGCGGCGCCCGGCCCCGTTGGGGTCGGACGGATGGGGGACTCGTCGGAACTCATGCCCTGAAACGAATGCGTTCTCCCGCGCAGCACCGTTTCCCCGGCGCCGCATTGGTGCCATATTGGCCCAGACAAATAGGTTGGGAAAAGCGAAAAGTTGGCTTTTCATGCCTTTGCGCCGCCTCTTGGGCATCGTGGAGCATAAGAAAAGCCCGCTTTTCGAAATAGGACGAAACCATTCTTCCGCAGTAAGCGACCGTGACGGGCCGGTCATCCGCCGGAATTGGCCGCGGACGCCGGCCGCCGACACCGGCGGTTGCCGAAACCGGGGTGTGCGATTGGGAACACGAACGACATGTCTCACACCGTAGCGTTGGTGGATGACGACCGGAACATCCTGACCTCCGTTGCCATGGCGCTGGAAGCGGAGGGGTTCGAGGTGCGCACCTACACCGACGGCGCCGAGGCGCTGCGCGGCCTGACCCAGCGCCCGCCGGACCTCGCCGTGCTGGACATCAAGATGCCGCGCATGGACGGGATGGAGCTGCTGCAGCGGCTGCGCCAGACCAGCCATCTGCCGGTGATCTTCCTGACCAGCAAGGACGACGAGGTCGACGAGCTGATGGGTCTGCGCATGGGCGCGGACGACTACATCAAGAAGCCCTTCTCGCAGCGCCTGCTGGTCGAGCGCATCCGCACCCTGCTGCGGCGGGAGGCGGCGACCCGCGACAAGACCGCGCCGGAACCCGGCGCGCTGCTGGCCCGTGGCCCGCTGGTCATGGACGGCGCCCGCCATTCCTGCACCTGGAAGGGCCAGCCCATCGACCTGACGGTGACGGAGTTCCTGCTGGTGAAGGCTCTGGCCCAGCGCCCCGGCCATGTGAAGAGCCGCGACCAGCTCATGGACGCCGCCTATGGCGAGAACGTCTACGTCGACGACCGCACCATCGACAGCCACGTCAAGCGGCTCCGCAAGAAGTTCAAGGCCATTGATTCAGACTTTGCGCAGATCGAAACGCTCTATGGCGTCGGTTACCGATACAGGGAGTGAGGTCCGCGCGCCGGACCACAACGCCCCCTCCCCGCCCGTCAAGCCCGGCGCCGCACCGCGCGCCGCGTCCAGGCGCCGAGTGCGTGGCGTGCCGTCGCCGCTGACCCTGCGCATTCTGGCCGTCAACGTGCTGGCGCTGCTGCTTCTGGTCGGCGCCCTGCTCTATCTCGGCCGCTACCAGGACCGGCTGGTCCAGGCGGAGCTGGACGCTCTGGAGACGGAGGCGCGCATCTTCGCCTCCGCGCTCGGCGAGGGCGCCGTGCAGCGGGCTGCCGACGAGCCGGAACTGGGCCAGGAAAGCTACGAGCTGTCGCCGGAACTGGGGCGGCAGATGATCCGCCGGCTGGCGCTGGCGACGGAAACGCACACCCGGCTCTATGGCCCGGACGGGCGGATGCTGTCGGACAGCCGTGTGCTGACCGGCTCGCCGGGCAAGATCGAAATCCAGGAACTGCCGCTGCCGCCCTCCGGCGACCCGGCGTCCCGTGCGGTCAACGAGTTCTATGCCCGCTTCATCGACGTGGTGCCGAGCCGGGAGAACCTGCCGCTCTACCGCGAACCGCCGGGCCGGGCCGCCGAATCGGCCGCCCCGCCGCCCAACGTGGAGCGCGCGCTGGCCGGCGAGAACAGCGCAACGGTGTGGCGGCTGGCCTCCCCCGTCGCCCGCTCCAACCTGCTGCTGACGGTCGCCGTCCCGGTCCAGCGCTACAAAGAGGTGCTGGGGGCGGTGCTGCTGTCGCGCAGCGGCGCGGTGATCGACGAGGCCATCCGGTCGGTCCGCACCGACATCCTGCGCGTCTTCGCGGTGGCGCTTCTGGTCACGGTCCTGATGTCGCTCTATCTGGCCGGCACCATCGCCCGCCCCATCCGCAAGCTGGCCCAGGCCGCCGACCGGCTGCGCACCGGCCATGGACGCCACACGGAGATCCCGGACTTCACCCGCCGCGGCGACGAGATCGGGGAACTGTCCGGCGTGCTGCGCGACATGACGGCGGCGCTGTGGGCGCGCATGGACGCCATCGAACGCTTCGCCGCCGACGTCGCCCACGAGATCAAGAATCCTCTGACCTCGCTGCGCAGCGCGGTGGAGACGGTCAGCCGCATCCAGGACCCGGCCCGCCGCGACAAGCTGATGGCGATCATCGCCGACGACGTGCAGCGGCTGGACCGGCTGATCAGCGACATCTCCAACGCCTCGCGCCTGGACGCCGAGCTGTCCCGCGCCGCGCTGGAACCGGTGGACATCGGCGCGATGCTCCGCACGCTCGCCGACATCCACCGCGCCACCGCGGAGGACGAAGAGGACGAGGACGGAACGGAGGCCGCGCCGGGCGTCGTCATCGAGCCGCCGCGGGGCGGGTCGCTGACCGTGAAGGGGCTGGAGGGCAGGCTGACCCAGGTGTTCCAGAATCTGATCGCCAACGCCCTGTCCTTCTCGCCGCCCGGCGGGCAGGTCCGGCTGGCGTCGCGGCGCACCCCGGACGGCGCGGTCGAGGTGACGGTCAGCGATGACGGCCCCGGCATCCCGGAGGGCAAGGAGGAGGCGATCTTCGAACGCTTCTACACCGAGCGGCCGGCCGGCGAGAAGTTCGGCACCCATTCGGGGCTCGGCCTGTCGATCTCCAAACAGATCGTGGAGGCCCATGGCGGCACCATCCGGGCCGCGAACCGCCTCGGCCGCGATGGGGATACGATCGGCGCCGTCTTCATCGTGCGCCTGCCCCGCCCCTGAGGGATTTCCACATGGTGGATGCGGCATAGTTGCAATTTGAGAAAAGACGTATGGACAAAGTCGTGGGTGCGGCGGATGCTCAACCTCGGTCACTCCCGCGCCTGCGACGGCTGGCCTTTCGACAACCGGACGTCACCAACCGGAAGAGGGCCATGTCCGACATCAAGCCCGACCTCAAGCCGATCGCGCCTCGCCAGATCGAGGCGGTCGCCGCGGCTTCGGCCAAGGTGATCGACTTCCGCCGCTATCGGCTGGCCCGCCTCATCAACGACGCCAGCGTCCAGCAGGGCGAGTTGGCCCGGATGATGCGGGCGTCGGCCAACGAACGGACACAGCTGGCGCAGGCGCTCCAGGGCGCCCAGCGCCATCTGGCGACCATCGCCGACAGCTACACCCATCTGCTGACCCGGCTGGCCCGCGAGAAGGATTTCCGCACGGCCTGCCAGGAGGCTGCGGAACTGGACGATCTGGACGAGATGATCCGGCGGCGCGACGCGCTGGCCAGCGAGTTGGCGGACATCCGCCGCACCGTCCGGCCCGGCCTGCGCATCGGCCTGACCGCGGGCTGCGACCGGCCGGGCTGAGGCCGGGAATCGCCCGGCGGGCGCCAGGCCATGGCGGTCGCACCGGCGCATTCGAGGCGTATCGGGCGGGAAAAGGATGCATTTTCGGCATCCCATTGACAGAACCGGCGGCACGCCTCACCTTCGCGGGATCATGGTAACGATTCACGGCACCTGCGTCCTGGTCGGCACATGGAATGACGGCCATGGATACGGCGGCAGCGGCGGCATACCGGGCGGCGGCGACCGTGGCGAAACGCCCGTCGGCGTGCTGCTGCGGGGGCCGTCGGGCAGCGGCAAGTCCGATCTGGCCTTGCGGATGATCGATGCTGGTGCGCTGTTGGTTGCCGACGACCGGGTGGAGCTGCGCGTGGACCAGGACAGGCTGATGGCGACGGCGCCGGCGGCGCTGGCCGGCCTGCTGGAGGTGCGGGGCGTCGGGATCATGCCGATGCCCGCCGCCGCGGAGGCGGAGGTCGGGCTGATCGTCGATCTGGTGCCGCGCGACGCCGTGGAGCGCCTGCCTGGGGAGGAGGCCGCGGATCTTCTCGACCGCGCCGTCCCGCGCCTCGCCCTCTGCCCCTTCGACGCCTCGACTCCGGCCAAGCTCAAGCTGGCCGCCGCCGCCGCGCGGGCCGGCTCGTTGGGAAAGGTTCCGAACCTGCCATGACCGACCGCCATTCCACGGAAAACCTGCTGACAGAGCGGCCGACGGGCCCGGACGGTCAACTTGTGCTGGTCACCGGCATGTCGGGAGCCGGCATGTCCGTCGCCTTGAAGGCGCTGGAGGATCTGGGCTACGAGGCGGTGGACAATCTGCGCCTTTCGCTGGTCCCGGCGCTGCTGGAGCAGGCGGACCCGCGCAAGCGCCCGCTGGCCCTGGTCATCGACAGCCGCACCCGCGACTTCTCCGCCCACGCCATGCTGGAGGAGGTGGAGGCGCTGAAGGCCCACGCCGGGTTGGACGTGCGGCTGGTCTTCCTCGACTGCGGGGACGAGACGCTGCAGCGCCGCTTCACCGAGACGCGCCGCCGCCACCCGCTGGCCATCGACCGCCCGGTGCCCGACGGCATCCAGTTGGAACGCGCCATGCTGTTGCCGCTGAAGCAGCGGGCCGACGTGACCATCGACACCACGCAGTTGTCCATCCACGACCTGCGCCGCATCCTGGCCGGCAATTTCCAGATCGGGGCCCAGGCGGCGCTCCAGGTCTTCGTCACCTCCTTCTCGTTCCGAATGGGGTTGCCTCGCGAGGCGGACCTCGTGTTCGACGTACGCTTCCTGACGAATCCCCAT
The DNA here is from genome assembly GCF_016632405.1 of Azospirillum aestuarii. Taxonomy (NCBI): domain Bacteria; kingdom Pseudomonadati; phylum Pseudomonadota; class Alphaproteobacteria; order Rhodospirillales; family Azospirillaceae; genus Azospirillum; species Azospirillum aestuarii. The sequence continues at coordinate 11,914 of NZ_JAEPIV010000035.1, forward strand.
TATGATCCGGATCTGCGACCGCTGACCGGCCTGGACCCCCGCGTGGCGGCGCGGGTTGAGGGCGACCCGGATTTCGCCGACTTCTTCCGTCATCTGACGGACCTGTTGCAGCCGCTTTTGCCGCGCTACAACCAGGAGGGCAAGAGCTATCTGACCATTGCAATCGGCTGCACCGGCGGCAAGCACCGGTCCGTGTTCGTCGCCGAACGGCTGGCCGCGTGGCTGGACGGGCTGGGTCTGAAGGTCGGGATCAGCCACCGGGAGCTGGATCGGCAGGCCCCGCGGGCCGGCTGACAGCCCAAGGGTGGCCAGGGGGTTGACCCAAGGAGCGGATCGGATCGATCCGGATAAGGGATCGTTCATAAGTGCCGCAATAAGAATGTGGCTTCGGGGGAGGCTCCAGAATTGAAGGATGTCCCATGATCGGTATGGTTCTGGTAACCCACGGGCGCCTCGCGGCAGAGTTCATCGCCGCGCTGGAGCATGTGGTGGGTGAGCAGCAGCAGGTGCGGGCCGTGTGCATCGGCCCAGACGACGACATGGAGCAGCGCCGTCAGGACATTCTGAACTCCGTTGCCGACGTGGACGACGGGTCCGGCGTCGTCGTGCTGACCGACATGTTCGGCGGAACCCCGTCCAATCTCGCCATCTCCATCATGGACAAGGCGAAGGTCGAGGTGATCGCCGGCGTGAACCTGCCGATGCTGATCAAGCTGGCCAGCGTGCGCCGCCAGGAAACGCTGACCCATGCCGTGACCGCCGCGCGGGAGGCCGGACAGAAATACATCAACGTCGCTTCCTCGCTGCTGTCGGACGGGTGACTCGATGAGCGTTCCAGACGACAAGACGCCCGCCCAGGGCGCTTCCGGCGTTGACGGGCGGACTCCGGAGAGAAACCCCGAAATCTGCCAGACCGTCACCATCTGCAACCAGCGCGGCCTGCACGCCCGCGCGGCTGCGAAGTTCGTGAAGCTGGTCGCCACCTTCGATTGCGAAATCGAGGTGCGGCGCGGCGAGACGCAGGTTTCGGGCGAATCCATCATGGGCCTGATGATGCTGGCCGCCGGCCCCGGCACCTCGGTGGAGCTGTACGCCTACGGCCGCGAGGCGGAGGACGCCATGGCCGCTCTCGTGGATCTGATCACCCGCAAGTTCGATGAAGACTGACGTTCCGGCCGCCGGCCAGGGGCGGTCGTTGCGCGGGCTGGGCGTTTCGCCCGGCATTGCCATCGGCCCGGCCCACGTGGTGGAGAGCGGCGCCGTCCGCGTTCCCGAATACACGCTCGCCGCCGAGCAGGTGGAGGCCGAGGCCGCGCGCTTCGCCGATGCCTGCGGCAAGGCGCGTCGCCAGATCCGCAAGCTGAAGGCCAAGGCGCTGACGCTGCCCGGCTCCGCGTCGGAGGAGATCGGCTTCCTTCTCGACGCCCATCTGGCGATGGTCACCAACTCGCGCCTGACGCGCGGCGTCGAGCGTCGCATCCAGCAGGAGCTGGTCAACGCCGAGGCCGCGGTCCAGGCGGAGATCGCCACCATCGCCCAGACCTTCGCGAGCATGGAGGACAGCTACCTCGCCGGGCGAATCGCCGACGTGCGCGAGGTGGGTCGGCGGCTGATCCGCAACCTGATGCGGCACGAGTATCAGGCCTTCTCCATGCTGAACCCCGGCGCGGTGATCCTGGCCGAGGAGCTGACCCCGGCGGACACCGCCCTGCTCGACCCGCGCCGCGTCGCCGGCTTCGCCACCGTGCTCGGCGGCGCCGAGGGACACACGGCGATCATGGCGCGTTCGCTGGGCATTCCGGCGGTGCTGGGCGTCGGCGGACTGCTGTCCGGGCTGAAGAACGGGATCACGGTCATCATCGACGGGGTCCAGGGCCGCGTCATCATCGACCCCACCCCCGAGGTGCTGGAGGACTACCGGCAGCGCCGCGCCGAGCGCGAGCGCGAGCGCGAGCAGCTGAAGGGGCTGCGCAAGCTGCCGGCGGTCACGCGCGACAACACCGCGGTGACGCTCCAGGCCAATCTGGAGCTGCCGCGCGACCTCGAGCACGCGCTGGAGAACGGGGCGCAGGGGATCGGGCTGCTGCGCACCGAGTTCCTGTTCATGAACCGCGACCAGCTGCCGGACGAGGACGAGCAGTACACCGTCCTGCGCTCCATCGTGGAGGGCATGGGCGGGCGCACCGTCACCGCCCGCACCATGGACGTCGGCGGTGAGAAGCTGGCCGGCTGGATGGCGGGCCGCTACGGCGAGCCGGCGAATCCGGCGCTCGGCCTGCGCGCGGTCCGGCTGGGCCTGCGCGAGCCGAAGCTGCTGGAGACGCAGCTCGCCGCCATGCTGCGGGCCGGCGTCCACGGGCCGCTGCGCATCCTGCTGCCGATGATCTGCTCGGTCGCCGAGGTGCAGCGCGTGCGCGAGATGATGGGCCAGGTGGCCCGCCGCCTGCGCCGTCGCGGCGTGCCCATCGCCGACCCGCTGCCGCCGGTGGGCGTGATGGTGGAGGTTCCGGGCGCGGCCCTGTCCGCCGACGCGCTGGCCTACGCCGCCGACTTCTTCTCCATCGGCACCAATGACCTGACGCAATACACGCTGGCCATCGACCGCGGCGACGAGCAGGTCGCCTCGCTCTACGACCCGTTGCACCCGGCGGTTCTTCGCCTGATCCAATTCACCATCGAGGCGGCGTTGCGCGCCCGCATCCCGGTGTCGGTCTGCGGTGAGATCGCCGGCGACGCGCGCTACACGGCCTTGTTGCTGGGGCTTGGCGTGCGCGACCTGTCGATGGTGCCGCCGGCCATCCCCCTGGTGAAGCGGCGCATCCGCAAGCTGGATCTTCAGGAAGCCACCCGCCGCGCCCGCGTCATTATGGACCAGAGCGACAGCGGACGCATCGCCACCCTGCTCGACGACTTCAACGCCGTCGGCTGACGATCCGGTTGCGCGGGGAGCGCAGGGACGGGCCTCCGCGCAACACCGCCGGTGCTGCGGAGGTCGTTCTCACCGTCCGATCATCGGCTTCAGCCAGGGCCACGAGACGAACAGTTCGGTGAAGTAGCCCTGGGTGAGGATGTTGCGGCCGACCTTGTGGATGCGGGCCGGAAGGGACCCGAGTTCCCCCTTGCGGGCGATCACGAAGATCGACCGGCGGAAGCTCGCGGCGGGAAAGGGCAGAACCCGCAGGCGTCCCAGATGCTGGCGGCTTTTCACCAGCGCGGTCGGCGGAAGCAGGCTCCACCCCATCTCTTCCGCCACCATGGCCATCATCGTGTCGACGGCGTCGAAGGCGAAGCTGCGCGGAATCTCCATGCCCAGGCGGCGCAGGTGCTGGTCCACCATCCGGCCGAGGCTGCTGTCCGCCGTGTTGCGGATCAGCGGCAACGCCTGCGAAAGCGCGCGAAGCCCGGCCTCGTCGGCGACCTCTGGCGCGTTGCGCGGCACCAGCAGAACGAAGGGCTCGGTGACCAGCCGGGCGCTGTCCACCTGATCCAGGTCGTCGAAGGACTCGTTGGTGAAGATGACGTCCAGGCGCCGGGCCATGAACTGCTCCCGCAACTGCCGGCTGAGCCCGGCCGCGATGCTGAAGGAGGGCACACCGTCGCGCAATTGCTGAAGCAGCCGCGGCATGAACGGGGCGGCCAGAGTGTCGATGCAACCGAGCCGCAGCTCCGGCACGAAGGGCGCGTCCTTGCCGCCGATCACCGCCGGCAATTGGCGGGCGTCGTTCAGGATGCGCTTGCTCCAGTGCCAGAGCCGATGACCGGCGGCGGTCAGCGCCATCGGGCGGATGCTCCGGTCGAACAGCTGGGTGGCGAAGGCGGTTTCCAGTTGACGCACCACGTGCGACACGGCCGACTGGGTCAGTCCCAGCTGGCCGGCGGCGCGGGTCATGTTGCCCAGCTCCGCCACGGTCACGAACACTTCGAGGGCGTCCAGGTCAAAGTCGCGATGGCGCATGGGGCGAGCGGAATTCGTCTCTTGGCGGTGGTGGGACAGGTCCCGATGGGAATCCTGGCGGATGCGCATTATGAGCGCGGTTCATCCCCACCATGAAAGTCATTTCTTGACGTGACGGGGTGGAACGGTCGTTGGCAGCCTTGCGGGGTCATCACCCCTTGCGAGCCTGCCATCATGACCACCCCTCCGTTCCCCTCCCTCACCTCCGACCAACCCACGATTCAGCCCGCCGCCCGGCGCATCGGCCACTGGCTCGCCGGCCTGGAGCGGGCCGGCATTCCCGACGACGTCGCCTCGGCGGCCCGCGCCTGCATCATCGACACGCTGGGCGTTGCTCTGGCCGGTGCCGCCACCGACACCGCCCGCCGGGCGCGGGAGGAAGCGCTGGACATCCATGCCACCGGCCCCTCCACTCTGCTGGGCGGCGGACGACTGTGCGCCGAAGGGGCCGCCTTCGCGAACACCGCCGCCGCCCACGCGCTGGATTTCGACGACAACTCCTACGCCGGATTCGTCCATGGGTCGGCCGTGGTGGTGCCGACCGCCCTGGCCGCGGTGGAGGCGGCCGGAGGCACCGGAGCCGATCTGCTGACCGCCGTGGTCGCTGGCGCGGAGGCGGAATACGCGCTGGCCATCGCCCTCGGCAACGGGGTGTATGAGGCCGGCTGGTGGACCACCGCGCTGTTCGGCGTGGTCGGCGCGGCGGCGGCGGCGGCCAAGGCCTTCCGGCTGGACGGCGACCGGGCCGCCGACGCCATCGCCTTTGCGCTCTGCGGAGCCGGCGGCATGCGGGCCTGCTTCGGCACGGGCGCCAAGCCGCTGCTGGCCGCCCAGGCCGCCGCCAACGGGCTGCGCGCGGCGCGCCTGGCCAAGCGTGGCGGGGCCGTGCCGCACGGCGTGGTGGAAGACCCGCGGGGCTTTGCCCGGCTGGTGGCGCAGGGCCGGTTCGACCCCACGGCGCTGGCGGCCTTGGGCCGGCGGTGGCACCTGCTCGACCCCGGCATCGACACCAAGGCCTATCCGGTTTGCCTCTCCTCGCACGCGGCGGCCGACGCGGTGCGCGACCTGATGGCGGAGCACGGGCTGGCTCCCTCGGACATCGCGGCGGTGCGCTGCGTCGTGCCGCCGGTGGTGGCCGCCAACCTCACCTACGACCGTCCCATCACCCCCGGCGAAGCCCGCTTCAGCCTGCCCTTCGCGGTGGCCTGCCTGATGCTGCACGGCGACCTGACGCTCGATCACCTCACCGCGGCGGCGCTGGCCGACCCGCGTCTGCGCGCGGCCATGGAGCGCGTGACCATGCGGCCCGATCCCGGCTGGACCGCCGATCCCGAGCGGGCACGGCTGGCCCCGGAGGGCGCCGCCGTGACGGTGGAAACCACGGCTGGGCAAGCGTTCAGCCGCTTCTGCGCCTCGGCGCGCGGCACCGTCGCCCGGCCGCTGTCGGCGGAGGACCATGCCGGGAAGTTCCGTGACTGCGCCGGACGCGCCATGGGACCGGAGGAAGCGGCGCAGCTCCATCGGACGTTGCTGGGGATCGATGCTCTGCCTCGGCTGGACGGGCTTCTGAAGGGCGCCACCGGTTGACATGGGGGCCGTTATCATACGATTGCACTCATGGTCCCTGCAAAATTCATTCATGGTGCTGGCAAGGCGCCCACAAGACAGCCTAATTTTTGAGCATGATTGTCAGTCCAACGAACGGAATTCTGCGAGGAAATTCCGGGCCTCAGCGGTGATCGAAAATCAGGCATCCGGTCCGCAACGCAGGAATTGCCCAAATTACAGTCACATCTTGCTCCACCGGACGTCACGGTCTTGGCCTTTCCGCCCATGACGGGTCTGTGAGAGCGTCGAGGCAACACGAACCAAGGTCCACAACGGACCCCGCAAGCAGAGAGGCTTCATCATGGTGAAACGGTTGGTGGCACGGGCTGTGCTCTCGGCTTTCCTCCTCTCCGGCACCGCGCTGTCCGCGCAGGCCGCCGGCACGCTCAAGGTGGCGGTGGATTCGAACCTGAACACCCTCGATCCCGCCAAGATGAAGGGCGGCCAGGAGTATGTGGCCGCTTACCTGCTCTTCAACGGCCTGACGGCGATCGCCGCCGACATGACGCTGAAGCCCGACCTCGCCGAGCGCTGGGAGCACAGCGCCGACCTCAAGACCTGGACCTTCTTCCTGAAGAAGGGCGTGAAGTTCCACAGCGGCCGCGAGATGGACGCCGAGGACGTCATCGCCACCATCACCCGCATCCAGGACAAGGCGACCGGCTCCACCGCCCGCGTGAACTTCGAGATCGTGGAGTCGATGAAGGCGGTGGATTCCCACACGGTGGAATTCGCGCTGAAATCCCCCTACTCCGGCTTCGCCGAGCTGTTCGGCGAGCGTCAGGCCCGCATCGTGCCGCGCGACGCCCTCGACACGCTGGCCTCCAACCCCGTCGGCACCGGCCCCTTCCAGTTCGTCTCCTTCGCGCCCGGCGACCGCATGGTGGTGAAGCGCAACCCGACCTATTTCGAGGCCGGCCTGCCGAAACTGGACGAGGTGGTGATCCGCATCCTGCCCGAGACGGCGAGCCAGGTGGCGGCGCTGACCACGGGTGAGCTGGACCTCGCCTGGAACCTGCCGCCGGAGGCGGTGGACAAGGTCAAGGCGACGTCGAACCTGAAGGCCGAAGCCGTGCCGACCTCCACCTGGGACGGCGTGATCATGAACGGCACGACCAAGCCGTTCGACGACGTGCGCGTCCGCCGCGCCGTGGCGACCGCGCTGGACAAGCAGGCCATCACCCAGATCGCCCTGTTCGGCTACGGCACGCCGACCCATTCGCCGATCCCGCCGAGCCATCCCTACTTCAACAAGGACTTGGCCATCGCCAAGGGCGACCCGGCGGCCGCGAAGAAGATGCTGGCCGAGGCGGGCTATCCCAACGGCTTCGAGGTCACGCTCTACACCCCGGCCGGCCGCGCCACCCGCGAGCGTCTGGGGCTGGCGGTCCGCGAGCTGCTGAAGCCGGCGGGCATCACCGTCAACGTGCAGCGCGTGCCCTTCGACGTCTTCCTGAAGGACATCGAGGGCAAGGCGGGCTTCTACATCGACGGCTTCTTCAGCCGCCCGACGATCGATACCTCGGTCTATCCCTGGTACCACTCGCGCGGGTCGTGGAACGCCGCGCTGTGGAACTACGCGAACCCGGCGATGGACAAGCTGCTCGATGGCGCCCGCCAGGCGTCCAGCGAGGAGGAGGCCAAGAAGCTCTACGGCGAGGTGCAGGCGCTGGCCGTCCAGGATGCCCCCGGCGTCATCCCCTACGTCATCAACCACGTCAATGGGGTGAGCGCGCGGGTGCAGGGCTTCACCTCCCACCCGATGATGTTCCTCGACCTGCGCAACGTTTCGGTCGGCCAGTAGAGCCGTCGACGGCGTCGGGAGCGCCCGCCGCGCTCCCGACGCCCCCGGGCCAAGGGAAGCTCTTTTCATGCTCCTCTACACACTCACCCGGCTGGCCTATCTGGCGATGGTGCTGGTCGTCATGTCGATCCTCGTCTTCCTCGTGACGCAGGCGATGCCGGGCGACGTCGCGTCGATGATCGCCGGGCAGTTCGCCTCGAAGGAGGTGATCGACGCCATCACGGTCAAGCTCGGGCTCGACCAGCCCCTGATCGTCCAGTACGGCCGCTGGGCCGCCGGCATCCTGCAGGGCGATCTCGGCCGCTCACTGGTGCTGGAGCAGCCGGTCGCGCCGATCCTGATGGAGGCGCTGAGCCGTTCCCTGGTTCTGGCGGTGGTCGCCCTGGCGGTGGTGACGGTGATCGGCATCGGCCTCGGCGTGCTGGCCGCGGTGCGCCGCGGGCGTCTGGCCGACCAGATGGTTTCGGGTGTGTCCTATCTCGGCATCGCCGTTCCCGACTTCTTCTGGGCCATCGTCCTGGTGCTGGTCTTCGGCAGCTACCTGAAATGGCTGCCGACCGGCGGCTACGCGCCGCTTTCCGACGGCTTCGTGCCCTGGGCGTCGCATCTGGTCCTGCCGGTCGTCACGCTGGTGCTGATGCTGATCGCCCGCATCGCGCGGCTGACCCGCTCCAGCATGATCGACGTCCTGCAGACCAACTACGTGAAATACGCCCGCGCCAAGGGCCTGCCGGAGAAGGTGGTGATCGTCCGTCACGCGCTGCGCAACGCGCTGCTGCCGACCATCACCGTGCTCGCCATCGATTTCGGCCTGATCCTCGGCGGCGTCGTGGTCATCGAGACGGTCTTCTCCTTCCCCGGCATGGGCCGGCTGCTGCTGTTCGCCATCCAGCGCCACGACCTGCCGCTGATCCAGGCGACCATCCTGATCATCTCGACGGCCTACTGCCTGGCGAACCTGGCGGCCGACCTCCTCTACGCGTTCGTCAACCCGAAGATCCGCCATGGCATGGGGAACGCCTGACATGACCGCCGCGAGCCAAACCCCCGCCGCCCCGCCCCGCCCTGCCCCGCCCCACGCCGTGCCGAAGCGCTGGCCAACCTCGCTCGTGCTCGGGATCGCGCTGCTGGCGCCGCTGCTGGTGGTCGCCGTGGCCGGCCCCTGGCTGGCCCCCTACCCCTACGACGAGATGAACATCATGAGCCGGCTGCAGCCGCCGGGGCCGGACTTCTGGTTCGGCACGGACGAGTACGGCCGCGACGTGTTCAGCCGCACCCTCGTCGGCACGACCAACTCGCTGGTCATGGGCGTCGCCGCCACCGCCATCAGCCTGCTCATCGGCGTGCCGCTGGGGCTGGTCGCCGGCTACGGCCGGGGCCGGACCGACGAGATCATCATGCGCTGCATGGACGTGCTGATGTCCTTCCCGCCCATCCTGCTGGGCATCCTCGTCCTGGCCGTCACGCCGCCGGCCCTGTGGAAGGCGGTCGTCGCCATCGGCATCGTCTACGTGCCGCAGGTGGTCCGCCTGACCCGCGCCATCACCCTGGAGCTGATGCAGGAGGAGTTCATCACCGCCGCCCGGCTGCGCGGCGAGAGCACCGCCTACATCCTGTTCCACGAGATCCTGCCGAACATCTGGCCGCCGCTGGCGGTCGAGTCCAGCCTGCGCGTCGTCTTCGCCATCCTGCTTGGCGCCGCCCTCAGCTTCATCGGCATGGGCGCCCAGCCGCCCTCCTCCGACTGGGGCCTGATGATCAGCGAGGCGCGGCCCTTCGTCGAGCAGGCGCCCTGGATCGCGCTGTGCCCCGGCATCGCCATGGGCATCACCGTGATCGGCATCAACCTGCTGGGCGATGGGCTGCGCGCCGTGCTGGACCCCCGCAACACGGGAGGACACTGACCTCATGACCGCTCTCGTGCCCCTTTCCGCCGCCGCGTCCCCCGACCCGACCCCGGCCTCCGCGACCGCCTCGGCCGCCGCCCTGCTGGAGGTGCGCAACCTCACCATCAACTACGCCAGCCCGCGCGGCACGCTGCGCGCCGCCAGCGACGTCAGCTTCGCGATCCGGCCGGGCGAGGTCATGGGGCTGGTGGGCGAGTCCGGCTCGGGCAAGAGCACCGTCGCCATGGCCATCCTCGATCTGCTGGGTGAGGCCGGGCGCATCGACGGCGGCGAGATCCTGTTCGAAGGGACCGACTTGCGCCGTCTGTCCGCCGCGCACCGCCGGCGCTTGCGCGGCGACCGCATCGCCGCGGTCTTCCAGGACCCCTTCACCTCGCTGAACCCGGCGCTGACCGTCGGGCGGCAGATCGCCGAGCCGCTGGTCCAGCACAAGGGCTTCACCGCCCGGCAGGCCGCGCCGCGGGTGGAGGAACTGCTGGCCGAGGTCGGCATCCGCGAGCCGCGGCGCATCGCGCAGTCCTACCCGCACCAGCTGTCGGGCGGCATGCAGCAGCGCGTGCTGATCGCCACCGCGCTGGGCTGCGACCCCAAGCTGCTGATCCTCGACGAGCCGACGACAGCGCTCGACGTCACGGTGGAGGCGCGGATCATCGAGCTGCTCGCCGGCCTGTGCGAGAGCCACCATCTGAGCGCCCTGTTCGTCTCCCACAACCTCGGCATCGTCAACCGCATCTGCAACTCTGTCTGCGTGCTCTACGGCAGCGAGGTCGTGGAGACCGGGCGCACCCGCGACGTGCTGGCCCGGCCGGTTCATCCCTACACCAAGGGTCTGGTGGCGGCGCTGCCTCGCATCACCACCGACCGCCGGCACCGTCTGTCCTCGATCCCCGGCACGGTCAGCAAGCTGTCGGGCGCCTCCGAGTCCTGCGTCTTCGCGCCGCGCTGTCCGTTCGCCGAGGAGACCTGCCGCCGCCTGCCCCAGGCGCTGCGCGGGGACGCCGCCGGCAACAGCGTGCGCTGCTGGAAGGCCGAGGCCCTGGCCGGCACCCCGTGGCCGGAGGAGTCGACCGCGTCCCGGCCGCAGGCGGCGCCGCCGGCCCGCTCCGCCCCGCTGGTGCAGGTCGATGCGCTGCGCAAGGTCTTCGGCGAGCGCCGGTCGATCCTGCCGTGGCTGCGCCGGGACGGCACGGTGGCGGTCGACGACGTCTCCTTCACCATCCAGCGCGGCGAGGTGTTGGGCGTGGTCGGCGAGAGCGGCAGCGGCAAGAGCACGATCGGCCGCTCGCTGCTGGCGTTGATCGAGCCGACCGCCGGAACGGTGCTGTTCGACGGCGCCGACTTCGTCAAGCAGGCCAAGGAGGGGGACCGCGACCTGCGCCGCCGCGCCCAGCTGGTCTTCCAGAATTCCGCCGCCTCGCTCAACCCGCGCAAGACGGTGGGCGCGGCCATGGAGCGCCCGCTCGTTCTCGCCGGCCGACAGGGCGAGGCGGAACGCCGGGAGATGATCGCGGCGCTGCTGACCCGCGTCGGCCTGCCCGCGGCCTACGCCGACCGCTACCCGCACGAGCTGAGCGGCGGCGAGCGGCAGCGCGTCAACATCGCGCGCGCCCTGGCCACCGACCCGGAATTCGTCGTCTGCGACGAGGCGGTGTCGGCGCTGGACGTCTCGGTGCAGGCGAACATCCTCAACCTGCTGGCCGACCTGCGGGACGAGCTTGGGCTGTCCTACCTGTTCATCACCCACGACATCGCCGTGGTGTCGCACATCGCCGACCGCGTGCTGGTCATCTATGGCGGCACGATCTGCGAGGAGGGTCCGATCGGCCGGGTCCTGCGCCCGCCCTACCATCCCTACACCGAGGCGCTGCTGTCGGCGGTGCCGCGGCTGGGCGGGGCGGAGGACGGGCCGGAGCCGGAGCGCATCCTGCTGGAGGATTCCACGGCACCGCCCGGCGGCGGGGGATGCGCGTTCCGCGGCCGCTGCCCGCGCAAGCTCGGCGCCATCTGCGACGAGCGCGCGCCGCCGGTGCAGACGGCGGCCGACGGCCACCGCATCGCCTGCCACATCCCGCTGGCCGAGCTGGCGGAACGGGCGTCGGTCTTCCCCGAACTGGCGGCCCTGCACTGACCGCCTAATCCGCAGTCCCCCTTTCCGGGCGGCGTGACCGCCGGGGCGGCTTCGGCTCCCCGGACACGCCCCTTCCATGCCCGGCGATCCTGTTCACACACGAGAGAAACGACCCATGACCACCCACACCCGCATCCGCAAGTTCAACACCAAGAAGACCTATCCCGAGCAGGCGCTGGACAACGACCTCTGCCAGACGGTCGTCGCCCGCGGTGCGATGGTCTTCGTGCGCGGCCAGATCGGCCAGAACCTCGACACCAGCGAGAGCGTGGCCATCGGCGACCCCGCCGGCCAGACCGAGCAGGCCATGAGCAACATCAAGATGCTGCTGGACGAAGCCGGCGCGAAGATGGAGCACATCTGCAAGATCACCGTCTACATCACCGACCCGCGCTACCGCGAGCCGGTCTACCGCACCATCGGCAAGTGGCTGAAGGGCGTTCATCCCGTCTCCACCGGCATCGTCGTCAGCGCCCTGGCGCGGCCGGAATGGGTGGTCGAGGTCGACGCCATCGCCGTGATCCCCGACGCCGCCTGAACCCTTCCCGCATTTCTCAGAAGAAACCTGGAACGCCCGCCATGAGCAGCACCCTGACCAACCCGCCGCGCCGTGAACTGCAGAGCTTCCTCGACTTCCCGATCTGCACGGATCTCGACCAGCTCGACGGCCATATCGGCATCCTCGGCATCCCCTACGGCGATCCCTACTCGATCGACGAGGTGACCAACGACCAGACCAACGCCCCCACCTGGGTCCGCCGCTACACCGAGCGGGCGTTGCGCCATCTGGAGCGCTGGGACTTCGACATCGGCGGCCCGCTGCTCGGCGGGAAGGACATCAAGGTCGTGGACTGCGGCGACGTGAAGGCGAACCCGCGCGACCTCGACCTGCATTACCGCAACGCCGAGGCTGTGGTCCGGGCGATGCTCGCCAAGGGCATGCTCCCCATCATCATCGGCGGTGACCACGGCATCCCGATCCCGGTGCTGCGCGCCTACGACGATCAGGAACCGATCACGCTCGTGCACATCGACGCGCACCTCGACTGGCGCGACCATGTGAACGGCGCCCGCGGCGGCTATTCCAGCCCGATCCGGCGCGCGGCGGAGATGGACCATGTCGGTCAGATCTTCCAGATCGGCCTGCGCTCCGCCGGCAGCGCCCGGCCGGAGGAGGTCGAGGCCGCCCAGGCCTACGGCGCCGTGCTGATCCCCGACGTGGAGTTGCAGGAGGTCGGCATGAAGGCGGTGCTCGACCGCATTCCCGACGGCGGGCGCTACTACCTGACCATCGACGCCGACGGCATGGACCCGACCATCATGCCGGCCGTCAACGGCCCGGCGCCGGGCGGCGTGACTTATCCCCAGATCCGCACGCTGATCCACGGTCTGGTTAAGAAGGGCCGCGTGGTCGGCATGGACATCGTGGAGATCACGCCCAAGAAGGACGTGAACGGCATCACCGCCATCACCGCCGGGCGCATCATCTGCAACCTGATCGGCAAGACCATCCAGGCCGGCTACTTCGACGCCAAGTGAGCCGAGCGCCCTGACGACGGATGGAGGACGGTCGAGCGTCCTCCTCCGTCCCGACGGCGCGGGCAGCGCCGCCGGCCGGTGAAAGCCGGGGCCGATCGAGGACCACGGAAGAAGGACCATACCCGCCATGGGTGCGACGCTGGACATTCTGGAACGGCTGGTGGCCTTTCCCACGGTCAGCCGCGACAGCAACCTGGACCTCATCCTCTGGGCGAAGGAGCGGCTGGAGGCGGCCGGCGCCGCCACACGGCTGGTGCCGAGCGAGGACGGGCGCAAGGCCAACCTCTTCGCCAGCATCGGCCCGGTCGACCGTCCGGGCGTCCTGCTGTCCGGCCACACCGATGTGGTGCCGGTGGACGGACAGGCCTGGACCAGCGACCCCTTCCGCCTGACCCGCCGGGCCGGAAATCTCTATGGGCGGGGAACCGCCGACATGAAGGGCTTCGTCGCCGCCGCGATGGCCCTGGCCGAGCGGGCCTCCGGGCGGACGCTCAGCCAGCCCCTTCATCTCGCGCTGTCCTACGACGAGGAGGTCGGCTGCCTGGGTGTGCGGCGCCTGATCGACATGATGGCGGCCCTGCCGGTCCGCCCGCGCTTCTGCATCGTCGGTGAACCCACATTGATGCAGGTGGTCACGGCCCACAAGGGCAAGACGGCGCTGCGCATCGACTGCCGCGGGGTCGAATGCCATTCCAGCCTGGCGCCGCAGGGGATGAACGCCATCCATATGGCCTGCGACATGCTTACGGGACTGCGCCGTCTGCAGGAGCGGGTGCAGACCGAAGGCCCGCGCGACGCCGACTACGACGTGCCCTGGACCACCATCCACGCCGGCGTCATCCAGGGCGGCAGCGCGCTGAACATCGTGCCCAACCAGTGCCGCCTCGACATGGAAATCCGCCACCTGCCGCAAGACCCGGTGGAGCCCCTGCTCGACGCGGTGAGGGCGGAGGCGGAGGCCATTGAAACGCGCGCGCGAAGCGCCTTTCCCGCCGCCGCCGTCGAGGTCGCCGAACTGTCCAGCTATCCGTCGCTCGACACCGACGGGGACTCGGAGGTGGTGTCCTTCGTCAAGGCGCTCACCGGAGGAAACAGCTTGGGCAAGATTTCCTTCGGCACCGAAGGCGGCCTGTTCCAGCAGCGCTTGTCGCTTCCCACCGTCGTCTGCGGTCCGGGCAGCATCGGCGAGGCCCACAAGCCGGACGAGTTCATCGCGGAGGAGCAGCTGGCGGCTTGCGACCGCATGCTGGACCTTCTGCTGGCCCGTCTGGCCTGACGAGCCGACGTTTTCCGCGCGGCCTCCGGTCAGGGTCCGCGCGTCAGCGTGACCGGGGTCGCGTTGGGCGGCCAGAGCGTGTCCGGGTCGACGCCCATCCAGCGGCACAAGGCGTGCCATGTGCCGGCGTGCGCCACGATCAAGGGGGGCTGCCCGTCCGCCGGAATCGGCAATCCGCTCAACGCCGCGGCGACGCGGGCCTGGAAGGCGGACAGGCTTTCGCCCCCCGGCACCTCCTCCCGCAGCAGATCCGCCGGCACGGCGCCCCCTTCCAGGTCACCCCAGCGCCGCTCCTCCAGACCGGGGACGACGACCACCGGAAGGCCCAGCGCCGCGCCGATGATTCCGGCGGTTTCCAGCGCGCGCCGCTGCGGGCTGGAATGAATGGCCGCGACCGGACTCCCCTGGGCGGTCAGCGCCGCCGCCGCCGCGTGGGCCTGCGCCCGCCCGCGGTCGGTCAGCGGCACGTCGCGCGATCCGGCCAGCCAGCCGCCGAGGTTGCTTTCCGTCTCGCCATGCCGACAGAAAACGACCCGATCCAGCGTGGGACGGCTCATGCTGCGAAGCCTTCGGACAGCGCGCCCGTCAGGTCGCCGAAATGCTCCAGGATGCCGTCGTGCGGGAGGCTGTCGAGCGGCACCCGCGCGTAGCCGTAGCGCAGCACCAGAACCCGCGCCACCCCGGCGGCGCGGGCGGCGGCCACGTCATGCTCGTTGTCGCCGACGAAGACGGTCTCCTCGGGCCGGACATCCATCAGGGCGAGCAGGCCGAGCACCGGCTCCGGCGAGGGCTTGCGGCTGGGGAAACTGTCCCCACCGACCACCGCCGTGAAGCGGTCCGCGATGCCGAGGTCGGCGAGCAGCCGCCGGGTCGCCGCCATCGGCTTGTTGGTGCACACCCCGAGTTTCAGCCCGGCCGCGGCCAGCGCCGTCAGCGTCTCCGCCACGCCGGGATAGAGCGCGCTGTGGGCGCTGGGGTCGGCCTCGTAAAGGACGAGGAAACGGCGGGTGTGGGCCGCCGTCTCCTCTGCTCCGGGCAGGCCGCCGGTGGCGGCGAGGACCCGCTCGACCAGCTTGGCCACCCCGTCGCCGATGAAGGAGCGCACCGCCGGCAGATCGACCGGCGGGCGGCCCAACTCGGCGAGCAGGGCGTTGGAGGCGTGCATCAGGTCGGCGGCGCTGTCCACCAGCGTGCCGTCGAGGTCGAAGGCAATCGCACGAACGGGGGCACGCAAAGACGTGCGGTTGGGAAGGCTGGTCACCGGAATGCGGCTCCTATCGACGCAGGAAACGGGCCTTGTCGGCCGCGAGGTCGAGGGTGATGGGGGTGTCCGTCGGCAGCAGCGCGTTGCCGGCCTGGTGCGGGGCGTCAACCTGCACCTGCTGTCCCCCGATGTCCACCGCGTAGCGGATCGATGCCCCCAGGAACTCCCGATGCCGCACCACGCCCATCAGCCGGACGTGGCCCGCGCGCGGCGGCCCATCCTCTTGGCGCCCGCCATCCTGACGGATAACGAGATTTTGCGGCCGGAACATCAGCTTGCCCTCGGCCCCCGGCTCCACGCCCTGCGGCAGCGGGATCGCCACGCCGCCGCCCGTGACGAAGGCCGTCCCGCCGCCGTCCACGGCGCGCACCTGCCCGTCGAGCACGTTGGCGGTGCCGAGGAAGCCGGCGACGAACAGGTTGGCCGGGTGGTCGTACAGTTCCTGCGGGGTGCCCACCTGCTGGACGATGCCGTCCTCCATCACCGCGATGCGGTCGCAGATGGTGTTGGCCTCCTCCTGGTCGTGGGTGACGAAGATGGTGGTCAGCCCCAGCTTGCGCTGGAGGCTGAGCAGTTCCTGGCGCATCTGCACGCGCAGCTTGGCGTCGAGGTTCGACAGCGGCTCGTCCAGCAGCAGGATCTTCGGCTCGATCACGATCGTGCGGGCGAGCGCGACGCGCTGCTGCTGGCCGCCGGAAAGCTGCGACGGGCGGCGGTCGGCCAGATGCTTCAGCCCGACGAGGTCGAGCGCCGCGTCCACCCGCCGCTCGATCTCCGCGCGCGGCACGCGCCGCTCCTCCAGCCCGAAGGCGACGTTGCGGCGCACGGTCATGTGCGGCCACAGCGCGTAGCTCTGGAACACCATGCCGACGTCGCGCTTGTGCGCCGGCAGGCCCGAGATGTCGCGCCCGCCGATCGTAACCTGCCCGCGCTGCGCCGTGTTGAAGCCGGCGATCAGCCGCAGCAGCGTGGTCTTGCCGCAGCCCGACGGGCCGAGGAAGGCGAAGAATTCGCCCGGCTTGATGTCCAGATGGATGTCCTTCAGCACGCGGTGGCTGCCGTAGGACAGGTCCACCCCGTCGATGCGGACGCCGACGCTCTCCATTCCGGCGGCCAGGGAGGCGGGGGAGAATTGATGGTTCATGGTGGCGGTTCCCCTCAATGGTCCTGGCCGCGTTCGCGCCGGCCCCGCTCGATGATGACGTGCGACAGGTAGGTGCCCAGCCCGACGATGACGACGGCGAAGACGCCCAGCGCCGCCCCCGGACCGCGCCCGGCCGCCGACTGCATGTAGACGTAGAGACCGTAGGCCAGCGGCGCGTCGCTCTGCGAATGGACCAGCATGATGGTCGCCGACAGCTCGACCGCCGCGGTGGCGAAGCTGGTGACGAAGCCGGCCAGGATGCCGCCGGACATCAGCGGCACGACCACCCGGCTGATGGTGCGCAGCTTGGTGGCTCCCAGATTCTCCGCCGCCTCCTCCAGCGAATTGCTGACCTGCTGCAGGGCCGCGGTGCAGGCGCGCAGCGCGTAGGGCAGGCGGCGGATCGCCAGCGCGAAGACCAGGATCAGCCAGAAGCCGGACAGCGGCTGGCCGGTGAAGGGCATGGGCACGTCGTAGAAGCTGCGCAGATAGCCGATGCCCAGCACCACGCCCGGCACCGCCAGCGCCGCCATGGCCACATAGTCCAACCATTGCCGGCCCGGCAGCTTGGTGCGCAGGACCAGATAGGCGATGGCCGTGCCGATCACCACGTCGAGCAGCGCCGCCAGCGAGGCGTAGAGCAGCGTGTTGGTGATGTACTGGCCGCTCTCCAGGAAGACCGTCCCGTAATGCTTCATCGTGAAGGCGTCGGGGAAGGGGCTGAAGGACCAGATCGTCGCGAAGGACAGCAGCGTCAGGCCGATGTGCGGCGCCAGAACCAGCACGAGGATCAGCAGCACGACCGCGTAGGCCGCCACCAGTTCCAGCGGCTTCATGCGCCGTCGCGCCAGACCGCCGCCGCCGCGCTGGACGGTCGCGTAGTCCTTGCCCTTCATCGCCAGCGCCGACACCCACAGGGCGAGCAGCGAGCAGACGATCAGCACCACCGAGATCACGTAGCCCATCGGGTCGGAAATGCCGATGGAGGAGATTCGCAGGTACGCCTGCGGCGCCAGCATGTCGTTGACGTTCAGCAGCAGCGGCGTGCCCAGGTCGTCGAACACCTTGATGAAGACCAGCGACGCCCCGGCGACGTAGCCCGGCATGGCCAGCGGGAAGACGATGCGGCGGAACAGCCGGAAGCCATGGCAGCCGAGGTTCTGCGCCGATTCCTCCATCGCCCGGTCGATGTTCTTCAGGCTGGCCGACAGGTTGATGAGGATGAACGGGAAATAGTGGATGCTCTGCACGAAGATGACACCGTTCAGCCCCTCCATGAACGGGATGGAGACGCCGAAATGGTCGCGCAGCAGCAGGTTGACCGTGCCGTTGCGTCCGAACAGAAGCTGCATCGCCACCGCGCCGATGAAGGGCGGCATGATCAGCGGGATGATGCCCAGGCTCTGGATCAGCACGGCGCCGCGGAATTCGAAGCGCGTCGTCAGATAGGCCAGCGGCAGGGCCAGCGCGCTCGCCACCACCACCGACATGGCGGAGACGTAGAAGGAGTTCCAGAACGACCGCATGAACAGGTCGTTGCGGAAGAAATCGGCGAAGTTGACCAGCGTGAAGGCCCCGGTCGTCTTGTCCTGGAAGGCGACGAAGATGACCTGGACCACCGGCACGACGAGGAACAGCAGCAGGAACAGCGCGATCAGCACCGCCGCCACCGCCGGCCCCGGCCGCACGCGCGCGATGCTTTCGCGCGTGAGCGCAAGAGACGTCATGGATCAGCCCAATGGTATCGGGGGAGAAGGCGAGGCGGGGCGCCCGCGCGGAGCGCCCCGCCCGTCACGCTCGGATCAGCGGGCCAGCGCCAGGGCCTCTTCGGCCTTCTTGCGGGCGGCGGCGTAGTTCTCCTTGGCGAAGGCGGCCCACTTCTGCTCCACCTGGGCCTGACGCTCCGGCACGGCGTCGGTGGCGCTCTTGCGCTCCACCGTGAAGGCGCCGGCCAGTTGCGGGTCGGCGGCCTCCTGGGCGGTCACCGGCATGGCGGCGACGAGGTCGCGCGCCTCGGCCAGCAGCGCCTTGCCCTTGTCGTTGGGCTTCTTGGACAGCGCGGTCTCGGCCTGATGGATGGCGCGGGTCGCCGCCTTCAGGCCGTCGAGCTGGAAGGTGATGAGCTGGTCGAACAGCGCGTCCACCACGTTGTAGCGGGCCTGCGACACCTCGACGTCGAAGTTCACCTGCGAGCCCAGGGACGTGTCCTTGAACGGGTTCGGATAGTCGGCGGGCGCCTTCGCGTAGGTGGCCGGGTTGACCGGCAGGCGGCGGATCGCCGGCTGCAACAGAACCTCCTGCCCTTCCGGCGACAGGATGAAGTCCACGAAGCTTTCGGCGGCGGCCTTGTTGGGGGCGTTCTTCACGATGCCGATGTTGGCCGGCACGATGGTGGTGACCGTCGGATAGACGAACTCCACCGGGAAGCCCGAGGCCTGGGACGACAGCGCGAAGAAGTCGATCACGATGCCGATGCCGAAGCTGCCGGAGTTCACACCGTCCGGAACGCCGAAGCTGCGCTCGGTGATGGTGCGGTAGTTGCCGGCGATCTCCTTGTTGGTCCGCCAGCCCTTCTCCCACCCCTCGCCCTGGAGGATGGTCTCGATGGTCAGGTGCGTGGTGCCGGAGCGCGACGGGGCGGAGATGGCGACGTGGTCGTAATAGACCGGCTTGGCGAGGTCCGACCACTCCTTGGGGGCCGGCAGCTCGTTGGCCTTCATGTAGCGGCTGTTCCACATGATGCCGTAGCCCGAGGCGGCGAAGCCGGCGTACATGCCCTCCGGATCGTTGATCGGGTAGGCGCCGACCTTCTCCGGAATGCCCTCGACCTTCGGCTTGTAGGCCTGCAGCAGGTTGGCGCCCTTCAGAACCTCGAAGGCGTCGGGGGCGGAGGCCCAGAACAGGTCGGTGCCGTTGTTCGAGGCCGTTTCCTGGAGATACTTCACGCCCGCGTTGGTGTTGCGGTTCAGAACCTCCAGCGTGACCTTCGGATAGGCCTTCTGGAAAGCCTGCTGGAAGGCGCTGGTCAGGTCCTTCGGAAAGGATGTGACGACGACCAGCTTGCCCGACGGGTCCTGGGCGAAGGCGGCGGTGCTGGAAGCGAGCATGACGGCCAGGGCGGCCGCGACGCCGTGCAGCGTGCGAGACATAGGATGGTTCCTCCCGGTGTTTTTTCTGCGTGTTGTTTCAGCAATCCGCATGCCAGACCGTTCGCAGGCGTATTCACTGGGGTCGCGCTGGGAGGATGGGTAATTCCGGTAACATCGGGTGGGCGCGATGGGTAATGACGGGAACAGGGCGGCGCATCACTCCTCGGCAAAGTCGCCGCGGTGGAGGCCATGGTGGCGCATCTTCAGGTAGAGGGTCTTGCGGGTGATCCCCAGCTTGTCCGCCGTCTCGCCGACCCGCCCGCCGCAGCGGGCCAGCGCGTCCTCGATGAGCTGCTTCTCGATGCGGTCCATCTGCCCGGCGAGCGGTTCGATCCCGCCGCCCGCCGCTCCGGCCACCGGTCCACCCGCCAGACCATCGCCCAAGCCCAGGGCAATGCGCTCGGCGACGTTGCGCAGCTCGCGGACGTTGCCCGGCCAGCCATGGGCGACCAGACGGGCCAGCGCCGCCGCGTCCACCGGCGGAGCCGGGCGGCGGGCGCGGGCCGCAGCGGCGTCGAGGAAATGGCGCAGCAGCAGCGGGACATCCTCCCGCCGCTCGCGCAGGGGCGGAAGCGGCACGGTGACCACGTTCAGGCGGTAGTAGAGATCCTCGCGGAACCGGCCCTCCCCGGCCAGCCGCAGCAGATCGACCTTGGTGGCGGCGACCACGCGCAGGTCCAGCGGGATCGGCCGGTTGCCGCCGACCCGCTCGATCACCCGCTCCTGCAGCACGCGCAGCAGCTTCACCTGGAGATGCATCGGCATGCTCTCGATCTCGTCGAGGAACAGCGTGCCGCCGTCGGCGTGCTCCAGCTTGCCGATGCGCCGGCCCTGTGCGCCGGTGAAGGCGCCGGGCTCATGGCCGAACAGCTCGCTCTCGATGATGGTGTCGGGCAGAGCGCCGCAATTCAGGGCGACGAAGTTGCCGGCCCGCCGCCGTCCGGCGTCGTGCAGGCTGCGGGCGATCAGCTCCTTTCCCGTTCCGGTTTCGCCGAACAGCAGGACGTCCACCTCGGCGTCGGCCAGCCCGGCCACGGCGGCGCGCAGCCGTTCGATGGCCGACGACCGGCCGATGATGCGCGCCTCCAGCGAGCCGCCACCGGCCAGCTGCGCCCGCAGGCTGCGGTTCTCCAGCACCAGCCGCCGATGCTCCAGCGCGCGGCGCACCACCTCCACGAGATGGCCGGGCTCGGCCGGCTTCTCGATGAAGTCGTAGGCGCCGCCGCGCACCGCCCGCATCGCCATGGCGATGTCGCCATGCCCCGTCACCAGCACCACCGGCACCTCCGGATCGGCGGCGCGCACCCGCTCCAGCAGGGCGAAGCCGTCCAGACCGGGCATGCGCACGTCGGTCACCACCACGCCCGGCCAGGACGGGCCGAGCCGGTCCAGGGCGTTCTCAGGCCGGGTCGTCGCCTCCACCGCGAAGCCTTCCAGCTCCAGCGTCTGGCGGCTGGCGTCCAGCACCTCGTGGTCGTCGTCGATCAGAAGAACGGTCATGCGATGTCGCTCAGGCACGGGTCAGGGTCAGCAGGAAAGCGGTTCCGCCGGGGCCGCTGTCGGCCACCGACAGGACGCCGCCGAAGTCCCGCACGATGTTGTAGGAGATCGAGAGGCCGAGGCCGAGCCCGGCGCCCACCGGCTTGGTCGTGAAGAAGGGGTCGAACACCTGACCGGCCACCGCGTCGGGAATGCCGGGACCGCTGTCGCGCACCGTGATGCGGACGGTGCCGTCCGCCCCCTCCGCGGCGATGACGATGCGACGCAGCGGGGCGCCGGCCACGGCGTCCAGCGCGTTGCTCAGCAGATTGACCAGCACCTGCTCCAGCCGCACCTCCTCGGCGCGGACGCGCAGCGGTTCGCCGGGCCGGTCCTCCGGCAGGTCCACGGCCAGCTCCACGGACTCCTCGCGCAGCCGGTCGCCGAACAGCGAGAGCGCGCCCTGCACCACCGGCGCCAGTTCCACCGCGCCCAGCCGGGTGTCGGGACGGCGGGCGAAGCGCTTCAGATGGTTGGTGATGTTGGCCATGCGCGCGGTCAGATCGGCGATCTTGCCGAGGTTGCCCTCCGCCTCCGCGACCCGCCCGAGCGCGATCAGCTTGCGCCCGTTGTGGGCGTAGGAGCGGATGGCCGACAGCGGCTGGTTCAGTTCGTGCCCCACCCCGGCGGCGAGTTGGCCCAGCGCCGCCAGCTTGCCGGCCTGCACCAGCTCCGCCTGGGTGTCGCGCAGGTCGCGTTCGGCGCGCTGGTGTTCGGCGATGGCCTGCTCCAGCCGGGCGTTGGTGGTGCGCAGGTCGGCGGTGCGCTCCGCCACCGTGCGTTCCAGGAGCTGCTGCGCCTCCACGCGCTCGGTCATGTCGGTCAGGGTGACGATGAAGCGCTGCTGCTGGCGCCGCCGGAAGGGCCGGATGCCCACCTGGACCGGCACCGGGCGACCGTTCGGCCGCCGCCCGGCGGTCAGGAGGGACAGCGACGGCGCCGCCTCATCCGGGGCCTCGCGGGCCTCGCGGAAGAACTCCTCCACGCGCCGCGCGCCGGCGGGCTCCAGCCGGTCCGCCAGCCGCCCGTCCGCGCCGCCCTCCGGTGCGGCGATCAGCGCGGCGGCCAGCGGGTTGACGAACTCGATCATCCCGTCGGCGTCGGTGGTCGCCAGCCCGGCCTGGGCGTTGTCGATGATGGCCTGGGCGTTGGCCTCCTCCACCGCGATGGCGGTGTCGCGGAAGACCAGCAGGGCCGCGGCCATCTGCGACAGCTCGTCGTTGCCGCCCAGCGGGATGTCCGCCTTCAGGTTGCCGGCGGCGATCTCGTGCGCCGCGCTGCCGAGCCGCGTCAGGCGGGAGATGATGCTGCGGTTGACGTACAGCCAGGCCACCAGCACCGCCACCAGCAGGCTGACCAGCGCGCTCGCCAGAAGGGCCGACCGCCCCTCGGCGATCGCCTCCGCCGAACGGGCGGCGGCCGCGCGCGAGGTGGTTTCCACCGACTGCACCTGCTGGGCGATCAGGCCGTTCAGCCGGGCGACGAGCTTCCGGTTCTCGGCCAGCAGGCCCTGCCCCTGGTCGGCTGCGGCCAGCTCCGCGCGGCGCAGGTCCGGGATGCTGCCCTCGCCGCGGGCCAGTTCCAGCAGACGGGCAAGCACCTGCCCCAGCGACACGCCGTCCGCCCAGTCCTTCAGGGTGGCGAGGTCATGTTGCAGCCGGTCCGCGGTTTCCTCCAGGAAGCCCGCATTGTCGTCCAACGCCTCGGTGGTGGCCAGCGTCGCGGCCCGCGCGATCAGCCCGACCGCGAGGTTGCCGTTCGCGCCGATCTGAAGCACCGCCTCGCTGCGCCGGCTCTCCTCGCGCAGCACACGGACCGCTTCGGCGTAGCGGGTGCCGGTTTCCACGGAGCCCAGCGCGCTCTGGATGTTGAAGCGGGCGTCGGCGACCAGCGGCTCGATCTCGTCGAGGAAGTCGGCGTGCAGCCAGCGCAACCGCTCGATGCCTTCCTGGTTGCGGCGGGCCAGCGCCAGCCGGTGCCGCACGGTGGCGTCGAGGTCGGTCAGGTTGTGGCCGAGCGCGTCGACCATCGGGCGCAATCCGGGGACGCCGCGCTCCCCCTCCGCCGCGAGCAGGCGCAGCGCGGCGAGCCGGCGGCCCAGCGCATCACGGATGGCGCCCAGCTCCTGCTCCGTCCGGGCGTTGGCGAGGATCGGCGCGGTGGCGGTGATGCTGCCGCCCTCCTCCGCCAAGCGCGCGGCGAGCCCCAAGGCGGGCAAATGGCTTTCCGCGAATTCGTCCAGCGTGCCGCCCAGCCGGTCGTAGGACAGCCAGCCCAGCCCGCAGGCGACCACCGACAGCGCCGCCACCGCGACGAAGGCCAGCAGCAGCCGCGCCCGGATGCCGAACCGCACGGGACCGGGAGCCCGCCCGGCGACGGCTTCCGCGCTCACGGCCAGACCCCTTCGCCGCTGGCCACGCGCAGGATGATCAACGCGCGTTCCGCCAGGGCCAGGGCCTCGTCCAGCCTCTGCTGGGAGAAGGCCCGCCACGCGGCTTCCAGCTCCGCCTGCCGGCTGGACACGGGAAGCCCGCGCGCCGGACGGCGCAACGCCATGGAGAAGGCGGGATCGGCGGCCTCCGTGGTGGACACCGGGACCGCGGTGGCCGCCGCCCGCGCGGCGCGCAGCAGGTCCGCCGCCACCGGCTCGTGGCTGGCGGAGCCGTAGAGCGCGTGCAGGCGCGCCTCCCCCTCGTGAATCAGTTGCCAGACCCGGTTCAGCGTCTTGACCCGGAAGGTCACCAGCTCGTCGAACAGCAGGTTCACCAGCTCGTAGCGGGCGCCGGACAGGGCGCGGTCGAACAGGAACAGGTCGTCCCCCGTCTCCGTCCGGTAGGGGTCTGGATAGCCGGGGGGCGCAGCCGCGTAGGCGTCCGGCCGCACCGGCAACCTCTGGATGTCCGGGCGGACGAGCAGCGCCTGACCGGCCGGGGACAGCAGAAAGTCGATGAAGGCCCGCGCCCCGTCCGGGTTCGGCGCGCCGCGCAGCAGCGCCACGCTGGCGGGAAGGAACAGGCTGTCGGCGGGATAGGCGAAGCGCAGATCGTCCTCCTCCGACCCGGCGGACTGCCCGAGGAAGTCGATGCTCAGCCCGACGCCGAAGCGTCCCTTGGCGATGCCATCCACCACGCCGTAGCTGCGCGCCGTCACGGTGGCGAGATTCCCAGCGATCTCCAGCCATGTCGCCCACCCGCGCTCCCACCCCTGCATCTGCAGCACGGTTTCGACCATCAGATGCATGGTGCCGGAGCGCGACGGGGCGGTGATGCCGAGATGCCGGGCATAGACGGGGCGGCGCAGATCCTCCCACCGCTTCGGCGTCGGCAACGTGTGACGGTCCAGGTAGCGCTGGTTCCACAGCACCCCGTAGCCCGACAGCGCGAAGCCGAGATAGGCGCCGTCCGGATCGTTGATCGGCTGGTTCCCGACCGTCGGCGGCGCCCCCGTCGGCGGTGGGGCGACCGGCTCCAGGCGCTTGGCCGCCTTCAACACCTCGAAGGCGTCGGGAGCGGATGCCCAGAAGACGTCCACGCCACCGTCACTCCGCTCCTGCAATTGGCTGATCGCGGCGGTGGTCTTCGTGTTGACGACGCGCAGGCGCCAGTCCGGGTGTGCAGCCTCGAACGCTTCCCGCACGGGTTCGTAGAAAGCTGCCGGGAAGGACGTCAGCACGGTGACGGCAGCACCCGTATCCTGCCCCGCCACGATTCCCGGCGGCAGGAACGGGACCAGCAGGAGAGCAGCAATGAGGCGCCCGGCAAAAGCACGCAATCCAGTCATCACGGTGCACACTGTGCGGGGCGCCTTGTCCCTTTGTCCAACGGTTTGATCCGCCCCGAACTGGCCGGCGGCCGGCCGGCCCCGTTTTCGAGCGCTCGCGGACATCAAGGGCGCTTTTAGCGGATCTCCGCTTTGTGATGACAAGCCTAGCCCGGATCATTCATCAGCGTTTTGGAAGGGCTGCCCGAAGGCGCGTCGATGGGTGGCGCC
>NZ_JAEPIV010000036.1:0-36635 GCF_016632405.1 Azospirillum aestuarii
TGACACGAACCTGAACCAAGCTTATTCCAACCGCAAATCTGTCCGGGAAACGGGGACCAGCTCAGGTCACCACCGAGCTGCAACGCAACCTGGCAATCGTCAAGCGTCCCCGCGAGACGAAGGGCTTCGCCGTGGTCGGCTGGCGGTGGATCGTGGAGCGCACCTTCTATCGTTACTGCGTGACACCCTCCGACCAGATCGTCTTCCTCGAATATCGGTTGAGCCTGCGAATGAAGGTAATCCTCAACCGGTCGGAACGCCGACCGTAGAAAGAAGACTACCACCGTCAATAACACACTCCCCTTCCCTGCGCTCGACAGCATTCGGTTGCCTGCAAACACTCGCAAAGCAAGAAGATGTTTGCTGAGGAGGCGAGAAATGGTTGCCTACACGTCGTTTCAGGGCGAGACGCTGGAACTGACCCCGTGGGAGGGGCGCAACATCGTTCTTCTCACTCAATCGTCCGACCTCGACGCCGGCGTGATGCAGACCATCGTCTCCAAACTCGACGAAGCCTATGATTTCTATGCACGCATCACCGGGCGAGAGCCGAGTCCGAATTTCACCTACAACGGCAAAGCCTCGATCGCCGAGGTTGAAAACACCTGTGGTGCCGGATGCGGATGGCTAGGCTCCACCGGAATCGAGATTATGCCCCCATATTTCAATACCCTCTACACTGGGGTGCGCGACGCCGGCCTCTATGACCAGGTGCTCTTCTACGAGCTCGGCCGGAACTTCTGGTTCTACGACCAGCCCCTCCTTGGCCTTCCGTCCTTCACGACCGGGTTCGCCATCGAGAACCGCTTCCTGTCCATGGACGCCTCCGACGTCAACGGAGGCCCCTTCAACGAACAGGTCAGTTGGGACCAGTTGGTCACCTTCATCCAGCAGGACATGTCACAACTCTACTTCTCCAACCCCAATCTCGACTGGCGCAACACGCTGGCCACCGACACCGCCCCACAGAATCCCTACAACTTTGGCGGTGCCGACCTCGCGGGATCGCTGCTCCATCGCCTCTACGAGGACTTCGGCGAAGACAATTACGCCCGCTTCTGGCAAAGCCTCATCACCAAGGAGGCCGCGGCCACGCCGGAACAGGCGCGCGCGAACTTCCTGGCGGCGGCTAAGGACGCCACCGGCGTCGATTACAGCTGGCTGTTCAAGGAGGGCTGGCAGTTCAAGACCGGCACCGGAAACGGCGACACGCTGCGCTCCGACGCCAAGAAGGGCAATTACGCGGTGCTTGGCTTCGGTGGCGATGACACCCTGCGAGGCTCGAAGAATGCCGAGCTGATGGTCGGCGGGCTCGGGAACGACACCCTGTACGGCGACCGCGGGAACGACACCCTGCTCGGCAGCGTCGGCGATGACTGGATCCAGGGCGGCGAGGGCGTCGACCTGCTGGCCGGCGGCGACGGCAAGGACCGCTTCGTCATCCGGAGCGTCAAAGAGGCGGGCAACAGCGCGCAGCACGATTCCATCCTCGACTTCTCCATGGACGACACCCTCGACGTGAGCGGCATCGACGCCAACACCCGCCAGCGCGGAGACCAAGCCTTCACCTTCATCAACAGCGCAGAGTTCCACAGCAAGGCCGGCGAGCTGCGCTGGGCGGGCGGCATGGTGCAGGGCGATGTCAACGGAGACGGCCGTGCCGACTTCCAGATCACCCTGCAGGGCCTGGACAAGCTTCTCGGCGGCAACATCATCCTTTGAGAGGTTCCGGCAGGTTTCGCGCCATCTTGCCGGCGGTGCGGTGGTCAGGAGCAGCCATGGCCATTGCCGAAGGGCGGACAATGACAGTGCAGCGTCGCGGATTTCTGGCGGCCGTTGCCGTCCTGACGGGATCTTGCGCCAACCCACAGGCGGAGCTGGCGTTGCGCGCGCCAACGGCCATGGTCGGCATGAGCAAGGGGGATCTAATGGCGTGCGCCGGCGTACCGGAGCGCATGGCCGCCGTCGGCGACGCCGAGTTCATGATCTACACCCGGCAACAGACCCTCATCGACCGCGACGTCGATTGGGAACCCAATCCGTGGCTGGGACCGCGGGGACCGCTCCTCTGGGAGCCCGACGTTACGACCTATGTCCGGACCTATCGGTGCGAGGCCACGGTCGTGCTTCGTGAGGACCGCATCGTCGAGGTCCGCTACAACCAGAACCGCGACGCCACCCTCTGTTACCAGATCGTCGGCAACTGCGTGCGGTAAACGCGCAAGATCAGCGGTGTCGGATTGGGCTGCCTTTCATCCGGCCAAGCCAGAGATCGTCTCGGTCCGCATGCGCACGTCACCCAACATTCGGTATGCCAAGACGCCTGACAGCAAGTAGGTTTTCAACATTTCCCCATGACGATGCCACCTGGGCATTGTTCTGGCGTGAGGAGGCACCATGAAGTCTCACCGACCCGCACCCCGGACCTTGTCACCATTCGCCCGCCCTGATGGGGCCTGCCTTGGCCGCCCTCCGGAGGAGGACGATGATGAGCCCGTCCCCGCCCCGCCAGCGGAACCCGAGGAAGCTGCCGTCCAGCCTGCCGAGCCAATGAACCCGGCTTGACCCAAAGCGGGACTTCTGCGCAGGGGTTGGAGGTGCGCCTCATACCGTCCGGGCAGCATGGGCTTTTTGAACCAAGCCAAGGAAAACGCGGAAAAGCCCATGGCCGAATTGGGGTCATCGGGTAAGCGGGACGAGCGTTCCATCCATTCGGCCGACCGGCACGCTTGCATCCAAAGAGACGATCCCCGGCAGCATCCGTTTACAGGGCCCAGGTCGCCAGCCTCGGGCTCGACCATGAGCTGGAGGAATTGACCATGCTGTTTCGCGATGTCGGCAAAGATGTGATCGCCATCCCGCAGCCGAGCCATGCCTGGCTGTCAGGTCAGTTGCTCCGCGCCTGGGGCAATGAGGTCTTCGCTCCGCCCGTACCCTACGAGGAGGTCTGCCTCGGGGCGGAACTGCACGACATCGGCTGGCTGTCCTGGGAAGTCGCCCCGACGCTGGCCCCCCAGACCGCCCGCCCGCACAGCTTCCAGGAACTCGGCACGGCCATTCATACCAGCCTTTGGACGGACGGTGTGCGCCGCGCGCTCGCGTTCGGGCGCTATCCGGCCCTCCTCGTCTCGCTGCACGCCGACACGATCTACGGCAGCTTTTTCGATTTCGCCAAGGCGTCGCCGGAGGATGCCGCGCTGGTTCGCCGCTTCTTGGACGACCAGCACCGCTTCCAACGCGCCTGCATCGAGGCGCTGTCGGGCAACCCGCGTTACTCGCCAGCTCTCTCCCCGCAAGCGATCGAGCGCAACCGATTGCTTGTCGCCGCTGTGGACCGCATGTCCTTGCAGATCGGATGGGGTCTCACCAGCGAAGCTTGCATTCCCAATGTTCCGACCATCGGCGAGGCCCGGACGGAGATCCACGTCCGTTCACCGTCTGGCGATCCGGCGGAACTGGTTGTCGATCCTTGGCCCTTCGCTGCCGACCATGTCGAAGTGGTCTGCGAGGGGCGGCTCCTGCGCGGCCGTTTCACCGACGAGCGGGCGATGCGTCAGGCGCTGAACGACGCGGAGCCCATCACCATCTCAACTGTGTTGAAGCATCCGTAACGTCGGTTACCCGCTCGGATTTCCCGCCAGATATTCCCACCCACGCACACGTCTCATGAGGGGTGGTGAATGGACCTGAATTTTGGAATCGTACTAGCTTTATCAGAAATTGATAGGAATTTGCGCCGAAGCCCACATTGTTGCTTAAGCAAAGTTTGCTATTAGAAACTATCTTTAGAAAAACTCTGATTAAACCATTGATTCCGGAGGGATAGGGTCGCTCTGGTATCGAGAAAACAATGTCTTTGACGCTCAGATTTTTCAAAGAAATTTTTCAGAAGAAAGCAACACCCGCCCTGCGGCGGCGACCAGGAGCGTCCACAGCGCTCCCGATCGGTCACGTGCCACCACCCCACCCCTTTCCATGTCCTTGTCGCCGCCAACGATCGGGTGGTCCGCCTGCACGGTTTCGTTGCGAAGTCTAGCCGAGGGTGATCGCGCCCCCGGCTCAGCAACTTTAGGCGGCAACCCCGAACAGGGTGGCGATGAAGGCGACCTGGGCCGACATGTCGTTGGCGGGCATGGCGGCGACCTGCCCTTTGCGCACCATCGCCATGACCTCATGGCCAGCGATGGTCCGCCGCGCGGTGTGGAAGCTCTTGAAGCCGAGCCCTGGCCGGACCAACCGCTTGATCCGGCGGTGATTTTGCTCAACGATATTGTTAAGATACTTGACTTGTCGGAGCTTGGCAAAGCGCCACAGCTCGTTGTCTTTCTTCATCACTTTAGTCGCGCTCGGGTAGGCGGCGTTCTTGTCGACGGTGATGGTGCGCGGGTTGACCGTGTGCGCCTGCCTCAGCGCCTTGCGGAAGAAGCGGCGCGCGGCCGCGGCATCGCGTTTGGCACTGAGGAGGAAGTCGATGGTCTGCCCACGCGCGTCGACGGCGCGGTACAGGTACATCCACCGCCCCTTCACCCTCACGTAGGTCTCGTCCACCCGCCAGGAGCCGGTCGTCATGCCCAGGTGCGGGCGCAGGCGCTTGTCGATCTCCGGTGCGGTTCACCTGGATCCAGCGGTACAGGGTCGTGTGGTCGACCGAAACGCCGCGGTCGGCCAGCATGCACTCGAGATCGCGGTAGCTGATTGGGAACTGCAGGTACCAGCGCACCGCCCACAAGATGACGTCGGACGTGAATTGCCGCCCTTTGAACGGGTTCCTCTTCGACCGCATCACCCCGTCACCCCAGCTGCCGAACCGGCCAGGGTTCTACGCGATCTGGCCTGCGTGGCAAACCCTGCAACAGAACCAAAAAAACTCCGCCAGCTTTTCCGATCCCCTCCGTGGATAGCCACAGAACGGGACAACGCTCCGCCCTGCGGCGCTTCCTCCCGGACCACACGCCGGAACCATCATGCCGAAACGGGCGCGGAATCCCCGATTCCTGCGACGGGGAGGCTGCATCCTGGAGGCCGCCATGCAGGTTGACTCGCTCAGCTCCTCGACCGTCACAACCACCTCGTCCGCCAAAAGCTCATCTGCCTCGCTGGCCGGCAGCTACCAGTCCTTCCTGACGCTTCTGCTGAAGCAGCTGGAGGTGCAGGACCCGACCAACCCGGTGGACACCGCGCAATACACCAGCCAGCTCGTGCAGCTCTCCTCGCTGGAGCAGCAGATGTCCATGAGCGACAAGCTGGACGAGCTGACCTCGGCGGTGCAGGCGCTGGGAACCGGCAGTTCGGCGCTCGGCTATCTCGGGCGGACGGTGACGGCGGAGGGCGACACGACCGCCCTGCAGAACGGTGCCGCCAACTGGGAATATTCGCTGAACAGCGAGGCCGCGTCGGTCACCCTGACGGTGCGCGACGAGGACGGGGCCATCGTCTACCAGGACAGCGGCGCCACCGGCCAGGGCAGCCATTCCTTCACTTGGGACGGCACGGGGCGCGACGGCGCGGTCCACAGCTCGGGCGCCTACAGCCTGACCGTCACCGCGGAGGACGCCGGCAAGACCGCCATCGCCACCGAGACGCGAATCAAGGGCACGGTCACCTCCGTGGACACCTCCGGCACCACCGCGGCGCTGGGCATCGGCGGCGTGAGCGTGTCCGCCGACGACGTGCTGTCGCTGAGCTGACCCCCCCTCCCCCATCCATTTCCTTGCGACAGGTGCGACGATGAGCATCACCAGCGCGATGTACAGCGCCACGTCCGGCCTGATGGCGCAGAGCAAGGCGCTCGCCTCCATCTCCAGCAACATCGCCAATTCCAGCACGACCGGCTTCAAGAGCACCGGGACGAACTTCAACTCCTACATCAACAAGACCTCGACCATCGACGAGCAGACCGGCGGCGTGCTGGCCACCACCTACCGCAACATCAGCGCGCAGGGCGAGATCCAGTCGTCGTCGGTCTCCACCAACATGGCGATCAACGGCGAGGGCTTCTTCGTGGTGTCGGAGGAGACCGCGGACGGCACCGTCGCCTTCACCCGCAACGGCTCCTTCTCCACCGACGCCCAGGGCTACCTGTCGAACAGCGAGGGCTACTATCTCTACGGCTGGGCGCTGAACGCCAACGGCACCGTCGCCGCCGGCAACAAGGGGTCGGTGGACAGTCTCGTCCCGGTCAATGTCGCCAACATCAAGGGCACGCCCAAGGCGACCTCGACCATGGGAATCGACGCCAACCTGCCCTCGGACGCGGACACCGGCGACAGCTTCACCACCGACATGGAGATGTTCGACAGCCTGGGCGTCAGCCACTCCATCACCCTGAGCTGGACCAAGACCGGCGAGAACAGCTGGGAGCTGGACGCCTCCGACCCCGTCATGTCCTCCGACGCCACCCGGACCACCGGGACCATCGCCGGTTTCCCCATCCAGCTCTCCTTCAACACCGACGGCACGCTGGCCTCCGCCGCCACGGTGGCCGCGGACGGCACGACGACCGCCGCCGACCTGTCCGCCCTGTCCTTCTCCGTCGATGGATGGACCACCGGGGCCGGCGGCAGCGCGGTCGCGCTGAACCTCGGCACCGCCAACAGCAACAACGGGCTGACCCAGCACGCATCCGGCGACAGCACGCCCTCGGTCAGCGTCGAGACCACGACGCAGAACGGCTATAAGCCCGGCTCCCTGACCGGCACGACCATCGGCAAGGACGGCATCGTCCGCGCCGTCTTCGACAACGGCGAGACGCGGGCGATCTACCAGATCCCCATCGCCACCTTCGCCAACGCTGACGGGCTGGAAAGCGTCACCGGCACCACCTTCACCCAGACGGCGGGAGCCGGGCAGTACCAGCTCCGCACAGCGGGCGACGCCAAGGCCGGGACGGTGACGGCGGGCGCGCTGGAAAGCTCCACGGTCGAGCTGACCGACGAGTTCAGCCGCATGATCGTCGCGCAGCAGGCCTATTCCGCCGCCTCCAAGGTCATCACGACCTCGCAGGACATGATGGACACGCTGATCGCCATGAAGCGCTGACGGTGACGGCCATGCACCCGCCGCAACCGCTTCTCGACGGCGAAGCCGTTCTGGACGCCGAGCTGCGCCGCCTTGCCCGCCGGGTGGACCGCCACCGGTCCCAGCCGGTTCCGGGAGCGGCGGAGCGCCTCGCGCTGATCGACGACCTGCTGGGCCTGCGGGCGCGCATCGCCGCGGCACGGGCCGCGGTGCAGGCGGCGATCCGGCAGACCGGCAGCGCCCAGCGCGCCGCCACCGCCTACCGCCGAACCGGCGCCCTGCGCGGCTGATCCTCTCCCCTTTTTTCCAAGGAGACCTCCAATGCTCCCCACCCCGCATGGCTCGCCCACACCTCCCCGGCCCGCCGCCCGCCCGGACCCAGTGGCGGTCATCGCCCGCTTCGTCGCGGAGTTGGAAGACCACGCGGAGCGCGCCGCTAGTGCCGCGCGGGATGGCCACGCGGTGGACGCCCTGCGGGCGGCCGGCGCCATGCAGATGCTCCTGCACGCCCAGGCCGGGACGCTGCGCGACGCGGTGGCCGCGGCGCAGAGCAAGCGCATCCCGTTGGAAACCCGGCTGGCGGTGCGCAAGGCGCTGGACGGCGCGCTGGCCCCGCTCGGGCGGTCGGTGCGCGCGCTGGAGGCGCAGGCGAAGGCCCGGCAGGCCCGGCAGGCGGCCATCGGCGCGGCGCTGCGCGCCGCCGCCGCCACTCCGGCGCGCTCCTACGCGGCGCTCGGGCGGATGGCCGGCGCGAAGCGCGTCGCCGTCACCGCCTGACCCGCCGCACAGGAGAGCCGTCATGTCCCTGCGCGTCGCCGGCAGCATCGCCACCTCCGCGCTGCGCACCAACGAGGTGAGCATGGCGGTCGCCTCGGCCAACGTCGCCAATGCGGGCACGGAGGGCTACACCCGCAAGACCGCCAAGGCGACGGCGAGC
The DNA here is from genome assembly GCF_016632405.1 of Azospirillum aestuarii. Classification (NCBI taxonomy): domain Bacteria; kingdom Pseudomonadati; phylum Pseudomonadota; class Alphaproteobacteria; order Rhodospirillales; family Azospirillaceae; genus Azospirillum; species Azospirillum aestuarii. The sequence continues at coordinate 7,955 of NZ_JAEPIV010000036.1, forward strand.
GACACCGCCATCGGCTTCACCGGGGTGGACGTCGCTGGCATCGGCAACACGGTCGACCGCTACCTGCTGACGTCACTGGTGTCGGCGCAGTCCGGACTGGGCCTCAGCCGGACGGTCAGCGACTATCTCGACCGTTTCCAGGAGCGGCTGGGCGCCACGACCTCCGCGTCGTCGCTCGGCTCGGTCATCGACACGCTGGGCGAGACGCTGGCCACGCTGGCGACCTCCCCGGAGAGCGGCAGCGCCAAGGCGGCGGCGGTGGACGACCTGACCGCGGTGGCGGAAACGCTGCGCTCCACCTCCAAGGCGGTGCAGGACCTGCGTGGCGAGGCCGACCACGCCATCGCCGACACGGTGACGCGGATCAACGGCACGCTCGACACGCTGAAGGACCTGAACGACCGCATCCAGACCGGCAAGGCGCTCGGCCAGGACACCAGCGACCTGGAGGACCAGCGCAACACCGCGCTCAAGAGCCTCGCCGGGGACATCGACATCCGCTACCAGACCGACGCCAACGGCATGGTCCGCGTCTCCACATCCTCCGGCACGTCGCTTCTGGACTCCGCTGTGCACCGGCTGTCCTACACGCCCGCCGCGACGGTCGGCGCCGGGACGAGCTTCGGCCCGATCACCATCGACGGGAAGGACGTCACCGGCACCGTCTCCTCCGGCACGCTGGGCGGGCTGATCCAGGTCCGCGACACCGACCTCCCGGCGCAGCAGGCCCGGCTGGACGAGTTGGCGCTGACGCTGAAGGACACGCTGAACGGCATCCACAACCAGGGCACCGCAGTCCCCCCGCCCAACGCGCTGACCGGTTCCACCGGCGTTGCGGGCAGCGACGCGCTGAACGGCGGCGGCACGCTGCGCGTCGCCGTCACGGCGGCGGACGGAACGGCGGTGGAGCTGCTGGACCTCGACCTCTCCGCCTACACCACCGTGCAGGAGGCGGTGGACGCCATCGACGCCATGGAGTCCCTCTCGGCCCACCTCGACGCCCAGGGGCGGCTGGTCATCCAGGCCGACGACTCCGCGAACGGCGTGGCGCTGGGCGGCGACGGCACCGCGGGGGCGGACGGCCAGGGATTCTCCGCCCGCTTCGGGCTGAACGACCTGCTGACCGGCACCGGCGCCGCCGACCTGAGGGTGAGCGACGCGATCGCTCAGGACAGCGGACGCTTGGCGACCGGCGCGCTCTCCACCGCAGCGACGCTGGCCGCCGGAGGATCGGCGCTGTCCGCCGGGGAGGGCTCGGTGGCGCAGGCACTGAAGACGGCCTTCTCCGGGACGCAGTCCTTCGACACGGCGGGCGGCCTGTCCGGGCGGACGGGCACCTTCTCCCACTATGCGGGCGCCATCGTCCAGGGGGCGGCGACCGCCGCCTCCCGCGCCGCCACCGCCTACGAGGACCAGGACTCCTACGCCAGCGGGCTGGAGTCCACGATGGCCTCGCAGAGCGGCGTGAACGTCAACGAGGAAACCGCCGCGATCAGCGCCCTGCAATCCGCCTACGAAGCTGCCGCCGCGGTCATGAAGGCGGTGCAGGAGATGTTCGACACGGCGCTGAATTTGGTTCGCTAAAGCGGATTGCGATCCGCTTTGGACCGCGACTGCGGTCCCGGCCGCGCATGCGGCCGGAGCCCGCCTCTCGCGGGAACTGGGTTCCCGCTGGCGGCAGGCGGATGCCACCGGCATCCGCCGAGAGCCGGCGCATGAGGCATATGAAAGGGGACCGGCATGGAACGGATCGCGACCTTCAACCACCAGAACCAGCTCGTCCGCTATATGCTGGCGGCGGAGTCGCGGGTGGCCGCCGCCCAGGTGCAGGCAGCGACCGGCGAGAAATCCGTCGATTACAAGGGCATCGCCGGCGACAGCGGGCGCCTCGTCAACCTGGAGAGCCACTACCGCCGCTCCGAACGCTATGTCGACGAGGGAGAGGTGGTCAGCGGGCGCATCCAGACCATGCACGACGCCGTGGGCGGGATGATCGACCTCGCCAACCGGGTACGCAGCCTCGTCGCCAGCCTCCAGGGGGCCGGGAGCGGCGCCGCGGATGGCATCAAAAGCGAGGCGCAGGCCCTGATGACGGAGTTCGCCGGGCTGCTGAACACCCAGCAGGAGGGCCGCTACCTGTTCGCCGGGGGGCGCACCGACCGTGCGCCGGTGTCGTTGGACGGCCTGCCGGCGGCGACCAGCCCCTCCGCCGCCGACACCGGCTATTACAAGGGCGACGGCAGCGTCTCCTACTTCCAGGCCGCCGACGACCTCATCGTCCAGTACGGCGTCACCGCCGACGACCCGTCCATCGAGAAGGCGCTGCGCTCCATCAGCCTGATCGCCAACATGCCGACCAACCCGGTGGACACCGCCCTGGTGGACGAGGCGTCCGACCTCGCCGACGCGGCGGCGGACGGGCTGACTGTGGTGCAGGCGACGCTCGGCTCCGCCTCCGCCACGCTGGAGCGGACCATCGACCGGCACCTGGAGGAGCAGCTCATCCTCCAGACCCACGTCGAGGACATCCGCAACATCGACCTCGCGGAGGCGACGACGCGGCTGTCACAGCTTCAGGCCAACCTGGAATCGACCATGAGCCTGATGAAGATCCTCCAGCAGACCAACCTGACCGATTTCCTCTGAGCCAAAGATTCCGCGCCAGCTTTCGCCGCGCCGGCCGTGAGACGCAATGAGGGCTGATGCACAGGCGGCCCCACCATCCGATCAGGCTCCGACCAGGAGGCACATCATGCCCGTCATCTCCACCAACACGGCGGCGAACTCCGCGCTGCGCTACCTGAACATCAACTCCGAGAACCAGTCGAGTTCGGTCTCCAAGATCGCCAGCGGCTCGCGCATCACCAAGGCGTCGGACGACGCGGCGGGGCTGGCCGTCGGCACCTCGCTGACCTCCGACATCACGGTGCTGAAGCAGGCGGCGACCAACGCCTCGCACGGCTCCTCGATCCTCCAGGCGGCGGACGGCGGCATGTCCCGCGTGTCCGACATCGTGCAGCGCATGCGCTCGCTGGCCACCCAGTCGCTGTCCGGCGCCGTCACCGACACCGAGCGCGGCTATCTGGACGCCGAGTTCCAGCAACTCATCGAGGAAATCGACGGCATCACGTCCGGCACCCGCTTCAACGACGACCCGCTGCTGGACGGCAACGGCGCCTGGGCCACCGGCGTGGATTTCCGCGTGGGCACCGAAAGCACGGACAAGATCACCGTCACCATCGCCAACGTGAACTCGACCGGGCTGTCCATCGGCACGCTGGACGTCGGCACCTCCGCCACGGCGAGCGCCGCGCTGACCGCGCTGGACACGGCGGTGGAAACGCTGTCGAGCGCGCGGGCCGACGTGGGCGCCCTGATCTCCCGCTTCGAGTTCCGCGGCCAGGTGCTGGACACCTCCATCGAGAACACCGAGGCGGCGCAGTCGGCGATCATGGACGTGGACGTCGCCGCGGAGCAGGCGGAGCTGGCCTCGACCAAGGTGCTGACCCAGGCGGCCATCGCCGTGCTGTCCCAGGCCAACGAGATGCCGCAGAACCTGCTGTCGCTGCTGCGGTAAGGCGGTTTTTCGCTCCCCTTCCCCATGGGGAAGGTCAGGGTGAGGGGGACGGGCGTGTGCCGAACGCACCACACCGCCCTCTCCCTCGCCCGCTCCCCCTTTCCCCGGATCAACGCCCATGACGACGGTGTCCTCGACGTCATCCTCGACCGCCGCATCGACCGGCAGCTCGTCGCTGATCGCCAGCGGGTCGGGCACGGGCATCGACTATTCGTCGCTGGTCGAGGCGTCGGTGCAGAAGCGCCTGTCGCGCGCCGACCGCATCGACACGACCATCACCGCCAACGAGGCCAGGATCGCCGCCTACGAGGACATGCAATCCCTGCTGCTGGCTGTGAACACGTCGCTGGACGGGCTGCGCAACCGCAGCGTCTCGACCGGCGGCGGCAGCAACCTGTTCGAGGAGCGCACCGCCTATCTGTCGGGAGGCGGCTCCACCGCGGCGGGCGACGTGCTGTCGGTGACCGCGGCGGACGGGGCGGAAACCGGCACCTATTCCATCGTGGTGGAGCAGGTCGCCACCCGCCACAAGATCGGTGCGGCGACCACCGCCAGCCAGAGCGCCGCGCTCGGCCAGTCCGGCACCCTCACGCTGGGCGTCGCGGGCGGCACCGCGGTGTCCATCGACGTGGAGGCCGGGGATTCCCTGACCGACCTCCGCGACGCCATCAACGCCCGGAAATCCACCAGCGGTGTGACCGCCAGCATCGTGAAGGTGACCGACAGCCAGTACCAGCTCATCCTCACCGCCAACGACACCGGCAAGGCGATCACACTTGATGATGGCGGCAGCGGCGTCCTCACCGGCCTCGGCCTGACCGACGCGGACGGCGGCTACGCCAACGAGCTGGTGGCGGCACGGAACGCCGTCGTCACCGTGGACGGGGTGCGGGTGGAGCGCAGCGGCAACACCATCACCGACGCCGTCGACGGGCTGACCTTCGACCTTTACGCCGCCCTGCCCGGCCAGACGATCGGGGTGGAGATCGGCACCGACCTGGCGTCGATCAAAAGCGCGATCACCGGCTTCGTGGACGCCTACAACGCCTTCCGCGCCTTCGCCCAAAGCCATCAGACCGTCGGCAGCAGCGGCACCGCGAGCAGCGACGCCACCCTGTTCGCGGACAGCCTGCTGCGGCAGGTCACAAAGTCGGTCTACGACGCGCTGAACGCGAAGGTGACGACGGACGACGGCGGCACCGTGTCGCTGGCCAGCCTGGGCATCACCTTCGCCAGCGACAACACGCTGACGGTGGACGAGACGGCGCTGAACGCCGCCCTGACCGGCGACATCGACGCGGTGCGCAAGCTGCTGGGGCTGGAGATGACCAGCTCCTCCACCGACCTGGAGCTGCTGCGTTACGACCGCAGCCTCGGCCGAACGGACTTTACGCTGGACATCACGGTGGCCGAGGACGGGACCCTGTCCGGCGCGTCGGTGGACGGCGACTCCTCGCTGTTCCGGGTCAGCGGCAACCGCATCATCGGCAACGACGGCACCGCCTTTGCCGGACTGGTGCTGGTCTACACCGGTCAGACCGGGTCGGTGGACGTCGGCTTCTCGCAAGGGCTGGCCGACCGGCTCTACACGACGCTCAACGGCATCGCGGCGAAGGACAGCGGCGACATCGCCCGGATCGTCTCGCAGCTCGACGCCGACAACACCGACATGACCCGGCGGTCCGACGACATCAAGACGAAGGCGGAGGACTACCGCACCCGCCTGACCGCCTACTACGCCCGGCTGGAGGCCAAGGCGGAGGCCGCGAACCTCCTGCTCCAGCAGCTGAAATACAAGGAAAGCAGCGACGATTGACGGCGCCGCGCGCCCGCCAACGCCACCGCATCCCCATCCGGAGAAGCCGCGCCATGCGCAACCCGACCCTGACCAAGGCCCTGTCCGCCTACGCTTCCGCCAACAGCGCGGCGCTGCCGCCCCTGGTTGCCGTCGTCCGCCTGTACGAGACGGCGGCGGCGCATCTGCATCAGGCGCGCGACGCCGCGCGGGACGGCCGTTTCGACGCCCATTTCCAGGCCATGGACCGCGCCATCACCATTCTCTTAGGGCTTGATTCGCTTCTGAAATTGGATAAAGGTGGGGATGTCGCGGCAACGCTGCGGCGCTTCTACCGGTCCCTGGTCCGGCAGGCCGGTCTGGCCGCCGCGCGCCGGGACCCCGTGGCCGCGACCGAGGCCATCATCCGCCAGTTGTCCTTCATGACGAAGGCTTGGCAGACCATCGCCGCAGAACGCGGCGCGGTCCCCAGTTCAACCGGTGCTTCGGCCAAAGGGTCGCACGCATCCGTGATCGGGAGATCCATGGATCATGCGCGCGGCGGCCTGTTCGGCTGAGGACGGCACACGTCCGTCCGGCACCCTTTCCAAATCCGTGTCCGGCAGGGGCATGACCGGCTTGGCGGCGGAGACCGACGAGGTCCTGATGGCGCGCATCCGTGCCGGGGATCAGGCGGCCTACCGCACGCTCGTCCACCGCCACCTGAAGCGCGCCTACGCGCTCGCCCGCCGCATGTCCGGCAGCGACGCCGAGGCGGAGGACATCGCCCAGGACGCCTTTCTCCAGGTCTGGCAGCGGCGCGGCCACTGGACCGACGAGGGGGCCAAATTCACCACATGGCTCTACCGGGTGGTGGTGAACCGCTGCATCGACCACAAGCGCCGCCCGGCGGGCGAGGATCTGGACTCCGTGCCCGAGCCGCCGGACCACGCCCCCGACGCCGTCACCCACATCCAGCGCCGGCAGGTGGCCGCCCGCCTGCGCGACGCCCAGGACCGGCTGCCGCCGCAGCAGCGCGCCGCCCTCGCCCTTTGTTATAACGAGGGCTTGAGCAGCGCCGAGGTTGCGACCATTATGCAAATCAGTGTAACTGCTGTGGAATCGCTGCTGAAACGCGCCCGTCAGCAGCTTCGCACGCTGTTGCGCGCCAGCGCGCAAGCCGCCAGGGATTCGTTCGAAGACGGATGACGCGATGACCGAAGACGAGTTTCGCGAGCTTCTGGACCGCCACGGCGGCGATCTGGAGCGCTGGCCCCGCGCGACGCTGCGGGAGGCGCGCCGCCTTCTCGCCCAGTCCATCGCGGCCCAGGCCATGCTGGACGAGATGGTGGCCATCGACCTTGCTCTGGCGGAAACGGACGGTGAGGCCACGCCCCCCGCCGATCTGGCCGACCGCATCTTCGAACGCGCCTTCGGCGCCAGGACAGCCGGCGCCGGGACGGCATCCTCCGACGCCTTGACGCCCGATGCCGCTCCTTTGCCGGGCATCAATCGTCCGGTCTGATCCCCTACCCGTCAAAAGGCGAGGATGCGCGGCGGCCCCGGCAACATCCGGCCGCCGCGGCTCAATGCCGCCGCAACGAGGGGGCCTGGGTGTGGTCGCGACGCGCCGGGCGGGCGGGAAGACGCGGCCCCGGCGCCTCCGCACCCGCCCGGCGCGCCAGGGCGGCGGCGCGGCCAAGATCCGCCGCGATGCGCCCCAGCGCCGCGGAAAGCGGCTCGCCCGCGCGGGGATGGAAGACCCGCATGGACGGGTACCAGGGACGCACGCCGCTGCCGAGATGGGTCCAGTCCCGCGCGCCGAAGCGCCAGACCGGCACGCCCAGCGCCCCGGCCAGTTCCGCCACCGAATTGGCCGGCGCGATCACCAGATCCAGGTTGGCGGTCAGCGCCGCCGTTCCTTCGAAATCGTTCTTCAGGTCGAGCCGCTCCAGCTCATAGATGGGCACGCCGAAGCGCGCCTCCGCCCGCAGGATCTCGGCCTCGCAGTCGTCGTACTGGAGGTTCACGAAGGTTACCCCCGGCACGCCCAGCACCGGCCCCCACGCGTCCAGCGGCAGATAGGACCATTGCCGCTCCATGGTCATCAGCTGGCTGCGCCACGCGATGCCCACGCGCAGGTCGCCGCCGATGCCGTCCAGTTGTTGCCGCCGGTCCAGCATCCGCGCCGGATCGGGAAACAGCCAGGAGGACCGCGGCGGGAAGTCCGCCAGCCCACCGCGCAGATAACGCGGCAGCGAGCCCGCGGGAATATGCAGATCGCAGTCCACCGTCTCCACCCGCGCCCGCCCGCGCAGCGGCTGCTCGGCCCGGACGGTGGCCTTGGGGAAGGAGCGGGCGAACAGCGGCAGCAGGCGCGGCTCGCACTCGATGACCACCCTCCCCGCCTGCCGGATGGCGTCGGCGTAGCAGGAGGCGAACAGGAATTCGTCCCCCACCCCCTGCTCCCGCCAGATGAACAGCCGTTTGCCGGCCAGCGGCTCCCCCCGCCATTCGGGGATGGAGAAGCGCCGCTCCCGTCCGGCGCGGCCGGCGGCGAAGCGGCAGGCGTAGTTGGCCCAGCCTTCGGCGAGCGCACCGCCTTCCAGTTCCGCCAGCCCGCGGTTGAAGCGGGCGAGCGGGTGGCCCGGCGACGCCGCCGCGGCCCGGTCGAACCAGCGCAGGGCATCGGCGCCACCGCGCCGCTGAACCGTCAGGCCGAGCGTGCACAGCGGGTCGGCCAGAGCCGGCGTCAGCGCCAGCGCGCGGCGGCAGGCCCGCTCCGCCTCTTCCAGTTGGCCCTCGCCGCTCAGCGCATAGGCCAGGACGCCGTGAAGCGCCGCGTGCTGCGGCGCCAGAGCCAGTGCCCGGCGCAGCACGACCCGCGCCTCGGCGAAGCGGTCCCGGTCGCGCAGCGCGCCGCCCAGGTTACCGAGCGCGTCCGTCTGCTGCGGGTCGAGCGCCAGCGCCGTCCGCCACGCCGCCGCGGCCTGGACGGTCGCGCCCAGATCCCGCAGCGCGTTGCCCAGATTGTTCCAGGTTCCGGCCTGCCGGGGATCGAGCGCCAGGGCGCGGAAGAGCTGGCGCACCGCCCTTTGCGGACGCCCGGCGGCCCGTTCCAGCACCGCGAGGTTGATCAGCGCCGCGCCATGGGCAGGGGCCAGTGCGAGCAGCGTGGCGAAGGCCGCCGCCGCGTCTGTCCAGCGCCCGCCGCGGCGGCAGGCGTCGGCCAGCGCCGCCCAGCCGTCCGCCCAGCCGGGTTGCAGCCGGAGGGCGCGCCGGAACCAGCGGATGGCCGCCTCCGTCCGCCCCAGCCGCGCCGCCGCCAGCCCGAGCAGGAAGGCGCCTTCTGCCCGCGCCGGGTCGTAAAGAACCGCCTGCCAAGGCGACCCGTGCCCGCCGCGCCGGCCCGCCGCCGGCGCGCTGTCGTGATGATCCGTCATGGCCTTGCGTTATTCTTCGGTGCGGCAGCGCCGTCAGACGAACAGGTTGAAGCTGCCCAGCAGCTTCTCCGTGCCGGTCTGCCCATAGGAGATGGAGGAGAGGCTGGTGATCGCGTCGTTCAGCCCGCTCAGCATCGTCTGCTGGGCGGTGGACATCTGATAGGGGCTGGAACTCTTGTCCGGCTGCTTGGCGACGGTGTCGTAGTCCTGGGTGTAGCCGCCCATCTGGAGCTGGAGGGCGTAGTTCTTGACATCCTTTTCCGACTCTCCCTTCTGGCGGGTCACGCGGATCGAGTATTCGCCGCGGTCCAGCGTCAGCTCGCCGGATTGAAGACTTTTGAACTTCTCGTAATCCTTCCCGGAGTCGGAATCGCTGTCGGCGATCACGGTGCCGAGCCTGGTCATCAGCTGGACCCGCAGCCCGTCGTCGCCGACCTGGCCAAGCGTCGCCTCGCCCTGGCTGGTCACGCGGAAGCGGTAGAAGTCCACCTTGTCGCCGGCCGCCAGATTGCTGACGACGTTCAGGCGGGTCACGTTCTTCGCCAGGATGCCCATGTCCGTCGCCTGACCCTGGAGGTTGGACGCGGACTTGTTGACCTGCTTCTGGAACTCCTGGACATTCGCCGCCGCGGCGGCCTCCTGCTCCTTCTGCGCCTGGTGCGCGGAGATGGCGTTGTTGATGGAGTCGGTCAGGCCCGACACCATGGAGTTGACACCGGCCAGCGCGTCCGACATGCCCCTGCCCCCGATTGCCTGGGAATGTTCCCGCCGTTGATACGGGGCGACCCGCCGGACTCCTGCGCAGCGTCCGCACGGCATTTGCAGCCATTGGCGGAAAAATCGCTCCTGGATGAAAAATCCGCCAGGGCCGCGCAGGTGCTCCCCCACCCCTCCGTATCACCGGCAACAAAGCACGCCGGATACGCTCGGACGGAAGCCCCGGACACAGTGAGGTGATGTGGTGGACGGCCCTTCCGGCGCAAGAGTGAAATCCGTAGTAACGACCGATTAGGATGCGCAGCACCCGGACCTGGGCCGGAAGTCTTTGCGAAGATCCGAATGGCGTGAACCGCGCGGGCAGAGCGCGGAAGTCAGTCCCGTGCCCCTTTGGAGCGGAGCAGGTCATGGATAGCCTGGGACAGCCGATCCCGCTGCTCAGGCTCAAGATCGAATGCGAGATGCGCCTGATCGTCCTTTCCGACGCTCCGGACGACGAACTTCAGGGCCATCGGAATGCCGTCGATCCGAAGGATTCCGATAGAGCCAGCGCCCGCAGCCGCGATTTCCTTCAGCATGGCTCCACCTTCGGAGATGTCACCCAACAAGGCCGTGCTCTTGCACCCGTCGATCTCCACCCGGCAGGGGGCGTGAACGAGATGGCGCGGCTCGTGGCGCCGATCCACCTCGCTCATGGACGTCCGGACCACCCGCACCAGCACGTTGCGCAGTTCTTCGATGCTCAGCGCCACATCGCTCGCGACGTTCCGCACGTCGCCGGCACGGCTTCCAGTCGCCCGCACCTCGTCCGAGACCTCGGCGATCTTGCACGAGACATCCTGTGCCGCGGCCGCGGTTTCGACGACGTTCCGGCTGATCTCCGACGTGGCTGCGCTCTGCTCTTCCATCGCCGCCGCGACCGCCCCGGAGACCGCCTCGATCTCCAGGACGGTGCCCCCAATGTCCTGCACCGCATGAACCGCGTCCTGTGTGACCGACTGGATGGCGGCGATCTGCGCCGCGATGTCCTCGGTTGCCTTGGCGGTCTGATTGGCTAGGTGCTTCACCTCGTTCGCCACCACGGCGAATCCCTTGCCCGCGTCTCCCGCGCGCGCCGCTTCGATAGTCGCGTTCAGCGCCAACAGGTTTGTCTGCGAGGCGATGTCGGAAATGAGCTTGCTGACGTCTCCGATCTTCGCCACCGCCTCGGACAGGGAGCTGATGGTGTTTTGCGTGCCGCGCCCCTTTTCGACCGCGCGCTTGGTGACCTCGGTCGCGTGCGAAACTTGGGCGCCGATTTCCCGGATCGCACCGGTGAGTTCTTCCGTGGCGGCGGCCACTGTCTGCACGTTGGTCAAAGCCTGCGCGGCGGCCGCGGCGACGGCCTGGGAATTCGATGACATGCGTCCCGCCGAATCCGCCATTGCCTGTGCGTTGGCATCCATCCGGTGCGTCCGCTCGGCCACGCTATCGACGGCGACCCTCGTCTCCCGCTCGACCGTCTCGGCCATCCTGTGCAACGCTGCGATCTTCGCCGCTTCGGAGGCGGCCCTCTCGCGCTCCTGCTCCGCGCGCAGGTGGGCGTTCTCGATTGCCTGGGCCTTGAACACGTCCATGGCGGCGGCCATGTCGCCGACTTCGTCGTGCCGGTCTCCTCCAACGATTTCGGTGTCCAGGCGCCCCTCGGCCAGCGCCCGCATGCTTTCCGTCATTGCCCGCAACGGCCGGGCCACGCCGGCGGCGGCCGTCCATCCGGCCATCGTGGTCGCCAGCAGCACCGCCGCGAGTGTGGCGATGCTGAGCAGAACACTATTGAACGCCGTCTCGACGGTGCCATCGAGAACCGCTTTCGCCGCCGCGGAGGCCGCGCGCTGCGCCGAAAGGATGGTGTCGATCCCGTGGGTCGCCGCGGCGAACCATTCGTCGCCCGTCACCGTGTATGGCTGCGCGGTGCCGCTGGACTGGAAAAGCGCCATGCGGAGCGGGTCGATCTTGTCGAGATACACGCGCATGATCGCACCGTAGGCGTCGGCGAAGGCCGGGCCGAAGGCGTCCTTCGCCTCGGCGACCCTGGCGAGCGAGCCTTCGACCTCGCCGCGTGCCGTGAGCACGACCTCCAGTTCCCTAACGATCAGCGGCTTTCCGCCGGAGATGACCGCCGCCAGAGTGGCGCGCTCGCGTCCGGCGAATTCAGCCGCCCGCCAGAGCGCGGCCTTCAGTTCAAAAGCCTGGACCACAGGGGCCGCGACGCCCGTGGACACCGTGGCCTCCAACGCCGCCCGAAGATCCTGGCCGGCCATGATGAGAGCCGTAACGGTGGGAATCCACGTCTGCCTAAGCCCCTCCGAGGCCAAGCCGTTTCTTAGCGCGGCGTCGACCTCGGTGCGAGCCTCGTCGGCGAGACGCCCGATCCGGGCCAGTTGCTTGACGGCGACGTCGATTCGGGGGGTGCGCGGCAACCGGTCGATGGCGCCGAGCGCCTCTTCAAAAGCCTGGTTCCCCTCCAGACGCTTGGCGCGAATGACGGGGTTTGGGCGCTGCGGATCGGCGAGCGCTATGGCGGTGGAGCCACGTTCGACCGCCCAGGCGGCGGCGGCAATGTACAGTCTATCGGCGGTGACGTTTACCGAAGCCGCATGCCGCGCCACGGTGAGAGCTTCCCACGACTCCATGGCCCGATAGGCGCTCGCCATGATCAGCAACGCGCTCAGCAGGCCCACTGGCAGCAGGATTTTCAGTTTGATGGACATAAGCCCTCTCCGCCCCGCCGATGAACCGATGGGGGTCCGTTCGCCACTCCGGCACGGCACAGTTTCACTTATGAGTTGACTGCAGACAGGCCGCTCAACCTTGACTTCTGTCAAGTGCTTGGCCTCTTGCGCGTTTCGCGGGGGAGTCCGGCAACGAAGAAGACATGGCGGTCGAGCGGATCGGTACCCAGCATGCCTCGCGCCTGATTTTATCAAAAAAACTAACGGAATAATGTGCCCGTGTTGCCCAATAGGACGCAAACACCCTTGATCTCCGTCAAGAGCGAGACTTCCAGCAGTGGGTAACTTGCCTGAAGATCGCGCTTCGGCGCGTTTCCGGTAAGCACTGCGCATTGGCGCAAGCTCAAGGGCCAGGACATGATGGACCTGAACATCGCTCGCGTCGTGGCGAACACGCCGATCCTTGCACATCTCCCCAAGGAGGAGAGCCAAAGGCTGGTCGCCTACGGCGAAGGCCGGACCTTCGCCGCGGGCGAAACCCTGCTGTTGGCGAATGAGCCGGCCGAGCGGTTCCTCATCGTGCTCGCGGGCAGCGTCGTGCTGGATCGCCCGGCCGATGGGCTTGCTCCGGAAATCTACGGCGAGGGCGAGCCGGTTGGCCTGGAGGCCGTGCTGGACGGTGGGGTGCAGCCGGCGGGTGCCCAGGCGTTGACCGAGGGCGGTGCCCTGATCGTCCCAGCCGACGGCTTTCGAGATCATCTCGAAACGCGCTTCGACATGATGCTCGGCCTGTTGGCCGTAACGTCCGCACGGCTGCGCGGCACCATTCACGAGATCACGGAGATCAAGCTGCTGTCCACGACGCAGCGTCTGGCGAGCTACCTACTGGGGCTTGCGAAGGCGCAGGCGCGGCCCGGCGCGGCGGGTCCACAGAAAATCCTGCTGCCTTGTGAGAAGCAAGTCCTGGCCGAACGGCTGGGCATGCAGCCGGAAAGCCTGTCGCGGGCTTTCGCCAAGCTGCGCGGGGTCGGCCTGACCACCGGGCGCGACGAGGTGGTGCGCATCGACAGCCTTTCAGAATTGGCGCGGTTCTGCGGCGAACTGGAAGGCGAGTTCCCTGGCTGACGCGGCGCGGCGGTCGGACCGGAAAGAGCAACGTGGAGAGTGGTGCCATGGTTTGCAGCGTCAAGGTGTGCGCGGTCCGAAATGCCGGCCTGCCGGGCGCACGATGTCGTAGCCGGGCCTGCCGGCGCCGGCGACTGGAACCGAACTCGCTCCTTGGTTTGCCCATGTTCGAGGGGTTGCCGCCCGATCAGATTCTCCATCTCCTGTCCGGCGCGTCGATCGGCATCCATCCGCCGCGCACGCCGCTGTTCGACGCCGGCTGCACGGCGGACGCCTTCTACATCCTGCTTCATGGACGGGTAAAGCTGTTCGCTCTGACGGAGGAGGGCAAGGAGAGCATCGTCGAAATCATCCACCCCGTGACCACCTTCGCGGAAGCGGCGATGTTCGCCAGCGGCAATTATCCGGTCAGCGCTGAAACCATCGAAGAATCGGATCTGGTGCGGGTGCGCTCCAAGACCTTTTTGGCCTGCCTGAAGCAGAATCCGGAGTTGGGGCGCCGCATCCTGGCAGCGCTGTTCCGGTGGAACCGCCGCCTCGACAACGAACTGCGTGTGCTGAAGGAGCTGACACCAATCCGCAGGCTGGCCGGCTTCCTGCTTACCATGGTTCCCGAGGAGGACGGGGGTGCGGTGATCGATCTGCCCTTGAAAAAGGTGGTGATTGCCAACCGTCTCGGCATGGAGCCGGAAAGCCTCTCGCGCGCGCTCGCCCGTCTGCGCGACATCGGCGTCAGTTCGAAGGGCCGTACGGTGGAAGTCGCCGATATCGGAAAGCTGCGCGCGTTCTACACCGACGAGCGGCCCGCCGAGACTCCGCGCGTATTCCCGTCCGGACGCGTCGCAACCTAACCAAAGTCAAGGATGCGACCGCCACTTGACAGCGAAACTGCATCTCAGAGGGAAATTTCCCGTGGTCTCACAGCCGATGGAATCATCCATGGTGCTTGGTCGGGTTTATCTGGTGGGTGCTGGTCCGGGCGATCCCGATCTGCTCACCGTCAAGGCGCGCCGCCTGATCGAGCAAGCCGACACGGTCGTCTACGATCGTCTGGTGGGCGAAGGCGTGATGAGCCTCGTTCCGCGCCGTGCCGAGCGGATCTTCGTGGGCAAGGCGCCCAAGCGCCACGCCGTTCCGCAGGAAGCGATCAACGACCTTCTCGTGCGCTTGGCCCTCGACGGACGGCGGGTGCTGCGCCTGAAAGGGGGCGATCCCTATGTGTTCGGGCGCGGCAGCGAGGAAGCCCTGGCGGTCGCCGAGGCCGGGATTCCCTTCGAGATCGTGCCGGGCGTCACGGCCGCCTGCGGGTGTGGCGCCTACGCCGGAATCCCGCTGACCCACCGCGGGCTCGCCACCGGCGTGCGCTTCGTCACCGGCCATTGCCGAAGCGACGAGGAGTTGAACCTCAACTGGGCGAGCCTGGCCGACCCTCAGACGACGCTCGTCTTCTACATGGCGCTGATGAACCTGCCGGAGATCCAGCAAAAGCTGATCGCCGCGGGCCTCCCGCCGACGACGCCGGCCGCCATCGTGTCGAGCGGCACGACCGATGCCCAGGCGCTCTGCATCGCCACGCTGGCCGATCTGGCGGAACGTGCGGCGGAGCGGGACCTGCCGTCGCCCTGCCTGACCATCATCGGGCAGGTGGTGTCGCTCGCTCCGGAACTCGCCTGGCGGACCGCCGCCGGGCCGGTGCCTGATGGCCTTCCCGACATGTCTGAGGCGGTCCGTGCGTAGCGCCGCCATGGTCTTGCTTGCCGGCGCCGGCCTGCTTCTCGCGGCGGCGGCGCAGGCGGAGGAACCGGACGCGGCACGACGTGCCGAGTTGGGCCTTCTGCTGACGCACGATTGCGGGTCCTGCCACGGGCTGACCATGAAGGGCGGCCTCGGCGCGCCGCTGCTGCCGGAAGCGTTGGCCGGGAAAGATCTCGAAGCGCTGGCCCAAGTGATCCTGGACGGTATCCCTGGAACCCCCATGCCGCCCTGGTCCCCCCTGCTGACGCGGGACGAAGCGCTCTGGATGATTGACCGGCTCCGCCGGGGAGGATTGCATGACTGACTCCCATTCGCCGTTGCGCCGCTGGCTTGCCGGCACCGCTCTGGCCGTTCTGATGAGCGGGTTCCCGGCGGCCGCTGCCGAACTGCGCGGGACTGGTGACCTCGGCATCGTCGTCGAACGCGCGGCGGGCCGCGTTATGGTGGTGGAGAACAGCACCCGGCAGCGGCTGGCCGCGGTGGAAGGGTTGGGCGACCTCAGCCACGCCTCGGCCGTGTTCTCACGCGACGCACGTTACGCCTATGTCTTCGGGCGCGATGGCGGGCTCAGCAAGGTGGATCTGCTGACCGCCACGGTGGTCAAGCGCGTCCAGCAGGCCGGCAACAGCATCGGCGGCGCCATCTCCGAGGACGGGCGGCTGGTGGCCGTCGCGAATTACGAGCCGGGCGGCGTTCGCGTCTTCGACGCCGACACCCTCGATCCAGTCGCCGACATCCCCGCCGAATACGGACCGCCTGCGGCGGAGGGGGCAAGCCGCCCGCGTTCCAAGGTGGTGGGGCTGGAGGACGCGCCCGGCAACCGCTTCGTCTTCAGCCTTTACGATGCGGGCGAGATCTGGATCGCCGATCTTTCCACGCGATCCTCCCCCGCCGTCCGCAAATTCACCGGCATCGGCCGCCAGCCCTACGATGCGTTGGTCACGCCGGACGGCCGCCACTACATCGCCGGCCTGTTCGGGGAGGACGGGCTGGCCGTGCTCGACCTGTGGAATCCGGATCGGGGGGTGCGCCGCATGCTCGACGGCTATGGCCGGGGCGAGCAGCCGCTGCCCGTTTACAAAATGCCGCATCTGGAAGGCTGGGGCTTCGCCGACGGCAAGGTCTTCCTGCCGGCGATCGGTCGGCATGAGGTTCTGGTCGTCGATGCGGCGACATGGCGTGAGGTCGGCCGTATCCCGGTCGCCGGTCAGCCCGTGTTCGTCATGGCGCGCCCCGACGGCCGGCAGATCTGGGTCAACTTCGCCCTTCCGGACAACCATCTGGTCCAGGTCCTGGACGTGCCGTCGCTGGCCGTCGTCTCCACGCTGACGCCGGGCAAGGGGGTCCTGCATCTGGAGTTCACGCCGCGGGGCGAGCAGGTGTGGATGTCCGTGCGCGACCTGGACACGGTCAAGGTTTACGACACCGGCAGCCTCAAGGAGGTCGGCACGCTTCCAGCCGACAAGCCCAGCGGCATTTTCTTCACGTCCCGCGCGCACAGGATCGGCCTATGACCGCGGCGCTGCAAACATCTGTTATTGAAATCCCCGACACGCTCGACCGCCAGCTTCTCGACAGGTTCCAGCGCGACTTTCCCCTCGACCCGCAGCCCTACGCCCGGATCGCCGAAGCGCTCGGCTGCGGCGAGGCGGAGGTGCTGGAACGGCTCGCCCGGCTGAAGGAGCGGGGCGCCATCGCGCGCATCGGGCTGACCGTCCGGCCCAACACCGTGGGCGCCAGCACTCTAGCCGCCATGGCGGTGCCTTCTGACAGGCTGGAGCCGGTCGCCGCCCTGGTCAGCGGAATCGAGGAGGTCAACCACAACTACCAGCGCGAAGACCGCCTGAACCTGTGGTTCGTCGTGACGGCCCCGACGCGGGAGCGTGTGGACCGCGTGTTGGAACGGATCGAGGCCGAGACCGGCCTCCCTGTCCTCGACCTGCCCATGGAGGCGGGCTACCACCTCGACCTGGGATTCGCGTTATGGGAATGATCGAGCACGCCGACCGGGTGCTGGACCGGCTTCGCCGCGGCCTGCCGCTGGTGGCCCGGCCCTACGCTGCCATCGCCGACGAGCTGGGGATCGGCGAGGAGGCCGTGCTGGCCGTGCTGCGCCACCTCGACGAGGTCGGAGCGGTCGGCCGGTTCGGCGTAATCGTGGACCACCAGACGCTCGGCTACACCGCCAACGCCATGGTGGTCTGGGATGTCCCGGCCGAGGCCATCGACGAGGTCGGCCGGAGGATCGCGCGCTGCGGCGGCGTTTCGCTCTGCTACCGCCGGACGCCGCGCCCGCCGCTGTGGCCGTACGCGCTCTACACCATGATCCACGGGCGCAGCCGGGACGAGGTCACCGCGCGCGTGGACGCCATCGCCGCCCGATGCGGGCTAAATGGCGTGGAGCGGCAACTTCTGTTCACGGTGCGCCGCTTCAAGCAGACCGCCGCGTGCTACGGCCGGCGCACCACCGCACCTACGAAAAACGCCCGGGGAGGCGAGTGATGGGGGTTTCTGTTGCCGCGCTGGACGAGATCGACCGCGCGCTGGTCAACCGGCTACAGGATGGCATCCCGGTCGAACGCCAGCCCTTCGCCGGCATCGCCGCCGACCTTGGCCTGACGGAGACGGAGGTTGCGGACCGCGTGCGCGCCCTGGTGGACGGCGGCGTGCTCAGCCGCTTCGGCCCGATGTTCCACGCCGAACGGCTGGGCGGCGGACTGACGCTGGCCGCCCTGGCGGTGCCCGAGGATGATTTCGACCGCATCGCCGCCATCGTCAACGCTTTTCCGGAGGTCGCGCACAACTACGCCCGCCAGCACGCGCTGAACATGTGGTTCGTGGTGGCGACCGAGGCGCCGGAGCGCGTGCGCGCGGTGCTGGACGCGATCCAGGAGGCGACGGCGCTGCCGGTCCAAGACTTCCCCAAGCTCGACGAATACACCCTGGATCTGAGGTTTCGGGCATGACCGCCGCCGTTCCCGTTGCGCTGGACGATTCCGACCGCCGGCTCATCCTCGCCACGCAGGGAGGGTTGCCGGCCGGTGCCATGCCCTTCGACGCGGTTGCCGACCAACTCGGCCTGCCGGTGGATGAGGTGCTGGAGCGCTTCCGCCGCCTGCTGGAGGCCGGGATCGTTCGCCGGATCGCGGCGGTGCCCAACCACTACCGCCTCGGCTACACGGCCAACGGGATGAGCGTCTGGGAGGTGCCGGAAGATGCGGTGAACGACGCCGGGCGGCGATTCGCGGGCCTGCCCTGGGTCAGCCACTGCTACCGCCGGCCGGCCCGACCACCGGCTTGGCCCTTCACGCTGTTCGCCATGGTCCACGCCAAAACGCGGGACGAGGTCGAGGCGCGGGTTGCCGACATGGCGGTGCTGCTGGGCGACCAATGCCGTAGCCATACGGTGCTCTACAGCACCCGCATTCTGAAGAAGACCGGGTTTCGCCTGACCGCCTGAGGTCTGCGTCCCGGCGAAGGAGACACACAGCATGTTCCGCCTGAGCCAGTTCATGCGCGACCTCGTAACACCGTCCGCGCCCGGCACCCGGCGCCGCCCGCCCGTCGCGGCGGGTGGAGGGCCGGTGGTGATCTGGAACCTGGTGCGGCGTTGCAACCTGAGCTGCCTGCACTGCTATTCCTTCTCGGCCGACCACGACTTTCCCGGCGAGCTGACCACCGAGGAGTGCTTCACGGTTCTGGACGACCTTTACGTCTCGGGCGTGCGTGTGCTGATCCTGTCGGGCGGCGAGCCGATGATGCGCCCGGACCTGCCGCGGATCGCCCAACGCGCCAAGGCGATGGGGTTCTATGTCGGCCTGTCCACCAACGGCACGCTGATCGACGAGCGGCGCATCGGCGAGGTCGCCGAGGTCGGTTACGACTATGTCGGCATCAGCCTGGACGGAGTGTCCGAGACGCACGACCGCTTCCGTCGCCGGAAGGGGGCCTTCGAGGAGGCGCTGCGCGGAATCCGGCTGTGCCACGATGCCGGACTCCGGGTCGGCATCCGCCTGACGCTGACCGAGACCACGGCGCGTGACCTGCCGGCGCTGCTCGACCTGATGGACCGGGAATCCATCGACAAATTCTACCTGTCGCATCTGAACTACGCCGGCCGAGGCGACGTCAACCGGCGCGCCGACGCGCTGAAGACGACGACGCGCGCCGTCATGGACCAGTTGTTCGACCTGGCGCTGGCCGACGCCAAGTCCGGCCGCAAGCGCGAGATTGTCACGGGGAACAACGACGCCGATGGCGTTTACCTGCTGTGGTGGGCCCAACGCACCTTTCCCGAGCGCGTGCCGGACCTGCTGGCGCGGCTGCGCCGCTGGGGCGGCAATGCCTCAGGCGTGGGGGTCGCCAACATCGACACGCAGGGCGATGTGCACCCCGACACCATGTGGAGCCACCACACGCTGGGCAACGTGCGCGCCCGCTCCTTCGGGGCGATCTGGAACGACCTCGGCGACCCGCTGATGGCGGTACTAAAGACGCGGCCGCGCCCGGTGAAGGGTCGCTGCGCCACCTGCGCGCATCTCGCCATCTGCAACGGTAACACCCGAATACGCGCCGAGAAGACGACCGGCGATACCTGGGCCGAGGATCCGGGCTGCTACCTCACCGACACCGAGGTTACCACTGTACCGAAGACGGGAGCGCCGCAATGAGCGCAGGCGACACCGGCCTTCTGCTGTTCGCCCACGGCACACTCGACGGCACGGGCGGCGCCATCGCCGAGAGCGTCGCCGCCGTGCTGCGCGCGCGCGGCCGTTTCGCGGAGGTCGCGGTCTCCTTCTCGCGGCAGTCGCCATCTCCGGCGGAGGCCCTGGCGACGATGCGGTCGCCGCGCGTGCTCGTCGCTCCGTTCCTCGCCTGCCAGGGGCGGCTGATGCGTCAGGTGCTTCCCAGCCTGCTGGCCGAGGCCGGCGAGGACCGCCGCTGGACGCTCCTGCCACCGCTCGGCACGCTTCCCGGCATGGTCGGGATCGCCCGCGATCTGGTGGGCTTCGTCCTGAACGAGCAGGGACTCGCTGCCAAGGACATCACGGTGCTGGTCGCCGGGCACGGCAGTTCGGTCGGAACCGCCTCGCGCGACGCAACGCGGAGCGTGGCCGCCGGCCTTGCCCGGCTGGGATGTTACGGCGGTGTCGAAACGGTCTTTCTGAGCGAGGCGCCCTTCGCCTACCATTGGCCGCTTGCGACCGCGGCCGAGCGGGTGGTCGTTGTTCCCTTCTTCATCTCCGGCGGGCATCACGAGGAAAGGGACCTGCCGGCCATGCTGCGGGAGGGCGGCGCGTCCCTCGACGGAACGGAGGCCACAGGCCGGCGCCTGTGGATGACCCCGGCCGTCGGCCGGCACCCCGCGATCCCCGACCTGATCGAGGCGGAGGCGCTGGCGGTTCTCCGCGCCTCTCCGGTTTGACCGTCATCAAGTGAAGGAACGGGCGGACCGGTAACGATAACGGGGATCCGGACGGGTCCGGGTAACCATCGGTACAAGGAGTTTCGGAACATGCCACCGGTCCGGATTGGTGCGCGCGGAAGCCCGCTGGCCCTCGCACAGGCCCATGAGGCGCAGAATCGGCTTGCGCGGGCACATCCGCATCTTGCGGAGCCCGACGCCATCGAGATCGTGGTGATCACCACCACCGGCGACCGGATACTCGACCGAACGCTGATGGCGGCAGGGGGCAAGGGGCTGTTCACCAAGGAGATCGAGGAAGCCCTCCAGGACGGCCGGATCGACTTGGCGGTCCATTCGATGAAGGACGTTCCGACCCGCCTGCCCGATGGCATGGAGATCGCCGCGCTGCTTCCGCGCGAAGACCCGCGCGACGCCTTCTTTGCCCGTGAGGGGCAGGGCCTGGACGATCTGTCGGCGGGCTCCGTGGTTGGAACGGCCGGGCTGCGGCGTCAGGCGCAGATCCTGGAGCGGCGTCCCGACCTCCGCGTGGTGCCGTTGCGCGGCAACGTGCAGACGCGGCTCGCCAAGCTCGCCGCGGGCGAAGTTGATGCCACGCTTCTGGCTCTGGCCGGAATCCGGCGCCTCGGACTGACGGATCGGGTCACGCGCGTCCTGGAGACTGAGGAAATGCTTCCGGCGGTGGCGCAAGGGGCCATCGGCGTCGAAATCCGGACGGACGATGCGGCGACTCGAGCCCTCGTGGCGCCGCTCGACTGTGCCGATACGGCGTGGCGGGTGACGGCGGAACGCGCTTTTCTGGCCGCGCTCGACGGTTCCTGCCGGACGCCGATCGCGGCGCTGGCCTGCCTGGAGGGCGACCGCCTGACCCTGACCGGCAAGGTGTCGTCTCCGGACGGGCGGATCGTGTTCCGGACGGAGAGCGCCGGGCACCGCACTGACGCGGCGCTGCTCGGAACCGAGGCGGGAATGGAGATCGCTGCCCTGCTGCCGGAACGGTTCCTTTGCTTGTGAGTTAGCTGCCGACCATCCTCCTCACGCGACCTGTGGATGACGCGGAGCCGCTGCGGGGGCTCCTCAGCCAGCGCGGTTATGGGGTTATGTGAACCGCGGCCCGCATATGAGACATCCGGCTGTGCTTGTTCAGGCGGCCCAGGGTAGCTCGGCCAGGGAGGGTCGATCAACCCGTCGTTGGTCAGCGCGCACCTGGGCTGGAGTGCGGTGTCGATGCCGGGCAACCAGCCAAGTTTCGTTGTAGTGGTGGGCGAACTCAAGCAGAGCGCGGCGCAACTCCTCGATGGTATCGAAGGTGTGGACCTCCTTGCGCTTGCGGAGCAGGGCGCGGAATTCATCCGCGACCGAGGCGTAGGGGGCGATGACGAACAGGTTGGCCGTGCCGTTCCTGTTGAGGTGCTGGGCGCGGAGCGGCTTGCCGGCGGCGTCTGTCAGGGCGGTGCCGATGTCACGGTCGAAGGCGGCGAAGCGCTCGACGATCTCCAAAGGCCTTCAGTCACTGATCCTCGATCCAGTGCGTCGTCGGCGCTGAGTATCCCGAGATGTCGAGCCAGCAGGACCGGAGGCCGCCTGGCCCTTACTCCGGACACTCCCGAGCGCCGAAACGGTTCGCCCCGGCGGCGAGGTCGTCCGGCTGCACCGAGCCGAGATACCGCGCCAGCAGCGCTTTGGCCGCGTCCGCCGTGCCGAACCCGGCCAGCAGAATCAGCAGCCCCGCCACCGCTGCGGGCACCCCTCGCCACATGTTCCCGAACATCTCTGCCGCCGCTACACTTAATATTCGCCAAGCTTCGGAACACTCATTTTCGTAATCTGGCCGCTTTCGCGTTGACGGCACATGAGAAAGAAATTTGCCAATTTTCATCTTGACTGTCGTCAAGAGGGCGAAAATTGCACATCGAACCTTCAATGGTCGACGTCCATTTGTTCCGTGATTCCACTCCACGCGCAGAATGTGGCGGTGGAGGCGATCGGAACCGACGCGGCCATGGTCCGTCAGTGGCTGGTCCCGCTGGAAAAGTTGATCTTGTTCCAGACGTTGTACTTTCCGATCGGCTTGCGCATGGGCAGGCGATTGACCTCCGTGAAGGTCGCGGCGTCGTAGACCACGATGGCCCCCTCGTCTTCCATGACCGACACTAGCGCGTAACGACCATCGCGCGTGAACTCCACATGCGCGGTAAGCTTGCCCGGCGCCGGACGCAGCGTGTGCACGATTTCCAGGCTGCGGGTGTCAATGATCGGGATCGTGTCGCGGTCCTTGCCCATGTAGGCGTCGGCCCAGGCGTAGGGCGTGTTTTCGTGACCGCGCAGGAAAAAGCCGGGGCCGGGCATGGGAATGCGCTTCACGGTCTTCCAGTCCACCGTGTCGATGACGCTGATCACCGGGTCCTTGAAGTGAGGGGTGGCCATGACCGGCCGTCCCTCATGGACGAAGTTGATGCCCGAGCCGAGGTGCGGCATGCCCGGCAGATCCAGCTCAGCGATTTGGCGGCCGACGTCTATGTGGACGACGATGCCCTTCTTGCCGTCACGCGAGGTCGCCATCAACTGGTCGTAAGGCTGGTCGAAAAAGAAGTCGTCCACGAATTCGTTGACCTTCAGCTTGCGCACCGGAAACGGGCCGGGCACGGATACCGCTTCTTCCCGGCCGGGTTCGTGGGAATGGACGAGGCCGGCATAAACCGGGCGGTCGTCCCACGGAAGTTCCCACACCTCCTGCAGATCTTTCAGTGCGGCGACGAAAGATTTCCGCGGCGGCATGCTGTAGACCGCCGACACGCGCGAACTCTTTCCCTTGCCGTCCGTTACGGGGATGACCTTGATCGGTGTCAGGTCCCACGCGTCGAGCGCGACCAGCGTGTGCGGCAGCGTGTTTCCGACCATCAGGAAGCGGCCGTCCGACGACACCGCCACGTTGCGGGTGTTCACGCCGGCGCGCACCTCGGCCACTAGGCTCAGGGAATGCAGGTCGTATTTCGACACCCAGCCGTCGCGGGAGGCGAGATACACGAACCGGCCGTCGGGCGAGTATTTCGCCCCGCCGTGAAGCGCGAAGCGGCTTTCGAACCGGTCGAGCACGGTGAAGCTGTCGCCGTCCACGATGCTGACGTGATGATCGCCCGCCTCCACTACCGTGAAGAGGTTGAGCGGGTCGGCCCCGTGCCGCGGTTTTTCCGGAAGCGTCGCCGGGGCCTTGTGGACGACGCGGCTGGCGGCGATCTCTTCCATCCCCCAGGCCGGTACCTCGGGCAATGGGGTGAAGACATAGGCGGCCAGAACCCGCACCGCCTCGTCCGACAGGGTCTCCACGGGGAAGCCCGGCATTTGGGTCGCCGGGCGGCCGTGGCGGATGATGCGCTCGGCCTCCGCCGGCTTCAGCCG
Organism: Azospirillum aestuarii; assembly: GCF_016632405.1. Lineage (NCBI taxonomy): Bacteria > Pseudomonadati > Pseudomonadota > Alphaproteobacteria > Rhodospirillales > Azospirillaceae > Azospirillum > Azospirillum aestuarii. Next base: position 31,881 of record NZ_JAEPIV010000036.1, read on the forward strand.
GCCCAGATTTTCAGGCAGCAGCGCGGGACCGATGGCCCCCAGACGGTCGCCGCCGTGGCAGGCGGCGCAATGCTCGGCGAACAGACGCTCAGGGTTCGGGCCGTCGGCCCGGGCAGTCGACGGCGCGGCGCAGGCCAACAGAACGGCGGCAATGGCAAGCGAGAGGGCGGCGGGAAGGGGGCGGATCATCGGGCTCTCCAGACTCCGGGCGTCCGGACGGCGCCCGCCGCACAGGATCGGCAACCCGCCTTCCGCGGACCTTGACGATCGTCAATCCCGCAACCGGCCGGGTTACGGCTCAACCACGACCTCGCCCCGCATGTCGGGATGCGGGGTGCAGCGGTAGGGGTGGCTTCCGGGCGCGTCGAAACGCCGGGCGAAGCGTTCCTCGGGCATCAGCCGCTCCGAGGCCACGCCGTCCGCGAACACCACGTCGTGGCTGGTCCGCTTTTCGGCGTTCAACCACACGACGGTGTCGCCGGGGCGCACGGCGACGCGCGCCGGATCGAACCGGTTCTTTTCGATGCGAACGACGACCTCGTCGGCCACCGTCGGACCGGCAAGAAGGAGGGGAGCGAGGATGAGCGCGGCGGCGCCCACCGCGAAGGCGCGGATCATGGACGGACTCTTGATTGCCTGGTTGCGGACACGGCGACGGGGCGGCGCCGAAGGCACCGCCCCGTCCTGGGTTTGCTTGGGTTCGGGACGTTACTTCCTCATGACGTTGATGGCGGCCTCCGCACTGTCAAGCCCAAGCTTGTAGTTGACTGAAACATGGTGGAAGCGGGCGTTGGTGTGGTCGTCGTGGATGGCGAAGCCGACGGTGTAGAGCTTGCCCGGCTCGATCGAGATGTCGCCCGGCTTGTCCGACGTCAGCTTGCGCACCAGCGTCACGGTCCAGACCCCGTCGGCCAGCGTTCCGGTGGCGGTGGCGCCCTGCCCGCCTTCCATCACGCGCTCGGCCGAGACGTGGCCGTCTTCCACCGTGTTGGTTCCGGATTTCCAGCGGATCAGGTCGAGGAACACGCCCTGCTTCATCAGCGCCGCCAGTTCCTCGGCCGGCTTGCGCTGCTCCCAGCCGCCGCGCGGGCTTTCCTTGATGGAGATCGCGCTGCGCGTCTGCGGCAGGTACTTGGTCACCTCCTGTCCGGCCGGCGCGTCGGGCATGGTCCGGGCGTCGTGGTGGCAGGTGCTCCAGCAGCCGGAACGGCTGGCGTCTTCGACCAAGCCCTGGTCAAGGATCAGGGCGAGCTTTGCCGCGTTCTGCGGGTCCATCTTGCCGCCCTCGACGGAGGGCGCCGGGGTATGCGGGCCGGCCGGCCAGCGGAAGCGCATCATCAGGTTCGTGCCGTCATGCGCCGCCTGGACGGTCAGGGGGATCGAACCCGGCTTGCCGGGGATCGGCGTCGTCTCCGCCTTCTGGCCGGACGCCATCTTCTTGCCCATGTCGGCCTGCTCACCCTCGTGGCAGCCGATGCACTCCTCGCCCTTCTTGTAGGCGCGGGCGCCACCGTGGTCGGGACCGTTCTGGATCCATTCGTAGGAGGTCTGGCCCGGGTAGAACAGCGTCACCATTCGCTCGGGCACCGCGGACCAGTCGATTGCCGGCGCATCGCCCACCGGAGCGGCGGCCTGGTTCTGGACCGGTGCTGGATCTGGGGCGGACACAGGGGCGGACACAGGGGCGACCGCGGCCGGGGCAGCCGGTGCGGCCGCAGGGGCGGGAGCAGCAACCGGAACCGGAGCCTGGGCGACCTTCGGCTTGCCTTCCTCTTCTTCCTCCAGCAGATGATGCACCGGCTTGTGGGCGATGCCCTTGTGGCAGTCGATGCAGGTCATGCCGTCAGCCTTGGCCAACTCGTGCTGCTTCCTGGCGCGCGGCTTCTGCTTCTCCGCGCTCATGCCATCGAAGGAATGGCAGTTGCGGCATTCGAGAGAGTTGTTGGCCTTGAAGCGCGCCCATTCGTGCTTGGCCAGTTCCAGACGCTTGGCGTCGAACTTCTCCGGCGTGTCCACGCTGCCGAGCAGCCAGTGCAGAACCTCGTTGGAGGCCTGGATCTTGCGTTGGACCTTATGCACCCAGTCCTTGGGCACGTGGCAGTCCGGGCAGGTCGCGCGCACGCCGGTGCGGTTTTCGTAATGGATGGTTTTCTTGTACTCGGCATACACGTTGTCCTTCATCTCGTGGCACGAGATGCAGAACTCCATCTGGTTCGTGGATTCCATGGCGGTGTTGAATCCGCCCCAGAACACGATGCCCGACACGAAGATCGCGGCCGCGCCGATCAGCGTCGCGCCGAGAACCCGCACGCGCCTGAGGCGTGACCAGAGGGCTTCCATCGCCATGTCGTCACCCATTCTTACCGATTAAAGAAGAAGGGGGGAGAACGGCCCGTTCTCCCGCCCTCCGCTGTCAGAAGATCAGCAAGCTCAGTAGATGTCGTGCTGCGTGTTCAGCACGTTGAACTTGCCGGTCGGCGTGATCAGCTTCGGATCTTTGATCACCGCCTTCATCTTGCGCGTCTTGTCATCGATCACGACGATCGCCGACGGGTCGGTCTTGCCGGCCCAGATGGAAAACCAGATCTCGTCGCCCACGGCGTTGTACTCGCCGTGCACGACACGCTTCAGCGCCTTCGTCTCGGGCAGGCCGGCCATCTTCGCGACATTGATGACCTCCGGCCCCTTGTCCAGGTTGTTGATGTCGAAGACCGTCACCGACTCCAGGATCTCCTGCTCCGGGTTCAGCGGCGCGTCGGCCCACAGGTTCTTGGACTTCGGATGGGTTTTCACGAACAGCGAACCCGCGCCATGGTTCTTCAGTTCGGCCACCACCTTCCAGGCGCTCTCCGGATGCTTGTCCGGATCGGTGCCGATCAGCGTGATGACGTCAGAGCCCAGATGCGAGGTCGCCCAGACCGGGCCAAACTTCGGATGAACGAAGTTGGCGCCGCGGCCCGGGTGCGGCTTGGCCTTGGTGGTGACCAGCGCGGCCAGCTTGCCTTCCTTGGTATCGACCACCGCGACTTTGTCCGAGGCGTTGGCGGCCACCAGGAAGTAGCGCTTGGACGCGTCCCAGCCGCCGTCGTGCAGGAACTTGGCGGACTCGATCGTCGTTTCCTTCAAATTCTTGATATCGGTGTAGTCGACGAGCTTGATCATGCCCGTCTCCTTCACGTTCACCACCCATTCGGGCTTGATCATCGAGGAAACGATCGAGGCGACGCGCGGCTCCGGATGGTAGTCGCCGTCGATGGTGTTGCCGCGGGTCGAGACGATCTTCAGCGGTTCGAGCGTCTGGCCGTCCATGATGACGTACTGCGGCGGCCAGTAGGACCCGGCAATCGCGTACTTGTCCTCGAAGCCCTTGAACTTGGAGGTGTCGACCGAGCGGGCGTCGAGACCGGTCTTGATGGTCGCGACGACCTCCGGCTTCTCCATCCACAGATCGATCATGTCGAGCTTGCCGTCGCGCCCGATCACGTAGACGTAGCGCCCCGACGCCGACAGGCGCGAGATGTGGACCGCGTAGCCGGTCTTGACAATGTTCCAGATCTTCTTGCTGTCGCCGTCGATGAGGGCGACCTCACCGGCGTCGCGCAACGTCACCGAGAACACGTTGTCCAGGTTGACGCTGTTCATCTTCTTGGTCGGGCGCTTCTCCGGCGGGATGGCGACCTTCCAGGAGTTCTTCATCTCCGTCATTCCCCACTCCGGCGGGGAGTCGGGAGTCATCTGGATGTAAGTGGCGAGGCTCTTGATCTCATCCTTGGACAGAATGTCTTCGAAATTCGGCATGCCACCTTCGGTGCCGAACGCCAGGATTTTCTCCAGCCGTGCCTGGCCGAGTTTCTTGGTCGCGTCCGGTTCAAGGTTCTTGCCAGTGGCTCCCTTGCGAAGCACGCCGTGGCAACCGGCGCACCGCTCGAAGTATATCTTCGCGCTCGCTTCCTTCGCGTCTTTAGCCAAAGACGGATCGGCCGACTGGGCCGTGGCAGAAACCGGCGTCAGCGCGAGCAACGCCGGTATTGCCACGGACGCAGCCCACAAGGCCGGAGTGATCCTCCGCATAATTATACTCCAGGACAGTATTCCATTACGGTGTCATGTCTTAGGCGAGTCACTTCGTGCAAAACCTTGACGATGGTCAATAGCGCAATACAGCGGTCCAGGAACGGCCAATTGACGAACGGCAAGGGTTCTGTTGCAGGGTTTGCCACGCAGGCCAGATCGCGCAGAACCCTGGCCGGTTCGGCAGCTGGGGTGACGGGGTGATGCGGTCGAAGAGGAACCCGTTCAAAGGGCGGCAATTCACGTCCGACGTCATCTTGTGGGCGGTGCGCTGGTACCTGCAGTTCCCAATCAGCTACCGCGATCTCGAGTGCATGCTGGCCGACCGCGGCGTTTCGGTCGACCACACGACCCTGTACCGCTGGATCCAGGTGAACCGTGAGCTGGTCCCCGTTTCCCCCGGACAGTCGGATAAGCTTGGTTCGCCCATCAGGAAGGACGGACCCGATGACGGGGAAACGGAAACGGTATTCGGCGGAGTTCAAGGCGAAGGTGGCGCTGGAGGCGATCCGGGGCGAGCTGACGGTTTCGCAGCTTGTCGCGAAGCACGGGGTGCACCAGACGCTGATCAACGCCTGGAAGAAGCAGGCCATCGAGGGGATGGCCGGGGTGTTCTCCGACAAGGCGGAGGTCGCCGAAGCCAGCCATCAGGGCGAGGTGGAAAAGCTGCACGCGATGATCGGC
>NZ_JAEPIV010000037.1:0-34295 GCF_016632405.1 Azospirillum aestuarii
TGAAGCGTGGACTGGTGAACTGGCTGCCCTGATCGGTGTTGAAGATGTCCGGCCGTCCGTGCCGCGCCATCGCCTCCTCCACGGCCTCGATGCAGAACTCGACGTCCATGGTATTCGACAGCCGCCATGCCAGAACGCGGCGGGATGCCCAGTCCATGACGGCGACCAGGTACAGGAAGCCGCGGCGCATGGGAATGTACGTGATATCACTGCACCACACCTGGTCGGGGCGGTCGATGGTCAGGTCGCGCAGCAGGTATGGCCAGATCTTGTGCTCGGGATGCGGCACCGTCGCCCATGATCGCGTTGTTGTGGCCGTGCGTGCTCGCGCCGCTGCGGCGGCCTGCCCGGTGTGCCGACGTCCGTCGCGTCGCGTTCACAGTCGTTACAGCCGCCGCCTCGGCGACCTGCCTTGGCAGGGTCGGATCGGCCAACTCGACCTCCAGGTTCGCCGGTTCCGCTGCGCCGCTGTGGAGTGTCCGCGCCGCATCTTCGCCGAACGCCTGCCGGCCGTCGCCTTGCCGAAGGTTCGGCGGACCGTCCGGCTCTCGGAGGCGCAACGGCGCATCGCCCTCAGCGCCGGCGGCGAGGCTGGTGCCCGCTTGGCGGCATGCCTGGCCATGCCGGTCAGCGGCGACACGCTGTTACGCCTGATCCGGGCGGCTCCCCTGCCGGCGGTGCCGTCGCCGCGCGTCATCGGCATCGACGACTGGTCCTCCGCCACCAACCCCTCCGCGGCGGTGGCGATGCTCGCGGGGTCGGTGATGTCCAGCTCCAAGCCCGCCATGCCGGGGTTGGCGGCGGTCACGGCGTCCAGAAGCTGGCGGCGGCGGCCGGCGATGATGACCTGGTTGCCCAGACGATGGAACGCCTCGGCCAGCGCGCGGCCGATGCCGGAGGTGGCGCCCGTGATGAAGATGGTATTATCGGTGAGCTGCATGGGGCGGATCGTCCTTGATTGGGGGCGCGTCAGGCGGCCGGCACGGCGCGGTAGCGCGCGGCGGGCTCGCTGCGGGACAGGTTGGGCAACATGGCTTGGCGGGCGGCCTCGTAGGCCTGCCACTGCGCGGCGTCGGGCAGGGCCGGGATGGTCACCAGTTCGCCTATGTCAAGGCCAGCCAGCGCGGCATCGACCATGGCCTCGGCGGGCATGACGATCTCGCCCGGCAGATGCTCGACCGGCGTGCCGGCGACGCCCCAGAAATCGGTGGCCGTTGCACCGGGCAGCACCGCCTGGACCCGCAGGCCCTTGCTCGCCAGCTCGTGGTGCAGCGATTGGGTCAGCGCCAGGACGAAGGCCTTGGCGCCGCCATAGACGCCGTTGAGGATCTCCGGCCCGATGGCCACGATGGAGGCGATGTTGACGATGGTGCCGTGCCCGCGCGCCATGAAGGCGGGGGCCGCCGCGTAGGTCAGCCGCATCAGCGCCGTCACGTCGAGGTCGATCATCCGCTCCATGGCATCGACATCGGCTGAGAGCAGCGGGGCGGTCGCACCGACCCCAGCATTGTTGACCAGCGTGGTGATGCTGGCGTCGGTCGCCAGCATCCGCTCCACCGCGCGCAGGTCGGCCTTGTCGCCCAGATCGGCGGCGACGACCTCGACGGAGCGGCCGGTGCGGTCGGCGATCTGCGCGGCGAGGCCGGCGAGCTTGCCGCGGTTGCGCGCCACCAGGATCAGGTCATGGCCGCGGGCGGCCAGCCGGTCGGCATAGATCGCGCCGATGCCGGAGGAGGCGCCAGTGATGAGCGCGGTGCCGAGAGGGGAGAGGCTCATGGTCTTTCGTCCTGTCTCTTTGGTCTTGTTTGCGGGCCGCGTCGGTGCCGCCCGGCGTGAGGACATCATTAAAGCCCCTGGAGCTTGGCATGAATGTCGTATATCCCTCGTTTCAGGACATGAGGGATTCCGTCATGCGCATCGGTTTTGTTATTTTTCCGGGTTTCCAGATGATGAGTCTGGCCGCCGGCTCGGTGTTCGAATTCGCCAATCTCTGCGCGGGCGAACCGCTCTATGAGCTGATCACCGTGTCGGAGCGTGGCGGACCGGTGCGCAGTTCCACCGGCATGGCGGTGGACAGCGTGTGCTTCGCGGAGCAGGACTTCGACACGGTGCTGGTCGGCGGCGGGGTGGAGGTGCCCCGGCCCAGCGACGGGCTGCGCACCTGGATCGCCAGCCGCCTGCCCGCCGTGCGGCGCCTGGGCGCGATCTGCACCGGCGCCTTCGTGCTCGCCGAGTCCGGGGTGCTGAACGGGCGCCGCGCCACCACACACTGGCTGGTGGCGCGCGAACTGGGGGAGCGGTTTCCGGCCATCCAGGTGGAGGAGGACCGCATCTTCATCATCGACGGCCCGGTCTGGAGTTCGGCCGGCATGACGGCGGGCGTCGATCTGGCCCTGGCGATGGTGGAGAAGGATCTCGGCAGCGACGTCGCGCGGTCGGTCGCCCGCAAGCTGGTCATGTACCATCGCCGCGGCGGCGGCCAGACCCAGCATTCGGAGCTGCTGGAGATGGCGGCGAAGTCCGACCGCATCGAGGCGGCGCTGACCTACGCGCGGCAGAACCTGAGGAACCCGTTGACGGTAGAGGAACTGGCCGATGAAGTGGCGTTGAGCCCGCGCCAATTCAGCCGCGCCTTCCGGGCGGAGACCGGGCAATCCCCGGCCAAGGCGGTGGAGCAACTGCGGCTGGAGGCGGCGCGGCTGATGCTGGAGCAGACGCGGCATCCGGTCGAGATCATCGCCCGCGAGAGCGGCTTCGCCGATCCGGAGCGCATGCGGCGCGCCTTCCTGCGCGCCTTCGGCCAGCCGCCCCAGGCGATGCGACGGGTGGCGCGGCTGACGGTGTGATCGGCCGGGATGCCCACAGCGCTTCTGGGGGGCGCCATGGAACGGGCAAGACCGTACACGGAGCGGACAGAAAGAGGATGAGGCTGTTTCAAGGGGCGTCGGGGTCCGCTCCAAGATCGGCCGCAACTCCGTTCCGTGCGCGTTTCACGATTGCGGAGACGGTGTTTTTGCTGAGCCCCAACTCCCGACCGATCAGGCGATAACTGCGCCCTTGGGCCACCAGCGCCAGCACCTTGGGCGCCAGCCGGTCCGACTTTGGCCGTTGTCCGAGCTGCCGACCGAGCGTTTTGCCGCGGGCCTTGGCCGCAGCAAGGCCGGATCGGACCCGTTCGCGCAGCAGGTCACGTTCGAACTCGGCGATGCCGGCGAGCACGGTGGCCATCATACGGCCGGCGGCGCTCGCCAAATCGAAGGTCATGCCGCTCAGCGCGATCACCGAAACCCGCCGAGCTTCCAACTCGCGCAAGGTTTCTAGCAGGTCCAGCGTGCTGCGGCCCCAGCGCGACAGTTCCGTCACCAAGACGACATCGATATGCCGGGCCTGGGCGAGGGCCATGACCTTGCGGCGTTCGACGCGGTCGAGCTTCACCCCGGAGCCGGTTTCCTTGAAAACGCCCACCACCTCGTAGCCGGCGCGGGCGGCGAAGGCGAGCAGGTCGCGCTCCTGGCGCGCACAGGACTGGTCGGTGGTGGAGACCTGACAATAGAGCGCGGCGCGCTGTCCCACTTGAACCCTCCTGGCGCGGTGGCCGTCAAACCCGCGCTCCGGCTAAGGGCGCCATCAGCCAAAACAGACTATACTCCAACTGGGACAGCTCCTCCATGCCGCGCCGTCGCGTCTTCACCGACGCTCAGATCACCGCTCTGTTTGCCCTGCCCACCGCCGAGGCCGTCAACCAAGCCCTTGCCCGGCTGACGGGCTTGCCGACGACCTGCGAGACCCGTACCTGCGGAGCCGTGTCCTGACCAGGCGCGAGGCCGAATCGAGTTCCGGCATCGAGGGCACGCATTCGACTCTCGACGAACGGCTTGTCGTTGAGGAGACCGAAGTCGATCATTTCGCAACTTCCGACAAGCCACCATATTCGCTGGAGCGGATCGGTTGGAACTTGATAGGTTGAGCGAGGCTTCAATCGGTGAAGGGGTGTCTTGGATGCCGCTGACGGAAAGGACCGCCCAAGGCGATCAATACGTCCTTCCCGGCGCGGAACGCCGGACCGAGCCCGGCCTCCACTACGCCGCCGAGCCCAACGGCCAGCTCGCCCTGCATTTCTACGAGCCTCCCCGAGCCGACAAGCGTGACCCCGGCAAGCCGCTTCCTTTGTCGCGTCCCCTTCCTCGCCCCACGCCGATCAACGACGGTCCGCTCGCCGGCCGTATTGCGTTCTTCCCGCAGGTTATGAATGATGTGGCCGACGCTCTTCGAGCGTTTTCCGACGTGACGAAAGGAAGCCGGGATTAAAGCGTTTGGAAATCAACCTTCGCTCCTGATCGCGGTCCACCGCTCCCCGAGGAACAACGTTCATGCCTTTCGACAATCCGGCGGGTGATCGAGCCCGTCGGCAGCCACGGTTCGGTAAAGCGGCCCAACGGCAATCCGTACAGGGAGCCCCGACGCGAGCGCAACCGAAGGTCAATGGTTCCGCCCAGCAGAAGCACGCCCAGTGGCGCGCCCGCGCCGGCGGTGCCGAGCGATCCGGCGATGCCGTCGAAGCCGAAACCTGTCGTCAGCACGCGGAGCACTGGTTCCGTGTGACCCATGGCCGCAACGATCCCTGAGGCTCCGCTGATCCACCTTGAGCGGTGCCCTCGGGCCGTGGCGACGTGGCTCAGGCCAAATGGCCTCCGGAAAACCCGGCGCGGTTCAGGCCCTCGACTGGCGAGACTATGAGGAGATGGGAGTGAGATGATAAATCGGTACGGAAAACTTGCCTCCTGGGTCTATCATATCGACAAGCCAATAGGCCGCTCATTTGGGGATCAGGAGTACTATCGGCAGCGTCTTGAACAGTGCCGTCGTGGCCCCATTCTGGAGCCTGCCGTCGGCAATGGCCGCCTTCTCGTGCCCCTTATCGAAGCCGGGTTTTCAGTCGAGGGCTTCGATGCATCCGCCGAGATGCTCGAATATTGCCAAGACGAGTGCCGAAAGCGAAAGCTCACCGTCAGCCTGACGCAGCAGACATTCGAGACTTTTGCCTATGACAAGCACTTTGCCGCTATCATCATGCCAGCAGGGTCGTTTCAGTTGATTGCGAACACACTCTCGGCCGGCGCGGTGTTGAAGCGCTTTTATGATCATTTGCTTCCCGACGGGAGCTTGATCGTCGACCTCGATCCAATCGGGAGTTTTCTGGGTCCTTCGGGTTCTGTCCGTTCGTGGACCACCGATGATGGTGACCTGCTGACGCTGACCGACCATCGAGTTGAAACCAACTATGTCGCGCAAACTACATTGTCCCACCTTCGCTATGAGCACTGGCAAGGCGGAAACCTAACAACGACCGAGCTCGACTTGTTCAAACTGCGTTGGTGGGGCGTCAATGAATTTGTGCTCGCTCTGAATGCTGCCGGGTTTGTGGACGTGGTCGTGTCCGGTAACTACCAGCATGGACAAGCACCGCAGAAAGACGACGACATCATCAGCTTTGAAGCGCGCCGGCCGACGGGGAGATGAGATACCAAATAGCGTGCTGCTGCGCGACGGGCGGGGTCGCAGGCGGGGAAGGACGGACTTTCCTGGCTCGGCGAGACCTTGTTGCAGTGAGGTGGCCGGTTGTGGGAATCAGGGCGTCGCGGATGTAGGCCTCCCCTTTTTCTGCCGTTCCGGTCTGATCATGCCGTTCAAAGTCAACGCGTCCCGTCGCCATCACATCCTGAAGCACCGCCATCGACTTCGCAACTGGGCGGACTATGATGCGGGGCTTCGGGCGTGGGGCAGCCTGAGGGTTTGGTTCACGGCCGAGACGGTGGTCCGCTGGCGGGCGGAAACACGCTCCACCCCCCGGCGGCCAGCGGACCTATTCGGATCTGGCAATCACGGCCGCCCTGGTTTTACGCGCCGTGTTCCGGCTGCCGCTGCACCAGATCAAAAGTCTGGTCGGCTCCCTCGTCCAGCGGCTTGGTGTTGAGCGCGCCGTTCCGGACCATTCCACCCTCAGCCGAAGCGTCCGGAGCTTGCGCCTGCCGCCGGAGCCAGTCTCCTCGGGAGCTGCTGTGGAGTTGCTCGTCGACAGCACCGGCGTGAAGCTGTGCGGTCCCGGCGAGAGGTTGGTTGAAATGTGAATCGGCGTGGGATTCTGACGCCGATCGGCACGGAATCGCGTTGACAATAATGGAAACTGTGGGGTCCCGACCGCGCGCTGTTTCACAGTCAGGGAGGCTGTTTCAGCGCAATTGTTATGGTGGCAGCCGTACGCGGGAAAGCTGCATGCACGGATCTGTGCGGGGGGCGTTCGGCAACAAGCGTCCCTGCTGCAATCAGCAGCCCTCTCCATGGTTGAAAGCTAAACTAAAGTATAGTCAAATATAAATCCTGAGCTGTCGAAAATCATACATGGGTAATCATGGCGAAATCCCCGGATTTTATGCCGCGCGATACCTTTGTATCCTAAGTAATGATTTTTGTTTGCTCACGAATCAACGAATCATTGATTGGAGCGATTGACTTATGAGCGTTGCATTGACCCAACCCCAGAACGACCGGCTGGTTCACATCCTGGAGGGACTGAAGGCCGGGAACGTCCCGTCGGCGGGCGATCCGGCGCACACGGCGTTCCTGCAGGACAACGCCGAACGCAGCGGGCTGACCCCCGCGCGCTACCCGGGGCTGTTCAAGGCCATCGGGAGCGGAGGCGCGGCGACGGACAGAGCGGCCGAGAGCAGCGGCGTTACCGACGGCCAGTATGTCGAGTTCATTTCGAGCAGTCAGAGCAACAAGGCTGTCACCGCCCGCGCCGTCCTGAGCCGGATCCGGCCGGTGGCCCAGGCCATCGTCTGGTTGAACGTCGTCAACGAGAACGGCAGCACCAAGACCTCGCTGGCCTCCGGTGTCGCGGTCAGCTTCGCCACCCAGACGATCTTCGTGGAGACCAACCTGGAAACCGCCCTGCCGCCGCTGCCGACGGGCACGATGACCGGCATCATCTCCTTCGCGATCACCTACCAGGACGGCACGGTCGAGGTGTCCTCGACCGCGGCTCCCTGGGCCTCCCAGGCGTCGCGCGACCCGATTGTCGTCGATCCCGCCATCCGCAGCGACCGCAAGACCGGCGACCTGAACGACATCGTCATCGGTCTGGCGCGCGGCTACGATAATAACGAAGGCACAAGGAATAAAACCGACGTTGATTACTGGTATTGGCAAAATATGCACGATCTTGGCACAAATCCTCTTCTTGTTCCCCTGTCCGGGAGCATGAAGTTCGATTACAAGCTGGCTCCGCTCGACAGCTACCCCCCGTTCTTGGAATTTTACCTGGCTCACAAGGAGGGCGGCATCTCCGAACTGAACGGCGGCGACGCTTCGCGCTACCTGCCGCACTTCCGAATCGACGATGCCGACCCCGAAGGGCGGACGCTGACGTTCCTGCTGAGGCCGCCCTACAACGATGCGGGCGACGCCATCGAATTCCCTTCCAAAAATTGGGTTGCGGACACACAGTCCTTCTTCAGCGCCCGCGTCACCGTGATCTTCGAGGACCATGAAAGGCACGGATCGGGCTGGTCAAGCATCGTCAGCTCGCTGTCGCCGGATACCGATTCGAAGGATGGCGTCGCCTTCATCAAGCCCATCGTCTTTGTCTGGCACTGCCTGGTCGCCGGCACGCAGATCACGCTCGCCGACGGCACGACCAAGGCGGTGGAGGACTTCACGTCCGAGGACGTCGTCGTCAGCGGCGACGGAACCCGGCCGGTGCAGGCAACCCTGGCGCAGCCGCACAGCGGGCCGATCACCGTGCTGGAGTTCGCCGACGGCGCCACCCTCGCCGGATCGGCCACCCACCCGGTGGTGACGCCGGCCGGCACGGTCCATGCGGGGGCGCTGGCGGTCGGCGACACGGTGCTGACCCGCCACGGCACGACGACGGTGACCGCCACCCGCCAGGAGACCCAGACCAACGGCGGGCTGTTCAACCTGTGGCTCGTTCCCGAGGGGGATGGGCCGACGACCATGATCGCCAACGGCATCGTGGTCGGCGACTACCAGATCCAGGTCCAGCTTCTGCGGGACGCCGCCCAGGACGACCGCGCCGTCCGGGCCAAGCTGCCGGAAAGCCTGCACGTGGATTTCGACAGCTGGGTGGCCGACCGGGTGGCATCGGCCTGATCCACGCTCACCGCGCGGCCCGGCGGCTCCAGAAGGGGGCGTCGGGCCAGCGGCCCCCGGCGGCGTAATGGCGGGTCCGCTCGGCCAGATAGCGGCGCAGCGTGTCCTCGGCGCGCCGGGCGTAGACGATCGCGGCGTCGCGCGCCGCGGCGCCGTCGCCGGAGAACCAGCGCAGGATGGTGTCGGTGGCGGCCAGCGCGTCGTCGAGCGCCCCGGCGATGCCGGAGGAGGTCAGCGGGTCGAAGCCGATCAGCGCGTCGCCGACGGCGATCCAGCCGGCGCCGACCGCCCGGTCGACGTGCTGCGAGGCGGCCGAGAAGACCGCCGGGGCCGTTCCGGCGCCGGGGCCGTCTTCCGGCGGAACCAGATCGCGCAGGCGCGTGGTGGCTGCCCAGGCGGAGCGGAAGGTGTCCGCGCCGGCCAGACCGGCGGCGCGGGCGATGTCGTCGTCGGTCATCAGCGTGACGATGGCGCGCCCGCCCGGCAGCACTGCCGCGTACCACCAGCCGATCTCCACCGCCTCCACGAAGGAGCGGCCGTGGAAGCCCCCGCCGGCGGGCCCGGCGGCCGGAGCGGCCTCGACCGCCAGGGCGATCAGGCGGTCGAGCCGCCGCCGCCGCGCGCCGAGCGCGGTCGCCAGCGGCGCCCGCCGGCCGCCGGCGTCCACCACCACGCGGGCGGTCACGCTGCGCCGGCCGCCCGCGTCGCGCAGCCCGACGGTCCAGCCGCCCTCCGGCCGGCGTTCGATCCCGGCGAGGGTGGCGGGGGCCAGGAGGCGGGCGCCGCGCTCCGCCGCCGCCTCGCGCAGCCAGCGGTCGAAGCGGGCGCGGTCGAGATGCCAGCCGTGCCCGCTGCCCCGCCGCAGGAAGTCGTCGGCGCCCTCCCCGTCGCCGCTCCACAGGCTGAGATTGCCGTGGTAGGGGCGGTGGCCGAGGCGCCCAAGATCGTCCGGTAGGCCGAGCCGGGCCAGCAGCGCTCCGACGTTGGGCGTCGCCGATTCGCCGACCCGTAGCGCCGCCCGCTCCGGCGAGCCGTGGGCGGCGCGGTCGACCAGGACCACGCGCGGCACGCCGGCCGCGCGCAGGGCGAGCGCGGTGGCGGAGCCGGCCGGCCCCGCCCCCACGATCAGGACGTCCGCCGCTTCCGTGGCCGGAGGCGCGCCCGGAAGCGGGGCGCGCAACGCCTCAGGGGACAACGCTTCAGGGGACATCGGCCACCAGCGGCCGCGCCGGCTCGCCGATTCCCGCGGTGTCGCCCTGGGAACCGGGCGTGCGGGGAAGCCGGCGCGCCACCTCGACGAAATAGGGATCGTCGGCGCTGCCGATGTTGAAGACGAAGCCGAGCTGGTCCCACAGCGTCACCATGTCCAGATCGTCGGCGAACTGGATGTAGTCGTCGGCCTTCTGGTTGTACTCGGTGCCGATCCACGACACCTGCGGCCCCAGGGCCGGGCTGGGCTCGGCCAGGAGGGCCTTGGGATCGGGCGGCAGATAGACGAATTCCGGCCGCTGCGCCGGCCACCACCACAGGATTCGGCCCTCGATGGGCTGCGACGAGCATTCGTTGAAGTCGGCCTGCCAGGGGACGGCCATGTAGCGGCTGACGTCGCCCGGCTCCATGCCCGTCGCCGGATCGAAGCCGAGGCTGAGCGGGCCGGACACGTCCGGCCGCGCCTTGATGCGGAAGGCGCCGTCGTAGATGGCCGGGTTGCGGGAGATCCAGGTCATCTCGATGCCCGGCGAGAAGGCGCCGCCGACGCAGTTGGCCAGCACGCCGCGGGTGACCGGATCGCCGGCGGTCTCGGCCCCCGGCTCGAACCAGCCGTCGGCCCATTGCTGGAGGAGGAAATACTGGGTGTCGGTCAGGCGCAGGTACTTCGAGGTCGCCACGGTGACGGTGCCGGGTTTCGAGGCGCCCAGCGCGTCGTCGCCGGCCAGATAGGGCATGGCGGTGGCGCCGGTGCTGGCGTTCACCAGGACGTTGTCCGCGCCGGGCGGGCGGATGATGTCGAGGATGTAGGCGCGGAACCCGTTGAGCTTGGGATCCGGATCGCCGAGCCTGCCGAAATCGAAGCTGTGCGGCTTCGGCGGGATCGCCGCGACCCAGGGGTAGCGGGCGACGCGCTCGAAGATCGGCTTGATGTCGGTCTCGAAGAAGGGCTTGTAGCCGGTCGGCCCGGTCTTCCACATCCCGTCCGCGAACAGGTCGGCCCGGAGTCCCTGCTTGCGCACCACGACGTCGAAGATGGTGTCGTACAGCGTCACCAGATTGGGGATCTGCGGCGCGTAGGAGGGCGGTCCGACCATCACCCAGGCGCCGCCGATCTCCAGGTCGGGGGGGCCGTCCTCTCCGTCCAGCAGGCTGATCTTCACCGACACCGGCCCGTCCGAGGTGTCGTCCCACCAGCCGTCGTTGTTGGCGTATTGCCCGATGTGGGGCGACGGCCTGTCCGATCCGGAATGCCCCAGCCCGCCCAGCACCAGAAGGCGACCCTCTTCGTCGGTGCGCAGTTCGCCCAGCGTGTCGATGTGGTAGGGCTTCAGCCCCTCCGGCGGAAAGCTGCCGGCGTAGCCCGGCGGGATGGTGTCGCGCGAGAAGTGCTCGGCCGGGGCGTCGCTTCCCTCGATCGAGCGGGGACCGGCGTCGATGATCAGGGCGCGCCGATCCTCCGCGCTGGTCCGGTCGGCGTTGCGCAGCGGGTGGTTCGACGCGTAGCCGTCCTCGCCCTTCGAGGTCTGGAACTCGTACCAGCTCGACTTCTTGTTGGCGAGGTGGACGTACCAGCGGATCGAGGCCACGCCCTTGCTTTTCAACGTGACCTCCTCGGGCGGTCCGCCGTCGACACTGCGCATCAGGCGGAAGCGCGCCGCCTGCCGGCACAGCCGGCCTTCGTCGTCGCGGAAATCCTGCTCCCCGACGGTCCGGCCGTCGGGCAGGGTGGGCAGGCCGCCCTCCGTCTCGGGGCCGATGTAGAAGGCCGTCGGCGCGTTGCCGACGCGGGCGATGCCGATGGCGGGGACGATGGAATAGACGGTGTTGGACATGGTTTTCCCCTCGCTGTCCCGATCTGGCCGGGCTGGGTGGTGCCGTTTGGGCGGTGCCGGGTTACAGCCCGAGTCCGGTGGCGTCGGAGCGGCTCTTCAGCGTCCGGACGCCGTCGATCACCCCGTGCAGCGCCTCCCGGTGCTTGGGGGCCGGGCCCGGCGGGGCGGGCGGCGCCACCGGGGCGACGAGCAGCGGGGGCAGCCCCTGGCCGGCCAGCAGTTTGTCGAGGGCCTGCAGCGCCGCGAGGAAGCCGTCGAAGCTGGCGCCCTCGACATACTCGAAGGTCGGGGCGGCGTTGGGCCCGACCGTTGGGTCGCCGTCGGGGAAGACGGGAAGCTGCATCACCAGATTGGCCAGGGTCGGCAGCTGGTTGTGCATCAGCGGCAGGGCCAGCGTGAAATAGGAGTCCGCTGCGCCGCCCGCCTTGGTGAAGGAGGCCTCCAGGCTCTGCAGCATCACGCTGTAGCCGATGTTGAACGCCTTGACCGCCTGGACGGCCGTGGCGTTGGTGAAGTCCGACACCCGCGGGTTGGAGACGATGGGAAGCGTGTCGGGGAAATCCGGCGCGTCGGCCACGCGCAGGAACTTGTAATAGTGCGACAGCTCGTAGGGCGTGCCGAGGATCGGCCCGTAGGTGCCATCGGTGCGGGCGCCGTAATGCTCGTAGGCGCCGTAGGGCTGCTGGGGGACCAGCGGGTGGGTCGGGTTCACCGCGCCCTCGCCCTGCTGGACGATCTGCTGGATGCCGAGCTGGGCGCTGTCCACGTCGGTCACCTTCACGGCCTTGCCGCCGAACTTGCCGAGGTAGATGTCGGTGCGCTGCTCGGCCGCCGGATTCTCGGCGAAGACCTTGTCCGTGCCGTACTGGCCGACGCAGTACCCGATGCCGTCCCACAGGGCCTTGTAGAGCTGGCCGATGGTCTGGTAGTCGCTGCCCTGCGGCGGCGCGGTGAAGGGGGCGGGGGTCTCGATCGCCATGAAGACGTTGCGGAACACCGCCTGCGAGGCGCGGTACAGCCCGACATAAGGCGTGGCGGTGGTGCTGGCCGAGGGCAGATAGGCCGGGTAGACGGGCACCACGCTCCCGGTCAGCTTGGGTTGCCCGCCGATGCCGACCAGGATGTTGGCCGCCTGGTTGAGGTGGAACATCTCCTCCACCACGACGCTGCGCAGGGCCTGGTAGGCGGCCGAACCCTTGTCGGTGATCGAGTAGAGCGCCGTCAGATAGGCGGGCACCGTGGTGAATTCGACCTGGATCGCCAGTTGCGCGGCGGCGCGCAGGTCCGCGAGGGTCGAAATCGGCGTGTAGGCGACCGACAGTGGGGCCGCCGCCTTCCCCTGCGGCCGCTCCAGAAGACATTGTTCAGTCATGGTCCGCGTCCCTCCCGCTCGGTGATGCCGCTCGCGCGCCGCTGTTCCGGTGCGCGTTGATGCGTCGCGTGCGCCAACTATCTGGAAGAAATTTCAAAGAATCAACGAGTCAATGTCCGGTACCGAATGCACATACAATGATATGATTTTTGACAATTCGCACAGTTCTCCGAATTATATTTTAACGAGTACGAATAATTTCGGTATTTTCGGCATTGCAGATCACAAGAAATTAGATTTCTAAGTATACTGACATGAATTATTTGGTTTGATTTTCGGGAATGCTCCGACAGTATCGGGCGATACGCAAAAATCGGGAGTTCATGCGCATGGCAAGCGTTCGCGTCGCGGCATGGCCAATCGTTATGATGGGCCTTTCCGCGTTCCTCACCTCCAAGGCGGGTGCCCAGCAGGCCAACATCACCGAAAGCGTGACGATCCAGCAGCAGGAGGTGATGAAGGGTGGCGTGCCTCTGCGGCGGATCCTGGAATCCGGCGCGCATTTCTTCAGCTATCCCTACTTCCCGCAGGACGGCTGGGGCGAGGGCGCGGACGGTCCGCGCGCGTGGCAGCGCAAGGCGCTCTACCCGAACTCCCCGTTCAGCCCCTACGCGACGGCGGATGGGACCGTGCCGCCGCCGATCCCCTTCCTGCGCCTGAACGGCATCGACAGCCAGAGCTGCTACGAGTGCCACACCTCGATCGGCGCCACCGTCCAGCCCGACCTCGCCGGCGCCAACCCGCCCGGACCGGCGACCCGCACCCAGCCGGCGATCGGCGGCGCCGCCGGCATCGCCAACAACGCCTTCATCAACAGCCAGTTCCCCAACCCCCTGACCCAACTGGTCCGCAACCCGCCGCACGTGTTCGGGACCGGCTACACCCAGGCACTGGCCAACGAGATCACCGGGCAACTGCTCGGGCAGCAGGCCCTTCTCGCCGACCACGCCCGCTACACGCCCGACAAGCCTGTGACCCTGCCGCTGGCGGCCAAGAACCTGTCCTTCGGCTGGCTCGGCGCCACCTACGACAGCAAGGCGCAGCGGATCGTCTATGATTACAGCCGGCTGACCGGGGTCTCCCCGGATCTGGTCGTGCGCCCGTTCCAGTGGAAGGGCATCGCCTCGTCGGTCCGCCACTTCGCGGCCTCCGCGACCCAGTTCCACTTCAGCATGGAAGGGGTCGAGATCGTCGGGGAGAACAACGACAACGACGCCGACGGGGTGATCAACGAACTGAGCTACGGCAACGTCGGGGCGCTGACGAGCTTCGTCGCGATGACCCGGCCGCCGGTGGTCGAGACGCCGGTCGATCCGGCCGCCAAGGCCAAGGTGGCCCGCGGCGCGGCGCTGTTCGCCGGCACGGCAACCGACGCCGGGCTTCCGGCCGGCAGCGCCATGTGCGCGTCCTGCCATCTTCCGGTGCAGACGCTCGACCGGCCGGTGGTGACGATCGAGTGGGGCACCGTGCTGGGGCATCCCGATCAGGCCGGCTCCGACGCCGGGATCGCGCTGCCCTCGCGGGTCCAGGGGCGCGCCGAGGAAACGCGCAGGCGGACCGTCGCCTCCCCGACCCTGGTCAACGCCCTGCCCAGCACCGACCATCTGCCGGTGGTGCGCGAGGCGCGGGCGCGGCTGGCCAAGGCGTCGGCGGATGCCGGCGCGGCCGTCCGCCAGGGCGCGCCGGACGCGGCGGTCGCCGCCCTCTACGCCAAGGCGGTCACCGATGCCGACACGGTCGCGGTCGGCGGTCTGGAGATCAACCTGAACACGCTGGCGAGCCGGGCGGACCCGTCGATGCCGTGGCGCAATCCGGACGGCGGGAAGGCCGAGGATCAGGCAGGGCCGCTGCCGGCCTACGCCCGCGACCGGCTGCCCTTCAAGACGCCGGACGCTCCCCTGGACGTGCCGCTGCTGAGCGACCTGCGCCTGCACGACATGGGCCCCTGCCTCGCCGACATCGCGCCACAGGGCACCGACGTGGCGGACATCGCCGTTCCCCCGCAGCAATTCCTGACCCGGCCCCTGTGGGGCGTTGCCGACAGCTGGCCTTACCTGCATGACGGACGCGCGCTGGATCTGGTCCAGGCGATCCGCTTCCATGGCGGTACCCGCCCGGACGGCATCGCAGCCGAGTTCCCCTACCAATGCGCCGGCAGCGAAGCGGACCCGGTGATCAACGCCTTCTACGCCTTGAACCCTGGCGACCAACAGGCGCTGATCGCTTATCTGGCGAGTTTGCGTCTGCCGCCCCTGCCTGGAGCGGTGGTGCCGTTCTGACCGAATAGCGCGCTTCGGCTCCGGCGGGCGGAATGGTGTCGACGAGTTCGAGGATGCGCCGGTCATTGAAACAGTCGACCCATTCCAAGGTGGCGAACTCGACGGCCTCCAGGCTACGCCATGATCCGCGGCGCCGGATCGCCTCGGTCTTGTAGAGGCTGTTGATCGTCTCGGCCAAGGCGTGGTTGCTGCGCTGCCCCTTCGGGTTCGTAGGAACGCCGACGCTGCCGACGAAGGGTTCGACGCCAGCGTCGGTAAGGCGTTCCATGTACCGAACGGCAACGATTTCTAGCGCCCGCATGTAAGAGTGCCTAACAAAACGTGGTTTGGGCTGTTGAGAGGGGCGTGGCAGCCCCTCTTGTCTCCGACGCCCTCTGGGCGCTGATTGAACCGTTGCTTCCTGCAGAGCCGCCCGAGCCGAAGGGGTGGGCGGCCCCGTGTGGACAACCGTGCGGCACTGACAGCCCGTTTCGAAAGTCGCGTTGAGGGGGTGATGGTCCAAGGCATCGGCTGTTGACAGGGAAACCCACTACCGGAGACCGCCGATGTGGACGCCCCAGGACCATCGGCTGGTTGGCGATTACGGCGCCGGTCAAGCTCTGAGCGATGACCAGTACCGCCTGATCGAGCCGCTGCTCCCAGCGGCGAAGCCCGGCGCTCGTCCTCGCAGCACGAACATGCGCCGATTGCTGGATGCGCTGTTCTACGTCGTACGGACCGGCTGCCAATGGCGCCACCTTCCACCGTCACCGGCCTTCCCCCCTTGGCCGACCGTCTACCGGTACTTCTGGTCTTTCCTGGAAGCTGGCGTGTGGGAGAGCCTGCGCCATCACTTGGTGGTGATGCTGCGCGAGCAGGAGGGCCGTGATCCGACGCCGTCGGCCGCGATCATCGACACCCAGAGCGTCAAGACGACGGAAAAGGGGCGCCCGAGGCTTTGACGCGGCCAAGAAGGTCAAGGGTCGCAAGCGTCACATCGCGGTCAACACCTCGGGCTTCCTGCTCGGCGTCCTCGTCCACGCCGCCGGCATCCAGGACGCCGACAGCGCCGGAGCGCTGCTGACGCGGATCAAGCGGCTCTACTGCTGGCTGCGAGCGATCTTCGCCGACAGCGGCTATAATCGGATGCCGGTGATCCTCGCCTGTCTTCTGCTCGGACTGACGCTGATCATTGTCCGGCGCATCGCCGGCGGCGGCTTCATCCTCGTCCCGCGCCGCTGGGTGGTCGAACGATCCTTCGGGTGGTTCGGACGGTGGCGACGCTTGTCCAAGGATTACGAGGAATGCACCGACGTCGCCGAAGCCATGGCCACCCTCGCCGCCATCAGGATCATGCTGCACCTCCTCGTTCACCCAAACCGCAACCGCCTACCCTCACCTTACTTCTGATACGGGCTGTGAAATCATATCACCGCCTTTTCGCGACAGCACTAGGGCGGGCGAGTCCGCCCCTTTCCGCTGCAGCTTAAATCTGCTTCCGGCCCATTGCAGTTGTTCGCCGATGGTCGATTTAACGTCGGCGATATGTGACAATCAATCATTGGCGGTCCCTGCCAATTCTGTGTGTGTTGTGCAGGGCTCCTTGTCCTCCTACCGACTGACCTCCGCTGAAGAAGGTGTACCCAATCACTGCTTGCCACTCATTACCCCTGAGGTAATCGACCGCCCCTCTCTTCCCGGGCAGGTTCGAGCATATCGACGCCCCCGCCGGGATCCGGCCACAGCAGCAAGGAGAGCACCGTGCCCGTCAAGTCCAACGCCACCACGGAGAGTTCAGCCACCGCGAGTTCCGTCGCCAACGCCACCCGGGCCGTCGTACAAGAGTTTCTTGCCGCCCGGCTGGCCGGGGACACCGAGCGGCTGGTTGTGCTCTTCGCCGATGAGGTCGATTGGATGCTGGCCGAGAACCCTGTCGCCCCGTGGATCCGCCCGCGGTCCACCGCCGCCGAATGCGCTGCCCAGTTCACAGAGTTGATGGCGTACACCGTACCCGAGGATGCCCGCGCCTTCGTCGACACCTTCCTCGTCGACGGCCCCCACGCAGTCCTGATGGGGCACGTAGCGGGAACTGTGCGCGCAACCGGAAAATCCTTCGCGGGGCCGTTCGCGCTGCACCTCACCGTCGAGAACGGCCGCATCACCCGGCACCGCCTCTACGAGAACAGCCTCTCGATCGCTGAGGCCTGTGCCCCATGAGGGCGTAAGCGGTCGCATCCCGAAGGACTGTGCCTCGGCGGCGCCCTTGTATGACACCCACGACCGCCGCCGAAGGGTGGCAGCACGCATCTTTTCCCGGACCTACCCCAGCTCCGCCATCGGCCAGATGGCCGCGACGTCTTCGTCGGCACCTTTCTGAAGGAATCGACCATGTCCGCCGCGAAGTGGATCGCGACCATCTCAGCCTTGGTCGGCGACAGCGAAGCCATATCCGCGCTCATCCTGCCCGAGTGCGAGTAGCGAAGCCCGTAAGCGAGACGCCGCGAAGTCGATGAAGTGGCGGGTCTTCTGCGGTAGCTGTACCAGCGGGGCGTGCAGCACATGCACGGGTGCCGGCTCGGATTCAAAGTTCTCAAGTAGCAGCCGCAGCCGGCCCTCCTTCAGAGCCTGCGCGGCCTGGTAATGCAGGAGGCGCACCACACCGACGCCCGCCACAGCCGCGTCTACCGCCGCTTCCGCACCAGAGACAATCAGTCTTGTCCGATCATGGACTTGTCCGTGCCCGCCATGACGCGGACCTTTGTCCGGTTGTGGAATGTCGAGCAGGATCGCGGGTAGACCGGCCAGATCGTCCGGATGGCGCGGGAAGGGATGGCTGTCGAGGAAAGCCGGGCTGGCGACGTTGACGGTCCGCATGCTGCCAAGGCGTGTGGCGATCAGGCTGCTGTCCGGCAGCGCCCCGATGCGCACCGCCAGATCGGCGGCTCCTGCGGCGAGGTCAACATTGCCGTCCGAAAGCTGAAGCTCCACCGATATGGCGTCGTGGAGGCGCAGAAAGTCGTGGATGACGGGTTGGACGTAAAGCCGGCCGAACATTCGCGGGGCACTGACGACGAGCCGGCCCGTCGGCTCGATGAACTCGCCCGCCGCCTCCCGTTCCATGTCCCGCACCTCTGCCACGATGCGGCGCGCTCCCTCGGCGTATCGCTGACCCGCATCCGTCAGCGCCAGTTTGCGGGTCGTTCGGATCAGGAGGGTAGCGCCCATATGCTGTTCCAGCTGATCGATCTTGCGCGTCAGCGTGGCGGCGGGAATGCCCAGCCGACGGGTGGCCGCCGAGAAACTGCCGACATCCAGGGCTGCCAGAAGAAACCCCATCGCTTCCAGACGATCCATGATTTCCTCAAATTATGGGGAGGTATTCGCCAAACTGCCCCGATTTTTGCAATCCTTACGTCATGTTACCTCATTCGCCAAGGGGAATGATTCGTCAACAATGCGAGGGACAGGTGATGGGCTTCGGCTTCCTGGACATAGCGGTGACCCCCGCCGTGCGTTCGGTGCAGAAAAAGCTCGGCGTGGCGCATATGTGGGGAAACTTCAAGGGAAGACGCGAGTTCGACCGTTTCTCGGACCGGGAAGCGGCGTTCATCGCCGGTCGGGACAGCTTCTACATGGCCACGACTTCCGAAACCGGATGGCCCTATCTCCAGCATCGCGGGGGCCCCGGAGGGTTCCTGAAGCTGCTGGATGATCGCACACTGGCGTTCGCCGACTATCGCGGCAACTTCCAGTACATCAGCGTCGGCAACCTATCGGCCAACGACAAGGCCTGCCTGTTCCTGATGGACTACCCGCGCCGCGCAAGACTGAAGATCTATGTCCGTGCCGAGATCGTTTCGCTGGATGTCGACCCTGTGCTGACCGCCCGGGTGCTCGAAGGCACGGCCCCCAAAGTGGAGCGTATCATCCGCCTTCATCTTGAAACTTTCGACTGGAATTGCCCCCAGCATATCGTGCCCCGCTTCACCGAGGCCGAGCTTGCCGAGGCGCTACGCCCAATCCGTGAACGGATCGAGGCTCTCGAAGCTGAGAATGCAGCCTTGCGGGCTTCCCGACAATCTTCGACCGCAACCAGGGACTATCTGTGATGCTCACGCTTTATTACTGCCCATACGCCTGCTCAATGGCGCCCCATGTTGCTCTGGAAGAGGCCGGCGCAACTTTCGACACGAAAAAGGTCAACATATTCACCGGCGAGCAGCACAAGCCCGAGTTCAAGGCGATCAACCCGCGCGGTAAGGTGCCTGCGCTGCGCTTCGACGACGGCCGTGTTCTGCTCGAAACGACGGCCATACTGGGTTGGGTGGGAGCGACCTTTGCGGAATCCCGTCTCCTCGGCGCCGACCCGCTCGACCGTGCCCGTACGATCGCGACCTGTGCTTGGCTATCCGGAACGGTGCATCCGACGTTCAAGCAGTATATCCATCCGGAAGACTACGTCACCGACACAGAGGCTCATCCCGCTGTCAAGGCGCAGGCGAGAAACCTCTACTGGAAATATCTCCGCGAAATCGATGCGCTTCTGGCAGACCGCCCCTGGATGATGGGCGAAGAGTTCACGCTCGCCGATCCCTACGCACTGGTTTTCTATCCGTGGGGACGCGAACTGAACCTCCCGATACACGAGCTGACACACATCGCCGCTATGAAGGACCGTCTCATCGCGCGGCCTGCGGCGCGGCGCGCTCTGGAAAGAGAGAGGAGCGTCCTCCTGTCTCTTTAAGGTCTGCCCTGAGAGATTATTTCAGGGCGATGCGGATGTAGAGCACCATCGGCGAAGATCATTTGAAGGA
This sequence comes from Azospirillum aestuarii, assembly GCF_016632405.1. Classification (NCBI taxonomy): domain Bacteria; kingdom Pseudomonadati; phylum Pseudomonadota; class Alphaproteobacteria; order Rhodospirillales; family Azospirillaceae; genus Azospirillum; species Azospirillum aestuarii. The sequence goes on from NZ_JAEPIV010000037.1 coordinate 19,661, forward strand.
AGGGGAACAGAGCGCGGGGTACCTTGTCCAGAACGGGAGCGGTGCTATCGCGGTCCTGGATGTCGGCACGATGGACGGCGATGGTCAGGAGCAAACCGAGCGTGTCGACGAGGGTGTGGTACTTGACGGGCATCGACACATCACCAGTGGGTCGCCACCCTCGCGATGACAACTCCCTGCCGCGCCTTCCGCCGTGCGGCGTGATGCCCCAGTTTGCAACGGTCTCAAGAGTTTGCAACAGAGCCCCTCGCTGTCCCACAGGCCGGCCAGCGGATCGGGGCGCCGCCGGCCGCGAGGAATTGCGTTCTGTGACGGCGGGCGGGGATCGTTCTCGATCCGGTCGGCGGTCGCCGTGCTTGACCCCGGCCTTAGAGCGCGCATCAAAACCCCGCTTCTATGGTACACCGCGCGAAGGGCACCGACGCCGCGCGATTGGCATCTGCTGGCTATCGCCGACGGTGGTCGCAGGGCGTGGCAGGCAACATCCGGCTACAACGTACGCGCGCTCGTGGAGGCCTTCTTCAGCCGCTACAGCACGTCATCGAGGATGGTCTCCGCTTCCACACCGACGACCGGCAACAGACCGAGATTGGTGTCGCCGTCGTGGTCCTGAACCGCATGCTCGAACTCGGACGCCCGGACTCCGTCCGCATCTCGTAATCAACAGCCCCGGCCACGCCGTCAGAAGTGCCATGGCCTCGATGCAACAGCGTCCTCGCAGGCCGTATTGCCGACAACGGCCCGTTGGCGGTTCAGATGGTCAAGATGCTGGCCAGCCGAACCGCGACGCTGCCAAGTCTCCAGGCGTTCCAACTGACGGAACTGGCCTGGAGCCTGCTGCGCGACACGGCTGACCGCCGCGACGGGCGGCATGCCTTTGCCGAAAAACGTAAGCCGGTTTACATTGGCCGTTGACGGTTCGGGATGGTGCCGGAAACTTGTAATCTCTCCGGCTTCCGGTGCAGTCGTGATGAGGAGACCGCCGCGGTCATGGACCGGCAGGTGGAGGTGCTTCTGCGACGAAACGCTGCGGCAGGACCATCAATTCCTGGCGAAGAAGGCCGCGAGCGGTGACGGCTCGCGGGGGTCGGTGTCATAGACGCAGGGGACGGCCAGGACCGACAGCCCGAGAACGAGGATGATGGCGAGTCTCATCATGGCGGAAATCTCCTTCAGGATCTCCATCAGCGCGGCGCTCAGCCGAAGGTGAAGGCAAATGCTGCGACACCCGGATCCAGGAAACGGACTTCGAACGTGCGCTCCCCGATGTCGCGGCTCTGCCGCACGAGTTGGTACAGGCGGGTCTGGGTGACGGTGCCATGTCCGTCGGCGTCGATGTCGGCGCCATGGTTCTCGCCCGGCGCCTTGCCGTCGATGGTCACCTGGAAACGGACCGGCTGGCCGTCCGCGCCCGGCCCAAGGATCAGGTGAAGGTCACGCGCGCTGAACCGATAGGTGATCCCGCCCCCGGCTTGGTTGAGGGTCGCCTGTTCGGCACCGACCGTCCAGTTGCCGGCCAGGGCCCACTGGTTGAGCCTCAGCGGCTTCGTCGTGTAGGTCCGGGCGCGGTCGCCGCCCATCCCTTCCGGGGAGGCGAAGTTCGACGCCTGCTGATAACCGATGTAGGTTTCGGAGGATCGGATGTGGGCAAGGTCCGGCGCGGCCTGGGCGCCCTTGGCGTCGGGCGTCACGACGTCGTTGGACGCGCCGCGTTCGCCGGCTTCCGCCAGAAGCGCTTGGATGGCCTTTTCGGATTCCTGATAGTTGCCCTCGCCGAACGCGTGGTGCCGGATGCGGCCCTTGGCGTCGATAAAGTACAGCGCCGGCCAATAGCTGTTCCGAAAGGCGCGCCAGACCTTGAAATTGCTGTCGACCGCGACCGGATAGCCGATCTGGAAGTCGGTCAGCGCCTTCCGGATGTTCTGGACGTTTCGTTCAAAGGCGAACTCGGGCGTGTGCACGCCGATCACGACAAGCCCCTGATCCTTGTACTTGTCCGCCCACGCACGGACATAGGGCAGGGCGCGGATGCAGTTGATGCACGAGTAGGTCCAGAAATTCACCAGGACCACCTTGCCCCGCAGCGTTTCCGTCGACAGCGGCGCCGAATTCAGCCACTCCACCGTTCCGTCGAGCGACGGGAACGTCCCCTCCACCGGGAGGTCACTCTGGAACGGCGTGCCCGCCGTCCGGACCACGGCGTTGCTCGCCACCATGCTCATTCCAAGTTCCTGGCCCAACTCCCGATCCTCCGAACCAAAATTGTCGAGCAGGGCGCGCTCGATCCGATCGGTGTTGGCGCTCGACAGGCTGGCGAAAAGCCCGGTGTCGAGGCCAAGCCCGATGGCGGCAACCCCCGCGATGACGGCCACGCCAAGGCCCCGGCGAACCCATTCTCCGCCGCCGAGCGACCGCTTCATGGTGGCGAACAGCCAGCCGCCGACCAGCAGCGCCAGCGCCAGCGACGTGGCCGCCCCGGCCGCGTAGGCCAGGAGGAGAAGCGTGGTCTGCAGGTTGGCGCCCTGCAGGGCCGCACCGGTCAGCACGAGGCCGAGGATCGGCCCGGCACAGGGTGCCCAGAGCAGCCCGGTCGCCACCCCGATCAGGAGCGATCCGCCGAAGGTCGGGGCCGGACCGGACTCGCCCGCCATATGCAGGATGCGGTTCCCGAAGGCGACGGCCGGCCGTGTCAGGATGCCGGCGACCCGCGGGGAGACCAGCGCCACGCCGAACACCGCCAGCAGCGCCAGCGCGACGAGGCGGCCCAGGTCATTGGCCTGGACGGCCCAGCCGCCGCCGACCGCGGCCAGCGTCGCGACCGCGGCGAAGGTGGTGGCCATCCCCGCCAGCATCGGCAGAGTGCTCGTGACGAACGGCTTTTCCGCGCGCGCAAAGACGAAGGGAAGAGCCGGCAGGATGCATGGGCTGACGATGGTCAGCATGCCCCCGAGGTAGGCAACAACCAGAAGGGTCATCATCGTTTCCTTGGGGCGGAGCGGCAGCCTGCGCCGCTCGCCTCCGGCGAAGGGGGTTGGCGGGGGAACGCGTGCGCCAGAACCGGTCAGAACTTGGTAACGTCGACGACCGCGTCCACGAAGGCCTGCGGGGCTTCCTGGGGCAGGTTGTGGCCGGTGCCGCCGGTGATGAGCCGGTGCGCGTATCTGCCCGAGAATTTCTTGGCGTAGGCGCTGGCGTCCGGGTGGGGGGCGCCGTTGGCGTCGCCTTCCATGGTGATGGTCGGCACGGCGATCACCGGAGCTGCGGCAAGCCGCTTTTCCAGTTCGTCATACTTCGGTTCGCCCGGAGCCAAGCCAAGCCGCCAGCGGTAATTGTGGATGACGATGGCGACGTGGTCGGGGTTGTCGAAGGCCACCGCGGAGCGGTCGAACGTGGCGTCGTCGAACGCCCACTTCGGCGAGGCGAGCCGCCAGATGAGCTTGGCAAAGTCGTGCCGGTACTGGTCATAGCCGGCCCGACCGCGGTCCGTGGCGAAATAGAACTGATACCACCAGTCGAGTTCGGCCATCGGCGGCAACGGCTTTTTGCCGGCCTCCTGGTTGCCGATGAGATAGCCGCTGACCGACACCATGGCCTTGGTCCGCTCCGGCCAAAGCGCCGCGACGATGTTGGCGGTCCGTGCGCCCCAATCGAAGCCGGCGAGCGTCGCCTTCTCGATCTTGAGGGCATCCATCAACGCGATGGTATCGAGGGCGAGCGCCGACGGCTGGCCGTTGCGGAAGGTCTCGCCGGACAGAAACCGTGTCGTGCCATAGCCGCGCAGATGGGGCACGATCACCCGGTAGCCCGCCGATGCCAGCGCGGGCGCGACGTCTACGAAGCTGTGGATGTCGTAGGGCCAGCCGTGCAGCAGGAGGATCACGGGTCCATCGGCAGGGCCGGCGTCCACATAGCCGATATTCAGGACGCCCGCGTCGATCTGCTTCAGTGGACCGAACGGCGTGTTCGTTCCCGGCTTGATGGGGCGCGTCGTCGGCTTCGCTTCGGCGGCCTGCGCGGTGGCTGGCCCGGAAAGGCCGATCTGCGTTGCGGCTAGAGTCATGGCCGCGGTGCCCAGAAAACGGCGGCGGTCGCGGTTGATGGCCTCGGGCATCTGTCTGTCTCCCGTGGGATGGAGCAATGGGGCGGAGGAAGTCATGGAAGCGGAAACGATCAAATCGTATGCGATTTTTATCTGCGGATCGGTTCACGCGACAGCGTTCCGATTTGACCGTCTCCGATCCTGGACCGGGAGGCGCGTTCTCAAACGACGGTGATTGTGACGTCGATGTTGCCGCGCGTCGCCAGGGAATAGGGGCAGGTCCCGTGCGCGGTCTGCACCACGGTTTCGGCGGTTTCACGGTCGAGACCCGGCAGGCTGACGTTGAGACGGGCCGCGAGGCCGTAGCCGGTGCCGGTGGTGCCGAGATCCACCTCCGCGTTGACCGCAAGGTCGGCCGGAAGTGTGATCTGCAAATTCTGGGCGGCAAACTTCATGGCGCCGATGAAGCACGCTGACCAGCCGGCGGCGAACAGCTGCTCCGGATTGGTGCCGCCACCCGACGAACCGGGGGAGGACAGGGCAATGTTCAAGCGGCCGTCGTCACTTCGGGCGGTGCCGTCCCGTCCCCCGGCGGAGGTGTGGGTTCGGCCGGTGTAGATCACTTTGGTCAGCTGGGGCATGGTGGGGTCCTTGCGGTGGGTGCCTTTTTTCGCGTGCGATTACATCGCATGCGATTGAAATCTATGTGGGGAACACGGGAGAGTCAATCTTCCGATTTCATCGGATGCGATTTATATAGGCTCCAGGCCCTTCACATTTTCGTGTGCTGGAGAGGATGACGATGACTCCCCCAATGACGCCAGACGACCCGGCGAGCCCCAAACTGGCCGATTTCCTGTGCTTCGCGATCTATTCGGCCAACCTCGCCTTCGGGCGGGCCTACCGGCCAATCCTTGAGGAACTCGGCCTCACCTATCTCCAGTACATCACCGTTGTGGCGTTGTGGGAGGAAGACAACCAGACGGTCCGGGGGCTTGGCGAAAAGCTGTTTCTGGAATCCAACACGCTCACGCCGATCCTCAAGAAGCTGGAGGCGATGGGCTACGTCACCCGGCGGCGCGATCCGGAGGATGAACGTCAGGTCCGTGTGGGCCTCACCGACGCCGGCCGCCGCCTGCGCGAGAAGGGCCTGAACATGACCCTCGTCAAGCAGACCGGCCTGCCGCCCGATGAGTTTGCAAAGCTGCAAAAGACCGTCGCGAACCTGCGCGACACATTGCTGGAGGTGAGCAAAGGGGAATGACGGCACCCCGTCATCCCTCTCCGCCGGTTCCCTCTCCGGTCGCTTCCTCAATGATCCAGTCGACGAAGGCATGGACGTTCGCGCGCGACGCGACCTGGGGCGGATACACGAGGTAATAGCCGAACCCCGCTGGGCAGGACTCCGCAAAGGGGCGGACCAGCCGCCCGGCCGAGAGATCGTCGGCAACGATCAGGCTGCGCCCCAGCAGCACCCCATGACCATCGACCGCCGCCTGGGTCGCCGTCACCGAGGAATTGAAGCGCAGTCCCCGGTTGAGGTCGACGGCCTGCTCCAGCCCGACCGTTTGCAGCCAGACCCGCCATGACGGGATCGGCCCCGCGAAATTGATCGTCTCGTCGTGCAGCAGCGTGTGCTGCCGCAGGTCGGCGATGCCCCGCAACGGAACGTCGCCGGACAGCAGCCGGGGGCTGCACACCGGAAACAGTTCCTCCTCAAACAGCAGCACGCTTTTCAGGCCGGGGTAGGAGCCGGGGCCATAGCGGATGACGATGTCCACCTCGTTGGCGGAAAAATCCACCAGCCGCACGTCCGCGTCGATGCGCAGGTCGATGTCGGGGTGGCGCGTCCGAAAATGCTCGATGCGCGGCATCAGCCATTTGGCGGCGAAGGACGGCGACATGCTGACCGTCAGGATGCCGCCCGCGGCGAGCCGCTTGACCTGCCCCATGGCGGCCTCCATCAGGTCGAAGCTCCGCCGCAGGTCCGGCAGCAGGATTTGCCCCGCCTCGGTCAGCAGCACGCGCCGGCCGCTGCGCCGGAACAGCGGCACGCCGAGATAATCCTCCAGCGTCCGCACCTGATGGCTGATCGCCGCCGGGGTGACGCGCAGTTCGTCCGCGGCGCGGGCGAAGCTGAGGTGGCGGGCCGCGGCCTCGAAGGCGCGGAACCCGCTGAGGGGCAGCAACGGTCGCGACATCGACAAATCCACCTTGTCGATTCGATGAGGAAAGCTCGTTTGCCGTTCTACGCGTCCTGCGGCATTTTTCAACGGGAAAGCGGGGCGGCAAGACAGGGCAGTCGCAAGTTTCGACGGTCCTCCGGCTCCCGCCTCACGACAGAAATTCTCATCGTTTCAATCCACGCCAAGGGGCGTGAAACGACCCGCGAGTGGCGGGCCATCCACACACGACCCTTGTTCGAGCCCAAAGGAACCATCATGAGCACGCAAAGGGTTGCGCTGATCACCGGCGCGTCGCAGGGCATCGGTGCGGGTTTGGTGGCGGGCTTCCGCCAGCGCGGTTTCGCCGTCGTCGCCAACTCCCGCTCCATCAAGGCCAGCGACGATCCGAACGTCGTGACCGTCGGCGGCGACATCGCCGACCCGGACACCGCCAAGCGCCTGGTGGAGACCGCCCGCGAACGCTTCGGGCGCATCGACACGCTGGTCAACAACGCCGGCATCTTTATCGCCAAGCCCTTCACCGAATACACCGCGGCCGACTATGCGGCGGTCGTCGCCACCAACCTGACCGGCTTCTTCCACGTGTCCCAGCTGGCCGCGGTGCAGATGCTGAACCAGGGCAGCGGGCACATCGTCAACATCACCACCACACTGGTGGAACAGCCGCTGGCCAGCGTGCCCGCGGCGCTGGCTTCCCTGACCAAGGGCGGCTTGGACGCGGTGGTGCGCTCGCTCGCCATCGAATACGCCGGCAAGGGCATCCGCGTGAACGCGGTGTCGCCGGGCATCATCAAGACGCCGATGCACGCCCCGGAAACGCACGAATTCCTGGCCGCTCTGCATCCGGTCGGCCGCCTGGGCGACATTCAGGACATCGTGGACGCGGTGCTCTACCTCGACTCCGCCAACTTCGTCACCGGCGAAACGCTGCACGTCGACGGCGGCCAGCACGCCGGTCGCTGGTAAGACCCTGACGGTAACGCCATCACGTGGAAAGGACGCATCCGATGCCGTACGTAAACATCCAGATCACCCGCGAGGGCACGAGCCCTGGCGCAACCGGGGCGACGCCGGAGCAGAAGGCGACCCTGATCAAGGGTGTCAGCGACCTGTTGTTCGAGGTGCTGAACAAGCCGCATGCGGCGACCTTCGTCGTGATCGACGAGGTTCCCATGGAGAACTGGGGCATGGGCGGGTTGCCGGTTGAGGAATACCGGCGCCAGACGGCGGGCAAGACGTCCTGAACCGCCACTCGGCGGTCAACCGCGAAGAAGCCCTCTTCCCTTTGGGGAGAGGGTTGGGGGAGGGGGGACCGGAGGCCGACAACGCACGCTTACTGCCGCGCCTTCTGTCGCTCCCTCTTGAGAATTTTTCCTACATCTAATGAAATTTATATCGACTTTTCGCGGCTCTTCACGGAGGAATTTCGCCCAAAAGTTTTCTTTTAGCCGAAAGTTTTTCCTGAAAGGACGCAGGCACCATGGGCGAACCCGTTGAGGATCCGCTCGGCAACGCGCGCTGGGTTGAGGCCGAACGCTTGGCCACGCACCTGGACCGCATCCTCGATCGGTCCGCCTCGCACAGCACGGAGCGGGCCGCAGTGTGAAACAGCACTTGGCTGGAACCCCACAGTTTCCATTATTATCAACGCGTTTCCGTGCCGATCGGCGTCAGAACCCCACGCCGACTCACACGTCGGCCTGCAACTCGTACTGAAGAACGACGTCCCCGGCGCGGCCGCAGGCGCCGTTGCAATGATTGTCGACACGCCCTTTGGGGAGCGTCCGCTCCGCGTCCATGTCGAACCGGCGCCGGACGGCGCCGATGTCGCCGTCCTGGTCATGAACTGCATCCGCGAGGAGATGATCCGCCGGCTCGGCTTCGCCGCCCTGCTGGAGCCCCATGGCGCAAACCCGCAGGCGAGTGGACAGAGGGCGGGATGCCGCCTGTCCCATCCCGGCGCCTGTCCTGACGCGGACGGCCCTTCCTCACCCGATGGTGTAGCCGCCGTCGACAACCAATTCCTGCCCGTAGATGTTCGCCGCTTGGTCCGAGGCAAGGAACAGCGCCGTGTCCGCGATGCTGCCGGGAGGGCCGAAGCTGCCGGGCAGAAGGCGGGTGGTGACCTGGGCGGCCACCTGACCGAGCGCGTCCTCGGGCAGGCCGACCTTGCTCCAGATCGGGGTGGCGATCGGGCCGGGGGCCACGGCGTTCACCCGAATGCCCTGCGGTGCGAGTTCGGCGGCCAGTGTCTTCGTAGCCGAACTGATCGCCGCCTTGCTGGCGCTGTAGACGGCCAAGCCCGGAAAGCCGACCTGGACCAGGAAGGTGGTGATGAAGACGATAGACCCGTTCCGGCGGATCGACGGCAGGAACAACCGTACCGTCTGGAGTGCGCCGACGACGTTGATCGAGAACTGATCCTGGATGGCATCCTCGTCGCTATCGGCGAACGGCATCACCTTGGCGACGCCGGCGTTCGGAACGACAATGTCCACACCGCCGAAACGTCCGGTCGTTTCCCGCACCAGACGCTCCAGGTCGGCGCGTACGGTCACGTCGCCGACGACGGCCAGTACCCGGTCGGGGGCCTTGGCAACGAGGTCTTGCAGGGCTTCCGCGTTGCGGGCGAACACGGCGACCTTGGCGCCTTCGTCAAGGAAGCGCTCGGCGATGGAGCGGCCGATGCCGGAACTGGCGCCGGTGACGACGGCGACGCGGTTGTTCAGACGGTGTGTCATCTCTTTTCCTCTCTTGGATTTCGGGCGGTGAAAGCGTCTTGGCAAGTTGGATGGGCTGGACTGTGGGATCCCCTGAACAGGGGCCAAGGTTCCGGTCACGCGGCTTTGCGCGGTTCCTCATGGTGGGTCGCACCGGAAGACTTGCCCGCCAGCGTATCGGCGAAGCCATGGTTCACATCGCGGTGGTTGGCTTCGTCGTTGCGGACAGCGAGCACAACGTCACGCAGGGTCGCGGTTTCCGGAAGTTGCCAGTAATCGATGGCAAGACGCGGAGCTGGCGAGTTGGCGTGCCGACCGGCATCGATTTCGGCGAGATAGCCGGTGTAGCTGATGACGGCTTCTTCTTCGAAGTATCCGACCACGCGGTGGGCCGTCTTCGGCGAGATCAGGTACAGGAGGAAGAAAGCGTTGTAGAAAGCGCCCTGGGTCAGCAGGATCAGGACCCGTTCCAGCCAGTTCGGCTCTGCAACCTTGATGAAGGTCATCAGGTGCATGCGTTCGTTCTCGGCTTCCTCGAGCAAGGTGTGAATCCAACCCTGGTCATGCTGCATGCGGCGCAGGCAGCGCAGATGCTGCAGTGTGGCGCCGACCATTCCGGGAACCGCCGCCACCGTTTCCAGCACGATGGCGCGATGCCCGTAGCGCTTGGCGAAGAAGGTGTCGGCCAGCAGGCGCAGTGCCTTGGTGAACCCCAGGGCAATGCGGTCACTGAAGTCGCGCGGCGTGTGATGCGTGGTGAGGATGAGAGTCTTCATGATGTGAGCTCCTTGGCTCCGGTGCGCTGGCACGCCCGATCGACGATGGTCGACGGCGTCGTCAGCGTGAGTGGGTGTCCGGTGGATCGAGCGCGTCGCCGGTGGCGCCAATCGTGCGATGCCATGGCTATTATATGCAAAAAAAATACATCTTTATGAACGGACAGATTGTCGCACCAACCCGCGTTCGAGGTGGATCCTAGGCGTCTGGCGCCTTATGGGACGCATATCAGATGCTGAGGCGGATAATAAGCAAGCTGCATCGCAGCGCGATGATCGATGGCAAACGGTTAAAACATTCTTTTATAATGAATGTATATTGGGCGGCCGGTCTCTTCGGCGGATCCGGGCTTGATGCCTGATGCGCTGCCCTTCGCTTCCGGATCGAAGGGCGTTTCAGCTGGATCGCGATGTGCGTGTTGTGGTCCGAGCGCTGAACCGGCCCTGGATCCAGTGGGCGATCTCGTCGGAGAACTCTGCCGGGGCCTTCCGGCCGAATGTGTCGGCGACGTTGGCAAGCGTCTCTTGGGCCAGTACGGCCCGCATCGCCTTTTCCGCGCGAATCATCACCGCATGAACCGCACAGACACCGGATGTCGCCCAGGAGGGCGGTCGCTGGCCGAACACTGCACAGCGACCGCGGATTTCCTGGCAATCGAAAAGCAGCTTGTCGCCCTCGATCGCATCGACAATGTCCAGAAAGGTGATGTCTCCCGGCGCTTTGGCGAGCCGATAGCCGCCGCGCACGCCTTCGCTGGCCATGACGAGTCCCGCCTTTTCAAGCTTCGGAAAAATCTTGGCCAGAAAAGACGGTGAAATGCCCTGCAGTTCGGCCAAGTCACGGCTGCTAAAGCGGATTTCGGCTCAGTTTGGATTCGGGTATCCGCAGATCCTGAACCACGCTTTGGCGTCGGTGGCGGTGATGGCATCGAGAGCCGGGCCGAGTTCGCGGTCGAGGGCATCGACCGTGCGAGCCTCTTTGGCGCGCAAGATGCCCTTGAGCTTGGACCAGCCCGGCTCGATGGGGGAGAGGTCTGGCGAGTAGCGCGGCAGGAAGCGGACGGCGATGCCGGCGGCCTCGAAGGTGGCCAGGACGTCGGTCCGCTTGTGAGCCGACAGGTTGTCCATGACGACCACGGCGTCGGGCTTGTCCCGCCGCAACACCGGCAGGAGCGCCATCACTGTCGATGGCCCGGTACAGGTAGCGCCACCGTCCGCCGACCTTCAGGTGGGTCTTGTCCACGTATCAACTCCGGCCGATCTTGCCCCGACGACGCTGGCGCAGGGCATCGGTGAGCAGGGGGCGATCTTGGACTCCCATTCGCGCACCGCCTCATGAGAAAAGACCAAGCCTCGCAGCAGCAGGATCTCGGCCGAATTCCGCAAGCTCGGCTTCAGGCGCAGCCTCCAGAGCACGCTCAGGAAGACGATGTCGGTAGGAATCTGCCGCCGGTTCAGCGCCGAGCCCGTACGCTCGTTGAACTGGCGCCCACCTTTCCAGCAACGGAAGCGCCGATAGCCATGCGCCGTTCGGTCCGAACGCTCGGTCGTCGCCATCGAGTGGCAGTGCGGGCAGTGCATGCGTCTCCTCCGAGAGGGAGGGAATTCTCTGCGGCAGCACCGCCGCAATGATCAAGCTGGCGCGAAAGCTGACGGAACCCCCGAGGCCGGTGCTTCGCGCTTTAAGATGCAAAATGAATGGATGTTTTTCCGGGGGCAGAATGCCGTACCCCGCGTGGCTGCGACCGCTGAAGCCCCCTTGACGGAGCTGGGTTTCTTTCTATCCGGACAGATCGGATCGGTCGATTGCAAGCTCCAGGCCGCATGGCTATATTGATGCAATCCCCATGCAGGTTTGGTTGGCGATGCGCTTGTCGAGCTATACGGATTACGCGCTGCGCGTGCTTATGTACTTGGCCGTGCGACAGGAGGGGCTGCCGACCATCAGCGACATCGCGCAGGTGTACGGCATTTCGAAGAACCACCTGATGAAGGTCGTGCATGACCTCGGACGGGGCGGCTACGTCGAAACCGTGAGGGGTCGGAACGGTGGGCTGCGCCTAGGCCGTCCGGCCGAGCAGATCCGGATTGGTGACGTCATCCGCTACACCGAGGAGGACATGGCCATTGTCGACTGCATGGGCGCGCTGCAGGCCTCGCCCATCTGCCGGCTAAGTCCGGCCTGCAACCTGCGCACCGCCTTGCACGAGGCGCTGCAGGCGTTCCTGGCTGTCCTGGACGATTACACCCTGGCCGACATCGTCCGCCATCGCCGCAGCATGGCGTCTCTGCTCGGCCTGCCGCAGCCGCCCCTCCCCCATGCCGCTGCACGGGGGGAGGCTGAGTCCTGACCAGGTGAGGCCGCTCAAGCGGCCTCGAGATCCTCCTCCGCGGGGCCGAAGAACTCGTAATGCACCCGGGGGCGTGGCACGCCGGCGCGGTCAAGGCCGCCGACGAAGGCCTTCAGGAAGGGCTTCGGGCCGCACAGATAGAAATCGGCGTCTTGGAACGGCGTGTTCGTCCGCAGCCAATCGATCGTGATGAAGCCGGCTGCGTCATGGGAGACGCCCAACCGATCCCCAGGCAGCGGATCGCTGTAGAAGGTCGACGCAGTGATGCCGGCCCGTGACGCCGACAGCTCGCGGATATGCCGGCCCATCGCATGGGTGTCGCTGTTCATGGTGCCATGAACGTAATGCGCTTCCACCGCGGTCGGAGCGGCAGCGATCGCCTCGAGCATGCTCACCATGGGCGTCAGCCCGACGCCGCCGCTCAGCAGAACGACCGGCCGTTCCGGCTGTTCGGGCAGGAAGAAGTCGCCGGCGGGCGGGGATGCCTTCAGCACGGTCCCTTCCTGGGCGTGGTCGTGCAGCCAATTGGAACCGGCGCCCCGGGGCTCCCGCTTCACGGAGATGCGATAGCCGAGGGTGTCAGGACCGGCGGAGATGCTGTAGTTCCGGCGCAGCGGCGCACGTCCCGGCAGGGGAAGCAGGAACGTCAGGTATTGCCCAGGCCGGTGTCGGATCACAGGGCCGCCGTCGCTCGGCGACAGATGGAAGGAGGTGATCGTCCCGCTTTCCCTGACCCGCCGCGTGACGACGAAGTCCCGCCAGCCGCTCCACCCTCCGCTCTCATTGGCGAGGGCGTCGTAGATGCGCCCCTCCCGTCCCATCAGGATGTGGGCCAGATGCCAATACGCCTCTCCCCACGCATCCAGCACCTCCTCCGTCGCGGCGGTGCCCAGCACCTCGCGGATCGCTCCGAGGAGGGCGGCTGCGACATGAGGATAATGCTCCGGAAGGATCTGCAGCCCGACGTGCTTTTGCGCGATGCGCTCGACCATGGGCGTCAAGGTGCCGAGATTGTCGATGTTGCGGGCATAAGCGAGGATGGCATTGGCGAGCGCCTTGGTTTGCGCGCCTTCCTCGCCTTGATGCGACTGGTTGAACAGCGCGGCGACCTCGGGGTCGCGAAACAGGATTTGATACATCGTCCGCGTGACGACGGTGCCATGCTCGGCGAGAGCGGGAACGGTGGCCTTGACGATGGCGATGGTCTGCTGAGTGAGGGGCATAGGCGAATGGGCTCCGGGGTTGGCGGAAGCAAGCGCCCCGCTCGAATTGTGGCAGCGAGGAAGTTCCCGCCAGATCAAACATTCATCTCAAATGAATGTATTGGCGCCACTTAAGATGCAATAGGAATATATGTTTTTGTGTCAGCTGCCACAGCCGCGCGGCCAGCGCGCCATCGGTCGCCCAGGGAGGACGCCCCGCCGCCCAGTCTCCCCGGTATGGACCGCGCCCGCGACCGTTCCACCGAGTATGCCCGCGGCAGCACCCTGGGCGCCCACAGTGCGGTTCAGGTTGTCGGTCGGTGGCATCTGCTCCTGAACCTGTGCCAGATGGTTGAACGCTGCCTGGCCGGCGTTCATGGCCATTTGCGTTGCCTGCCGCCGGTTTCGGACGGAACCACGGCACGGCGCGTCGGGGGCTATCCGCGCAGTCGGGCCGCCGCCGCGATGGCGGACAGTTGTACCCGGCGCCAGGCTTTGTATGAGGTGCGGAGGCGAATTGCGGCCGGCGAGAAGCTGCTTACGATCAGCCGGACGATGGAACTCGCCCGAGGTGTGAGATGGTCCCCGTTTCCCGGACAGATTTGCGGTTGGAATAAGCTTGGTTCAGGCTCGTGTCATGCCGCCAATCTGATCCGGTCCGATGTGCCCTGGTAGGCCTCGTCCGGGGTTCTGCCGCCGAGCGCCGAGTGCGGGCGGGCGGCGTTGTAGTAATCGATCCAGCGGCCGATCCCGGCCCTGGCCTCGCTGCCCGTTTCGAAGGCGTGGAGGTAGACGCACTCGTATTTCATCGATCGCCACAGCCGCTCGATGAAGACGTTGTCCATCCACCGGCCGCGCCCGTCCATCGACACCCGAATGCCGGCCGCGGTCAAGAGCCCGGTGAAGCGTGGGCTGGTGAACTGGCTGCCCTGATCGGTGTTGAAGATGTCCGGCCGGCCGTGCCGCGCCATCGCCTCCTCCACGGCCTCGATGCGGAACTCGACGTCCATGGTATTCGACAACCGTCATGCCAGAACGCGGCGGGATGCCCAGTCCATGACGGCGACCAAGTACAGGAAGCCGCGGCGCATGGGAATGTACGTGCTATCGCTGCACCACACCTGGTCGGGGCGGTCGATGGTCAGGTCGCGCAGCAGGTATGGCCAGATCTTGTGCTCGGGATGCGGCACGCTCGTCTTCGGGCGCTGGTAGACCGCCTGCAAGCCCATCCGTGTCATCAGGCGGCGAACCCGCTTGCGATTGACCTCGTGGCCGTGCCGGCGGAGATGCCGGGTCGTCTGCCGGTTGCCGTACCAGGGCGTTTCCAGGAACTGCTCGTCGATCAGCCGCATCAGCTCCAG
>NZ_JAEPIV010000038.1:0-33894 GCF_016632405.1 Azospirillum aestuarii
GCGTCCTCGCCATCACCGCGGCCATGCCCTCGGGCACCGGGCTCGACCTGTTCGGCCAGCGCTTCCCCGACCGCTGCTTCGACGTCGGCATCGCCGAGCAGCACGCCGTGACCTTCGCCGCCGGGCTGGCGACCGAGGGCTTCAAGCCCTTCTGCGCGATCTATTCGACCTTCCTGCAGCGCGCCTACGACCAGGTGGTGCACGACGTGGTGCTGCAGCGCCTGCCGGTGCGCTTCGCGCTCGACCGCGCCGGTCTGGTCGGGGCGGACGGGGCGACCCACGCCGGGGCCTTCGACGTCGCCTATCTCGGCTGCCTGCCCGACATCGTGCTGATGGCGGCGGCGGACGAACTGGAGCTGATGCACATGGTGGCGACCAGCGCCGCCATCGACGACCGCGCCTCGGCGCTGCGCTACCCGCGCGGCGAGGGGGTGGGGCTGGAATTGCCGGAGCGCGGCGAGGTGCTGCCCATCGGCAAGGGGCGCATCCTTCAGGAAGGCAGCAAGGTGGCGATCCTCAGCTACGGCACGCGTCTGGCCGAGGCGCGCAAGGCGGCGGCGGAGCTGGGCGCGCGCGGCCTGTCGACGACGGTGGCCGACGCGCGCTTCGCCAAGCCGCTGGACGAGGATCTGGTGCGCCGTCTGGCGCTGGAGCACGAGGTGCTGATCACCATCGAGGAGGGTTCGGTCGGCGGCTTCGGCAGCTTCGTGCTGCAACACCTCGCGATGGCCGGGCTGCTGGATGGCGGGCTGAAGATCCGCCCGATGGTCCTGCCCGACCGCTTCCTCGACCATGACAGCCCGGTCAAGCAGTATGACGAGGCCGGCCTCGCCGCACGCCACATCGTCGCCACCGCCCTGCAGGCGCTGGGCATCGAGGCGGCGGCGGTTCGGGCCTGACTCCGGACGGAAGGTGTCGCGGTTCGACCCCGAAGTCGAACCCTGGACGAAGGGGCTAATGCCATTTGCCTAAGGTCGGGCGGGGCGCTTTCACTGGTGCGGCTGGGACCGCTGTCTTACAATTCGAAAACAATAGATAATTAACGTATCCGGTGGGACTGGGTGTTGTCGAACATGCCTCAGGTGTTTGCAGCGGGTGCTGGGCGCGCATCCGACGAAAACGGCGCATCGGCTCCGGATGGTCCGGGGATGTTCCGATCCATCGTTGAGTTGTCTCCGACGCCCACCGCCGTGGTCGACGGGGCGTCCTTTCGTTGTCTTTACGCCAACGCCACCATGCGCGCCATGGGCTTGGAATCGGGTCACGCCTTGGCGGACCGTTTCCCGGAAGCCTCCGCCGAGCGCATGGCCGAGACGCTGCGCAACGGCGAGGGCGGCCGCCTGCGGATCACTGGGCCGGAAGAGGTGTCCTGGGACCTGAATATGGCCGCCCTGGACGGCAGTCCGTCGCTGCTGGTCACCCTGCGTCCCGCCGAATCCGAATCGACCGAGACCGCCCATCACCACGCGCGGGAGGTCAGCCACCGGGTCAAGAACACGCTCCAGCTGGTGTCCAGCCTGTTGACGCTCCAGACCCTGTCCGCTAAGGACCCGGACATGCGCCGCGCCTTCCAGGAGGCGTGCAGCCGCATCGGCACGGTGACCCAGGCGCACCAGCGCGTTCATGCCGCCACCCGCGGCAGCCTCGTCGATTTCGGGGCCTATCTGAGAGACGCCTGCCGGGAGATGGAAAGCCACTTTGCGGTGGGGGGGCCCGAACGGCGCATCGCCGTGACGGTGGAACAGGCGATGCTGCCGGTGGATTCGGTGATTCCGCTCGCCCTCATCCTCAACGAACTGGTCGGCAATGCCACCAAATACGCCTATGCGGCGGGCAGCCCGGGGGACATCGAGGTCAGCCTCGTGCCGCGCGACGAGGGTGGCCGCCGCCTGACCGTCGCCGACCATGGGCGCGGTCTGCCTCCGGGATTCGAGGTCGCGCGGGCCGACTCGCTGGGCATGAAGGTGGCGCGGGCCTTCGCCGGCCAATTGAAGGGGAAGCTGCGCGCGGAACCGAACGTTCCCGGCGCGCGTTTTGTCCTCGACCTGCCATTCTGAGCCTTCGTCGCCGGTGACGGTTCATCGCCTCTTGCCGAACGCCGCGCCCTGCGGCATGCATCCACCCTCGTCGACTGGGGGAGTTCTGAGATGGCTCGGGTGCGTGCGGATGTGGCGCTGGTCGAACGCGGGCTGGCCGAAAGCCGGGCCAAGGCACAGGCGCTGATCCTGGCCGGGCTGGTCTATTCCGACACAAGGCGCATCGACAAGGCCGGCGATGCGATCGCCGAGGACACTCCCCTGTCGGTGAAGGGACAGGACCATCCCTGGGTGTCGCGCGGTGGGCTGAAGCTGGTCAAGGGGCTGGATGTCTTCGGCATCGACCCCACCGGCCTGACCGCCGTCGACGTGGGCGCCTCGACCGGCGGCTTCACCGACGTACTGCTGACCCGCGGCGCCGCCAAGGTCTATGCGGTGGACGTCGGGCACGGGCAGTTGGCCTGGAAGCTGCGCAACGACCCGCGCGTCGTGGTTCTGGAGAAGACCAACGCCCGTCACCTGACCAGCGCCGAAATTCCCGATCCGGTGGACATGGTGGTGTGCGACGCCAGCTTCATCGGGTTGGAGGTGGTGCTTCCCGCCGCTCTTGCCCTGGTCGTGCCGGGCGGGCGGCTCGTCGCGCTCATCAAGCCGCAGTTCGAGGTCGGCAAGGGCCGTGTCGGCAAGGGCGGGGTGGTGCGCGAACCGGAACTGCACCAGGAGGTCTGCGACCGCATCCGCGGGTGGCTCGATGCCCTGCCGGGTTGGCGCGTGCTGGACATCACCGAAAGCCCGATCACCGGCCCGGAAGGAAACAAGGAATTCCTGATCGGGGCGGTGAAGGATCTCTGGATGGAACCATAAACTGTTACGAGAGCACCCATAAACCGCACTCCGCGGAACCATAAAATGGTCCGCCACAACCGCGCGCCAAGATCGCCGACCAGGATGCTGGGCAGCCGTAAAACAGCATTCGATGGACAATTTTTCTTGTGAAATATGATGCGCCTTCTGCGTGTTGCGGCCGCTTGGCCAACGCTCGCTTTTGGATGGCTTTCATGGTCAGGAAGGGTAGGTTTCGTGACGGTTGAGAAATAATATTTTTCCCTCCCATCTATAAATAAAAAGAGGCATCTAACGAATATAAATAAGATCAATGTCTTCTGATGAACCTAATAGAGAGCCAAAGTAATCAGTATTGAATGGGGTAAAATTCTATATATCAGTGAATTTTTCTGCATTTCACTCACGAATGCCCGATTTCAGGGAGATGAAATTCGGTTATCCTGCTGGGGAACGCTCATCGCAGGAGGTTCTCCATGCCGCACAGCGTCACATTGCGCGTCTCGGGTGCTCGAGCTTGCTTTTCTCGCGCGGAGTTCAAAACCGAACGCGTCTCCTACGATGTCATTACTCCGTCCGCCGCTCGCGGTATCTTCGACAGCGTGTATTGGCAGCCCCGGGCTGCGCTGGATCATCGACCGCATCCATGTCCTCAAGCCGATCTGCTTCCAGTCGCTGAGCCGCAACGAGATCGGTGACCGCATCCCGGTTGCCTCGGTGCGCCATGCCATGCGGAACGGTGCCTTTCAGACCCTGCCGCGAATCGCCGCCGACAACCGGCAACGACGCGCCGCCACCATCCTGGTCGAGGTCGATTATCTCATCACCGCCCGCCTCACCCTGACCGATGACGCCCCGGTTGGGGACCGGATGGACATCCCCCTTGGCATCTTCACCCGCCGCGCCCGGCGCGGCCAATGCTTCCGCTCCCCCTGCCTCGGCACCCGCGAGTTTCCGGCCGACGTGATGCTGTGGGAGGGACCCCCGCCGATGCACCAGTTCCCCGACGACCAGCGCGACCGCGACCTCGGTCTCATGCTGCTGGACATCGATTACGCCAACAATCATGCCTCCCGCTTCTTTCATGCCGTCCTGCGCGACGGCGTTGTTCACGTTCCGCCTTTCGTTGCGGCGGCGGTGCGGCCATGAGCGTCCTTGCCGCTCTTGCCGCCCATTACGACCGTCTGGAACGCTGCCATGACGTCGTCCCCTTCGGCTTCACTCGCGAACGCATCACCTTCGGCCTCGTGCTGTCCACCGATGGTGAAGCCGTCGCCTGCGACGATCTGCGGCTCGGGGCGAACGGCCAGAGCCACGGGCGGCCGATGACGGTGCCACGCTCGTTCAAGCGGTCGGGGATCAAGCCTCCTCCGTTCTTCCTGTGGGACAACAGCCGTTATGTCCTCGGGCTTGGCCGCCCGGCGGACGGGAGCGAACCACGGGCCTACGCCGACCGCGCCGCCGCCTTCCGCGACTGGCACGAGTTGCTGTTCGACGGCACGGACGATCCCGGTCTGTTGGCCGTCCGGTGCTTCCTGCGCTCGTGGACCCCGGAGCGCTTCGGCCAGGCACCGTTCTCACCGGCTTTGCTCGACCGCACCATTGTCTTCCGCCTCGCCGGCGACACCGATGCCGACGGCCGCCCCCGTTTCCTGCACGACCGCCCGGCGGCACGAGCGGTGTGGGAGTCCCACGCCAGCGATGGCGACCGGCCCGAGGCGGTGTGCCTGGTCAGCGGTGTTACCGCGCCGACCGCCCGCCTGCATCCCGCCATCAAAGGCGTGTCGAGAGCTCGCAAGACCGGCGCCTCGCTGGTCTCCTTCCATCAGGCCGCCTTCACCTCCCACGGCAAGCGCCAGGGGGACAACGCCCCGGTGTCGGAGGCCGCCGCCTTTCGGTACGGCGCCGCGCTCAACGCCCTGTTGGCACCGGGCAGCCGCGCCACGCTGCGCATCGGCGACACCACCACGGTGTTCTGGGCCGACGCCGCCGTTCACGGCGAGACAGCGGCCCGCCGGGTCGAGGCGTTGGTGACCGCCGCGCTGCGTCCCACCGGACCGCCTGATCCCGTACGCGACGGGAACGACCGGCGGCAAGCCGGCCGGAGCTGGGATTGGCTGGGCGTTCCGTCTGCGGCCCAGGCCGTTGGGCTCGGGATCGACCCCGACATCGGCGTGCATATCCTTGGCCTCGCACCAAATGGTCCGCGCTTGTCGGTGCGCTTCTGGCAGGAGCTGACGGCGGGAGCGCTGCTCGATCGGCTGAGCGCGCATTGGGGCGATTTGCGGCTCGAGCCGCCGGCCTGGAAGACGCCGCCGTCTCCGGCGGCGCTGCTCTACGCCCTGGCGCGGCAGGGGCGGCCCGAGACCATCCCGCCCCAGCTCGCCGGCGAGTTGATGCGAGCCATCCTCACCGGTCACCGCTACCCACGCAGCGTGCTGACGGCGGTGCTCCAACGCCTGCGGGCCGGCGACCCGATCGACGGTCCGCGCGCCGCCCTGTGCAAGGCCATCCTTCAGCGCGATGCCCGCCTGTACCGGCGCAGAACCACCGATCCGTCCACCGGTCCAAACAAGGGGGTGCCCGTGAAGGTCACCCCGCTGGCGGGCGGCTTGCTGACTTCGGCGCGTCATTCCTCCTCGCTGGCAACGACGGCGCTCCCGTCGTCCGATGGCCGTTCACTCCAGCAAGACACGCCCCCCGTTCCGCCGGAGCCCGTTCCGCCCCCGTCGCTCCCGCCACACCGCTCCCCCGCCCCGACGCCTGTGGACATGGAGAGCGAAATCGAAAGGATCAGTGGAGAATGGTTCAAGGCACTGCGCTGACCGCTGCCCGTCCGGAGATGGTTGATCCGGTCGTCGTGTTCGAGACGACGGTGCTGCCACACCCCAACCTTGTCGCGGCGCAGGCGGCCATCGCCCGCCTGCACAGCCGCTGCCAGCCGCCAGGGAGCCGACCACTGAAAGCCAGGGCTCTGCTCATCGTCGGCGCGCCGGGGGCGGGGAAAACGACCGCGCTGGAGGATTACCAACGCGCCTATCCGGACGTTGCCTTGGAAAACACCGGCAAAGGCATCGTATCCGTACCGACCGACGCCTTGCGGGACGCCGACCGTCGCCCCATTGTCTACGTCGAAGCCCCCAAGAAAACCACCCAGCGCGCGCTCGTCACCGCGCTGCTGGGCGCCTTCGGCTACAAGGCTGCCGATCATTGGGACACCAACGACATCATTCGGAAGATCGAGTTTTACGCCGACCAGATGGGCACGGAGATGATCTTCATCGACGAGGGTCATCATATGGTGAGCAGCACAAAGCCCGAGCAAACCGAGGATGTAGCGGAGTTCATCAAGTCGCTGCTCAACCGGACGAAGCGGCAGATCGTCATCGCGGGGCTGCCGGCGCTTCTTCAGATCACCTGCTACCGGCAACTTCATCGCCGTCTGCAGCCGTCGATGATCCTGGCGCCCTACAATTGGAGCACCCGCTCCGGACGCTTCCATTTCTCGGTCCTTCTCGCCACCTTCGAGAAGGTGCTCGAATTGCCGGAACCCTCCGGTTTGGCGAAGTCCGACTTCGCCAAGCGCTTCTATGTGGCCACGGGCGGTGAAATCGGCATCGTGTCGAAGTACCTCAGCGAAGCCCTGTCCCGTGCCAAGGCCGGCAGCCTCCGCTTCATCAGCAAGGAACTGATGGCCGAGGTTCATGACGGCTGGCATCAAACCTATGAGCCTGACGATGTTCTGGATTTCGATGCCGTCCTCGACGACGGCGTCGGAACCGGGCAAGCGGCGGGAAGCCGGCCCGCCGACAACCCGTTTCTTTGCGACGACGCTCGGCTGAAAAGCATATGGATCCAACAGCAGGCCGCCCGCGATGCGGCCTTGGCCGCCTTGCGCGTTGGCTCGGACGGCTCGCGTGTCACCACGCTCAAGGCGACGGGGCGCGCCGCCTTCACCCCCTTCACCCGTTCATGAAGGCGTTGCCTCCCAACCTTCGGCCTATCCCCCTGCGTGTCCGCCCGGCTCCGTTCGAGCCCGCATACGGCCTTCTTGGACGCCTAGCTGTGCGTCACGGTTATTCCGCCAGCCGGGCGTTCGTCGCGGACATGGCGTTCGGCATCGCCGACTTCGTGCATGAACTCGAATGCGGTCGCCGTCTGGCCGAACTCGCTTGTCTGGCCGGGCTGGCCAAGGCGACCATTGCCGCTTCCACGATGGTCACCGACCAAGCTGGGATTTTGTGGATCGGAATGGAGCGAGTCGATGTGGCGGCGAACCACCGCGCGGTCAGTGCTGCCGGACGCGTCTGTCCGTGCTGCTTACGCATTGACCTTGAGACGCGGGACGGGCCGGAGGTCTGCCGGCCCCACCGGCGGATCTGGTGGGATCTGACCGGGGTGGTGAGCTGTCCGGTTCACGGCGTGCTGCTTTTGGACGTCTGCCCCAATTGCGGGAGTTCTCCCTCGCGCGTTCCGACCTCCCCGCGCCATTGCCGATGCGGTCATGATCTTGCCGGGTTGGCTACCCTGCCGCTCGACGATGCTGATCTCATGGCCGACCGCTATCTGGTGGGACGCCTCGGCGGCGTCGGTGCCTCGGCGCATCCACTGTTCGATCGCATGCCCTTGCACGACGCCGCCCTGGCTATGCTGCGGATTGGACGGGCAGGTTTGTTGGGGGCGAGAGGTCTGCCGTTCAGGAAAGACATCACCGAACCGGCGCTCTGGGCAAAAATGGCATCGATCGGGTTTCGTGAGGCGGCGCCCAACGAGAGTTGATTCCCTTGCCGTTTCCGCCGATTCCGATTCTCGGTAGCGTGACGCGGCTGAACGATCTGCAGGCGGTTATGGAACCGGAGGACGGGACCAATGAGCGTGAGGGGCACCGCCATGGCCCACGTGGCGTTGGACAGCGTGGGGGCTGGGCAATGGCACATCCGGATCGTAACCGCCTCTGTGCCGGACTGCACCTTTCCGATGTCGTGAAAACGAGCGGTTACGCGACAATCGCAGCGCGACGGAGCGCCGCGGCGGAACGTGTTGCGAAACCTGTCGCGTTATGCTGTCGTGAAAGGGCATGGAACAAACGCGACACAGCAGCCCCGCGCCGCACCTGATCGGCTACGCCCGCGTCTCGACTGAAGACCAGCGGCTGGATCTCCAGCTCGCCGCCCTGGCCGCTGCCGGTGTGGCCGAGGCCGACGTGTGGAGCGACAAAGCGAGCGGGGTGCGCTCTGACCGCCCCGGCTTGGCCGGCGCTCTGAAGGCATGCCGCCGCGGTGACGTGCTGGTGGTGTGGCGCCTCGACCGCTTGGCGCGCAGCACCGCCGAGCTGCTGCGCATCGCCGACGATCTGAACACACGCGGGGTGGTGCTGCGCAGCCTGACCGAAAGCATCGACACCGGCGGCGCCGTCGGCCGACTCGTGTTCACGGTGATTAGCGCCATGGCGGAATTCGAGCGCAACCTGATTTCGGAGAGGACCAAGGCCGGCATGGCAGCGGCGCGGGCAAAGGGCCGGCGCGGTGGTCGCCCAGCCAAGCTGACCGACCGTCAGCTTGGGATGGCCGAACGGCTGTTGGAGGATCCGGCTGTGACTGGCCAGCAGGTAGCCGACCAGTTCGGGGTGCATCGGGGAACCTTGTATCGGGCGCTCGCCGATTATAGACGGCGGCGCAAGGCTTGACGTTGAAAGGAAAAGAAATGAACAGCGCTTTTAGGTCAGAAATAAGACATTCTCAAATTCGCGATCTTTTGGGAAAAGTAAGAGAAAAGCGTTACGGGCAATATCTCTACTCGATAAAAATGCATTTGGTGCGATCGTTCAAAAGCGAGAACCCGGAACCTATTACGTTTGAGTTTCCTGTGACCGCGCTGATTGGCACAAACGGCGGTGGGAAATCAACTATTCTTGGAGCAGCTGCCTGTGCATATAAGAATATTAAGCCAAGAGACTTTTTTCCGAAGAGTGCGGTTGGCGATAATTCTATGGCTAATTGGCATATTTCTTACGATATCATCAACAAAGATATTGAACCACGCGGATTAATACCGAAATCTGCAAGGTTCCACAATTATAAATGGAGAAGAGAGGAGTTCTTCGACAGAAATGTTGTGTATTTTGGAATTAGCCGAACGGTCCCAACCGGCGAAAAGACTGAGTTCAAGAAGATTGCTCGCTCATCATTCGTTGGCAATGTCGAACTGAATGAGTTGTCCGAAATAATACGTAGCAAGGTCGGCAATATACTTGGAAAATCCGTCACAGGATTTAGGATTGCGAAAATTGATGGAGACATTGAGTTGTATATTGGAAAGCGAGATGACTCTGAGTATTCAGAATTTCATTTTGGAGCAGGGGAATCCTCGATCATACGAATGGTTGCCAAGGTTGAAACTGTTCCAGAAAACTCTTTGATACTAATTGAAGAGATTGAGAACGGATTACACCCTGTGGCGACAACTAGAATGGTTGAGTATCTTATCGATGCTGCAGAAAGAAGAAAAGTACAGATCATATTCACTACGCATTCTGAGCATGCTTTAAAGCCACTTCCCACAGAGGCGGTGTGGGCAGCTATTGAAGGAAAGTTGCAGAAAGGCCGGATGAGTATTGAAGCGCTTCGCACATTCAGTGGAGAGGTGCCAGAGAGGGTTGTGGTTGTTGTCGAAGATCCGTTCGCTAGGAGCTGGTGCTTGGCAATACTGCGTGCAAAGGCAAGAGACAGGATTGGAGAAATTGGCGTTTATGAAGTAAGCGGTGACGGGAATGCGGTGAAAATCCACTCTGGACATCTTAGTAGCCCAGCAGTGAGATTTAAGTCGGTCTGTATAATTGATGGGGACTCGGAGCAAGTAGAAAACGAGAACGAAGGAATTTTTCGCCTTCCAGGGGGCATGCCAGAAAGCACTATCTATAACTATATTGCGGAAAACATCGATAGGCTGGCTCCGCGTGTTACTGTTGCATGCCACCAAGATATTGGGCAGCAGGATCGCGTAGTTGATACCGTGAAGCGTATCCATGCGACTAATAGAGATGCTCATGTTATATTTTCGCAGCTTGGCATTGAATTGGGATGGGTTCCCGAAGAAGTGGTTGTGAATGGTTTGCTGAGTATATGGATTTCAGAGCATCCGGAAGAAACAAATAGAATTGCTGAAGCAATATTGGCTCTCCTTCCATCGAATAACGAAGTAAGGGGATTGGAATAGATATGTAAGGGCATGCATCAGAATGTGGTAAGCCATGCTTCATAGAAGTGCTATGGGTACTTGGATTACGTTTTTGATACATGCTCTATATACTACGGGATCATTGGTTGAATTGAAGAAGAATGATTGTGGCGCTGATGCCATGGCGGCGGTGGATGTGTCGCGAAAGGGCAAATGATGAACCCGCTTTATGATGCAGCTCTGCGCGGGATTGGAGCGGTGGCCGTCGCGCACACCATCCTGGATTTGGGCTGCCGCACTCTCCTCAAACGATTTGCGCATGCGGGTTTGGCGCGCGCTAAGTCCAACCTCACCGTTGGTGGTCAGCTTGGTCTGTTGAGGAAGGCAAAGCCAGATCCGCGTCTCGCGTCTATGGCTTCCCAAATAGCCGTTTGGATCGAGGCGGCGGACGCAGCCAACGAGACGCGCAACCGGGTCATCCACGACGCTATGTTCTACGGTGAAGCTGCGGTCTTCCCCGGATTGGTACAGATGCGGGACGGTAAACCACAACTTGTGGATCCACGGGAACTTGAAGCTTTGCGGCAAACGCTGACAGATCTCGGCATGACGGGAATGCGCCTTGCGTCTGAGGCCGCGATCCTGCTCGGGGAGGAGCTCCCGAAAGAAGAGGAAGATGAAGGAGCGGCTGGGCAATCGGCCGGGTTCTGACTGTCGCGAAAGGGCGCGAAATGATTGATTTTTTCGTCGGTGCTGCCGAACGTGTACGCTCAAAATTCCACCCGGCCCTTCCCGTATTTACAGCTTTAGCGCTGTCCGCTTGTGCAGAGCCGCCGCGAATGGCGACTGCAACTCTTATCCATCCCAGAGCACCGTGGTTTCTAGTTGCGGATGAGCCGACTCTCATTGTTCTTCGGCTTAAGACCATGATCACCGCATGCCGGAAAGAGTTCTTGGATCAGGGGCCGATGGATGTTCAGGAGCTACCGGACGGTGCGAAAAATTTCGTCATCGACAGCACAATCCCCCTGAGAATCGGATACTTAATGATCCGCAATACGCCGCGTGGCAGCGAAGTCAGCGTAGAAGGACAAAGGCTGATAGCTGACTTCGCCCAACTCCGGCGCTGGGCAGAAGGTGACAAGGAGTGCTGAGCGCTGTCGCGAAAGGGCGCGGCCATGGCGGAGGCAAAGACGGACAAGATGATGATCCGGTTCCGGCCCGAGGTCCGCGCCCTGCTGGCCAAGCTGGCCGAGGACGATAGCCGGAGCATGGCCGGCGAACTGGAATGGCTGATCCGCCAGGAAGCGAAGCGGCGCGGCCTGGGCAACCTGTCGTGAAGGGGCGTATCGTGAAATCTGTTAACTCAGTGCGTATAGAGCAGTGTGGTTACTACGATCCGGGGCGCACAATTACCTTCGCAGGCTACGTAGGCGAGAAACAGACTGCTATTGCTAACTTCCGTCTCGGAGAGCAAGGCCCCTTTGCAACGATAATTGAAGTCGAAGGCGGTTACCGGCGTCAAGGCATCGCGACTGATATTTACAGTCGCGCCAGCCAATATTTTGGCAGAGATATAGTGCCTTCAACAGCACTAACTGAAGATAGCGTTCGGTTTTGGGAGGCCCGCGGGGTTCAGGTTCCAGAAGGCGCTACCGTGCTTCCGACCTTAGCTGATTGGGAAGCGCTTCGAGCCTCTTCAGAGAATGATCTGTCGTGAAAGGGCGGGGATATGATTTCAGTGCCTTTGACAGTTTACCGTGATGGGGACAGTAAACTGTGGGGGAGATTCCGTTTCATCCAACTCCCGTCTCCGGGGGATCGAATTAACATTACGGATGATCGCGGTCGCGTGCAGCGGTTTCGCGTTATGCATGTGGCTCATGAACCATTGCGTGAAGACGTGGCGGACGCAGGTGACCGTGATCTTGCGTGGGTCCATGCCGAGTGGCTGGAAGAGTTCTACTGACCGGCAACGCTGTCGCGAAAGGGCGCGCTTCAGACAAGGGCTGAGCTCACTCGGGCAACCCAGCCAGTCTCAGTCCCTCCGCAAACCGCGTGAGATCCTCGGGACGGTGGATCGGCAGCCACTCCCTGAGAGTGGAGACGCGCAAGGACGGGTCGAGCGCGCGCAATTGCTGCATCGTCTGCCGCGCGTCCTCCGTCCGCCCGGCGAGCGCGTGACTCGCCGCCGTCAGGGCGATGGCAACCAGAAGGCTGGGCAGGTTCCCCAACGCCTTGTCCGCCCAGGCCACGGCGCAATCGTAGCGCCCGGCGAAGAAATGCGCGAGCGCCGTCCCCGTCTGCGTCCGGAACATCTCCGGGTCCAGCGGGCTCAGGCGGGCGGCATGGGCGAAATGCGCGCTCGCGCTTTCCGTTTCACCGCGGAAGGCGCGCAGGTAGCCGCCGAGGAACCAGGCGGGGGCGAAATTGGGGTTGAGCAGCACGGCCCGGTCGATGAGCGCGATGCCGCCATCGAGATCGCCGACGAAATGGCCGAGCGCGTGCCCGGCTCTCGTCAGCGCGACCGCGTCGTCGCGGCCGAATTCCACCGCCAGCCGCGCCAGTCGCACCCCCTCGGCGATCTCCCGGGGACGGTCGGTCATCCAGCCGTTCACCTTGCGCCAGAGATGGCACCAGGCCGCCCCGCCATAGGCCGATGCGAATTCCGGGTCGAGGCCCGTCGCCGTGTGGAACAGGGGCAGCGCCGCGTCGATCGCCTCGCGGGTTCCGCTGTGCAGCTTCGCCATGCCGCGGAGATAGTAATCGTAGGCGTCCAGGCTTTCCGTCGGCTTGCGCTTGGCGCGCTCGATCTCCGCCCGCTCGAGCTGCGGCGCGATCGCGCCGACGACGCTTTCGGCGATCCGGTCCTGCAGCTCGAAAAGGTCATCGAGCATGCCTTCGAAGCGCTCGGCCCAGAGATGCATCCCGCTCGTCGCGTCGATGAGCTGCCCGGTGATGCGCACCCTGATCCCGGCTTTGCGGACGCTGCCTTCGAGCACGTAGCGGACGCCCAACTCGCGGCCGATGTCCGTCACATCCACCGCCCGGCCCTTGTAGGCAAAGCTCGAGTTGCGCGCGATGACGAACAGCCAGCGGATGCGCGACAGGGCGGCGATGATGTCCTCCACCACGCCGTCGGCGAAATAGTCCTGCTCCGGGTCGCCGCTCAGGTTCTGGAATGGCAGCACGGTGATCGAGGGCTTGCCCGGCAGGGCCGGTCCGGGCGGCGTCTCCCGGCCTTCGCTGGAAGCGCCGCTGGCGATGCCTGATCCGCCGGGCTGCGGTGTCTCCCCGATCGCCCCGACCTCGGCCGCCCCGACGTCTATCGCGCCAACGAAGCGGAACCCTTTGCGGGGGACCGTGCGGACCAGGCGCTGCTCTCCGCCGCTGTCGCCGATGGCCTTGCGAACCGCGTTGATGTGGCTGGTGATGGTCGATTCCGAGACGATCCGTCCGTTCCACACCGCCTCCAGCAGATCGTCCTTGCTGACGACGCGGTCATGGTTGCGGACGAGATGCAGCAGCAGGTCGAAGACCTGCGGGCCGACGCCCACGACCTGTCCGCGCAGGGTCAGCTCCCGGCGCTCCTGATCGAGCACACACTCTCCGAAACGGAACGGCAAGGTCCGCACCTCCCTGGACCGAGCGCCCTCGCCTCCCTGTCCGAGGCGACGGGCAAACGATGTGCGCCCTTGATAGCACGGCGGCGCGTTGCCGGCTGCACCCTTCGCGTCGAGGCACCCCGCGCCGTATGGTTTCCTTTGGACGGAAATCCAAGCGTCCTTGGAGGGCAATTCAAGCCCGCCGCAAGGACTTCCCCGGCGTGCGCGGGCACTCTCCATTCCATCGACGGCGCTGGTTTCCGTCGAGAAGCGGAGAGCCCCCATGAAGATCGTCGTCATCGGAGGCACCGGCCTCATCGGATCGAAGCTGGTGCAGACCCTCCGCGAGCGCGGCCACGATGCGCTCGCAGCCTCACCAAAGACGGGCGTGAACACCATCACCCGCGAGGGCTTGGCCCAGGCGATCGACGGAGCCGCTGTCGTCGTCGACGTGGCGAACGCGCCGGTCTGGGAGGACAAGGCCGTCCTCGATTTCTTTGAAACCTCGGGCCGCAACCTGCTCGCCGCCGAAGCGGCCGCCGGTGTCCGCCACCACGTCGCCCTCTCGATCGTCGGCAGCGAACGGCTTCCCGACAACGGTTACTTCCGGGCGAAGGTCGCCCAGGAAAGCCTCATCAAGGCGTCCGGCATCCCCCACACCATCCTGCGCGCCACGCAGTTCTTCGAATTCGTCGGCGGGATCGCGCAGGCCGCCACGGTCGACGGGGAAATCCGCCTGTCGCCGGCGCTGATCCAGCCGATCGCCTCCGACGACGTGGTGACGGCCCTGGCCGAGGTTGCGCTCGCGTCGCCGGTCAACGGCACGCTCGAAGTCGCCGGTCCGGAGGCGATCCCGCTCGACGAGCTGGTCCGGCGCTTCCTGCAGGCGACGAAGGACACGCGCAAGGTCGTGCCGGACATCCACGCGCGCTACTTCGGCGACGTTCTCAACGATCAATCGCTGACCCCCGGCCGGAATCCCCGCCTCGGCGCCATCCGGTTCGAGGACTGGCTCGGCCGGCAAACCGCGCGCTGAGGGGTTTCGAAGACACCCGGCGGCGGCTATGGGCCGGCGACGCGGGAACCGCAATCAGATGTTGTCAGGAAAGGCAAAGAACATGGCACGCTTGGCTTGGTACGAGGTTGCACCCGACGGCGCGAAAGCTCTCTTCGGCGTCCATCATTACGTCACGAAGAGCACCAATCTGCCCGAGGAACTCATCCACCTCGTGTTCCTCAGGGTCTCGCAGATCAACGGCTGCGCTCACTGCATCGATCTGCACAGCCGCGACCTCCGGAAAACCATGTCGATCGACAAGGTCACGCTGGTGCCGGTGTGGGAGGAGGTCCCGCACCTGTTCTCCGACACGGAGCGCGCGGCCCTGGCCTGGGCCGAGGAGGTGACCCGTGTCAGCGAAACCCACGCGTCCGACGCCGCTTATGCGGCGGCATCGGCGGCGTTCGAGCCGAAGAATCTGGTCGATCTCACCATCGCCATCGCTGCGATGAACGCCTTCAACCGGCTGGGTGCCCCCTTCCGTCTCCCGGTGGCCGCCAAGGCCTGAGATGGGAGCGGTGGCGTGGCGATTAGCGGCGACGCTGGGACACCCCCAACAGGGAACGAGGGAATGGACACGCTCGAGAACAGGGGGGCCGTCGTCGCCGGCACAAACGTCACTGGCGAACGCTCCGCGGTCGGCGCCGCCGCGGCGCCCCCCAGCAAAAGAAGGACGGTCGGCGTGCTGCTGTGCCTCAGCGCCGTCATGGTCGCGGCGGGTGGGTGGAACTGGGCCCGTTCAAACGGTGGGACGGCGACCGACAACGCCTATGTCCGCGGCGACGTGACCTCGCTCGCCCCGAAGGTCGCCGGCTACGTCACGGCCGTTGAGGTTGAGGACAACCAGACCGTCGGAGCCGGCGACGTCCTGTTCCGGATCGACGATCGCGACTACAACGCGCGGCTGGCCCAAGCGGTGGCCAATGTCGAGGCGGCCCAGGCCCGGCTTGCGGACGTCGATGCGGAAACCCGGCTACAGCACGTCCTGATCCGGCAGGCCGAAGCCCAGAGACGGTCGGCCATGGCCGAGATGACTCTCGCGGCCAAGGCCTACGACCGCCACCGTGAACTGATCCGCGGCAACGCCGTCAGCCAAGCCCACCTCGATGAAAGCGACGCGGCGCGCTTGAAAGCGGAGGCTGGCGTATCGGCCGCCTCGGCGACGGTCGAGGCCCAGCAGCAACGCATCGCCGTCCTTGCCGCGCAACGCGACGCGGCCGCTGCCGCCGTGGCGCAGGCGCAGGCCGCGCGCGACCTCGCCCAGATCGATCTCGAGAGCACCGTGGTGCGCGCGCCGGTCGGCGGCGCCGTCGGCAACCGCCAGGTCCGCGTCGGCCGCTTCGTCGCGCCGGGCGCCTCACTGCTCGACATCGTTCCGGTCGACGATGTGTGGGTGGTGGCGAACTACAAGGAAACCCAGCTCGAACACATCCGGCCCGGCCAACGCGCCCGCGTCACCGTCGATGGTTATCCGGACGGGACGCTTGACGGCGTGGTCGACAGCCTTGCACCCGGCAGTGGGTCCGCCTTCAGTCTACTGCCCGCGGACAACGCGACCGGGAACTTCGTTCGCGTCGTCCAGCGCGTACCGGTGAAGATCCGGCTTGTCGACAACCCGTTGCCCGGCCGCCTCGTGCCCGGCCTGTCGGCGCGTGTCGAGATCGTCCAGCGAGGCGACCAATGACCACCGCCCCTACCGCCACGCCGGGCCGCAACGGGGCTGCGGCCGAAATCCTCCTCGTCGCCGGCATCCTGCTCGCCACACTGACGGAGGCGGTCGCCGGCACTGTCCTGTCGCTCGGGCGCGGCGACATCATGGGCGACACCCACGCGACCCCCGACGAGTTCGCTTGGCTGGACATTGCATACACCACGCTCAAGCTCATCGGCTTCATGGCCGCCCCCTGGCTGATGACCCGCATCCCTCCGCGCGGCGTGGTCGTCGGCTCGACCTTGGCCATGGGCATGGCATGCGGCATGGCCGCCGTAACCGATCGGCTGGACCTGCTGGTTGCCCTTCGCACCGTTCAGGGCTTCGCCGGCGGCATCCTGCTTGTGGGTGGGCAGGCAATCCTTTTTCTCGCTTGTCCACAGCCCCGTCAGCCGGTCCTTCAATCCCTGTTCGCCATGGGGGCCGTGGTCGCTCCCGCGACCATCGCCCCTGCCTTTCAGGGGTGGCTGCTCGACAGCCAATCCTGGACTTGGATTTTCTTCAGCGTCGTTCCGCTGGCCTTGGCGGCCGCGGGACTCCTGCTGATCGCCGACGGACCGATGCCCGCCAAGGCCGCGCCCCATCCTTTTGACGGCATCGGTTTTGCCCTGATCGCCGTCACGCTCTTCTGCGTCACCTGCGTCCTCAGCCACGGCAGCCGGTGGGACTGGTTCGAGGAGCCCCGCGTCGTGTGGCTGACCGTCACCGGCGTAGCCGCTCTGCTGGTCTTTCTCGGCCAACAGGCGTTGACGAAGGGCCAGGGCCTGCTTGACGTCTCCCCGTTCGAATCGGACGCCTTTTCCTTCGCCTTTATCGTCAGCTTCATCGCCGGCGCCGCCCTGTTCGGAAGCGCGTTCCTAATTCCGTCGTTCGCCCTGTCCGTCCTCGCCTTGACGCCCACCGAGGCCGGCCTGCTGCTGTTGCCGAGCGGCGCGCTTTTCATCGGCTCGCTCCTGATGGCCGCCTTTCTGATTCGGGTGCGCCGCGTCCCTCCGTTCGCCACGGTGCCCTTCGGCATCCTGACCATCATGGGCGCCATGTGGATGCTGTCCGGTTCGACCGCCGAGAGCGGTGCTGACGACATGATGGCGGCGATCCTGCTGCGCGGGCTGGGCCTCGGCTTGCTGTTCCTGTCGATCACCCTGATCGCCTTCGGCACCCTCGACCGCCGGAGTCTGGCGGCCGGAATCGGCCTCTTCAACACCGGTCGCCAGCTTGGCGGCCTGATGGGAGTCGCCGCGCTCCAGACCCTGATCGACCATGACATCCCCGCCAACGCCGCGGTCCTCGGCGCCAACGTCACCGCGGGAGGCCCCATGCCCATCGAGCGGCTGATGACCACCGCAGCCACGCTGACGGCGAAGGGGCTGGAGGTGGCGGCCGCGAGCCGGGTCGCGACGAGCCTTCTGGGCCGGACCGTGACGGGTCAGTCCACGGTGATTGCCTTCGACACGGCGTTCACCGCCGTCGGCCTGCTCTTCGTCATCGCCGCTCCCGTGCTAGTCGGCATCAAGATCGGCCTCTCTCGCCGCACGATGGCGCGCTCTCGGCGTACTTCACGAGGCGCATCATAGAAATGCGCCATCAGCTGCTTTTTAATGTCGATCGCCGCTCGTCGACGCAGTGGTTGGCAGCTTGGCCGACCGCTTTCGAGGTCGGCCCATCAAAGACTTTCCACATTGTTCAGCGCCCAGCTACGGCACAGGCATCATGCGTGAGCGACCCAACCGCGCCATGTGAACGCCGAGTAGAACAGTTGGGCATCGGTAAAGCCACCCTTTCGCAGAACTGCTTCGTCTTCCTCGGGGCTCAACATCTGCACACTCGCCTCCACGGCGCTGCGAGCAGCGTTTGCCTGTTCGGGATCAGCCCCCGAAGCAACGGCATAGGCGGCGTAGCGATCCAGCCAGAGGCCGCGTTCGGACGGCCGTTGCGGGAAGCTGCCGTGCGCGGCTACGAACGGCGCACCAGGGACGAGCCGCCGATGGATTTGGCGGACCGTTCTCTCGCGTTCCGGCGCCGCCAGGAAGTGCAACGTCAGCAGGCAGGTCGCCGCATCGAACGGCCCTTCGGGAGCGTCGTCGATGTACCCCTCGACAAGTTCGACCCTGTCCATGTGCGGCCCAAGCGTGCGCTCCGCCAGCCGCAGCATTTCCGCAGCCGGATCGACGCCGACGAAGCGCCAGTGGGGATGAGCGTCGGCCAGTGCCTTGAGTTCGAGTCCGCCGCCGGCCCCCAGCACAAGCACACGCGCAATGCGCGGCGCTTTTTCCGCCAGGAGCACGCCGGTCATCCGGTGCAACCCGTCCAACCCTGGAACGAAACGCTTCGGCCCCTCGGTGTAGCGGGCAACTGCGTCCGGATCGGAGAAGGTCTTCAGGAAGTGGTTCGCGCCATTCGCGCTGTCCTCAGGCATGGTCGGTTCCGGTCTGTTTGGACGGGTGGCGCTCAAGGCGCCGGTGGAAGTCGGCGCTGAGTGCCGCCAGCGTCACACCCTGGAAGGAGGCGAGGAGAAGCTCCTGCGCTTGGTGGAGGGCTTGGTCCAGTGCAGCGTTGACCGCCTGCTCCACCAAGCACTGTGGCGCCTCGCTCCGATTGCCGATCGCGAACAGCGGCGGGCGGCCCAGGGCCTCGTAGACATCGCCCAGGGTCACGGTGTTCAGGTCGCACGCCAAACTCCAGCCGCCGCCATGCCCTTTCTCCGATCGGACATAGCCCTGCTTCTTCAGTCCTGCCATGGTCCGGCGAATGACAACGGCGTTGGTTTGCATCGCCCGTGCCAACACCTCGGACGTGACCGGCCCCTCGTGCTCGGCCATGTGCAGCAGCACATGGAGAACACCGGATAAACGAGTATCGCGGCTCATGTATCACACTTTGTTACATGATAAGGGGCGCGTCAAGCGGAGTTAATTGGAGCAAGCCCTGGGCGCATCTGGCCGGGCGGTCGATGCACGGCGGGTCGGGGCAGACGTGGCGTGCGCTGTACCGGCTCGGCCTGCTGTACGCCGATGATAAATTGACTGAGCGCGGCCAGTATGAGGCTGCGGCGCGGGTGTCGCGAAAGGGCGAACAAAGGACGCCTTCATCTTGGAAGAGCCGATTATGCTGTGAGCAGCGTGTTGCACGGATGTGGCGGGTATCGTAGGCGGAGGCATACTGCCACCTTTGGTGCTGAGGCTGGTATTGGCGCTTGTCATAGGGAGTTCAAGGGCCAGGAACAAGTCCGACCCTCAGCATCGCAGAATCTTCCAAGAGCGCCCGTATCAGTGGTGCTATCCGCGCTTTCTATCCGACTGCTTGCAGACGATCCATGATTGACATCGTTGCAGACTTCATCCGTTCCTACCGCCGCCAGTACGATTTTTATAGGACAGCGGCACAACTGTGCGCCCAACGGTGCGAGCAGTTGCTGGAGAACAACGGCGTCCGTGCTATGGTCACCTTTCGCGCCAAGCGGCCCGACCGGCTGGAGGATAAGCTCCGCAAACGAAACGAGAAAAAGAAATACACCTCGGTCGACGACATCTACGATGACATTGTTGATCTCGCCGGTGTACGCGCCGCGTTGTACTTCCCCGCGGACCGGCCAGTGATCGATCGACTGTTCCGCGAGGAGTTCAACCTAATTGGCGACCCGAAGAAGTTCCCCGACGGCAGTCCGCCGCGCCATCCATACAAGAAGCGATTTTCAGGTTATTGGGCCACTCATTATAGGGTCACCCTGCGGGACGACGGCGCGCCGGCCCAGGTTCGCTACGCCGACGCGCGGATCGAGATCCAGGTCGCCTCGGTGTTGATGCATGCTTGGTCAGAGGTGGAACACGATCTCGTCTATAAGCCGCTGTCCGGCGACCTGTCGGAGGACGAACTGGCCGTTCTGGACGAGTTGAACGGACTGGTGCTGGCCGGAGAGATCGCGCTGGAACGCCTCCAGCGGGCGATGGAGGCTCGCGTCGCCAGGAGCGGCGCCAAATTCTCCAACCACTACGAACTGGCCGCCTTCTTGATCGAAGCGGTGAAGAAGAGCGGCGCTGACGGCGAACCAATCCTGGGCCGCGTCGACGTACTTCACCGCTTCCTGCAACGCATTGGCATGGACACCCCAGAAAAGGTTTCCCCGAAGCTGGCCGGCCTGTCGCCGCACGGCGAGGGAAAAACCATTTCTGAGCAGATCGTCGATGGTATCGTCGATAGCGATGCTGAATCATTACGGATATATCGCGAAGAATACGCCGGAGCACTTGCTCGCACTCTTCAAGGAGGTGGTGCCACAACGACGTCAGTGGTCGGAGGAGAAGACTTTATTTCCTTTATGTCTTGTTGGACAGATCTGATGAATATCCTTCAAGAAGCAGCAATAGGAGCAGTTCCAAGGGTTTCCACAAATATATCCCAGGCGCAATCCCTTTCTTCTTACCTTTTTGAAAAACATATCATAAATAGCATCCAGGCTACTAGACTGATGCAATTGGATAAGTTGCGACGGTTGTTTGTTCATGCCTCTCCAAATAGCATCGATCTTACGGCGGCACGCCAGGGTGTCGAGCAGTTCATAGAAGAGTTGAGATTTTCCGACCAAGCGGACATCCGTGCCGCGGTGGAGCGTGCCGATGCGCAAAAGACCAAAATGCGGCTAGCGCGCAGTCGAATGAAGCAGGTCGCTTCGCCGCCTTCTCGCTCGGTGGCAACCAAAGCCACATAAAGCTCATTATCAGCCTATGACCAGTTGACCGAGCGCGGCCGAAACGAGGCCGCAGCTTGGGTGTCGTGAAAGGGCGGGGCGATCGCCGTCCGCCGACAATCTTTGCAATGGAACCCTGCGGCGACGATCAAGCCGTCGCAGTTGTTGAAGCAGAAAATTTCCGGGCAAGATCAATGAATGCTTTGAACGCGGCAGACGGGTGTCGCCGGCTGGGATAGTAGAGGCAAAGCTGTTCCAGTGGCGGGGTCCAGTCTTCGAGAATGCGAATGAGGCGGCCGGCGGCAAGATCGCCTTGAACGTCGGACTCCATGAAGAAACCGATCCCCATATCCTCCAGCACCGCCATGCGGGCGAGGCTGGCCTCGTCCAGGGTGATCGGGCCGCCCACGTCGATCTGGATCGGCTGTCCACCCTTCTCGAATTGCCACCGGTAAAGCGCTCCATTGGGCAGCCTTACGCGGATGCACGGATGGGAAAGCAGGTCGGAGGGCGACCTTGGCTGGTTCCGGTTTCGGAAATAGCCCGGCGATGCAACCACCGCATAGCGGCGGCGCGGACCGAGCGGCACCGCGATCATGTCACTGGGGACGAGGTCCGCGGTGCGGATGCCGAGATCGAAGCCGTCCGCAACGATGTCGATGAGCCGGCCTTCGGTGACGAGATCGACATGGACCTGTGGATAGAGCCGCAGGAACTGGAGCAGGAGGGGAAGGATCTCACGCGCGGCCGCGGCAAAGCTGTTGATCCGCAAGGTGCCCGATGGCGTATCCTGCTGCGACTGGGCGTTTTCCATCGCCTCGTGGATGTCCTGGAGCGCGGGACTGATTTTATCCACGAACTGCCGCCCGGCGTCGGTCAGGGAGACGCTCCGGGTCGTGCGATTGAACAGTCGGACGCCGAGTTGGCGCTCCAGCTTCCCGATGAGGTTGCTCAGTGCGGTGGTCGACAGGCCAAGTTCCAGCGCCGCTGCCCGGAACGATCCACGCCGAGCAATGGCGAGAACAGCATCAAATTCGATCAGACCGTGTTTCGGCATTGTCCCGCTTTTCGCAATACCGCATGCCAGTTTAGCCCGATTATCGTGATTGATGTTTGGCTCTAAATCAACCTTGCAACGTCAAGGAACCGAGCGATGTCGATCGAACTACCCAAACCCATAGCCGACTATATCGAGGCTAACGCACAACTCGATGTGGACGGCATGCTGAAGCCTTTTGCCGCCGACGCGATCCTCTTGGACAACGGAAAACCTCACAAGGGCCACGCCGAGCTGCGAACCTTGTTTGAAGACGAGGTGATCGCGGTCAAGGCCATCTTCACGCCGGCCACTGTTCGCGACGAGAACGGGCAAGTCGTGGCCGAAGGCCCTGCCCATGGCGACTTCAAGGGCAGCCCCATCCGCTTCACCTATCGCTTCACGCTCGAACATGACGCGATCAAAGCCTTGGAGATCACGGTATGAGCATCAAGGCTGATCCAACTGAGTTCGCGGGAAAACGAGTGCTCGTCAGCGGCGGCACCAAGGGCTTGGGCCGCGCTACCGTCGATCGCTTCCTGGCCGGCGGCGCCCGGGTGATCACCGCCGCCCGCGGAACTCCACAGCCGATCGACGGCGTCGAGTTCGTCCAGGCAGACCTGACGACAGCCGAGGGCGGGGCAGCCCTGGCCAAGGCGGCGCTCGAACGTATGGGCGGCATCGACATCCTCGCTCATGTGATCGGCGGTTCGGCCTCGCCTGGCGGCGGCTTTCTTGCCCTGACGGAAGATCACTGGCTCGCCGAGCTGAACCTTAACCTTTTGGCCGCTGTCCGCCTTGATCGCCTCTTGGCTCCGCAGATGATGGAACGGGGTGCCGGCGCGATTGTGCATGTCACGTCTATCCAATCGATCCTGCCGCTTTCCGAATCGACCACTGGCTACGCCGCCGCAAAGGCCGCGCTCAGGACCTACAGCAAGTCGATCTCCAAGGAGCTGGGACCGAAGGGCGTACGGGTCAACGCCGTCTCCCCCGGCTGGATCATGACCGAGTCGTCTGTCGACTTTCTGAAGCGTCTGCAGGCCGCCAATGGCGGAACGATCGAGGAGGCGCGGCAAGTTGTCCTTGATGCTCTGGGTGGGATCCCGATCGGGCGTGCGGCCAAGCCCGATGAGGTTGCCGATCTCATTGCCTATCTGGCATCAGATCGCGCCGCCGCGATCCACGGTGCCGAGTTTATCATCGACGGCGGCACCGTTCGGACTGTCTGAGGTCATCGCCCCGACGTTCGGCCTCCGTGGCGGGCGTCGGGAAGCAGCGGGTCCTGTGGCGTAGGCATGACGCTCCCGGCCACCAGCTTTGTCCAAGCCTGCCTTGTCCTAGGCAGATCGGCTGCTCGCAAACAAACGCCTGGATCGACGACAGGATCGGCTGGGGCGCATCATCCTCGCACTGCTCACCGCCGCGGCCATCATCATCATCACAAACCGACTCACGGCATTCTCAAAGCCGCACCTTATCGTTGTTTATCTGACAATTGTCGCGCTGCCCTCAACCTGCGCCATCGTGCGCCCCGCTCATCAATGTGCGTCGAGAGGCGTCCAGCCGCCGATATGCGCGTAAACGGCGTCGCGCAGTTGTGCAATCTCGCGGTTGAGCTTTCCCAAAGCGTCGGCTGACTGCCCGGAGGCGCGGAGCAATGTATCGCCCAGGCAACCGGCCCTGGAGCGCAGAGCCAGTCCTTGGTCCGTCAGCGACACGATCACCTGCCTCTCGTTGGTCGGGTTGCGCGTGCGATGGATCAGCTCCGCAGCCTCAAGGCGTTTGAGCAGAGGCGTCAGCGTGCTGGATTCAAGAGCGAGCTGCTGGGCGATGCACCCCACCGTCTGTCCGTCTTCCCGCCACAGGATGTTGAGGACGAGATATTGCGGGTAGGTGAGACCAAGGGCGTCCAGCAACGGCTTGTAGGCCCGCTGGATGGCGATACCGGCCGAGTAGATCGCGAAGCAGAGCTGCTCCTCCAACGGCACCGGCGGATTGTTCTCATCCGACATAGGCAGGCTCCCTTCGCAGCGCATCTTCCGCTGACATATATCGCGATAAATTTTCCTGGACAAGAGAGCGCGCCAGGGATACACATAGTTATCGCAATAACAATTATCGCAATATAGAAGAGGCAAGCATGAGGAACACGCTTCAGGCCCTGATCCTGGCCGCTTCGGTCGTCACCCTGCCGCCGTCGGTTTCGCAGGCGCAGCCGACCAGCCATTCCATCGATCAGGCGGCCGTTAAGAATGTTGTCCTCGTCCATGGCGCCTTCGCCGACGGATCGGGATGGCGGAAGGTCTATGAGGACCTGACCACCCGTGGATACCGGGTCACGATCGTCCAGAATCCGCTCACCTCTTTCGACGATGATGTGGCGGCCACACGGCGCGCGCTCGACAGGCAGGATGGTCCCGCCGTTCTGGTCGGCCACAGCTGGGGCGGCACCGTCATCACCGAAGCCGGTGTCCATCCCAAGGTGCGCGGACTGGTCTATGTGTCCGCCCTGTCGCCCGACGCCGGCGAAACCACGGCGCAACAGTATGACGGCTATACGACACCGCCCGAGTTCGTCATCGAGACGAGCGAGGACGGTTTCGGTTTCATCAAGCCCGACGGTTTCGCCGCCGGCTTTGCGGCGGACGCGACGAAGGGCGACGTCGATTTCCTGAAGGCGTCGCAGGTTCCGATCAATATGGCGAGCTTCGGCGTGAAGCTCCGGCAGGCCGCTTGGCGGACCAAGCCCAGTTGGGCGGTGATCGCGACGGAGGACAAGGCTTTCGATCAGCGGATGCTCCAGGGCATGGCAAAACGCATCGGTGCCAAGGTCACGAACGTCCCGGCCAGCCATGCCGTCTACTTCACGCAGTCGGAGGTCGTCGCGGCGGTAATCGACGAGGCGGCCCGGCAGTCGGGCGCGGTTTCGCCCTAGGCACCGGCCTCGCCGGACCATTCTCTCCGCTCACCAGAAGGCCCGTGACATGAACCATTCCATTTCCGGCGGCTCCGAGGAGTTCAACCGTCGCATCCGTGACGATCAGACGCAAAAACTCTTCAACCTCAAGCCTGCCTATGACTTTATCGTCTGCGGTGCTGGCGCATCCGGATCCGTGATCGCGCGCCGCCTGGCTGAAAATGCCGACTGCTCCGTGCTCCTCATCGAAGCGGGGGGCAGCGACGAGGATGAGGCGGTGCTGAATCCGGCATTGTGGCCTACGAATCTTGGCAGTCGGCGCGACTGGGGATTCCAGGCCGAGCCGAACCCGCATCTGGACGGCCGCGCGCTTCCCATGTCCATGGGCAAGGGGCTCGGCGGCGGATCGAGCATCAATGTCATGGTGTGGGCAAGGGGCCATCGCGCCGACTGGGATTATTTCGCGGAACAGTCCGGCGATGTCGGCTGGAGCTATGAGGCGGTTCTCGGCATCTACCGACACATCGAGAATTGGCAGGGTGCGCCGGACCCGCATTACCGCGGCAGTTCCGGACCGGTGTGGGTGCAGCCCGCACAGAACCCGAGCCCGATCGCCGAGGCCCTGCTCAGCGCGGCCGGGTCCCTCGGCATTCCGCGCTACGACAGCCCCAATGGCAGGATGATGGAAACCGCAGGAGGCGTGGCCTATGCCGACATGCTCGTGCGGGACGGACGGCGCAACTCGCTCTACCGCGCTTATGTCCATCCTGTGGCCGATCGACCGAACCTCACGATCCTGACCGATACGCTTGTGCGCCGCGTGCTCCTCGACGGGGCGACGGCGACCGGCGTCGAGGTCGAACGGGGCGGCGCGATTCTGTCGATCACGGCAGGCTCGGAGGTCATCCTGTCCACCGGCGCCATCAACACGCCTAAGCTGCTCATGCTGTCCGGGATCGGCGACCGGAGCCAACTTGACCGGCACGGCATTCCGCTCATACGTCACCTGCCCGGCGTCGGCCGCGGCCTGCAGGATCATGTGTCGTTCGGCTGCACCTGGGAGTATCGGCAGCCGATCGCTCCACGCGCCAGCGGGAGCGAGGCGACCCTCTACTGGAAAAGCCGTCCCGAACTGGAGGCGCCGGACCTTCTGTTCTGCCAGGTCGAGTTCCCCGTTCCCAGCGAGCGCACGGCCGCGCGCGGCGCCCCCGATCATGGGTGGACGATGTTCGCAGGGTTGGCGCAGCCCTATAGCCGTGGCGAGGTGCGGCTGCGGTCGGCGGACCCGGTCGCGGCACCTCTGGTCGATCCCAACATGCTGTCCGATCCACGGGACCTGGAGACGGCACGCGCCTGCGTGCGGCTGTGCCGCGAGATCGGGAACAATGCGGCTTTCGCGCCCCATGTCCGGCGCGAGGCCATCCCCGGGGTGGGAGCGGCGATCGACGATCAATTCCTCCGCGACGCAGCGGTGACCTATTGGCACCAATGCGGGACGGCTCGGATGGGCATGGATGACATGTCGGTCGTCGACGCGTCGCTGGCGGTTCACGGCATCGACCGGCTGCGCGTCGCGGACGGCTCGATCCTCCCAAGGGTCACGACGGGCAACACGCAAGCACCGTGCGCGATCGTGGGCGAGCGTGCGGCTGAAATCTTGCGGCGGCGGCATGGGTTGTAGGCGCCTTTCATCAACCCACGGGCTATACGTTGCATGTTGAGCGTCCGACTGGCCGAGGGTTGGCGGACATACCGTAGACCAGTTTCGGGCGTCCGCTTCAGGGCAGAAGCAGGCTCAAGCTGCAGCGAAATGGGGCGGGCTCGCCCGTACTGGTGCTGTCGCGAAAGGGCGACGTTGAGTCCTTGGCGCAGTGCGGGAATTCCGTATCTTTCCCCTTGCCTGCAGTACGGAAATTCCGTACTGCAGGGACATAACAGGGGGGCCGGGATGTTCTGCTGGGACGACGCCAAGAACGAGACCAACATCGAGAAGACGGGATCGGCTTCGCCGCCGCCGCGCTGCTGTTCGAGGGTCTGACCGTCGAAGTCCCCGACACCCGCCACGCCTACGGCGAGACGCGCAACAACGCCTTCGGCTACATCAACGGCCGCCTGTTCGTCGCCTGCTACACCCCGCGCTGCGGCTGGCGGCACCTGATTTCGACGCGCAAGGCCAACTCACGCGAGGTAAAACGCTATGGCTGACCATAAGCTGACCGACGCGCAGCGCGCCGCCGCCCTGGCGGCGGTGGACTGGGCGCGCATCGACGCGATGACCGACGACGACATCGCCCGCCAGATCGCTGCCAATCCCGACGCGCCGGCGGACCTGTCTGACGCGCCAGCGGACGCGCTGCGCGTGATCCACCCGTCTGGCGGGATCTCGGTGCGCGGCATCCGCGCCAAGCTGAACCTCTCGCAGCGGGCCTTCGCCGACCGCTTTGGCTTTCCGCTAGGCACGCTGCGCGATTGGGAGCAGGGCCGCTCCCAGCCCGACGCCGCCACGCGGACCCTGCTGTTCGTGATCGAGTCCGACCCCGAGCTGGTGGCCGCGGTGGTGGCGCGCCACGCCGCGTGACGCGAAACTTGGTCGTGTTCATCGGCTGGAGCGTATGTTGGGACTGCTGTCGCGAAAGGGCGGAATGTTGACCGGGGCAAGTCGTCCACCGGGTAGCAGATCACCGGAGCGACGATCCTGCGGACTCCTCAGTCGGGAGGGCTAGAATGCAACTGGACGATCCCTTCAATCTCCGACGGTTCGTGACCGCACAGGAGCCGGTGTTCACGACGGTGCTCGACGAATTGCAGGACGGGCGCAAGCGGAGCCACTGGATGTGGTTCATTTTTCCGCAACTGCGCGGCCTCGGCCGCTCGGCAACCGCTGAGTTCTACGGCATCGCTTCCCTCGACGAGGCGCGCGCCTATCTGGAGCATTCGACGCTCGGCCCACGATTGGAAGCCGCGACGCGGGCCGTTCTGGCGATCCGGGGGCGGTCGCTTCATGAGATCTTCGGCTCTCCGGACGACATGAAGTTCCACTCCTGCATGACCCTGTTCGCCTTGGCTGCGAAGGAGTCCGTTCCCCTTTACCGTGAGGCGCTTGCGCTCTGCTTTGATGGCCGAATGGACAAGGCGACGCTAACAGCATTGGGGAGTCCCGGGGCGGGTGGCCGGCCGCGCCCGCCGTTTGAGGGCGAGCGTAAATCCTGATGTGTCAGGATTTACGCTCGATAGTATAAAAGGGACCATGGGGGAGGCGCCCAGCATGTTGGTCGAGGTGGTCGCCACCACCGTATTTGCGGTCGATTGGCTGGAGCGGCGCTACGGTTGAGCCCACGCTCATCGGCCGACTTGCTGATGGCGGTCATGGATGGAGGGGCACAGCTCCGTCATTGCCGGTTTCGTTGCAGATATCGTTGCGCCGACGTCGCAATCCCCCCATGGAATGAATAAATTCCATGGGCTCTTGGCCAGGGCGACCTCTGGCCCATGCAGGAATGACAGCGACAAAAGGTAATGTTCACACTTAAACGGAAAGAGCAATTCGAACAGGAGATCAAGAAGAGCCGCTTTTTGGCCTCGGCGGGTCCGGTCACGACTGAAGAGGAGGCACGTGGGTTTATCGCTGCGTGCAG
The DNA here is from genome assembly GCF_016632405.1 of Azospirillum aestuarii. Lineage (NCBI taxonomy): Bacteria > Pseudomonadati > Pseudomonadota > Alphaproteobacteria > Rhodospirillales > Azospirillaceae > Azospirillum > Azospirillum aestuarii. The sequence goes on from NZ_JAEPIV010000038.1 coordinate 28,704, forward strand.
CCAACGGGATGCAGGCCACAACTGCTGGGCCTTCCGGATCGGCGACCTCTACCGGTCCAGCGATGACGGCGAACCGGGGGGAACGGCGGGACGCCCGATTCTTCAGGCCATAGACGGCCAGAAGCTGGATCGGGTGGCGCTGGTGGTCAGCCGCTGGTTCGGTGGCGTTCTTCTCGGTGCGGGCGGGCTGGTGCGTGCCTACGGCGGCACCGCAGCGGCGTGTCTCCACGCCGCTGAACGTCAGCCGATCATCCGCTTTGCAGCCTTGGCCGTCACGTGCGCCTTCGCCGACGAGGCCAGGATCAGGTCGGGGCTTGGCGCCTTCCCAGCAGCCTCTGCCGAGACCAACGGCTTCACGCCCCAAGGCGTGCAACTCCAGATCAAGGTTCCTTGCGGGCAGCTGGACGATGTCGTTTGCATGATCACGGATGCTTCTCGCGGTCAAGCCAAGGTCCAAAAGTCGCCCGGATAGCGAATGAGAATCCATCCGGCGAGTGCCGGTCCTATCACCGCGCTCCGTTGGGCAACCGGGCCGTTAGGGCTCGGACGGGCGGCAAGCCGCCTCCAGGGCCGCCTCATCGTCGCAACGCTCCTCGAAGCGGCGGATTCGGCCGTCCTGCAGCACCCACCGGTGTTCGGTCGTCACCGCCACCGGTTTCCCGGTGACCTTGCTGACGGCCTCAACGAGGTTGCGCGTGACGACTTGGTCTCCGTCCCTTGCGATGTCCCGCATCTCGTGCTTGGTGATCGTCCATTCCTGGGCCAACCCCTGGAAATAGCGCTGGACACCATCCAGGCCGTGGAAGATGCCGGAAAAGGCCGCAAGGGCCGGGGACCGGCCGCAGGATATCCACTCGACGTCGGGCGCGAGATGCTCGAACAGCGGCGCCACATCGCCCACGGCGTAGCGGTCGTACAGGTCGCGAAGCAACTCGATGTCGGTCTGCGCCATGCCGCATCTCCGCCCATCATGGGATGGTCCGCCATGATAGGGCCGGGTCCCGTGCGCCATCCCGGCGCAAAGGCGGTGCCTCTGTCGGGCGGGGCTGCTCCTCACAACCGGGCGAGGGCCTGCCGCATGATCTCCGCTGTGGCGAGGTCGGCCGGGAAGAAAGCCTCGATGGCCAGTTCGGACAAGGTGACGTCCACCGCCGTTCCGAACACCGTCGTGGTGCTGAAGAAGCAGAGAGTCCCGGCTTCCGTCCTGAGCCGCAGAGGAACCACCACGCCATCATGCGACGACGACGGCTCTCCCCGGCCGTGCGGAGCCTGCCCGCCGGGCATCGGGTAGCCCTTCAACTCACCGAACAGCGCGGCCAGTACGGGATCGGCGCTGACGTCGATCTGCCGGATCAGCCGGTGCAGAATGTGCGCCCGCCACTGGGCGAAGTTCTCGATCCGCGGTGCCAGCCCGGAGGGGTGAAGGCTGAGGCGCAGCACGTTCACCGGAGGCTGGAGAAGATCCGTCGCGGCGCCGGTGAGCAGCGGGGCGACCGCCCGGTTGGCCGCAACCAGCGTCCAGTGCCGATCCACGGCCAACGCCGGGTGAGGCTCGTGTCCGGTCAGCACGAGATCGACCGCCTGACGGGCGGCCTGCATCTCCGGATCGCCCAGCCGGTGTTCGGAAAAGACCGGCGCGAAGCCCGCGGCGGCGAGCAGCGCGTTGCGGTCGCGCAGCGGAATGTCCATCCGCTCCGCCAAATGGAGCAGCATGGTCCGGCTGGGCTGCGAGCGCCCGGTTTCCAAGAAGCTGACGTGCCGGGTCGAGATGTCGGCTTCGCAGGCCAGGTCGAGTTGGCTCAAGCCACGCCGCTTGCGCCACGCGCGCAGCAACTCGCCGACCGGCTGGCGCGGCACGGTCCTGGGGGTCGGTCGGTGCCGGGTGGCTGTTTGCGGCATTGTTCCGGCCTCCGGTCCGGTGTTGTCGGTGTTCTGCGCTCCACATGATACCAGCGCTGCCGATCATGCATCCAGAAAGGTCAGCAGGTCGCGGTTGAAGCGGTCCATATGCGTCAGGAACAGACCGTGCGGCGCCCCCTCGTAGACGGTCAGCGTCGCGTTCGGCATCAGCTCGGCGGTTTTCCTTCCGGTGATGCCAAGCGGGCTGGAGACATCCAAATCGCCGTGGATCAGCAGGGTCGGCACGGTGATGTCCCGAAGCTCCCGCCGGAAGTCGGTGGACGTCGTCGCCCGATGGCAGTCCAGAAGCGCCTTCATCGAGGCTTGCAAGGCCATCGATTTCACCCACGCCATCATGCCGGGCGAACTGTCCGCCGTCATGAAGGGGCGAATGTTGTCCTCCAGCCATGCCGGAAAGTCCCGCATCAGCCAATCCGAGCGGAAGGCTTCGAAGACGGCGAGATCGATTCCGTCAGGGTGGTCGTCGGTCCGGGAAAGCGTTGGTGTCATCGTGCCGACCAGAACCGTGCGGGAAACGCGGCGGCTGCCGTGCCTGCTCAGGTAGCGGATGATTTCCCCGCAGGACATGGAATGGCCGACCAACGTGACACCGTCCAGATCCAGCGTGTCGAGCAGGGTTGCGAGGTCGTCGGCCAGCCGGTCGAAGTCGAAGCCGATTCCCGGGTCGCTCGACCGGCCATGGCCGCGACGGTCGTACGCGACGCAGCGGTAACCGCGCTCGGTCAGCGCCAGCATCTGATAGGCCCAGGAGTCGGAATTCAGCGACCAGCTGGACAGAAAGACGACGGGCTTCCCCAGTCCCCAATCCCGGTAGAAGAGGGCCACACCGTCTTCGGTGCGGATGAAGCCGGGCTGATCCGGTGCGGCGGGAATTGTCGAAGCCATGCTCATGGCCGGTGCTCCTGGGTTCGGGACGTTGCGGGACGGGATGGCCGATGCGCTATGCGCCTTCCGGAACCCGGTCCAGAAAGCCGGTCACCGAGCGGATGCGTCCATCGGCGGCCAACCGGATGAAGTCGGTGCCGCCGGCAATGGGCTCTGCCCCCGCCGGAACGAGGGACCAGGAGAAGCGCACGCGGCCGTTGTGGCCGTCGGGCGTGCCCTGCAGGATGAAACGACAGTTCGGGAACCGCTGCTGCATGGCGCTGATCAGGGCGTTGACGCCGGCGTGGCCGTTCGCCTGAACCATCGGGTCAAGGTAATGCGCATCATTGCTCCAATGTTCGACGAGCAGGGCCAGCCGGCGGTCGGGGTCGGTCTCGTTCCTGACGGCGATGTAGCTCTGAGCGACATGGGCTGCGTTCGTCATGGCGGAACTCCTTCGTGGGGTTGTCCGGATCGACCGGACCTCCACAGCAGCATCGTCGTTCCGCGATCCTCCTGCGATTACGTGGGAGGTAACGGTAAAGCCATTGATCGCGTTTGCGATCGGCGGCTGCCGATACGCCTCCGGTATGGGAAGGGGGCCATTCAGCCCCTTCCGGTCCATCCGCCGGATTTTCAGCTTATGGGGATTTTTGTGGGTTCACGCATAAACTAAGTTACCCGAGTGAGGCACGGCGGCACTTGATCAGCATCCAACTTTTTCAACGATATCGGTTAGAAGAGTGTTGGTGCATGGAGATGGGCGGCCGATCTGTTCGTCCATTCTGCCACCGGTTACGCGGTGCGCACCGGCACGGGGCGTCCTGCGTCGAGCATGCGGTTGAGGGCGGATACGCCGATCATGGCTTCCGCCTGCTGAGCGGGCGGAGTTCGTGAGGCGCGGCCCTATTCGATGAGACACCCGGCTGCGGTAGATTGAACCGCAATCGGAGGTCTTTGAAATGAACAAGGAACAGGGGCGTAAGCCCGAGGGGACGCCGGAGCGCGCCCATCACGCTGGCGCAGGCGCCCCCTCGGGCGCGAACGCCAGCACACCGCAACGGTTCTCCGCGGCGCGCAAGGTAGCGGCGGTCACGCGTCTGCTGCGCGGCGAGCCGCTGGAGGTCGTGGCCCGCGAGCTGAACGTCACCGTGGCGCGCCTGCCGGAGTGGCGCGAGCGCGCTCTGGCGGCCGCCGCGGCCGCCATGAAGGAACGCGAGCGCGACGAGCGCGATGCGGAGATCGCCCGCCTCAAGGCCAAGGTCGGCGAGATCACCATGGCCAACGAGCTGCTGGAGGAGACGATCGCCGCGCTGGAGGGCAAGCGCCCTTTGGCCCGGCGGAGGTCGAGACGATGAGCCGGACCACCTCGCCCTCCACTGGTCGCCCTTACGGTCTGACCCGGGTTGCCCGGATCTGGCGCGTGTCGCGCGCCACCGTCTACCGTCACCGGACGGTCGGCCCACCAGCGATGCCCCGGCGTCCAGGCCCGCTTGGCCCGTGCCGGGATGCCGAGTTGGTCGAGAACATCCGCCAGCAGATCCTCGCCTCGCGTTTTCACGGTGAGGGTTATCGCAAGATCTGGGCGCGTCTGCGTCATGCCGGCATTCGCACCTCGGCCCGCCGGGTGCGGCGGCTGATGGGGGCGCACGGGCTGCTGGCGCCGCACCGGGTCGGGCGGCCCCGCACACGAGCGCACGACGGCACAATCGTGACCGACACGGTGAACGTGATGTGGGGGACCGACATGACCGAGACGATCACCGTGGCCGAGGGCGTGGTGCGCGTCTTCATCGCGGTCGATCACGCCAACTCCGAGGTGGTGGGCATTCACGCCTCGAAAAGCGGCAACCGCTTCGAGGCCCTGGAACCGGTCCGCCAGGGCGTGCTGCGCCACTTCGGCAGCATCGGCCCAGGCGTCGCGGCCGGGCTGAAGCTGCGCCACGATCACGGCTCGAACTATATGTCCGGCGACTTCCAGGCCGAGATCAAATGCTTGGGCATCTCCAGCTCGCCGTCCTTCGTACGCGAGCCGGAGGGCAACGGCGTGGCCGAGCGCTTCATCCGGACGCTCAAGGAGAACTTCCTCTGGGTCCACACCTTCGACACCATCGAGGACCTGCGCCGCGCTCTGGTCGAGTTCGCCCGGCACTACAATGAAACCTGGCTCGTCGCACGGCATGGACACCGCACCCCAGCCCAGGTGCGCGCCGACCAACTCGGGGGTGATGAGACGCTCATGGCCGAGCTACCCTTGGCCGCCTGAATAAGCCCAGCCGGGTGACTCATTTCCGGGCCGCGGTACATTCCCCTGGGGCGCGGAAAGCCGTCACAGAGCCGGGGGCTAGCCCGGATAATTCACCGAAGCTGAAGCTGGGGGTGGCGGGCGCGAGGTTAAGCCGCTGAG
>NZ_JAEPIV010000039.1:0-32568 GCF_016632405.1 Azospirillum aestuarii
CATCCTCTTCGCAGAACGCCAACTCAACAGACGCAACAACCGATGATCCCGGCTGTAGTATTAGCCCGGATAATTTCCCGGAGCTGAAGCTGGGGCGGCGGGCGCGAGGTTAAGCCGCTGAACTCGTGTATGATTCTGGTGCTAAAGCAGTCTCACCACGGATCAACAGAGTTCCCGCCCGCCATGGCCGAGAGTATCGGGGTTCTGCCCGGCTTGTCACCGGTTGCCGGCAAGCCGGTTCACGCCGCCTTCGATGGCAGCCGCCTCACCTCCGACGCCGGCATCCTGTTGCTGGCGGAGATCGACCGGCGGCTCGGGATCTGCGAGCGCCTGGCGGACTGCATCGAGGATACGCGCGCTCCCGAGCGCGTCCGGCACTCGCTGGCCGAGATGATCCGGTTCCGTGCCCTGCTGATCGCCGCCGGTTAAGGGGATTGATTGCCCAGCAGGCGCTTGATGATCCGCAAGCGCGCCGGCTGATGACCATCCCTGGTGCGGGCACCGTGGTGGCCCTGACCGTCCTGGCGTCGATCGGAACGATCGCCCGCTTTCCGACCGTAAGCGTTGCGTGACGACACATCCGACCTGAATCTGGTTCATGAAATATTCCGCTGGTCGCACATCAGCGGAGAAAGAGCATGTCGGGTCGGGAGTTGGAGAGTTATTGGCGCGGTCATGTCGAGGCCTGAAAGGACAGCGGGCTGACGTTGAAGGGCTATGCCGAGGCCCATGGGATCGGACGGTGGGCCTTGGGGCGGTGGTCGCGCCGCTTTGCCGCTGTGGAGGCGGTGAGCGCTCCCTGTCATAGGGATAGTCCTGGTGCTGTCCCTATGACGGCGAGCGCTCCGCTGGTGATGGAGATCGTCGAGGCGGCTCCCCGTCGCCGGCGCTGGTCGCAGACGGCGAAAGAGCAACTGGTGGCGGAAACCTGCGAGCCGGGCGTGAGCGTGTCGCTGGTTGCCCGCCGGCGCGGGGTCGATCCCAGCCTGCTGTTCCGCTGGCGCCGCCAGATGCTCACCCCGGCCAAGCCGCCGCCTCTCTTTGCGCCGGTGGAGGTGGCGGACACCACGCCGGTTCTCCCCCTCACCGCGTCACTCCCATCCGGTGCCGGCCTGATCGAGATCGAATTGGCCGGAGGACGCCGGTTGCGGGTCGGGCGGGACGTCGATGCCGAGGCGCTGCGCCGGGTGGTGAGCGCGCTGGAGCGGCCGTGATGCTGTCGATCCCGGCCGGCGTGCGCATCTATCTGGCGTTGGAACCCTGCGACATGCGCCGCGGTTTCGATGGGCTGGCGCTGCTGGTGCAGCAAGCCCTCGGCAAGGACCCGTTCTGCGGCCACCTTTATATCTTCCGGGGGAAAGGGGCCGGGCGCGTGAAAATTCTCTACGCCGATCAGAACGGCCTGTGCCTGTTCGCCAAAAGGCTGGAAAAGGGGCGCTTTGTCTGGCCAACGACGCGGACGCCGGGCGGCACGGTGGTGCTGACGCCGGCGGAACTGTCCCTGCTCCTGGAGGGGTTGGAATGGCGCCACGCCATTCCGGCCTCACGCCCGACGGTGGCGGGGTGAAAGGGGGAAAAGTCGAGGAAATCCGCGGGCTTGGCTGGTCTGGAGCCGTGATCCGAGGTACAATTGGCCATGCGCTTCGACCTCGACAACCTGCCCGCCGATCCGGCCCTGCTCCAGCAGTTGGTGCGCGATCTGGCCGAGGTCGTGGAGCGCCAGAAGGCTGATTTGGCGGAGCTGGAGGCGCTGCGCCAGCAACTCCGGCAGATGCAGCGCACCGTCTTCGGGCGGCGCTCCGAACGGCTCGATGCCGATCAACTCGACCTCGGGCTGGACGACCTGGAAGCGGACATCGCCCGGGTCGAGGCCAAGCTCGCTACCGACAGCCTGGACACGGCCCCGGAACCGGCGGAGGCGACTGAAGGGCAGGAGGGGCGCGGGCGCGACTGGCCCGATCACCTGCCGCTTCACGATGTCATCATGGAACCTGAAGGATTGGATGCCGCGGCCGGCGTCTGCCCCTGCTGCGGCGACGCCCTGCACGCGGCCGGCGAAACCATCGCCCGGATGGTGGACTATGTTCCGGCCCAGGTCCGAGTGCTGCGCATCCGCCGGCCCAAATACGCCTGCCGCGGCTGCGGCTGCGGCACGCTGCACCAGGCATCGGCACCGGACAAGCCGGCCGCCAAGGGCATGGCCACGCCCGCGATGCTGGCCCACGTCATCACCAGCCGCTATTGCGATCATCTGCCCTTCTACCGGCAGGCGCAGATCCTGGCCCGCAACGGCTTTCCCGTGGATCGCTCGGTTCTGGCGAGATGGGCGGGACAGGCGTGCTGGTGGCTGGAGACGGTGCAGGAGGAACTCGCCAAGGCGGTGTTCGCCTCGGCCAAACTGTTCGCCGACGACACGCCGATGCCGACGCTGGCGCCGGGGACGGGCCGGGTGAAGACCGGCCGCTTCTGGGCTTATGCCCGCGACGACCGGCCCTGGCAGGGAACGGACCCGCCGGCCGTGGTCTATGCCTACACCAGCGACCGCAAGGGCGAGCGCCCGGCCGGCCACCTCCGGGATTTCCACGGGGTGCTGCAGGTGGACGGCTATGCCGGGTTCGAGCGGCTGGCCGCTGGCAACCGGGTCGTGCTGGCGGCGTGCTGGAGCCATGCCCGCCGGCGATTCTACGACCTGGCCGAGAACGGCTCGCCGATCGCCGCGGAGGCGCTGCGCCGCATCGCCCGGCTCTACGCGATCGAGGAGCGCATCCGTGGCCGTACGGCCGATGAGCGCCGGCAGGTCCGGCAAGCCGAGTCCGCTCCGCAGGTGGCCGACCTGAAGCTGTGGCTGGAGCGGGCACTCCCGCGCCTCCCAGGCCGCTCCAAGCTGGCCGAGGCGATCCGCTATGCGCTCGGCCGCTGGAAGGCGTTGTGCGTCTACCTGGACGACGGCCGGGTCGAGATGGATACCAACACGGTGGAGCGCTGCATCAGGCCGGTAGCCCTGAGCCGGAAGAACAGCCTGTTCGCCGGCTCCGAAGGCGGCGGCCACCGCTGGGCGGTGATCGCCTCGCTGGTTGAGACCTGTAAGCTCAACGATGTCGAGCCTTTCGCATACCTGCGCGACATCCTAGAGCGCATGGTGAACGGCTATCCGGCCAGCCGCGTCGCCGACCTGCTCCCGTGGAATTGGAAGCCGGCCGTCAACTCCTGATCCGGTGCAATCACGCCCCGCTTACTTCCGACCCCCGAGAAGCTCAGCAGCTACTTCGGCCTGACCCCGACCACTCACCAGTCCGGCGACCAACCGCGCCGCGCCCGCCGTGGGCTTCGCCGACCAGGCGGATCTTCTCCTCGGGCGAATAGGTTCGCCGCCCGCCGGCGCCGGTGATGACCTCGATACGTTGGACTGCCACAGTGCAAACCACGCTGCTTGCTACGATGCCAAGCCGGCCACACCCTCCGGCGTCGCCGACGCCCAGCTTTCAGCACGCGGCCCACTGCTCCCGCAAGGCAGTCCACAGACGACGCTTACGCAAAGACCGTTGGCGACGGACGAGTAGACACCGGACGCATTCCCGCAGCACAGGAATGCATCGCTATGCATCAATTTGCATTCTCGGCATTGAGCTGCGCGACAGCCTCCTCTAAAGCCGACCGCAATAGTGGGTGAAATCGGGCGGCATGGGCTAAGGCGCCGGCGAGAGCTTTGTCGGCCGCAGCGGGGCTTGCTGGTGTAGCCAGAGCAGATTTTGCTCTGCCTATTAGGTTCTTGGGGTCAGGCACTAGGCCACGCAGCAGCTTTGACAGGTGGCCCTGCGACACTTCAAGCCTCCGAGCCAAAGTGCGCTGACTGACCCCCTCACGTGCCATTAGCTGCGCAACAGTCAAATCTCTTGGGTCGTCAGACATCGCCTCCACTCCCCTTCCGCTTGCACTGATTCTAGAAATGCATCAGAATGCATCATTGGCGAACGCGCAAGGAGAAACGTCATGCAGGTTGCGTACGGGTACATTGGCGGGGAGATCGTGACCTGGACGCTGCCGGACGCCGAGGAGGAGGTGATGCCTGGCGTGAAGTGGGGACGGCCTGGCGACATACTCAGCCCGGCGTTCTGGTCTACCTTGGCTCGGACATCCAAGGACCCGACTCACGGCTTCATTTCGGATGACGGAGACCTAGCTGGGCAGGTCGGCTTCTGTTTGCTTGGCGGCTACGGCATAACGGCAGAAATGGCGCAGGCGGCCTACGGGCGCCTTTTCTCCGCTGGTGTGTTCCAACTTGACGAGTTGGCGGACAGTTCTGACATTCAGCGGATGCTCGAGGCTCCCCTTGATGTCGATGGAAGGCTGGTCCGGTACCGCTTCCCGCGCCAACGGTCCTTGCGAATCGTGGGGGCCATGAGGCTGCTTAGAGATGCGCCGCCGAGGATGGGTGATCCGCTCACCTTTCGCAGCGACCTTATGGCGATACCTGGCATCGGACCGAAGACTGCCTCGTGGATTGTGCGCAATCACACGGGGTGCGACTCGGTCGCCATACTCGACATCCACATCGTCAGAGCCTGCCAAGCAATGAAGCTGTTTGGTCATAGCATCCGGCTTCCAAAGGACTACGAAGCGCTCGAAGCTCGCTTCTTGGAGTTCGCTCGCCGGATCGGTGTCGGCGCGGGGATCCTTGACGCTATCATGTGGAGCCAAATGCGCCGCTTGCCACTTGACCTTGTCACGCGACATTGACAGTCTTTCCTCTATCCTCAGGATTCCTGCGGAAAGGGAGGAAAACTTTGGCGGGCAAGACTAGGAAGGTTGGTGGCGGTGCGCCCCCTCCAAAAGCACGCACCTCGCGAAAGCCGCAGGGTGGGGATGTCCCGGGAGGAGGTTCGCCCATTGATCACTGCGATATGGCCTTTGCCACACCATTGCAGAGTCTTGATCCCCAAGTGGTCCAAACCCTAACGCCGGGAGATCTCTTAAACGTCGTCTTGGTGCCCGGAACACCGCATCCGAGCATCGTGTGCAAGACCGCCAGCGGTGCGGATGCAGGTTCCATCGGCGCCGCCGAAGAGATCGCCGATCTCATTGATTGCATTCGTGCTGGCAATAGCTATACGGCAGAGGTGGTTAACCTCAACACGGGGTGTCTCGTACGGGTCTTCCGTTCCGCGACAGCGGTCCCATGATTATCGTTGGGGGCCTCTACCGGGAGCGGTGTCTCCATCCTCAATGGCACCATGTTTATGGGTCCGGCGGCCGAGCGGCGGCTGCCGTGGCCTCAGCATCCCCTGGGACCATTCTCCACACGTATGTGGCTCCGGGCTTTCAACGGGTTGCCGAAGCGGCAATGGGTGCGTGCGGGGTTCAAATAAACGCCCACAATGCATCGTCTCAGATATCGTTTTCTTACACTTATCCGCTTGCTCGTCCGGAGATCGACTGGGACGATCACACGAATGCCGCTATCAAAGTGTCCGGCGGCACCGTCCTCAGGTTCGGTATGATCGAGGGGGAAGCAGTCGTCGATGCCGCGCGGGTTGTTTACGACCCGCAGTCCTCCGGGCAATGTTTCCAGGAGAACGGGTCTAAGTCTGAATGTTTGGCAACAGTTATGAACGACGTCGAACTTGCCGACATGAGCGGTACGACAGACGTAGCCGCCGGCGCATCATGGCTGCTGGCGTCTGGGCGACCGAATGACGTGCTGATTGTGAAGCGTGGCCCGCTCGGGGCCGAGGTCTATCGGAGCGGGGTAGCCGACCCAGAGATCGTTCCGGCATATCGTTCAGCAAAAATCTTCAAGATCGGTTCTGGTGACGTCTTCAGCGCCATGTTCGCGCTGCATTGGGGAGAGCGCGGCCTGCCTCCAGTGGAAGCGGCGGACCTCGCCTCGCGCGCAGTGGCAACCTACGTCCAGTCTGCGTCGCTCCCGGTGCCGGATACTCTTGGCCCTGAGTCACATGGCCCCCCTTTGCCAACCGGAATCAGGCCCGGCACCATCTACCTTGCCGCACCATTCTTTACTCTGGGGCAACGCTGGCTGGTTGAGGAGGCTCGCAAGGCGCTTCTAGCCCTCGGGGCGTCGGTGTTCTCGCCTGTCCACGACGTCGGCTTCGGCCCTCCGGAGACGGTAGCGCCCGCCGACATCGCAGGCCTTAACGCATGCGGCGCAGTGCTCGCAGTGCTGGACGGCGGCGACCCTGGGACCATTTACGAAATCGGACATGCTAGATCGAGAGGAATTCCAGTCGTTGTGCTGGCAGAGAGTGTAATGGAGAGGGACCTCACGATGCCGATTGGCATGGGATGCGAAATTGCCCCCGACTTGACCGCCGCCGCTTATATGGCGGTTTGGGCTGCCATGCGATGAGAGTCCTTCTCTTCTCTGGAGGCATAGACTCCACAGCCTTAGCACATTGGACACGCCCCGACGTTTTGCTCACTATCGACTATGGGCAGAGAACGGCCGGTGGCGAGATCCGAGCTGCTACACACATTGCTTCGCTTCTCGGGCTGCAACACGAAGTGGTGCGCGTCGACTGCTCTGCACTTGGCCTAGGCCATATGGCGGGCCTACCTCCGTCGCCTCTCGGCGCCGCACCGGAATGGTGGCCATACAGGAATCAGTTGCTGATCACTGTAGCGGGGATGAAATTTGCCCCGCACGGCCTTTCCGAGATCGTCATTGGGACAGTTGCCAGTGATGTTGTCCATGCTGATGGGAGGCCCGGCTTCCTTAAGGCGATTGGTGCCCTGATGTCCTTTCAGGAGGGTGGGGTGCGTGTCACCGCTCCGGCCAGCCAACTACAGTCAGAGGAACTTGTACGCTTGTCGGGGGTGTCCATGTCAGTGCTTGCGTGGACCTTCTCATGCCATGTCTCGGTGCATGCGTGCGGCCAGTGCCGTGGTTGCCAGAAACACCTAATTACATTGGAGGCGCTTGGCGCCTTGGAAAGGGACTGACATAGTGAGGTGAAGTGCTCGACCGATGTTCCCTTCAAGCGCTCTTCGCTATATTAGGCCAGACCGGTTACTCCTCCTCCTTTCGCTCGGCGCTATCCATGTCAATTCTTCTATCAGTGCGGTGTCGATTATCTCACGCCCGCCGGTGACAGCAGCCTCCGCCGCGGCGGTCATCAGCTTCCAAGTTTCGCCGGTCAGCCCCTCGCTCATGGTGTGAAAGCGGCTCACCAACTGGCGAGAGTGGAAATTGCTTTCCTTCTGTAGCCCCATGGCATCGCATAGGCGCGCTAGGAAAAGGGCGTAGTCCTTGCCGACTGTCCAGCGGGGAATGTGGAAGGGCTCGAATCGGTTACCGAGTTGCTGGTCGGTCTGGAACGTGCGCAGGGCGTCCTGGGTGCCGACGGCAACGATGGGAATGCGTAGCTCGTTGCTCAATGCCTTGACCGAGTTCAGGAAGATACTGCGCTGATCGACTTTGCCGGCCAGAACGTGGTGGATTTCGTCGATCACGATCATGCGCACTCCGACCTGCGGCAGCAGGCGCAGTACTTGGTCGTACTTCCGGTCGGTGCGTGCCGTGGCAAGGTAGGGTGCATTCAGGCGACGTAGAAACGCGTCATAGAGGCCGCCGATGTCGGGATGTGCCGGCGCCTGAACCATTAGCACGGGGACCTCGGCACGTTCGCCGGCATCGCTTTCGGCCGTGCCGTTTATGTCGCGGGCGAACTTCAGACAAACGGTCGTCTTGCCGTTGTTGGTGTCGCTATAGATCAGGCAGCACGGTGGCCGGTGGGTCTGGGTACCGTCGATCAGCTTGGTCAACCGCTCGACCGCCGCTGTCGCCACCGGATAGTCGATCCAGCGGACTTTCCGGATCGAGCGTAGACGCTCATGCAGTTCCCAACTGGGGTCATCCGGAGGCGGCACTGGGACAGCGCCGTTGGGGTGGGGTTGTGGGACGTTTACCATTCTTCCACCCCTGTCTTCACGTCGTGCTCATCGAAATCAAAGTCGAAATCCGAATCGCCGCCCCGCGGTTTTCCCCGGCCAGGCTTTGCGGCCGGAGTTGTGTTGTCTACGACGAGCGACAGGTGGCCGTCGTTACGACGGTCGTCTGGCGCTGGATCGGGAGAGGGCGCGGGAGGCAGGGCGATTTCGGCATGGTGCTTCTTGCGTTCACGGTTCCGCCGCTTGCGCTTGGTTTCCTTCTGGGCCTCCTCCTCGATTCGCAGCATCTCCTGGCGGGCCTCGAAAATTTCGTCCTCGTTGGCACCCTTGATGCCGCGGTCGCTCAGGAACTTTTCAGCCGCCCGATATTCCCAGATCGAGATCGACGGCTTGGTCAGGTCGCGGTAGGGCACTTCGAAGTACTCGTTCTGGTCGGGGTCGAGCACGTAGACGCGACTGATGTCGGTGGGGTCGCGCCGCACCACGAACTTGCGCTTCTGCCGACCGTGGGAAACGTTGATCCATGGACGGATCACGTCGCCGTAGTAGGCCACCTTGTCCCAGACGATGCCGTCGCGCTGGACGGTGCGCTCCTCGAAGGGCAGGAAGTCGATCCGCAGGCGTCGTGGATCGGATACTGGCTCCGGCAGGCCGGTTCCCTTCTGTCTCCCATTGCCGAGGATGCCCTCGCGCCACCTCTCGATGGGCGGCATGCCGATGCCGCGGTGCTCGCGTTTGTGGTAGACGCCGACGATGAACTGGACCAGCCACCGCCGGATTTCCGGCAGGGTCATGATTGACCGGGCGTCCGAGTCGTACTCGCCGCGCTGCTTTGGGTTCGCAAAGGTGGTGCCGGGCAGGGCGTGAATTTCCTTCGCCACAGTACCCATCAACCGCTCGATGTGACCGCCGAAATGCGGGGTGCGCACCGGCCGCCACTGGATGTCGATACCGTACTCTTCGCATGACCGCTTCAGCGTGGCGCTTCGGAAGTCCTTTCCGTTGTCGGCGTGGATCTTCGTCATGATGCCCCAGACCGGCCATTCGCCCTTGATACCGAGCCGGTCGAGTTCCGCTTCCTTGGGCAAGAAGGCGTGGCAAAGGCACAAGCCGACGCCGAACGCGCTCGGAGCGTCCAACGAGATGTGATAGCCGACAACCATGCGGCTGAAGACGTCGATTGCCAGGGTCAGCCAGGGCCGGCCAATAGGCTGCCGAAACTCCTCGTCCACCAGGATCAGGTCCAGGAGGGTGTGGTCGATCTGGACAACGTCGAGTGGCCAGCGTCCTTCCGGGAACTCGCCTTTCACCTCTCCGTGCTTGTCACGCGCTTCCTTGCGTCCGCGACGCTTGGCTAGGGCATCACGTGGATGGACGGCACGGAGCCGCTTCCGGATCGAGTTGGCGTGTGGTGGCTTGAGACCGGCGGCGCGACAGCGGCGCTCCACCTCTTCGATCGCCTTCGTCCCACTGCGCTGCTGACGGGTCAGATAATACTCGTCGATCACGCTCTGAATGATCGTCTCCACCTTCGCGTCGAGTCGGGACGGCATCGCCCGGCCACGACGCAGCGGCGCGAGGTAGGAGAGCTGACCGCCGTCACGGTAGAGCTTGATCCAGCGGAAGAGGGTGGCCGTGCTGATACCGGCGGACTTTGCTGCGGCTTCAACGGCCTCCGTACGGCCTTCGGGCACGTCGAGCAGGGGTTTGATAATCTCCATCCGTCTTTTGGCTTCGGCAAGGCTTTGCTCATCCTTGGGCCTTGGTGAAGACCGCCGTGCTGCCTCGACCTCCTTTGGCTCCGGCAATTGGAGGCCGGTCACATTGACGACATCGGTCTCGCCGGTGGTGGTGTCCTCGATCAGCACCGAGGTCGGCGTGACGGCCCGCACGATGGTCCAGACGCGGTCGCGGTGGAGCACCTTCGACTTCGGGCGGTAACTGAGCTTGGCGGCCATGCGTACCCCCCTTACGCCGTCTGCAACACGGTTTTCATGGTGAGCGGACAATCGAGGTCCGCAGCGATCCTGCCCGTTGCGACCAGATGCCAGAGGCAAGGCAGACCCAACTGCTGCTCGCTCGACGTCGTGAACGCTGACCGGAGCAGATCACCAGCCGCCGTCGTTGTGATCGCGTTCAGCGCTTCCAGCAGCCGCTGGCATCGGCCGGGATCGGCAGGCCGATGCCGGTACTGCAGGAGGAAGCGAGCATTCTCCAGCCGCGGCGTTCGAATCTCCGTCTCCGTCACCACCTCGAAGGTCCACCCCCGAGCGGCGGCATACTGACGGGCAGCCTCGAAACGCGCAGCGTAGCGCAGAGCCTTGCGGTCAAGTTCGGCTTGGTACTTCACTTCGACGAGACGGGCCGATCGACCGCCTGGTCGGTAGACCACCAGGAAATCGGGGGTGTAGTGGGTTTTGCGACGGGTCGGTGCCGTGTAGTCGATGCGCACCGGCTGTTCCTCGACGCTCTCGACGGTCGGGTCGAAGAGATGAAGGATGGCAAAGTCACGCTCCAGCGACGATTCGAAGGCAAGGGCCGGCTGATTCGGACGGGAAGCCAGGCGCCCGGTGACGCTGCTGTGGCTCAGGGGTATAGAGCGGATAGGCATTGGACCGCGCTCCATTAACCATATGGAATATTCTGAAATGAATCACGGCTTCAGCCGTCGGTCAAGCGCCGGTTGTATTTCCGTGCGGTGATTCAAGTGCGCTCCGCAGGGCCTTTTCGACCCAGGCGGCGACACTCTCCCCGGAACGGATGGCCGCTTCGCGCGCCGCGATACGGATGTCGCTTGATACCCCATCCAGCTTCCAATACCGGCCCTGGCCGTAAGGCGTGCGGATCGATGCAGGTTCGGCAAGCGAGCGGTGCGCCGTCGGCTTGACGCCGAAGAGGTCGACGAGCGCGCGGAATGTCGGTTGTTGGTCTTTCCCGCGCAGATAGGCCATCCCGGAGCGCACCTCATCCGCAGTGACTGCCCGCACGGTCTCGCTCAGGTTCCATTCCACAGCGTGCGCGAAGGCGAAGGGGTAATGCCGGTCTCCCTTGATGAGGTGACGGTTGGTGACACCAACATCCCGACAGGCATCGACGAACCGGTGCGGCCATTCCTCCAGCAGTTCGGCTGTCATGTTGAGCAGCTCGTGCCGGCACCGCGTGTTCAGCAGTTCTACCTGCTTGATCCGGGGCACGTTCGGCGGAGAATCACCACGCCGGGCTGCGATCCAGGTTCGGAGCGGGTCGGCGTGGCGGCCGGTAGCGAGCAGCCGGAACACCAGCATCAGCACTCGAAAGTAGACGAACGAGTAGACCGGTCCGTATGCGCCAAGGCTCGTCCAGCCGGCCGCAGTGATGTCGAGGAGTTGCTGCTGGCGCTCCGGGTCCGACGTATCGGGCAAAGCATCCTGGGGCGCTCGCGCGAAATTGGCGCCGCATTTCCAGCAGCGGACGCCCTTGTCAGGGATGGTGCGCAGGATTTGGACCGGTCCGCCGCAGCCTGGGCAGCGGTCGATCAGGAGCTTGCGGTGCCGGGAGCAGGCCGTCACGAAACCGAGACGCCAGGAGAGCCGAAGATAGGGAACGGTGTCCTCACTCAGGCACGCCGGGCAGACCTGCTGACCAAAGGATCGCTTGGAATCCTCGGTGCCGGCCAGCGGTAGCCAAGCCAACTTGTTGCGGCCGTCATCCTCCTCGAAGACGAGGCCAGCCCAGCGGGTGAAGGCGGCTTGCCGCAACGCTTCGGGATCAACTCCAGTACGCTCGGCCAAGGTGGTCTGGAGGTCCGGCTCCACGTAGCGGTCGAGATCGCGGGGCCGTGGATGGGCGCCGGGCTTGACCAGCCGGTAAAGCTCGGCTGGGTACAGGCCATTGCCGGCGGCGAGCCGGGCAAACCAGGAGGAGAATGTTTCGTCCGGCAACAGCGCCGGGCGCCAAGGCCACAAACCGCTTGTCGTCCACACCATGTCCGGCCGCCTCCGTCGTCCGTCGATGCCCTACATCGGTATTCGACGGCGCGGGGATTTGCCACTGAGCGGGTGGTCAATCGGAATGCGCGATGGAACGAGCCCCGGTTGGGGCGGCGCAGAGTGCGCGCGGTAACATCAATAGATGCGAGCTTCCGGCAAGCGTCTCGGAAGTGGCCGGCGAAAGGACACTCGGGACGATGCTCGACCGCAAGGCGCTAAGCTATTGTCGTCGTTTTGTCTTTTGCTTTACCGAGCAAGCGCAGCTCGCACTCAAAGCTGTCAACTTCTCACCTATAGCTGTTAACTCGCATCTATAGAAGGAACTGACACCAAGAACGAGAACAAAATCATCGGGTTAAGGTGGCTGGGGCGCCAGGATTCGAACCTGGGAATGGCGGTACCAAAAACCGCTGCCTTACCGCTTGGCGACGCCCCAACCGAACGGCGCAATCAGCGCCGGAAGGGTCGGGACCATAATCGGAAACCCAACCCGATTGCAACAGCTTCGTTGACCCTTACCGCCCCTCGCGCCGCCACGCCATCAGCAGCGCGCCCAACGCCAGCGCCAGCACCGCGCCCACTGGCAGCAACGGCACTTCCGACACGCCCGTTACCGTGAAATCGCCGTTCGCGCGCAGCCCGATCCAGTCGTCGCCGCTCTGCATCCGGTCGGGCTGGGTGCGGCGCACGTCGATGCCGGGGCGCACACCGCCCTCCGTATCGGAAATCCAATGCACCCCGCCGCCGGTCTCGTCGGCGACGCCCGACAAGCGGTCGCCGGTGGAGCGCACGTCGGCCAGTTCCGGCGGGTTGACGGCGCCCACCACGGCCAGGGCCGTGCGCTCGCCGTCGGTGATGCGGTAGATGCCCGGCTCGCCGGCGACCACGGTGGCGCTGGCGCGGCCCGTGCGGTCCTCGGTCATCTCCAGCGTCCGGGTCTCGTCGGAGGGCGTGGTGAGGGTAATGCTGCGCGGGTCGGGTTCGAGGGAGCGGCGCTCCACCGTGATACGGTTGCCGTCCACATGAGCGCGCAGGTCGTTCTCCTCCAGCTCCGGTTCCTTCATCAGCCAATGGGCGAGGCGGCGGAGAAGCTCGGCCTGGGGGCCGCCGCCCTCGAAGCCGCGGCTCCACAGCCACATCTGATCCGATGCCAGCTGCGCCACCCGGCCCTTGCCGACGCGGTCGAGGATCAGCAGCGGGCGGTCGTCGGCCCCGTTCATCACCACCGCGCCGTTGCCCGGCACGACCTCCACCTGATGGAACCAGCGGCCCCAGTTCGGCTCGCCGTCCGGGCGGTCGCCGGGCAGGCCGGCGGTCACCGGGTGGCGGCGGCCGACCTCCGTCACGGTCGGCTTGAAGGGGCGGTCGATGGCTTGGCCGGTCGGCTCCGCCGGCATCACCTGGCCCAGCGGCGTGCGGAACAGCGACAGCGGCGTGGCGTAGCCCTGGCCGGACGCCTCCAGCAGGGCGCCGCCCTTCTGCACGTATTCGGCGATGTTCTCCAGATACATCTGCGGCAGCACGCCGCGCCTGCGGTAGCGGTCGAAGATGATCAGGTCGAACTCGTCCAGCTTGATCTCGAACAGCTCGCGGATCGGGAAGGCGATCAGCGACAGCTCGCGGATCGGGGTGCCGTCCTGCTTCTCCGGCGGGCGGAGGATGGTGAAGTGGACGAGGTCGACCGACGGGTCGGCCTTCAGCAGGTTGCGCCACGTCCGCTCGCCGGCGTGCGGCTCGCCGGACACCAGCAGGACGCGCAGCCGGTCGCGCACCCCGTTCACCACCACGGCGGTGCGGTTGTTGGCGAGCGTCAGCTCCTGCCGCGCCGCCTCGACCTCCATCTCCAGCACGTTCTGGCCGCCATGGTTGACCGGCAGCTCCATGTGGAAATCCTGGCCCACGGGCACGCGGATGGTGCGCGGCGGCCCGCCGTCCTGGCGCAGCGTCACCGCCGCGTCGGCCGACTGGCGGCGCGGCATGTCGTCCACCCGGATGGTCAGTTCCACCGGTTTGCCGACGAGGCCGTAGGCCGGCGCCTGGACGATGGCCAGACGGCGGTCGCCCTCGTCGCGGTTGCCGGTCAGCAGCGTGTGCACCGGGCCGATCTCGGACAGCCGGGCAAGGTTTTCCGGGACGTCGTGGACCTGCCCGTCGGTGATCAGCACCGCCCCGGCCATGCGGCGGCGCGGCACATCGGCCATGGCGCGGTTCAGCGCGTCGAACAGGTGCGTCTCGTTGATGGCGGAGGCGCCGGATTCCGCGTCGCCGGCGCGGACCACCCGCAGCTCCAGGTCATCGAAGGCCTTCAGCCGCTCGGTCAGGCGCTCCAGTTCGGCCTCGGCGCGGGCGCGGCGGTCGCCGATGTTCTGGCTGGGCGAGGCGTCGAGCACGACGATCGCGACGTCCTTGATCGGCTCCCGCTTCTCCTGCACCAGCGACGGGTTGATCAGCGCGAGCGCGAGCACCGCCACCGCCAAGACGCGCAGCCAGACGCCGCGCGCCCGGCGGAAGACGGCCAGAGCCAGGATCGCCAGCGCCACCACGAACAGCGGCACCAGGAAGACCCAGGGCAGCAGCGGCGCCAGAGCGATGGAGGTTCCGTCAAGCAGGGTCACTGGCCGAGCCTCTCAAGGATCGCGGGCACATGGACCTGATCGGCCTTGTAGTTGCCGGTCAGCGCGTACATGACGAGGTTGACGCCGAAACGGTAGGCCATCTCGCGCTGCCGCTCCCCGCCGGGGACGACGGCGTAGAGCGGCTGGCCGTTGCGGTTCGCCGCCCAGGCGGCGGCCCAGTCGTTGCCGCCGATCAGCACGGGCGACACGCCGTCGTTGGCGCGGCCCTCGCGCGCCTCGATCCACAAATTGCCGCCGTTGTAGCGGCCGGGAAAATCACTCAGCAGGTAGAAGGACTTGGTCAGCACATGGTCGGGCGGCACCAGGGCCAGCGGCGGGATGTCCAGCCCCTGCACCATGCCCTGGAGCGCCTGGTTGCCGCCGACCGCCCCCGCCGACTGGTCGCGCGTGTCGAACAGGATGGTGCCGCCGTTGCGCATGTACTCGTTCAGCCGGGCGCGGGCATGGTCGGTCAGGGCGCGCTGACCGCCGGACACCGGCCAGTAGAGCAGAGGGTAGAAGGCCAGCTCGTCGCTTTCCGGATCGACTCCGACCGCCCCTGCGGCCTCCACCGCGGTGCGGCGGGTCAGCACCTCCACGAGGCTTTCCAGCCCGGCGCGCGAGGTGTCGTCCACCGTGCCGTCCCCGGTGCGCACATAGGCGAGATAGGTCTCCGCCGTCACCTTGGTCGATTGCGCGTCGTCGGCGCGTGCGGGCGTCCAGGGCGTCGCGGCCATGGGGAGCGCCGCGCCCAGAGTCAGCAGGAGCGCGGCGGCGGCTCCGGCGCGGCGACGCCTGTTGCCGCCGAACCGCCAGCCGCCGAGCAGGCCGCGCAGCATCAGGGCGATCAGCAGGTCGATCATGGCGAGCGACAGCGCGATGCCGAGCAGCGCCGGCTTCAACGCCACCTCGCCCCGCGTGCCGTAGGGACCGCGGGCGACCCCGCCGGGCATGGCGCCCAGCGGCTCGATCCGCGTCAGCGTGGCGGTCAGGTTGAGGGCGCGGCGGGCCTCCTCGGTGCCGTAGAAACCGGGCGGGTGGCGCGGGCCGAGCACGTCGGCGCCGGCGTCCCCGGCGATGGGGAAGGCGGCGGCCGGCGGCGGCACCAGCCGGCCGAAGCCGTCCAGCACCTCCAGCGGCTCCAGCGTGCCGCCATGGGCGCCGCCGGCGACGCCGCCGCTCAGCGTCACCAGACGGCGCAGCATGTCGACGAACAGGCCGGACATCGGCAGGTTGGACCATTCCGGGCTGGCGGTGGTGTGGACGAGCACGATGTAGCCGTCTCCGCGCTTTTCCGAGGTGACCAGGGGCGTGCCGTCCTGGAGCCGCGCCCAGGTGCGGTCGGCGAGGTCCAGCGCCGGCTCGGCCAGCACCTGCCGCGAGACGGCGACGTCGTCGGGGATGTGCAGGCCGACGAAGGGACTGCGGCCATCAAAGGGCTGGAGCTTCGCCGGCTCCGACCAGGACAGGGCGCCGCCCAGCGCCCGGTCGCCCAGCCGCAGCCGCACCGGCACCAGACGGTCGGGATTCTGGGCCAGTCGCGGGCCGGCGAAGCGCAGCAGCACACCACCCTTGCGCACCCAGTCCTCGATGGTCTGGGCCTCCTGCCCGGTCAGGGCGCCGATGTCCGACAGCACCAGCACGGCGAGGTCGCGCTTGAGAAGCTCGTCCGGCTCGCCGCGGCGCACCTCGTTGTAGGGGGCCAGCGCCCGTTCCAGATAGTGCAGGTCGGACAGCAGCGGCTGGTTCTCGCCGTTGGCGCGGCCCGAGGCCAGCCCGACCGGGCGGCGGCGCCAGCGCTCGTCGAGCAGGACGGTGGCTCCGGCGGTGGTGTCGTTCTCCACGCGCAGGCTGGCGGCGTCGTTGCGCAGCTCCGCCGGCACCTCGAAGCGCACCTCACGGGTGAGCTGCCCGGCGTCGAAGGCGACGGGCTGGCGGGTCAGCAGGCGGCCGTCGGCGCCGGACAGGCGCACGGTGACGCTTTCCGGACGGGAGGCGTCGGCGCGCACCACGCGGGCCGTCAGACCGGCGCCCTCCGACGACGGGGGAAGCAGCAGGTGGGGCGGCTTCTCCGCGGAATCGTCGAGGATTTCGAGGGAGCCCATGCGCTGCAGCGTCTCGGCGAGGCCGCGGGCGCTGCGGTCGCCGATGCCGTCCGACAGCCAGACGGTGTGGGCGGAGCCGCGCGCGGCGAGGCCGCGCACCGCCTCCAGCGCGCCGGCGCGGTCGGTCGGCCAGGGGTGCGGCTCCAGCGCCTGGATCAGCCGGCGGGCTTCCGAGGCGGGCAGGGGCGGGCTGGCCTTCACCGCCTCGCCCCCGGCGGGCCGGGCGGTCGGCAGCAGGACGACCGGGCGGTTCTGCCGCTCCGCCTGCGACACCAGCTCCTCCATGGCGGCGCGGCGGCTCGTCCAGTCGCGGCCCGACGCCCAGCCGTTGTCCACCAGAAGCAGCAGCGGCCCGCTGCCCGGCAGGGCGGCGCGCGGGTTCAGCAGCGGCCCGGCCAGCGCCAGAATCAGCAGCGCAGCGACGATCAGGCGCAGGATGAGCAGCCACAGCGGGGTGCGGGCGGGAGTCTCCTCCCGCGCCGTCAGGTCGCGCAGCAGCCGGATGGCGGGGAAGCGCACCACCCGTGGGGCCGGCGGCGTGACGCGCAGCAGCCACCACAGCACCGGCAGGACGGCCAGGGCGGCGAGCACCCACGGAACGGCAAAGGCGATCGGTCCGAAACCCAGCATCGGCGTCTACGCTGTTGGAGGGTGGGGAATGGGGTGCTTGGGCGTTGCCCCCTCCCTAACCCTCCCCCGCTTTGCAGGGGAGGGGATCTTGCGTATTGGCCCTCCCCTGCGAAGCGGGGGAGGGAGGGGACCCATGCGGAGCATGGGGAGGGTGGGGGCCCCGCGCCGCCCCACCTACACCGCCTCCCGCGCCAGGGCGCCCCACAGCCCGAGCAGGGCGGTCTGGGGCGGCCGGTCGGTGCGGTGGACGGCGTAGGTCCAGCCGGCGGTGCGGGCGAGCGCGTCCAAGCCGTCCTGGTGGGCGCGCAGCCGCTCCAGGTAGGTTTCGCGCACCGCCTCCACCCGCGGGACCAGCAATTCCTCCTCGCCTTCGAAGCCTTCGAACTCGACACGGCCCTCGTAGGGCAAGGTTTCTTCCGCCGGGTCGAGGATCTGCAGCAGATGGCCGCGCACGCCGCGCCCGGTGAGCGCCGACACAGTGGCGTGGATCTCCGGCAGCGGCGACAGCAGGTCGCCGACCAGGACCACCTGGGCGTGGCGGGGCAGCGGTTCGGGCTGCGGCAGCGCGTCGGGGGAATGGGCGTTGCGCGGGTCGGTCATCTGACCGGCCATGCGGTTCAGGGCGAACTTGCCATGGTCCGGGCGCTGGCCGGAGTTCAGCAGGCCCACCCGTTCGCCGCCGCGCACCAGCAGCACCGCGATGGCGAGGGTCAGCAGGTCGGCGCGCTCCCGCTTGGTCGGCAGGCCGTTGACCGAGCGGTAGTCCATGGAGGGCGAGCGGTCGCGCCACAGCCAGACGGTCTGGGCGGCCTCCCACTCGTTCTCGCGCACATAGACCGGCTGGGTCTTGCCGGACTGCCGCCAGTCGATCATTTGCGGCGAGTCGCCGGGCTGGTAGCGGCGGAACTGCCAGAAGGTCTCGCCCAGCCCGACGCGCCGCCGTCCGTGCACGCCCTGCGCCACCGTGGAGGCGACGCGCTCCGCCGCGACCAGAAGCGGCGGCAGGGTGGCGGCCAGCCCCTCCGCGCGCTGCTGCGCCCGCAGGGTGGTGGCGCCGAGAGTGGGGGAGGCCATCGGCGGGTCCTTACGACAGCGGGGCGCAGAGGCGGTTGATGATGTCGTCCAGCGTGATCCCGTCCGCCCGCGCCGCGAAGTTCAGTGCCATGCGGTGGCGCAGCACGGGCTTCGCCAGGGCCACCACGTCGTCCAGCGACGGCGCCAGCCGCCCGTCCAGCACCGCGCGGGCGCGGGCGGCGAGCATCAGCGCCTGGCTGGCGCGCGGGCCGGGACCCCAGGCGACGTGGCGCTGCACCTCGGGCAGATCGGTCGCCTCCGGGCGGCCGCGCCGCACGAGGTCGAGGATGCCGTCGACGACGCCTTCACTGACCGGCACGCGGCGGACCAGCCGTTGCGCCACCTGGAGGTCGGCGGGGGAGAGCACCGTCACCGCCTGCTCGTCCAGCGAACCGGTGGTGGCGATCATCATCCGCCGCTCGGCGTCGCGGTCGGGGTAATCGACGTCGATCTGCATCAGAAAGCGGTCGAGCTGGGCCTCCGGCAGCGGGTAGGTGCCTTCCTGCTCCAGCGGGTTCTGGGTGGCCAGCACGTGGAACGGCTGGGGCAGGGCATGGTAGTGGCCGGCGACCGACACGCGCCGCTCCTGCATCGCCTGGAGCAGGGCGGACTGGGTGCGCGGGCTGGCGCGGTTGATCTCGTCGGCCATCAGGAGCTGGCTGAACACCGGCCCCGGAATGAAGCGGAAGGAGCGGCGGCCCTGCTCGTTCTCCTCCAGCACCTCCGACCCCAGGATGTCGGCGGGCATCAGGTCGGGCGTGCACTGGATGCGCTTCTCCGCGAGACCCAGCACAGTCCCCAGCGTCTCGACCAATCGCGTCTTGGCGAGGCCCGGCACGCCGATCAGCAGCACATGGCCGCCCGCCAGGAGCGTGATCAGGGTGAGGTCGACGACCTCCTGCTGGCCGAAGATGATACGGCCGATGCGGTCGCGCACATGGGTCAGCCGTCCGCCCAGCGCCTCGATCTCCGCCATGAGCTGGTGCGGGTTCTCGCCGGCGGGAAAGTTCTGGCCCGGATTGGCCCCCGGATTGACGGCGTCGGTTGCGCTCACGTCTCTGCTCCCGTTTAAGACCATGCACTCGGTGGGCAATCATGACCGCTGAGGTCGAAACGGCCATCGTGGCAAATCCGCCAGTCCGGACCTATGTGACGAGTATGGCGAAATTACGTTGCGCGGCCAGTTCCCTCTGCGCCCCTCACGCCCTAAAAACACGAGAAGGCTAGCGATGAAGGTCGGCAATGATGGGGCGAATGACAAGCGCCCAAATGAAACGCGCCCAGGTGACGAGAGCGGCGAGAGCCTGCCCCTGACCGTAAGGGACCAGCGGTTCGACATCCGCATCGCCCGCGACGGCACCTGGTTCCATGAGGGCGACCCGATCCGGCGGATCGAACTGGTGAAGCTCTTCGCCACCGTCCTGCGGCGCGACGAGGCGGGCGACTTCTGGCTGGTCACCCCGGTCGAGCGTGGGCGGATCGTGGTTGAGGACACCCCGTTCGTCGCCGTGGAAATGGCCGCAAGCGGAAGCGGAGACGAACAGGCGCTGTCATTCCGTACAAATTTAGACGAATGGGTCGAATGCGGGCCGGATCATCCGATCAGAGTCGTCCACAATCCTGAAAATGGCGAACCGACGCCCTATATTCTCATAAGAAACGGGCTCGAAGCGCGAATTCTCCGGCCGGTCTACTACGAAATGGTGGACCGGGCCGACACGCGCGGCCATGATGGTGAGGCTGAGGTGGGGGTATGGAGCAAGAAGGTCTTCTTCGCGCTGGGCAGGCTGCCTGGCGAGTGAGTCTCGACGAGGTCCGCAAGCGCTTTCCGGGAAGCGCCGCCGCCGGCCTGCGCCCCGTCAAGGTGCGCGGCGACCATGATCTGAATCCCGGTTTCGAGCCCTCGCACGGCAAGCTGCGGGAGGCCGCCGTCCTGGTGCCGCTGGTCGACCGTCCGGAGGAACCGACGGTCATCTTCACCCAGCGGACCGCCAACCTGACCGCCCATGCCGGGCAGATCAGCTTTCCCGGCGGTCGGATGGAGAGCGACGACCGCGACCCGGAAGACACCGCCCTGCGCGAGACCGAGGAGGAGATCGGGCTGGCGCGCGACCGGATCGAGGTGCTGGGGCGGCTCGACACCTACGTGACGCGCACCGGCTTCCGGGTGATCCCGGTGGTCGGGCTGGTGCGCCCGCCCTTCCAGATGACTCCCGACCCGACCGAAGTGGCCGAGGTGTTCGAAGTGCCTCTGGCCGCCATTCTCGACCCGACCAACCCGCAGCGCCACAGCCGCGAGTTCCAGGGCGCGCAACGCTATTTCTACGCCTTCCCCTACCAGCAACGCTTCATCTGGGGCGCGACGGCGGGGATGCTGGTGAATCTCTGCGACGTCCTGCGCACCGAGGGGCTGGGGTGTGACGGCCTGGGAACCGATCGCCTGGGCGACCTGCCCGCCGGCGGAACATCGTAAGGCGGGCGGCGCGGTGCTGCGGATCTTCCTGACGGTCATCCTGCCCCTGGTCCTGCCCACGGTCGGCTATGCCCTGTACGTGTTCGTCGTCGAGCGGCGCCGCCGCGAGGCGGAGGAGGCGCACAGCCCGGCCCCCTGGTGGGCGACCGCGCCCTGGCCCTGGCTGGTCTTCGCCGGGGTGGCGGCGATGGCGGTGACGCTGGGGTCCGTCGCCCTGACCAGCGGGGTGGCACCGCACACACCCTACACGCCCGCCCATCTCGAAGACGGGCGGGTGGTCGGTGGCGGGGCCTCTGGTAGCGGGCCATCTGGCAATTGAGCGTCTTGCGGGCTAGCCTGCCGCCATGACCGTCAACGCCCGCATCGCCCTGCAGCCCTGGATGACCGCGCCCGAGACGCGCGCCGTGTTCGACGCCCTGGCCGCCGGAGGGGCGGACGCCCGCTTCGTCGGCGGCTGCGTGCGCGACGCGTGGCTGGGCCGCAAGGTCAAGGACATCGACATCGCCACCCACGCCCCGCCAGAGCGGGTGATGACGCTGCTGAAGGCCGCAGGCATCGGCGCCATTCCCACCGGAATCGAGCACGGCACCATCACCGCCGTGGTCGGGAAGGCTCATTACGAGATCACCACGCTGCGCCGCGACGTCGAGACCTTCGGGCGTCACGCCCGCGTGGAGTTCACCGACGACTGGCGGGAGGACGCGGCCCGGCGCGACCTGACGATGAACGCGCTGAGCTGCACGCTGGACGGCTGCGTCTACGACCCCTTCGGGGGGCTGGCGGACATGGCCGCCGGGCGGGTGCGCTTCGTCGGCGACCCGCGCGAGCGCATCGAGGAGGATGTGCTGCGTCTGCTGCGCTTCTTCCGCTTCCACGCCCATTACGGGCGCGGCGCTCCGGACGAGGCGGCGCTGGCCGCCTGCGCGGAGATGGCTCCGCGCCTGCCCACCCTGTCGGGGGAGCGGGTGCGGGGTGAGCTGTCCCGTCTGCTGGCGGCGCCCGACCCGGCGTCGGCCTGGAACCTGATGATCCGGCTCGGCGTCATGGTTCATCTCCTGCCGGACGCGGTCCGCACCGCCCGGCTGGACGGTCTGGTCCGGCTGGAACACGATCTCGACGAGCCGCCCGAGGCGGTGCGCCGCTTCGCCGCCGTGCTGGACACCGATCGGGCGGGGGCGCTGGCCGTGGCCCAGACGCTGCGCCTGTCCAACGCCGACCGCGACCGCCTCGCCGCCCTGACCGAGCCGCCGATGGCTATATCGCCGTCCGACGGGCCGGTGAAGCGGCGGCAGGCGCTCTACCGGCTGGGCGATGCCGGGCTGTACCGCGACCTCGTGATGCTGGCGGCGGTGGATGCCCCCGGACCGGTGGCGCTCGGCGCGGTGAAGTCGGCGCTGGCGACCGCGGACGATCTGCCGTCCCTGGTCCTTCCCATCGCCGGGCGCGACCTGCTGGCCATGGGGATGCCGCGCGGCCCGGCGGTGGGTGCGTTGCTGAAGCAGGTCGAGGCTTGGTGGATCGCCGAGGACTTCCGGCCCGGACGGGACGAGTGTCTGGCGGAGGCGGGGCGGCGCTTGAACAATCCCTCTCCCGCCCCGGGAGAGGGTGCCCGCGCAGCGGGCGGGTGAGGGGGATGTGCTTGTGCCGAACCTACTGACACGCACAACCCCCTCACCCTGACCCTCTCCCCAGAGGGGAAAGGGAAATGTTCGTGTCTACGGCCACTTCACTTCGGGCGGCATGCTCATCAGAATGGCCTCGGTATTGCCGCCGGTCTTCAGGCCGAAGGTCGTCCCGCGGTCGTAGAGCAGGTTGAACTCGACGTAGCGGCCGCGGCGGATCAGCTGGTGCTCGCGCTGCTCCGGGGTCCAGGGCCGGTTCATGTGGCGGCGGACCAGGGCGGGGAAGACCTCCAGGAAGGCCAGCCCGACGTCGCGGGTGAAGGCGAAGTCAGCCTCCCAGTTCCCGGAATCCAGGTTGTCGTAGAAGATGCCGCCGACGCCGCGCGCCTCGCCCCGGTGCGGCAGGAAGAAGTAGCGGTCGCACCATTCCTTGTAGCGCGCGTAGCAGGTCGGGTCGTGGCGGTCGCAGGCGCTGCGGAAGGCGGCGTGGAAGTCGGCGGTGTCCTGCTCGTCGGGCACCATCGGGGTCAGATCGGCGCCGCCGCCGAACCAGCCGATGCTGGTCACGATGTGGCGCGTGTTCATGTGGGTGGCCGGCACCAGCGGCGAGCGCATGTGCGCGACGAGGCTGATCCCCGACGCCCAGAACCGCCCGTCCTCCGCGGCGCCGGGGATGTTGGCGCGGAATTCGGGGCTGAAGGTGCCGTGCACCGTGGAGACGTTGACCCCGACCTTCTCGAACACGCGGCCGCGCATCACCGACATCACGCCGCCGCCGCCCTCGCCGCCGCCATGGTCGGGGCGCTGCCAGGGCTTGCGCTCGAAGCGGCCGGGCGGCAGGTCGGAATGGGTGCCGGTCAGTTCGTCCTCGATCCGTTCGAACTCGGCGCAGATGCGGTCGCGCAGTTCGGCGAACCAGGCGCTCGCTTGAGCCTGCCGGCCGGTTCTGATGTCCATGGCGTCGGTGGGGGAGGTGGTCATGGGCGGGCGTCCGGCGTCGGTCAGGGCGAGGGAAGGGGCGAGGGTCTCGGCAATGCGGCCGTCTGCCGCAGGGCTTCACCCAACACCATCGCGGCACTCAGCGCAACATTCAGCGACCGGGCGGGCGGCGTCAGGGGGATCACCAGACGGGCGTCGGCCGCATCGTGCACGTCGTCGGGCACCCCGGCGCTCTCGCGGCCGACCATGATCCGGTCGTCCGGCGCGAAGGCGAAATCGGTGTAGGGAACGGCGCCGCGGGTGGTCAGCAGCACCAGCCGCCCGGCCTGCGGCAGCGCCCGGTAGGCCGTCCAGGAGCTGTGCCGGACCAGGGCCAGCTGGTCGATGTAGTCCATCCCGGCCCGCCGCAGCTTGCGGTCGTCCAGAACGAAGCCGCAGGGCTCGATCAGGTCCAGCGGCATCCCGAGTCCCGCCGCCAGACGCATCAGCGTCCCGGCGTTCTGGGGAATGTCCGGTTCGAAGAGTACGAGGCGCATGGAATTCCCTTTTGGTTCAGCGACGTCTAATGGTGCACTGCAAAGCGCGACAAGTTGTCCCGATGACAAAACCTTTTCAAGGCGTTGCCGCGACTGTATACCGCACCCCGGATACCCGGGAGATACAACCCCGGTCGACGCGGCGCGCACCCACCCACCCAGTGAGCGGACATGCCCGTCAAGTCGTGATAAACACTGGTCCACGTGTCATAGGGCGCTTCGGCGCGCCGCGTATGCCTTGAGGAGATTAACGCTTATGGCTCAGACCACGCATCCGCCCGGGACGGGTGGCCACGCGGCCCCCGGCGGCGAGGGGGCTTCCCGCCGTGATTTTCTCTACCTCGCGACCGGGGCCGTGGGTGCCGTTGGTGTCGCATCCGCTGTCTGGCCGTTCATCGACAGCATGAACCCGGCCGCCGACACCCTCGCGCTGGCTTCGATCGACGTGGATCTGGCCCCGGTCCAGGAAGGCCAGGCGATCACCGTCACCTGGCGCGGCAAGCCGGTCTTCGTCCGCCACCGCACGGCGAAGGAGATCGAGGAGGCCCGCACCGTCAACCTCGGCGACCTGCGCGACCCGGCCGCCGACGACGCCCGCGTCAAGAAGCCGGAATGGCTGATCGTCGTCGGCATCTGTACGCACTTGGGCTGCGTGCCCCTGGGGCAGAAGCCGACCGATCCGCGCGGTGAGTTCGACGGCTGGTTCTGCCCGTGCCACGGCTCGCACTACGACACCGCAGGGCGCATCCGCAAGGGTCCCGCCCCGGCCAACCTCGTCGTTCCGCAGTACGCTTTCACGAGCGACACCGCGGTCCGGCTCGGCTAAGCGGCCCTTAAGGTTCTGGAGACCCCAAGATGGCTCAGGCTCACGCCCCCCAGTTCAAGAATCCCGTCGTTAAGTGGATCGACAGCCGCCTGCCGATCTTCACGATGCTGGACCATGAGTACAACCAGTATCCGATGCCCCGGAACGTCAACTATCTGTGGGCGTTCGGTGCCATCGCCGGCATCATGCTGGTCATCATGATCGCCACCGGCCTCGTGCTGGCGATGCAGTATGCCGCGCACACGACCATCGCCTTCGATTCGGTCGAGCGCATCATGCGCGACGTCAACTACGGCTGGCTGCTGCGCTACGTGCACGCCAACGGCGCGTCGATGTTCTTCATCGCCGTCTATATCCATATGTTCCGCGGTCTCTACTACGGCTCCTACAAGGCGCCGCGCGAGATCCTGTGGATTCTCGGCGTGTTCATCCTGCTGGCCATGATGGCGACCGCCTTCATGGGCTACGTGCTGCCGTGGGGCCAGATGAGCTTCTGGGGCGCCACCGTCATCACGAACCTGTTCTCGGCCTTCCCGCTGGTCGGCGACCCGATCGTGACCTGGCTGTGGGGCGGCTTCTCGGTCGACAACCCGACGCTGAACCGCTTCTTCGCGCTGCACTTCCTGCTGCCGTTCGTGCTGCTGGGTCTGGTCGTCCTCCACACCGCCGCCCTGCACGTCTCCGGCTCCAACAACCCGCTGGGCATCGACGCCAAGGGTCCGCAGGACACCGTGCCGTTCAATCCGTACGTCACGGTCAAGGACGGCTTCGCGGTCGTCGTGTTCCTGATCTTCTACGCGGGCTTCGTCTTCTTCGCCCCGAACTACCTCGGCCACCCGGACAACTACATCCCGGCGAACCCGCTGGTCACGCCGGCGCACATCGTTCCGGAATGGTACTTCCTGCCGTTCTACGCGATCCTGCGCGCCATCCCGGACAAGCTGGGCGGCGTGCTCGCCATGTTCGGCGCCATCGCGGTGCTGGCGGCCCTGCCGTGGCTCGACACCTCCAAGGTGCGCAGCTGCAAGTTCCGTCCGATCTACCGCCAGTTCTTCTGGATTCTCGCCATCGACGCCCTGGTTCTGGGCTACGCCGGCGCGATGCCCGCGGAAGGCGTGTGGCTGCTGGTCGCCCGCATCGGCACGGCCTACTACTTCTTCCACTTCCTGATCCTGCTGCCGCTGCTGGGCAAGCTGGAGCGGCCTCTGCCGCTTCCCGCCAGCATCTGCGAACCGGTTCTGAAGGGCGGTGGCCGCGTTGCCGCCGGCGCCCACGCCAAGCCCATGGAGAAGGCATAATGCGCTCTCTGAAGTCTGCCATCCTCTCCGCGGCCTTCGCCCTGGGCCTGGCCGGCGCCGCGCAGGCGTCGGAAGCGGTGCACATTCCCAAGCAGGAGTGGTCGCACAGCGGCGTCTTCGGCACCATCGACAAGGCCTCGGCCCAGCGCGGCTTCCAGATCTTCAAGGAAGTCTGCGCCACCTGCCACTCGGCCAAGCTGGTCCCGATCCGCACCCTCGCGGGCATCGGTTTCAACGAGGACGAGCTGAAGGCGATCGCCTCCGGCTATGAGGTCCAGGCCGGTCCGAACGACGCGGGCGAGATGTTCATGCGTCCGGGCATCCCGGCCGACCGCTTCCCGTCGCCGTTCCCCAAC
The DNA here is from genome assembly GCF_016632405.1 of Azospirillum aestuarii. NCBI lineage: Bacteria > Pseudomonadati > Pseudomonadota > Alphaproteobacteria > Rhodospirillales > Azospirillaceae > Azospirillum > Azospirillum aestuarii. The sequence continues at coordinate 26,348 of NZ_JAEPIV010000039.1, forward strand.
GACAACGCCGCCCGCGCCGCCAACAACGGCGCCCTGCCGCCGGACCTGTCGCTGATGGCGAAGGCCCGCGTCGGCGGCGAGGATTATCTCTACGCCTTCCTGACCGGCTTCGAGGAGAACCCGCCGGAAGGCGTGACCCTGATGCCGGGCATGAACTACAACAAGTACTTCCCGGGTCATCAGGTGGGCATGCCCAACATCCTGATGCCGGACGGCGTGACCTACGCCGACGGCACCCCGTCGACGGTCCAGCAGCAGGCCCACGACATCAGCACCTTCCTGACCTTCATCGCCGAGCCGCACATGGATGCGCGCAAGCAGATGGGCGTGAAGGTGATCCTGTTCCTGATCGTGCTGGCCGGCCTGATGTACGCCACCAAGCGCAAGCTGTGGAGCACCCTGCACTGAGCCGCATCGACGGCCCGGTGAGGATGATTGAGACTGGACAGGGCGCCTTCGGGCGCCCTGTTCTTTTGTGGCCCCCGTTCATTGATCGACTTGATTGATCGACGAACCCATTCTCAGGCGAAGGTGGTGCAGATGACCGACAGGCTGATCGACGAGATCGTGGATTTCTGGTTCGACGAGGCGATGAAGCCCTACTGGTTCCGCCAGTCCGACAGCTTCGACCGGACGGTGCGGGACACGCTGCTTCCCCATCACGAAGCGGCGGCGGCGGGCCGGTACGATCACTGGCTGGAGGATGTGGACGGCTGCCTGGCGCTCTGCGTCCTGCTGGATCAGGTGCCGCGCAACGTCTTCCGCGGCTCGCCGCAGGCCTTCGCGACCGACGGCAAGGCCCTGGCGGTGGCCCGCCATGTGGTGGAGCAGGGCCATGATCTGGAGTGCAGCGAGGACGAGCGGATCTTCCTCTACCTGCCGTTCGAGCATCAGGAGGACATGGACTGTCAGGAGCTGTCCTGCACCCTGTTCCGGGAGCGGGTGAGCGATCCGGAGGTCGTGCGCTACGCTGAACGCCATCGCGAGGTCATCGCGCGCTTCGGCCGCTTCCCCCACCGCAACGCGATTCTCGGCCGCGAGACGACGCCGGAGGAGGTGGAGTTCCTCAAGGAACCGGGATCGTCCTTCTGACGGTCCCGCCGTCCGAACCACCAGGCTCCAGCCAGCGCTTCAGCGCGGCCAGCAGCTCGGGGCGGCGGACCGGCTTGGGCACGTAATCGTTCATGCCGGCGAACACGCAGCGGTCGCGGTCCTCGGCGAAGCCGTGGGCGGTGACCGCGATGATCGGCACCGCGGCGCGCGGACCGGTCATCGCCCGGATGGCCAGGGTCGCGGCGATCCCATCCACCTCCGGCATGGCGACGTCCATCAGCACGGCGTCGTAGGGCGTTTCAGCCATGGTGACGGTGGTGATGGCCTCCGCCCCGCCGTCCGCGGTGTCCACGGTGAATCCCGCCTTGCGCATCAGCGCCGCGGTCAGCAACCGGTTGGTGGGGCTGTCGTCAACCACCAGAAGTCGTCCGCCGCGTGCCGTCGCCCAGGCGATCAACTGGTCCTCCGCGGGCGACGGCGTGACGGCCGAGGACGCCGGAGCGGCGGGGGGCGCCGCCTCGGCGTGGGAATCGTCTTGCGGCTGTCGGTGCAGAATGGTGTGGTTCACGACGAGCCTTTGGCATTTTGCAAATCAATTTGCGCCGGACCGCCGAAGACTCCCGGTTTCCCGAGGGGTTAAGATGGCCGGCCTGCCCGAGGCAAGCAAAGGGTGGGCCAGTTGGTTACGAGATCGAACTTTTCCCGCCGCCCGCAATGGGAGGCTTGGGGGAAAGCCTGTGTGGAGAGGACGTATGGGATTGGTTGATCGGCTCTGGGTGGCCTTCGCGGCCCTGAACGGTGCAGTCGCGGTGGGGGCCGGCGCTTATGCCAGCCACGGCCTTGCCGGTGATCCGCGCGGGCAGGAACTGTTCCGGCTGGCCGGGCAATACCAGATGTGGCACGCCCTGGCCCTGGTCGCCCTGGTCGCGCTGCTGCGCACCGCCGACGGCCCGGCGCGCCTGGCGCTGCGTCTGTCGGGGTGGCTGTTCGTGGCCGGAATCCTGCTGTTCAGCGGAACGCTCTACGCCACGGCAACCGGCGGTCCGCTCTCCTTCGCCATGACGGCCCCGACCGGGGGCAGCGCCTTCATCCTGGGCTGGCTGGTCCTGGCCCTGGCGGTTCTTCTGTTCGGACGGCGATTCCTCGGAAAAGCCTGAGCCGAGGAGGAGCGGCGCTCAGACCGAAGCGCCGCTGGGCTCCTCGGCGGAGGCGGGGGACTCTTCGTCCTTCTTGCGGCCGACGGGCGCGCAGAACAGATCATGGAGAGTCGCCATGATGGTCTGCGCCTCGTGCCCGTTCAGCGAGTAATAGATGTTCTGGGCGGCGCGGCGCGTCCGCACCAGCTTGTCGCGGCGCAGGCGGGCCAGATGCTGGGACAGGGCCGACTGGCTGAGGTCGACCAGTTCCTCCAACTCGCCGACCGACTTCTCGCCCTCGGTCAGGTAGCACAGGATGAGCAGGCGGCGCTCGTTGCTCATGGCTTTGAGCAGCGTGCTGGCCCGCCGTGCGTTGCTCTGCAGATCGGCAATGTTCATGAAACGACCGTTTCCATCGGCGCCAGGCAACAGCGAACCGTTGCGCCCAATCACTGCGCCGCAGCACCGCCGTTTATCGTTCGTGTTCAATCATATGGAAGAGTGTACCGCGCTGTCTACCCGTGGATGTCCCGTAGTCGAAAGAATGTTCCCCGTTCCGCGAAGCCCCGGCCGGTGAAATCACGGTTCAACGGGTTGAGGCGGGCGCGCCGCCGTTCTAGACTCGCCGTCTGGAAGTGTTGCAGCGGTGTCCGAAGGAGTGCAAGGAACGATGGCCGACCAGACGCTCGACGCCAAGGGGCTGCAATGCCCGCTGCCGGTGCTGCGCGCGCGCAAGGCGCTGAAGACGGTGCCGCCCGGATCGACGCTGACCGTCGAGGCGACCGACCCCGGCGCGCCCAAGGATTTCGCCGCCTTTTGCGAGGCCACCGGCAACCGGCTGGCCTCCAGCGTGGAGGAGGGGGGCGTCTACCGTTTCGTGATCGAACGCTGCGCCTGACGGCGCCGCGAAACGGGACGGCTTGCACGTCCGCCGCGCAAAAGGGGTGGGGGCGGCGGTTGGGGGATGTGACGATAAGCCCCGCAATCATCCTGTACTTTCATTAGCGATCCGGGAAGAATGGGTGCAGGGAAATGCCTCGAACACGAACGAAAAAGACAGAAAAGCATGTTCACCACCCTGTTCACCCACGCCGCCTGCCTGGACCACGACACAGGGCTGGGCCATCCGGAATGCGCCGACCGGCTTCGTTCGGTGCTGGCGGCCCTTGAGACCGAAGAATTCTACATGCTCGAACGGCAGGAGGCGCCGCTCGCCACCATCGAGCAGTTGTCCCGGGCGCATCCGCGGGAGCATGTCGAACGCGTCCTGGCCCTGGTCCCGGAACAGGAGCACGCGGGCATCGACGCCGACACGGTGATCTCCCCCGGTTCGGGCGAGGCCGCGCTGCGCGCCGCCGGGGCGGTGGTCGCGGCGGTGGACGCGGTGGCGTCGGGCCATTCGCGCAACGCCTTCTGCGCCGTGCGCCCGCCGGGGCACCATGCCGAGCATGAAAAGGCCATGGGCTTCTGCCTGTTCAACAACGCCGCGGTCGGCGCCTACCACGCGCGGGCGGCGCACGGGCTGCAGCGGGTGGCGGTGATGGATTTCGACGTTCATCACGGCAACGGCACGCAGGACATCTTCCAGCGCGACCCGGACCTGCTCTATTGCTCCACCCACCAGTCGCCGCTCTATCCCGGCACGGGCGACGCGGGGGAGAAGGGCGAGTACGGCAACTGCGTCAACGCACCGCTCGCCGCCATGTCCGGCTCGCCGGAGTTCCGGCACGCGATGACCCACATCATCCTGCCGGCCATCGACCATTTCAAACCGGACCTGCTGATCATCTCCGCCGGATTCGACGCCCATTCGCGCGACCCGCTGGCCGGGCTGCACCTGACCGACGACGACTTCGCCTGGGCCACGCGCAAGCTGGGCGACCTGGCCCGCACCCACTGCGGGGCGCGCATCGTGTCGGTGCTGGAAGGCGGCTACAATCTGCGCGCCCTGGCATCGGCCTCCGCGGCGCATGTGCGTGAACTGATGTACTGCTGAGTCCTCAGGCTCTTCCGGCGGTTCTTCCGGTTAGGCCCGTGGTGGGAGCGTAATACGCCCCCCGCGGGCCTTGCGCATTTGGGGGCTGAGCCATAATTTCGGGTTTCGGTCCCATCGCGGGCACCCCATCGTATGGATCATTGGCCGGATGGATCATGGCTGACCTTGCTAACATTCCCCCCGACATCGCCGCCCTCAGCTTTGAGGACGCGCTGTCCGAACTGGAGCGCATCGTTCGCCAGCTCGAAGACGGGCGCGGCAAGCTCGACGACGCGATCTCCTCCTACGAGCGCGGCACCGCGCTGAAGCGGCATTGCGAGGCGAAGCTGCGCGAGGCCCAGGCCAAGATCGACCGCATCACCGTTGCCGCCGACGGCACCCTCGGCACCGAACCCGCCCGGATCGACTGACGTGCAGACCGACCTCAAGACAGCCATGGCCGACATGGCGGCGGATGTGGAGCGTGCGATCCTGCACCTCCTGCCGACCACCGACCTCCCCGAATCGCGCGTGCTGGAGGCGATGCGCTACGGCTGCCTGAACGGCGGCAAGCGGCTGCGCCCCTTCCTGGTGTGCCAGTCCGCGGCGCTGTTCGGCGTCAACCCGGACTGCGCGCTGCGCGTCGCCGTGGCCGTGGAGTTCGTCCACAGCTATTCGCTGGTTCACGACGACCTGCCGGCGATGGACGACGGCGATCTGCGCCGCGGCCAGCCGACCGTGCACCGCAAGTTCGACGAGGCGACCGCGATCCTGGCCGGCGACGGGCTGCTGACCTACGCCTTCGAGGTGCTGGCCGACCCGGCGACCCACGAGGACCCGCACGTGCGCTGCCAGCTCGTGGCGGCGCTCGCCAAGGCGGCCGGGCCGCACGGCATGGTCGGCGGCCAGATGCTCGACCTGATCGCCGAGCATGAGACCTTCGACCTCGGCACGACGACGCGGCTCCAGCGCATGAAGACCGGCGACATGATCGCCTTCTCCTGCGAGGCCGGCGGCATCCTGGGCAAGGCTCCGCCGCCGCAGCGCCACGCGCTGCGCGCCTACGCCCACGACCTCGGGCTGGCCTTCCAGATCGTCGACGACCTGCTGGACATCGAGGGGACGGAAGCGGAGACCGGCAAGTCGGTCGGGCGCGACGCGGAGGCGGGAAAGTCGACCTTCGTGTCCATCCTCGGGCAGGACCGGGCCCGCTCGCAGGCTGCGATGCTGGCCGTCCAGGCCAAGGCGCACCTGGAGATCTTCGACGGGCGTGCCGATACCCTCAAAGCGGTCGCCGACTTCGTCGTCGCGCGGCGGACCTGAACGGAGGACGTTCCCAACGTGACCCTCAACGACAAGACGCCGCTTCTCGACCTCGTCCACACCCCCGCCGACCTGCGCGCGCTCAAGCCCGACCAGCTCCGGCAGGTGGCCGATGAACTGCGGACGGAAACCATCAGCGCGGTGTCGGTGACCGGCGGTCATCTGGGCGCCGGGCTGGGGGTGGTCGAGCTGACCGTCGCCCTGCATTACGTCTTCCAGACGCCGGCCGACCGGCTGATCTGGGACGTCGGGCACCAGTGCTATCCGCACAAGATCCTGACCGGGCGCCGCGACCGCATCCGCACCCTGCGCACGGGCGGCGGGCTGTCGGGCTTCACCAACCGGTCGGAGAGCGAGTACGATCCGTTCGGCGCCGGCCACAGCTCCACCTCCATCTCCGCGGGGCTGGGCATGGCGGTGGCGCGCGACCAGCTGGGCCGCGACAATCATGTGATCGCCGTGATCGGCGACGGCGCGATGAGCGCCGGCATGGCCTACGAGGCGATGAACAACGCCGGCTCGGCGAACAGCAAGCTGATCGTCATCCTGAACGACAACGACATGTCCATCGCTCCGCCGGTCGGCGCGATGAGCGCATATCTGTCGCGGCTGATCTCGTCGAAGCCCTATCTCAGCCTGCGCCATCTGGCCAAGGACATCGCGGAGCAACTGCCGCGTCCGTTGCGCACGGCGGCGCGGCGGGCGGAGGAGTACGCCCGCGGCATGGTCACCGG
>NZ_JAEPIV010000004.1:0-31162 GCF_016632405.1 Azospirillum aestuarii
GAACGGCGCCCAGGCGCTGACCGTCAACGGCAGCGGCGCCACGCAGTTCAACGCGGCGGTGGGCAACACGACGGCGCTCGCCAGCCTGACCACCGACGCCGACGGCACGACCAGCCTGAAATCGGTGACCGCCAGCGGCGCCCAGACCTACAACGACGCGGTCACCCTCGACGGCGCCTATCAGGCCGGCACGGTCTTCTCGGCGGCGCAGGCGGTGACGCTGGGCGGCGACAGCCGGATCACCGGCACCGGCGGGATCGTCCTCGCCTCGACCGTCGACGGCGGGCGGGCGCTGACGCTGACCAGCGGCAGCGGCGACATCCTTCTCGGCGGCGCGGTCGGCGGCACCAGCCGTCTGGGGGCGCTGACGATCAACGGCGGCGGCACCACCACCGTCACCGGCGCGGTGAAGGCGGCCTCGCTGGCCACCGACGCCACCGGGATCACCATCCTGAACGGCGGCAGCGTCGACACCACCGGGGCGCAGAGCTACGCCGACGCGGTGACGCTGGGGACCGACACCGTCCTCACCGGCACCCAGCTGTCGCTGTCCGGCGGCATCGACGCGGCGGAGGCGGGCCGTCAGGGCCTGACCATCGCCGGCAACGCGGCGATCACCGGCACCCTCGGCACCCGGCAGGCGCTGGCCGCGCTCACGGTCGGCGGCGAGACGCTGCTGAACGGCGCCACGGCGGTCACCAGCGGGGCGCAGACCTACGGCGGCGCGGTCCGTCTGACCGGCAGCCCGTCGGCCCTGACCGGCACCGGCGTCACCTTCGCCGGGACGCTGGACGGCGGGCAGGCCCTGACCGTCACCAGCGGGACCGCCGACGCCGTCTTCGCCGGCGCGGTCGGCGGGACGGAGCGGCTGGGCGACCTGACGGTGAACAGCGCCGGCCAGACGCGCTTCGCCCAGTCGGTCCGCGCGGCCTCGGTCGTCACCGACGCGGCGGGAACGCTGGCCCTGAACGGCGGCAGCGTCGACACCACCGGGACCCAGACCTATGGGGAGCGGGCGGTGCTGGGGACCGACACCCGCCTGACCGGCAGCACGGTCGTGCTGGCCGGCGGGCTGGACGCCGCCACCCGCGGCGGGCAGGGGCTGACCATCGCCGGCAACGCCGTCGTCAACGGCACGGTCGGCGGCACCCAGGCGCTGAGCCGCCTGTCGGTGACCGGCATCGCCGCCCTGAACGGCGGCGCGGTGACCACCGTGGCGGAGCAGAGCTACGACGGTGCGGTGACGCTGGGGACCGACACCGTCCTGACCGGCGGCACCGTCTCCCTGCTGAACGGCGGCAACGCCGCCAACGCCGGGGCGCAGGGGCTGACGGTCGACGGCGAGGCCATCCTGGCCGGAGTCTTCGGCGAGACCGGCGCCCTGCGGCAGATCGCCGTCAGCGGCGGCACCCGCCTGAGCGGTGCCACCGTCACCACCACCGGGGCGCAGCGCTTCGGCGGCGCCCTGACGGTGGCCGGCGCCAGCGCGCTGAGCAGCGCCGGCGGCGACCTCGTGTTCGGCGGGGCCGTCGACAGCGCCAACCGCTCCGCGCTGTCGCTGAACGGCGCGGCCATCCGGGCGTCGGGCGACATCGGCGCATCGGGCCTGATGGGCGACGTCACGGTCCGCACCTCGGGCGGCGTCTTCTACGACGGCGCGGTGACCGTGCGTTCGCTGAGCCAGACGACCGGCGGCGAGAGCCGCTTCGCCAAGGCGCTGACCGCGACCGGGACGGACGGCCTCCGCCTGACCGGCGCCGGCTTCACCTTCGGCGCGGCGGTGAACAGCGCGGGCTCGCTGGCTTTGGTCACGACGGATGGGGCCGGCACGGTGACCTTCGGGCGCGATGCCACGGTTGTCACGGAGGGGGGCTTTACCCAATCCGGCGGATCGGGCATTGTTCTGCCGGCCAGCATCACGGCCAAGAACGGCCCGATCACGCTGGGCGCCATGGCGTCCCTGCCGGACGGTCAGGCGTCCATCACGGCGGGCGGCCCCATCACCATGGCGGGGCTCCAGGGCAAGGCCACCATGCTGACCATGGCGTCCGACGGCGGGGCGCTGCTCATCGGACAGGAGACCGGGACCGCCTTGCAGAAGATCGACGTGCTGAGCCTGACCGTTCCCAAGGCCGGTTCCGCCCGGATGTTCGGCACCGTGGCCGGCAAGACGGACGCGTTGGCCGCCAGCGCGATCGACAGCCCGCTGCGGGCCGCCCCGTACTTCATCAACAACACCCCCTGGGGTCCGACGCAGCAGGTCAGCCGGGTCGCCGCCACCGTGGTGGTGGTCGTCCCGGTTCCCAGCACCCCCGGCGTCACCAGCCTGTTCACCGGTACGGTGACCGGTGCCGGGCTCACGCCGAACGCTCTGGCCGCCTACGCCGCGCCGCAGGTTCTGTCCCTGGCCGGCACGACTCCGTCGCTGACCGGTGCCGGAGCTCAGCCGGAGGTTCTTTCGACCGGCTCCGGGACAGGCGGTTCGGGAAATGGGGCTGGAACCACCCCGTCCACCACCCGCGCCGGCGCGCAGCCGGAGGTTCTGACCAGCGGCCCCGCGCCGTCGGGCACCGGCAACCAGCAGACGGACAAGGAGGAGGCGCGCTGAGGCGCGCCTTCCCCCGGCAGACTTTTACCCTTTGGATAGTGAACGATGACCAACCCGACCCTGCCCCTGTTCTACAAGAGCCCCCGCCCGCTGGTGGCCGCCCGCGACGCCGATCTGTCGCTTCGCAGCGAGCCGAACTTCGCCTTCGCGGCTGCCACCAACTCGGTGCCGCTGATGGCGGCGGAGTTCCCCGCGGCCTGCAAGCAGTTTCCGATCCTCTTCTCGGACGGCCCGGTGGTCCAGCCGGTGGCGCTGCTCGGGCTTCGCAGCGGTGAGAATCTGTTCGTCGACGCGAACGGCGCGTGGGAGGAGGGGGCCTACATCCCCGCCTACGTCCGCCGCTATCCGTTCATCTTCCTGGAGAGCGAGGACAAGTCCCAGCTCACCCTGTGCATCGACGAGGCGGCGGACGCCGTCGTTCCGGGTCGGGACAATCCCTTCTTCGTGGACGGGCAGCCCTCCGCCCTGACCAACAACGCCCTGGAGTTCGTCAAGGAAGTCCAGGCCCAGAACGCCTTCACCACGCAGTTCGTCGAGGCGGTGGTCGCCGCCGGCCTGATGTCGGAGAAGCGCGCCGACATCACCCTGAACAACGGTGAGCGGCTGAGCCTTGCCGGCTTCAACGTGATCGACGAGGCGGCCTTCAACCAGCTTCCCGCCGAGACGCTGGTGGAATGGCGTGACCGCGGCTGGCTGGGGCTGGTCTACGCCCACCTGATCTCGGTCAGCAGCTGGTCGGGTCTGGTCGACCGCCTCGCCCTGCGGGGCTGATGCGGTCCGGTCTGGTCCGCCGGAAACGGAAAGGGCGGCGCCACGACGGCGCCGCCCTTTTTCCTTTGCGGACCGGCGAAGGCCGGCGGTCAGAAGCCCTTCTCGATCTTGAAGACGTCCGGCTCGTTCGGCTTCTCGATGTAGGAGAGCTGGAGCGACGGCGGCAGGGCGGGGGTGTCGTCCGAGGGCTTCGCCGGAACCGCGAGGGTCAGCAGGCTCATGCGCCCCTGGCTGTCGGTGCCGCGGAAGACCACCACCTGCGATCCGTCGCCGACCGGCGCGTTGAGCAGCATCCCCTCCTGCCGGTAGCCCTGCGCCACGAAGTAGTTGCGCAGCGCGTTGGCCGCGCCGACCAGGGCGTTGGGATCGACCTTCGGATTCACCGCGCCGCCCCACAGGATGTTCACCTGGAACAGCTTCTGCGTCGAATGGCCGAGGATGTAGGCGACGACCGCCGGGCCGGCGCCGGTCTGCAGGTCGTCGACCTTCACGATCAGGCTGGTGGTCTTTTCCGTCGCGTTGGTTTCGCGGCGGATGTCCTTGCCCTCGATCTTGAAGTCCTTGGCGATGGCCTTCGCGACCTCGTCACCGGTCATGCCGAAGCGCGCCGAGCGGAAGCCGGTGACCTTCGCGGCGGGTGCCGCCTCGGCCGCAACATTGGGTGCGGTGGTCGGGGCGGCTTGCGCTGCGGGAGCGGGGTTGCGGTCCGTGGTTGCGGCCTGGGCCGCGCCCGCCAGGGCTCCGGCCAGGGCGAGGGCGGCAAGGGACAGCCCCAGGGCCGGTCGGTGAAACGGCATAATGGAAACTCCACAGAACATCGAAGCCATTCGGTCGGCAGATCAAGGCAATCGCAGCCGCTCGCCCCGATGAGGCGACGGGCCATACGCGCTCGTTTCGAACGGCAGTTTAGCAAAATCCGACCCTGTTTCGGGGCGAATTATGGCCGGACCGTCATGTCCTTTTTCCGACGCGGAACGCACCGGCGAAGTTCTGGATCTTGTCCGACGACACGGAGAGCAGCGCCTTCGTGATCGCCGCCGGACGTCGCGCCTGCGCGGATGCGATCTCGGCCACGAGGCGTTCCAGCGCCGGGGTCGCGCTGCGGTAGCGGATGCGATGGCCTGCGTCCGTGTCGATCACTCCAGCCTGTTGAAGATTCGCCAAGACCTCCTGGAGGATGAGCGTGCTGCTGCGCGATTCGCGAATGAGTTCGTCCGAATTCCATGCCCGACCCGGATCACGCCGTAAAATCAGCAGGATCTCCAGAGTCCATACCGTCTTGATCGAATGCTGAAGAAAGATCAGGGCATCGTCCGAAAGCACGCCGCCAGTCCATTGTCTGTTCCAGTTCCCTGCGGGTCCCGGCCATCCGGGAAGGCTCGACGATTTGAGCCGTACGTCCGGGCGGAGTGTGCACAGGATGTCCCCCGCCGTCCAGCCCCACGCCCCTCTTTGCGCAGGCGCATCCGGCCCGTTTCCAGACATCTTTCGGGGTATTGTCGTGCTCACTGGGTGAATTGACGGCGCATACCTGGCTCAAACCGGCTCTTTGGGCTAATCCGAAGGAAAAATCGCCGTACGGCGCGCTTCGTGAATGCCGAGCCGGGGCAATCGTGACAATTTAGGCGGCAATTCCGATCGGCTATGGCCTGTGCATGACTGGTTTTGACACCCGCCCCGTCTTCTTCATCATCGGCGCGCTTCTCAGCGTCCTGGCCGTTGCGATGCTGCTTCCGATGACCGCCGATCTGGCGGCCGGCAACCCGGACTGGATGGTCTTCGCCATCGCCTTCGCCCTGACGTTGTTCTTCGGCGTCCAGTTCATGCTGGCCAACCGCATGGACCGGATCGCATTGAACGTCCGGCAGGCCTTCCTGCTGACCGCCCTGTCCTGGGTCGTGGTGTGCGCCTTCGCCGCCGTGCCCTTCATGGTGTCGCAGATCGACCTGTCGGCCGCCGACGCCTATTTCGAGGCGATGTCGGCCTTGACCACCACCGGCTCCACGGTGATTTCCGGCCTGGACCGGCTGCCGCCGGGGCTCCTGTTGTGGCGGTCGCTGCTGCAGTGGCTGGGCGGCATCGGCATCATCGGCATGGCCATCGCCATCCTTCCCTTCCTGCGGGTGGGCGGCATGCAGTTGTTCCGCTCGGAATCCTCCGATCGGTCGGACAAGGTGACGCCGCGGGCCAGCGACCTCGCCATCGCGGTGGGCTGGATTTACCTGTGCCTGACCGCGGTCTGCACGGTGATGCTCTCCTATGCGGGGATGTCCTGGTTCGACGCCGTCAACCACGCGATGACCGCCGTGTCCACCGGCGGCTTTTCCACCCGCGACGCGTCCGTCGCCGGCTGGAACAGCCCGGCCATCGAGTGGGTCCTGGTGGTCTTCATGGTGTTGGGCGGCATGCCCTTCGTCCGCTTCATCAGCCTTGCCCAAGGGCGGGCGGCCAGCTTCTGGGCGGACACGCAGATTCGCTGGTATCTGGGCTTCCTGGCCGCGGCGTCTTTCGGCCTTTCGGTCTGGCTGACCCTCACGCGGGGCGTGCCGTGGGACGACGCCATCCGCGTGACCACCTTCAACGTCGTCTCGGTTGTCACCACCACCGGCTATGCCTCCATCGACTACGAGCGGTGGGGACCGATGGCGTCGGTGGTCTTCTTCATCCTGACCTTCGTCGGCGGCTGCACCGGATCGACCTCGGGCGGGATGAAGATCTTCCGGTTCGAGATTCTCTTCATCGTGCTGCGCGCGCTCCAGCGTCGCCTCTACAGCCCGAATCTGGTGATCCCACTCAACTACAACGACAAGCCGGTCAACGCCGACATCATGATCTCCGTGATGAGTTTCGGCTTCGTCTACCTAACGTCGGTGGTCATCGTCGCCTTTGTGTTGGGGTTCCTGGGGGTGGATCTGGTGTCGGCCCTGTCGGGGGCGGCGACGGCGGTCAGCAACGTCGGCCCCGGCCTCGGCCCGACCATCGGCCCCACCGGGAATTTCGCCACGCTGCCCGACGGGGCCAAATGGGCGCTGGCCGCCGGCATGCTGCTCGGGCGGCTGGAGTTCTTCACCGTCCTGGTCGTGCTCAGTCCGTCCTTCTGGCGGCGCTGAGGGGGGCTGCGCTTTTCTCCTCCCGCTCCTCCGGGTCGCGGCTGGCCGCCGACACCAGATGGGCCAGGGCGGCGCCGAGCGCGATCACCCCGACCGCCACCGACGCCCGCAGGAAGCGGGAGGCGTCCCCGTGCAGCGTGAAATGCCACCACAGCTCGTCGCTGAAGGCGATGTGCTTGTAGGAGAACAGGCCCAGCCAGAAGGCGCTGGCCAGCGCCACGCCGGTGGCGATGAACCAACTCGGCGTCAAGGGATTGCGCAGGATGTTGCCGCGGCGGTGGAACTCCTTGCGGGCCGGCAGCAGGGCCAGGAAGATCAGCCCCGGCACGATGGCCTCCGGCCAGTCGCCGCCCTTGAGAAGCGCCGAGACGCAGCCGGTCGCCAGCAGCACCAGCGACAGCACCCAGGCGGCGTGCAACCGCCGCTGCACCGCGTGGGCCAGCAGGATCAGCAGCACCCCGGCGACGCTGCCGGTGAAGTGCGACATCTCCACCAGCGGCAGCGCCGTGGCGTCGAAGGGGGCGGGCAGCGTTTCCTCCGGCGTTGCGCGCGAGAACAGCAGGAAGGCCCCGGTGATGAAGATGCAGGCGGCGAGCACCAGCGGAACCGCCGGGCTGATGGCGGCGGAGATGCCCCGTGACAGGCCGCCGATGCGGCGCCGGGCCTGGAAGGCCTCGACCCCGCCGAACATCAGCCCGGCGATCACCAGCGGCGCCAGATAATAGATCAGCCGGAAGACCAGCAGACCCGCCATCACGTCGTTGCCGGGCATGGCCGGGGTCAGGCTGACCAGGACGATGGCGTCGAACACGCCCAGCCCCCCCGGCACATGGCTGATGATGCCGGCGACCAGCGCCAGCCCGAAGGCGACCAGAACGTCGGCGTAGCTCACCGCGTCGCTCGGCGGCAGGCAGAGATAGAGGACCAGAGCGGCCAGAGACAGGTCGCACAGCCCCAGCAGGAGTTGCCGAAGCGCGATGGACGGGCGGGGAAATGCGATGGCATGCCCGAACATCCGCAGCGGCCGGCGCAGCCAGAAGCCGCCCACCGCATAGGCCACCAGGATCGCCAGCGCCGCCAGCCCCAGCAGCGTGGCGCTGCCCGGCGGGACATGCAGCGCCTTCAGGGCCGTGGGGTCGATCAGCATGACCACCGGCATCACCGTCGCCAGCCCGAGCATGAAGGTGGTGACGACGAACAGCGTCACCTGCGCCACCTCCACCCCGCCCAGCCCATGCGGCGCGTAGAGGCGGTAGCGCACGGTCGCCCCGATGATGCTGGCGAAGCCCAGGCTGTGGCTGAAGGCGTAGCTGGTGAAGGCGGTGAAGGCCACCCAGCGGTAGGGCAGGGGCCGCCGCAGATGGCGCAGGGCCAGCAGGTCGTAGAGCGTCAGCAGCCAGTAGCTGACCGCCGCCGCCGCCGAGGCGGCGAGAAGCTGCACACCCGTGATGCGGTCCAGCGCCTGCCGGATGTCGGCGACGCTGTACTGCTCCAGCCAGCGGTTCAGGATGACCAGCGCCCCGGCCAGCAAGGCCAGGATCAACGCCCCCGTGCCGTAGCGCAGGAGCCGTTGGGTCCAGGTCGGTGGGCTTTCGGTGTGGGCCATGGCTGACAGGATCGCTCCGGGCGCCTAGGATGATGGGGCTTGGGACAAGAACAACACCGCGCAACGAAAAAGCGCATGGCCGGGCAGGGCCTTCGGGGGGCAACGGATGCATCTTGTGCTTTATCTCGCCACCGGCCTGTCGGGGACCAACACGCTGATCTTGCTGCTCGCCTATCTCTGGGACAGCTCGGTGACGCTGTTCGGCGGCGCCACGGGCTATGGCCTGCGGCCGGACGGCGTGTCCTTCACCCTGTCGCTGTTCACCACGGTCCTGCTGGCCTGGTACGCGCTGGTCCTGCGGCGGCGTCTGCGGTCGGAGCGGCGGAGGGACGAGCGTTTGCAGTGACCGGCCGCGGCGGCGGTTGCCGGAAGCATGAGCGCGGCCTTTTTATGGAAACCCCGGCCGGGTTGATCCGTTGTGTGGACAGAGACGCCGCGCCTCGGATTCGGGTGCGCCGCCCGAACCCGGAGAAAAGCCATGCACGGGATCAACAAAACGGTCTCCTTCACCGCAGGAGGGCTGATTCTCCTGTTTGTCTTTCTCGCCAGCGTCTTCACCGAGGCGTTCGGATCGCGCGTCTCGGCCCTTCAGTCCGCCATCGTCGGCAACTTTGGCTGGTTCTACATTCTGACCGTCGCCGGATTTCTCTTGTTCGCTTTCTGGCTGTTCTTCAGCCCCTACGGGTCCATCAAGCTCGGCAAGGACGATGACGAGCCGGAATTCAGCTACCTCACCTGGTTCGCCATGCTGTTCAGCGCGGGTATGGGGATCGGCCTGCTGTTCTACGGCGTGGCGGAGCCGGTGCTGCATTTCGCCAACCCGCGCGTCGGAGAGGCGGGAACCCCCGACGCGGCGCGGGAGGCGATGAATCTTGCCTTCCTGCATTGGGGGCTGCACGCCTGGGGCATCTACATTACGGTCGGCCTGTCGCTTGGCTATTTCGCCTATCGGCACGACCTGCCTCTGACCATCCGGTCGGCGCTCTACCCGCTGCTGGGCGACCGGCTGAGCGGGTGGCCCGGCCATCTGGTGGACATCGTGGCGATCGTCGGCACGCTGTTCGGCATCGCCACCTCGCTCGGGCTGGGCGTCATGCAGATCAACGCCGGACTCGATTATCTCGGGTTGGTCAGCGTGGGGACGGTCCAGCAGATGGTGCTGATCGCCGTCATCACCGCGGTCGCCACCGTCTCGGCGGTCAGCGGGGTCGGGCGGGGCATCCGCCGCCTGAGCGAACTGAACATGCTGGCCGGCCTTCTTCTGCTGCTGTTCGTCTTCCTGCTCGGCCCGTCGGTCTTTCTCCTCTCGACGCTTGTGGAGAGCATCGGGCGCTATCTGTGGACCCTGCCCTACACCAGCTTCCGCACGCTGCCCTACACCGGAGCGGAATGGCAGGCGAACTGGACGATGTTCTACTGGGGCTGGTGGATTTCCTGGGCGCCCTTCGTCGGCATGTTCATCGCGCGGGTGTCGCGCGGGCGTACCATCCGCGAATTCATCGGCGGCGTGCTGTTCGCTCCGGTGGCGTTGACCTTCGTCTGGTTCACCGTCTTCGGCGAGACGGCGATTCACATCGACATGTTCGAGGGCGGCGGCATGGCGGCCGCGGTCCAGGACAGCGTGCCGACGGCCCTGTTCGTCATGCTTGACCGCCTGCCGCTCAGCGTGATCACCTCGGCCATCGCGACGCTGATGGTCATCACCTTCTTCGTCACCTCCGCCGACTCCGGCGCCCTGGTGATCGACATCATCGGTTCCGGCGGCAACCAGGACCCGCCCATCGCCACGCGCATCTTCTGGGCGGTGCTGTGCGGCGTGGTGGCGGCGGTGCTGCTTCTGGTCGGCGGGTTGCAGGCGCTTCAGACGGCAGCGGTGACCACGGCGCTGCCCTTCGCGGTGGTCATGGTGCTGATGTGCGTCGGGCTGGTGACGAGCCTGCGGGCGGAGCGCCGGGCGGGACCGGACCGACGGGTGGCGCGGGTGCCCACCGCGTCGGAGGGCGGCGCGCCGGTGCAGCCGGTGGGCGACGCCGACTGGCGCCAGCAGCTGGCCGCCGTGGTCGGGCGCAAGGCGGCCATCACGGCGGCGGCCCCGCCCGGCGCCGTCGGGGCGCGGCGTGAGGTCGCCCGCTTCATCACCGAGACGGTCGAGCCGGCCTTCCGCGACATCGCGGCGGAACTGGAACGACTCGGCCGCCGCGCCGTCATCGAGGTGGGACCCTTCAACGCCGGGTTGGCCGTCCTGCGCGACGGAGAGGAAGAGTTCAGCTACGACATCCGCGCGCGGGCCTATCACCCGCTGACCTTCGCCTTTCCCGAGCTGAAGGCGGCTGATGAACGGTGGCAGATGCGCGTCGAGGTCATCCTGCGTGGTGGCCTGCACAAACAACTGTTGCCGGCTCTGGCCGGGCGGGAAGCAATCGTCCGCGACTTCGTGCAGGAGTATGGGAAGTGGAGGGGCTGGTGAAAGAGCGCGGCGTCTCGCGGTAGCAGGAGAAGCTTGTCTCGAATTATGCTAGAAAGCCGCTCGGTGCATTCTTCGTGCCGAGGCGGCGGCGACCACCATGGGTCATCAGGCAGATCAGAACCAGTCCGGGGTCGGCGCCCCCGGCGGGGAGTCGCGCGCGGCGGCGGGCCGCCCGTTGACGGCCTCAGTGACGGCTCCAATGACCGTTGCCGATCTTCCGCTGCTCGACGGATTGTGGGCGCCGGTCTGGCTGCATGACGGCGGCCGCGGGCGGATGGTCTGGGGCAACCGCGCCGCCTTGGAGCTGTGGAACGCCGCGTCGCTCGCCGACTTCCAGGCCCGCGATTTCGGCAGCCAGCCGGAGGGGGCGCCGCAGGCCGAAGGGGAGGCGGCGGCGGGCCGTTGGACCTTCTATCCCAAGGGCCGCCCGGTCACCGCCTGGGTGCGCCGCAGCGGCATGGCGCTGCCGGACGGGCGCCTGGGCATCCTGCACGAGGCGCAACTCGCCGCTCCATTGGCCGATCCGGGCCATGGCGGCACCGACACCGAGGCGCTCGACCGCGAGCGCGCCATGCTGCAAAGCCTGATCGATTCGATGCCGGACATCGTCTTCTTCAAGGACGTGAACGGCACCTACCTCAAGGTCAACCGGGCGATGCTCGACTATGCGGGGCGCCCGCCGCTGGGGCTGACCGACCACCGGCTGTTCGACGCGGAGACGGCGGTGCGGCGGCGGCGGACCGACCAGATCGCCATGCAGAAGGGTTTCTCCCGCAGCGAGGAATGGTTCGTCCACCCCGACGGGCGCCGCGTGCTGATGGAGACGGCGAAGGCCGTCTGCCTCGACCGCAGCGGCAAGATGCTGGGCGTCGTCGGCATCGCCCGCGACATCACCGAGCGGCGGCAGACGGAGAAGCAGCTTCTGCGGCAGCACGCCCTGTTGCAGGGGATCATCGACACCATCCCCGACGCCGTCTTCTTCAAGGACCGGGACGGCGTGCTGCGCAAGGCCAACCGCGCCTTCGCCTCCTGGACCGGGCGCCCCGTGGAGCAGTTGATCGGGCTGGACAGCCATGAGCTCTGGCCCCCGGAAATGGCCGACGGCATCCGCGCGGGCGACGCCTCGGTCTATGCCGAGGACCAGCCGCGCCGCAACGAGGAAGCGATCCCGCTGCCCGATGGAGCGACGATCTGGGTCGAGATCCTGAAGGCCCCGATCCGCGACGCCGGCAACGAGCTTCTGGGGCTGGTCGGCGTCGGACGGGACATCACCCTGCGCAAGGCCGCCGAGGAGGATCTGCGGCGGAGCGAGGCGGAGAAGGACCATCTCGCCAACCACGACGCCCTGACCGGCCTGCCCAACCGCCGCCTTCTCTTCGACCGGCTGGACGTGGCGCTGGCCCGGTCGCGGCGGTCCGGGCGCCCGCTCGCCTTGCTGTTCATCGACCTGGACGGCTTCAAGGCGGTCAACGACCGGATGGGGCACGATTGCGGGGACGAGGTGCTGCGCATCGCCGCCGCGCGCATCGCCGGCTGCCTGCGCCGCAGCGACACGGTGGCCCGCGTCGGCGGCGACGAGTTCACCGTCGTGCTGGAGGATGTGGCCTCCGCTGCGGACGCCGGTGGCGTGGCGGGCAAGATCGTGGAAGCCGTTGCGCTGCCCATCCCGGTGCAAGGGAAGACCGCCGCCATCGGCGCCAGCGTCGGCATCGCCCTGTTTCCGAGCGACGGGGTGGACGCCCGCAGCCTGCTGGTGGCCGCCGACGGCGCGATGTACCGCGCCAAGCAGGCGGGCCGCGGCACCCACATCTTCTACAAAGACGTTCGGCACAGGGACCTGGACTGAACGGGTGCGGAATCCGCTTGCGGAATCAGAACAAAAGAAGAACAATACCCACCTTGCCGGTTCTTCACGGGAGAGGATGGGATCATGTTCGTATGCGTCGATGGTGACCGCACCACCCGCCTGCGCCAGTGGGCCTGGCTTGACATCGGTGCCGGGGCGGGTCCCGGCGAGCGCCGCCTCGTCGGCTGGAGCGTCACGGACGAGGCGTGGCTCGTCTCCGAGCCCATCGGTGTCGTCGCCACCAGTCCGCTGGGTCGTCCGCCGGGCTGGGCGGTGACCGACAACCACCGCCGGTATCTGCTCGAACAGCCCGGCCTGCCCCATGGGGACGAGCCGCTGGCCGCCATCGACTGCCTGCGGGCGAACGGCAGCCTCGATCCGGCGGCTCCCATCAGCATCGTGCCCTGGCGCCCCGGCAAGTCCACCGCCGAACGCATCTTCGAGCGCCGGACGGCCTGATCGCGGAAAGACGCGCCGCTGCGTGACGGAACGGCCTTTTTCCCGTTGAAAGCCATGGTTGAAGCGGGAAGAGGTCGTTCACCATGCAGCAGCGCTGGCCGCAGAGGCTCTGGGTCGTCCGTCACGGGGAGAGCGCCGGGAACGTCGCGCGCGACGCCGCCTACGCCGCCGGGCTTGGGCGGATCGACATCGCCGAGCGCGACGTCGACGTGCCGTTGAGTCGGCAGGGGGAGCAGCAGTCCGAAGCGCTGGCGCGCTGGTTCTCCTCCCTGCCACCGGGGGAGCGGCCCGACGTGGTGCTGACCTCCCCCTATCGGCGCGCCCGCCGCACGGCGGAGATCATCCATGCCGGGGGCGGGCTGCCGGTCGAGCCCACGGAATTCGTGGTGGACGAGCGGCTGCGCGAGAAGGAGTTCGGCATCCTCGACCGGCTGACCGCCGTCGGCATCGCCCAGGAACACCCCGATCAGGCGGAGTTCCGCCGCATCCTCGGCAAGTTCTACTTCCGCCCGCCCGCCGGGGAAAGCTGGTGCGACGTCATCCTGCGGCTGCGCAGCGCGCTCGACACCATCAGCCTGCACCATGGCGGGCAGCGCGTGCTGGTGGTCAGCCACCAGGTCGTCGTGCTGTGCCTGCGCTACCTGCTGGAAGGCCTGACGGAGGAGCAGATCCTCGCCATCGACCGCGAGGGTGACGTGGCGAATTGCGGGGTCACCGAATACGCCTTCGATCCCGCCCAGGGGCACAGCGGCCGGATGCAGCTTCGCCGTTACAACTTCGTCGCCCCGCTGGAGGTGGCCGGGGCACCGCTGACCGCCGAACCCGACGCGAACGTGGCCGTGCGATGAGCGATTTTCCGATGAGCGATTCGATCCCGGTCACCCGCGACCTGCTGCGTGCCATTCCGCTGCCTCACCCCGGCGATGGCGCCGACAAGGACGGGCGGGGCCGGGTGCTGGTCATCGGCGGCAGCGTGGAGGTGCCGGGCGCCGTGCTGCTGGCCGGGACGGCGGCGCTGCGCGCCGGGGCGGGCAAGCTCCAGATGGCGACCTGCCGCAGCGTGGCCCCGCACCTCGGGCTCGCCGTGCCGGAAGCGCTGGTGCTCGGTCTGCGCGAGACGGCGGAGGGCGGCATCGCCCCCGACTGCGTGGACATGCTGTGCGAGCGGGCGGCCCGCTGCACCGCGGTGCTGATCGGTCCCGGCATGATGGACAAACGGGCGGTTTCCGACCTGACCGGCGCCCTGATCGCCGGGCTGGATGGGGAGGGCGGCCCTCTGCTGGTCATCGACGCGGAAGCGCTGATGGGCCTGGACAACGCCAACGCGGCGCTGTGCCGCCGCGACGGGCGGACCATCATCACGCCGCACGCCGGCGAAATGGCTGGACTGTCCGGTATCAGCCGGGAGGAGGTGGAGGCCGACCCGCCCGCCGCCGCCCGCCGCGTCGCCGACCGTCACAAGGTGGTCGTCGTTCTGAAGGGCGCCTGCACCCGCATCGCCACGCCGGACGGACGGATGTGGTCTTACGATGGCGGGAATGTCGGGCTCGCCACTTCGGGGTCCGGCGATACGCTGGCCGGCGTCATCGCCGGGCTGGCGGCGCGGGGCGCCGACCCGGCCCAGGCCGCGATCTGGGGCGTCCATCTGCATGGCGAGGCGGGCAACCGTCTGGCCCGCCGCGGCCCGCTGGGCTTCCTGGCCCGCGAACTGCTGGCCCAGGTTCCGGAGATCATGGCGGAGTTGGCGGTCTAAGACCGCCGGTCTCAGAACACCAGCTTGGCGGCTTGGTAGAGGACGACCCAGGGAGCGGCAATCAGCCCGCCCCACAGGGCGACCAGCGGTAGGCCGCGCAGCTTCTTCGCTGGGGCGGGAGCGGTGAGGGGGGGCGGGAAGGAAACGGTCTCGGTGGTGCCGACAGCGGGATTGTACTGGGACATGATGACCTGCCGATCTGTGTGTAAGGGCAGGATGCGCGCCGATCTCTTAACGACGATTAAAGTCGGGGGTAGCCGCCGCGTGGGATTCCGGCGTACCGCCGCCGGATGATTCGGCGCTTTTGAGTGGGAAATTATGAGTGCAATGTGGAATGGGCACTGTGTGGGGGCCTCTTCACCACAGAGACACGGAGTCACAGAGGTCCAATGCGTTCGCCGCGGCCCTCTGTGTCTCCGTGTCTCTGTGGTTCAGAAAGAAGCCTGTGTGACAGGGGGGCTGGAGAAACGCCCAAGACGCCTTTCTCCAGCCCCGCTCAACTCAGGTCATTTCGCCAGCGTCTTGTTGAGCCACAGGGCCAGCAACGTGCAGACCGCGCCCGACAGCAGATAGGCACCGGCCGAGAACAGGCCGTAGTTGGCCGACAGCACCAGCGCCACCAGCGGCGCGAATCCCGCCCCGAACAGCCAGGCGAGGTCCGAGGTGATGGCCGCACCGGTGTAGCGGTAGCGCTGGGTGAAGCCCGACGCGACCACGCCCGACGACTGGCCGAAGGACAGGCCCAGGATGACGAAGCCGATGATCATGAAGACCAGTTCGCCCAGTGGCCCGCCGTTCAGCAGCAGAGGCGCCACGCCGCTGAACACGGCGATGGCGGCGGCGCAGCTTCCCACCAGGGTGCGGCGGCCGATGCGGTCGGCGATCCAGCCGGAGGCGATGATGGCCCCCAACCCGAAGAAGGCCCCAACCACCTCGATCATCAGGAAGTCCGCCGGGGTATCCTGCGTGTAGAGGAAGATCCAGGACAGCGGGAAGACGGTGACCATGTGGAACAGCGCGAAGCTGGCCAGCGGGGCGAAGGCGCCCAGCACGACGCGCATGCCCTCGTTGCGCAGCATCTCGGTCACCGGGACCGGCTGAAGCTCGCGGCTTTCGAACAGGTGGGTGTATTCCGGCGTCACCACGATGCGCAGCCGCGCGAACAGCGCCACCACGTTGATGGCGAAGGCCACGAAGAACGGGTAGCGCCAGCCCCAGCTGAAGAAATCCTCCGCCGACAGGTTGCCGGCGAAATAGGCGAAGAGGGCGCTCGCCACGATCAGCCCGATGGGGGCGCCGAGCTGTGGAATCATCGCGTACCAGCCGCGGCGGTTCTCCGGCGCGTTCAACGCCAGCAGCGAAGCGAGGCCGTCCCAGGCGCCGCCCAGCGCCAGACCCTGGCCGATGCGGGCCGCCGCCAGCAGCCAGATCGCCGCCGCGCCGATCTGCTCGTAGCTCGGCAGGAAGGCGATGGCGACCGTCGAGGTCCCCAGAAGGAACAAGGACAGGGTCAGTTTGGCGCCGCGCCCGTGCGCGCGGTCGATGGCCATGAACAGCACGCTGCCCACCGGGCGGGCGACGAAGGCCAGCGCGAAAATCGCGAAGGACCACAACGTTCCGGTCAGCGGGTCAAGATAGGGAAAGACCAGCTTCGGGAAAACGATCACCGAAGCGATGGCGTAAACGAAAAAATCGAAGAATTCGGACGTCCGTCCGATGATGACGCCAATCGCGATTTCACCGGGATTCACCCTGTGGTCGCGGGCATTGACCAGCCTTGCGTCCCGTTCGGTCGCCGTGGTCGATGATCCCATGGTCCCCCCACCGTCTGGCAATTGCGTCGGAGGGAATTAAATAGGCACCGCAACGGCATTCTGCCACGCCCATGGGCGCATCGCATTGATGTGCGTCAATGGCTGCGCGGAATCGCGGCGCATTGGACAAATTGTCCAATGTCCGACCCGGCCCGTGGGGGTTAGCTCTTCGCCCAAATCCAAAGCGAACCCCTGCTGACAGGTCCTGCCTTGACCCGTTTCCGCGCCTTGGCCCTCCTGCCGCTGATGGCGGTATTGAGTGGCTGCAACCTTGTGGTGATGAGCCCGTCCGGCGACGTGGCGAGCCAACAGGCCAATCTCATCACCATTTCCACCCTCCTGATGCTTCTCATCATCATTCCGGTGATGGTGCTGACGGTGCTGTTCGCGTGGCGCTACCGCCAGTCGAATAGCACGGCCCAGTACGACCCGGACTGGGACCATTCGACGCAGCTGGAGCTGGTGATCTGGGCGGCCCCGCTGCTCATCATCATCTGCCTGGGCGCCCTCACCTGGATGGCGACCCACCTGCTCGACCCCTATCGCCCGCTCGACCGCATCGCCGCCGGGCGCCCGGTCCCGGCCGACACCAAGATGCTCGACGTCAACGTCGTGGCGCTCGACTGGAAGTGGCTGTTCATCTACCCGGAATACGGCATCGCCACGGTGAACGAGGTGGCCGCCCCGGTGGACCGCCCGATCCGCTTCAACATCACCTCCTCGACGGTGATGAACTCCTTCTACATCCCGGCGCTGGCCGGGCAGATCTACGCCATGGCCGGCATGGAAACGAAGCTGCACGCCGTCATCAACGAGCCGGGCAGCTACAAGGGCTTCTCCGCCAACTACAGCGGCGCCGGCTTCTCGCACATGCGCTTCACCTTCCACGGTCTGGCCGCCGACGGCTTCGACAGGTGGGTGGCGGACATCAAGGCGGGCGGCGGCAAGCTCGACCGCGACGGCTACCTCCAGCTTGAGCGCCCCAGCGAGAACGAGCCGGTGCGCCGCTACGGCGCCGTCGATTCGGGCCTGTTCAAGGCCATCGTCGGGATGTGCGTAGAGCCGGGCAAGATGTGCATGCACGACATGATGGCCATCGACGCCAAGGGCGGCCTCGGCCTGGCCGGCATCGACAACGTGATGCCGCTGATGCACGACAAGCTGTCCCGCCGCGGCACCGCGGTTCTCGGCCCGGCGCCGGTCTATGTGGCGGGCATCTGCTCGACCGAGGAACTGACCGGCCGCGCCGTCGAGTCGTCGCTCGGCGTGCTGAACGCTCCCGCCGACGAGTCTCCGATTTCCGGCGCGGGTCTGCCGCGCTCCTCCATCACGCCGATCTCCGCGCCCGCCTCCGTGTTCGGGCCGCGGCTGACGGCCAATCCCTGAGCGGCCAACCGCCATGCTAGACACATCGACCGTCGCCACCCATCCGCTCTTCGGGCGTCTGACCCTGGAGTCCTTCCCCTATCACGAGCCCATCGTGGTCGCGACCTTCGTCGCGGTCGTGCTGGGCGGCCTCGCGCTCGTCGCGGCGCTGAGCTATTTCCGGTTGTGGGGCTATCTCTGGAAGGAGTGGTTCACCACCGTCGACCACAAGCGCATCGGCATCATGTACATGGTGCTGGGCCTGATCATGCTGCTGCGCGGCTTCGCCGACGCCATCATGATGCGCCTCCAACAGGCCATCGCCTTCGGCGGCAGCGAGGGCTACCTCAACGCGCACCATTACGACCAGATCTTCACCGCCCACGGCGTCATCATGATCTTCTTTGTGGCGATGCCCTTCGTCACGGGTCTGATGAACTACGTGGTGCCGCTGCAGATCGGCGCCCGCGACGTGTCCTTCCCGTTCCTGAACAACTTCAGCTTCTGGATGACGGTGGGCGGTGCGGTGCTGATCATGGTCTCGCTGTTCGTCGGCGAGTTCGCGCGCACCGGCTGGCTGGCCTATCCGCCGCTGTCCAACATCGCCTACAGCCCTGAAACGGGTGTCGACTACTACATCTGGGCGTTGCAGATCGCCGGTGTCGGAACAACATTGTCCGGCATCAACCTGATCTGCACGATCGTCAAGATGCGCGCCCCCGGCATGACCATGATGAAGATGCCGGTCTTCACCTGGACGTCGCTCTGCACCAACGTGCTGATCGTCGCCTCCTTCCCGATCCTGACCGCCACGCTGGTCCTGCTGTCGTTGGACCGCTATGTCGGCACGAACTTCTTCACGAACGATCTCGGCGGCAGCCCGATGATGTACGTGAACCTGATCTGGATCTGGGGCCACCCGGAAGTCTACATCCTGATCCTGCCGGTCTTCGGCATCTTCTCGGAAGTCACCTCGACCTTCTCGGGCAAGAAGCTGTTCGGCTACACCTCCATGGTCTACGCGACGGTGGTCATCACGATCCTGTCCTACCTGGTGTGGCTGCACCACTTCTTCACCATGGGGTCGGGCGCCAGCGTGAACTCCTTCTTCGGCATCACGACGATGATCATCTCGATTCCTACGGGTGCGAAGATCTTCAACTGGCTGTTCACCATGTACCGCGGCCGCATCCGGTTCGAGCTGCCGATGATGTGGACCGTCGCCTTCATGCTGACCTTCGTGGTCGGCGGCATGACGGGCGTGCTGCTTGCCGTTCCGCCGGCAGACTTCGTCCTGCACAACAGCCTGTTCCTGATCGCCCACTTCCACAACGTCATCATCGGCGGCGTGCTGTTCGGCCTGTTCGCCGGCATCTACTACTGGTGGCCCAAGGCCTTCGGCTTCCGCCTGGAGCCGTTCTGGGGCAAGGTCTCCTTCTGGTGCTGGGTGATCGGCTTCTGGGTCGCCTTCATGCCGCTCTACGTCCTGGGCCTGATGGGCGTCACCCGCCGCCTGCGCGTGTTCGAGGACCCGTCGCTCCAGATCTGGTTCCAGATCGCCGCCGTGGGCGCCGTCCTGATCGCGGCGGGCATCGGTTCCTTCCTCCTCCAGATCGCCGTCAGCGTCTGGAAGCGCCGTGAGCTGGTCGACCGCACGGGCGACCCGTGGGACGGCCGCACGCTGGAATGGGCGACCTCCTCGCCGCCGCCGGACTACAACTTCGCCTTCACGCCGATGATCCACGACAATGATGCGTGGTGGGACATGAAGAAGCGCGGCTACAAGCGTCCGCTGGGCGGCTACAAGGCGATCCACATGCCCAGCAACAGCGGCACGGGCGTGATCCTGGCCGGGATCAGCGTGGTCCTCGGCTTCGCCCTGATCTGGTACATCTGGTGGCTTGCCGCGGTGAGCTTCGTCGCCCTGCTGGCGGCGGCCATCCACCACACCTTCAACTATCACCGTGACTTCCACATCCCCGCGGACGTGGTGGTGCGGACCGAGAACGAGCGGACCCGTCTCCTCTCCGGGCAGGTGTAAAGCATGAGCACGACCCTGACAGCCGAGCGGCCCCGCAGCCAGGCTCCGGCCTTCCACGTGGTGGACGAGCACGCGCACCCCGAAGGCTCCAGCACCATGCTGGGCTTCTGGATCTACCTGATGAGCGACTGCCTCATCTTCGCGGTGCTGTTCGCGACCTACGGCGTGCTCGGCGGCAACTACGCCGCCGGGCCGTCGCCCAAGGATCTGTTCGACCTGCCGCTGGTGGCGCTGAACACCGCCATGCTGCTGTTCTCCTCCATCACCTATGGCTTCGCCATGCTGGCGATGGAGAAGGGGCGGGTATCGCAGACCCAGCTGTGGCTGGCGGTGACCGGCCTGTTCGGCGCCGCCTTCCTGGCGATCGAACTGTACGAGTTCGCCCACCTGATCCACATCGGGGCGACCCCGCAGCGCAGCGCCTTCCTGTCGTCCTTCTTCACGCTGGTCGGCACCCACGGCCTGCACGTCACCTTCGGCCTCGTCTGGCTGGTGACGCTGATGGTGCAGGTCAACAAGCGCGGCCTGATCCCGGCCAACCGCCGGCGCCTGATGTGCCTCAGCCTGTTCTGGCACTTCCTGGACGTCATCTGGATCGGCGTCTTCACCTTCGTCTATCTGATGGGAATGCTGCGATGAGTTCTCACGCCGAACATCATGCCGGTCATCATGGTGCCGATCATCATGGTCACGGGGAGCATGAGGGCGCCCACGGGACGCTCGGCAGCTACGTGATCGGCTTCGTCCTGTCGGTGATCCTGACGGTCATTCCCTTCTGGCTGGTCATGGACGGGACGATTCTGGACAAGAACATGACCGCGATCGCGATCATGGCGCTCGCCGCCGTCCAGGTCGTCGTCCACATGATCTTCTTCCTGCACATGAACGGACGCGCGGAAGGCGGGTGGACCATGCTGTCGCTGATCTTCACGCTCATCGTCGTGGTCATCATGCTGGCCGGTTCGCTGTGGGTGATGTACCACCTGAACACCAACATGATGCCGATCCACGACCCGAGCCAACTGCCGTGACCGGCACGGCGACCCACCGTCCGCGCCGGGGGCTGATCCTTCTCGGCGTCCTGGCGCTGGCGGGGGTCGCCGTCTTCACGTCGCTCGGCGTCTGGCAGGTCGAGCGGCTGTTCTGGAAGCTGGATCTGATCCAGCGGGTGGAGGAGCGGGCGCAGGCCGCGCCCGTTTCCGCCCCCGGCCCGGAGGACTGGCCCGCCGTCACGGCGGCCAGCCAGGAATACCGGCGGGTCGGCGTCACCGGGCGTTTCCTCAACGACAAGGAAACCCTGGTCCAGGCGGTGACCGAGCGGGGCGGCGGCTTCTGGGTGCTCACCCCGTTGCGGACCGACCGTGGCTTCACCGTTCTGGTCAACCGGGGCTTCGTGCCGCCCGAGCGGCGCAGCACCGACAGCCGCCCCGGCGGGCTGATCGATACGGACACCACCGTCACCGGCCTGCTGCGGGTGACCGAACCGGGGGGCGGCTTCCTGCGCTCCAACGATCCCGCGCAGGACCGCTGGCACTCGCGCGACGTGGCGGCCATCGCCGCGGCCCGCGGCGTGACGGACGCGGCTCCCTACTTCATCGACGCCGAGGCCAGCCCGCAGGGCGGCTACCCGGTCGGCGGGCTGACCGTTCTGAAGTTTCCGAACAACCACCTCGTCTATGCGCTGACGTGGTTCGCCTTGGCTCTCATGGTGATCGCCGCGGCGCTCTATGTCGCGCGCAGTGAATGGCGGCGCCGGGGTTGAAAAAGTAATCTCTTTTTCTTCATGGTTTTTCGGCGTGCGAGAAGGGAACTATCGTGGACCCTTCCACCCGGCATTCTTGTGCTATCAAAACCGCCCTGATTCCATGGCAAGGCTGCCAAGCCGGGGCATCGTGCCCATATGAATGGGGACCGAAGGAAGCCGGCGAAGGGCCAGACGTTTTCCGTGCGCGACACCACCGACAAGAAAAACCTGTTCCTGCTGGTGCAGTTGCGCTGGCTCGCCGTCGCCGGGCAGGTGGTGACGATTCTGATCGTGCACTACCGGATGGGCATCACCCTGCCGCTCGACCAGATGGGTGCGGTGATCCTGTTCCTGGTCGCGCTGAACATCGCCAGCGTCCTGCATCTGCGCCGCCAGACCTCGGTGTCGAACACCCAGCTGTTCCTGGAACTGCTGATCGACGTGTCGGCGCTCACGGTCCAGCTCTACCTCAGCGGCGGCGCGTCCAACCCCTTCATCTCGCTCTACCTGCTGCAGATCACGCTGGGGGCGGTGCTGCTGGAGGCGTGGTCGGCCTGGGCGCTGGTGCTGGTCGCCACGGCCTGCTTCACGTTCCTGATCGGCGCCTACCGCCCGCTGGCCCTGCCGCCGGGGCTGGAGGGGCTTCTGCTGGGGCTGCACATCCAGGGCATGTTCCTGTGCTTCGTGCTGACGGCCAGCCTGATCGTCCCCTTCATCACCCAGATCACCCGCAACCTGCGCGCCCGCGACGCCCACCTGGCCGACCTGCGCCAGCGCTCCATGGAGGAGGACCACATCGTGCGCCTTGGCCTGCTGGCCTCCGGCGCCGCGCACGAGCTGGGGACGCCGCTCGCCACGCTGTCGGTGATCGTGAACGACTGGCGGCGGATGCCGCTGGTCAAGGGCGACCCCGACATGGCTGAGGACATCGCCGAGATGCAGAACCAGATCGACCGCTGCAAGGCCATCGTGTCGGGCATCCTGCTGTCTTCCGGCGAGGCGCGGGGGGAGGGCACGCTGCGCACCACCGTGACCGCCTTCCTCGACGATCTGGTGGAGGAGTGGAAGGCCAGCCGGTCCCCAACCTGCGTCGATTACGACAACAGCGTCCGCTCGCGCGAGGGGATCATCTCCGACCTCGCGCTGAAGCAGGTGATCTTCAACGTTCTGGACAACGCGCTGGAGGTGTCGCCCGGCTGGGTCGGCATCGCCGCCGGTCGGCAGGGGGACAGCCTCGTCCTGACCGTCAACGACGCCGGCCCCGGCTTCGAGGAGCGGATGCTGGCCGAATTCGGCAAACCCTACCGGTCGAGCAAGGGGCGGCCCGGCGGCGGGCTGGGCCTCTTCCTGGTGGTCAACGTGGTGCGCAAGCTGGGCGGCTCGGTCGCCGCGCGCAACCGCCCCGGTGGCGGTGCCTCCGTCACCATGACCCTGCCGCTCGCCGCCCTGTCCGCAGGAGAGAGCCATGGAGACTGACCCTTCCCTCGTCTTGGTGGAGGACGACGCCGCCTTCGCCAAGGTCCTGCGCCGCTCCCTCGAGCGCCGGGGCTATCAGGTTTACTGGTGCGACAGCCTGGACGGGCTGCGGGCCCTGCTGGAGACGGTGCCCTTCGCTTACGCGGTGGTGGACCTGAAGCTGGGCAACGGTTCCGGCCTGGAATGCGTTCGGGAGTTGCACGCCAACGACCCGGAGACGCGGATCGTCGTCCTGACCGGCTTTGCCAGCATCGCCACGGCGGTCGAGGCGATCAAGCTGGGCGCCTGCCATTACCTCGCCAAGCCGTCCAACACCGACGACATCGAGGCGGCCTTCGAGCGGACGGAGGGCGATCCCTCCATCGCGCTGGGCGCGCGGGCGACCTCGTTGAAGACGCTGGAATGGGAGCGCATCCACGAAACCCTGGCGGAAACCGGGTTCAACATCTCCGAAACCGCCCGCCGCCTGGGCATGCACCGGCGCACCCTGGCCCGCAAGCTGGAGAAGAAGCAGGTGCCCTGAGCCCGCTTTCCCCTGTCCAGTCGGTCAAAGTATGCGCATGGCCGCTGGACAATGGCCGCCACTCCGCCCATTTTTCACGGCCTGTTACAGTCGTGTGTCATACGCAGCAGCAAGGAGCAGTGTGAAGTGTCTCTTTCCACGTCGAGCAGCAGCCCCTCCGATCCGCGGACCGAGGCCCGCCGTCTTTTGACGGACGCCATCTCCACGTACCTTCAGTCGTGCAAGGATCTGGCTGCTGCGACCGAACGCGCGACCGAGACGAGCGGCAGCATCGACACCCAGGCCCGCCGCAAGGCTTACCAGACGCTGACCGAACTGGGCGATCAGGTCCGTCTCGCGCAGCGCCGCCTCGTCACCGCGGCCAAGCAGGCCCGCCGGGTCATGCCGGTGGCCGAGATCGAGGAGGTCGCCAAGAAGCTGGACAAGCGCGACACCACGGAAAGCGCCGCCGTGCTGGTCAAGGCCGCCCTGGTCAGCTGACGTCGGTTGGGGGAGGGCTCGCCTGTTCGGCATAGCCGAATCCGCCGGATTGGCGGGAAACGCCGAATTTTTGCGGGTCACAGCGTCGCGCCCGGTCGATTCCGGGCGGGAGCATCTTGCGCGCTGCGGCCTGTCAGGGTAGGTCAGAGGCGCCTGGAGCCCTGGAACATGCTGGGGTTCCGCCACGAACAAGGGGAATTTGGGAATGACGAAGGCCGATCTCATCGACGCGATCGCCGGCAAGCTGGGCGGCACGAAGGCCGACGCCGGCAAGGCGCTGGACGCGGTTCTGGAGAGCCTGCAGGAAGCGCTGGTCAAGGGGGAGACGGTCAAGCTGCCGGGCTTCGGCCAGTTCGAGATCGCCGAGCGGGGCGAGCGCACGGGCCGCAACCCGCAGACCGGTGCGGAGATCAAGATCGCCGCCTCCAAGGCGCCGAAGTTCTCCGCCGGCAAGGCCCTCAAGGACGCCGTCAACGGCAAGGCCGAGTGAGTTGCCTACCCTCTCCCCTCCGCTCACGCGCAAACAGCATGTTTGTGCTGACGTGACAGGCGGACCTTTGGTCCGCTGAAAGCGGCGAGAGGGTTGCCCGTGAAGCGGGCGGGTGAGGAGAATGCGCTTGTGCCGGACGCACCGCCACGCGCAACCCCCTCACCCTAACCCTCCCCCCAGAGGGGAGAGGGAACTTCATTGTGTTCAATGCGGGTTCGCCGGCCCGGGCGTGGCGTCGGCCAGCCAGCGGCCGATCGGGTCGTCGCTGTCGTTGCCAATATCGTTGGACGCCTCGCTCCAGCCCGGCGGGACACCGTCCATGTTGGGCAGGCGGTGGGCGATGCCCTTGTGGCAGTCGATGCAGGTGCGCTGCCCGCTGAACAGATATTGCTGGTGGATGCGCGCCGCCCGCGCCCCCTGTTTGGTGATGTCCATCGACTCCGCGCTGTGGCAGTTGCGGCATTCCAGGGAATTGTTGGCCTTCAGCCGCGCCCATTCATGCTCGGCCAGCTCGCGCCGCTTCTCCACGAACTTGTCGCGCGTGCTGATGGTGCCGAAGATCTTGCCCCAGACCTCCTTCGAAGCCTGCATCTTGCGGGCGATCTTGTCGGTCCAGTTGTGGGGGACGTGGCAGTCCGGGCAGGTCGCCCGCACGCCGGAGCGGTTGGTGAAGTGGATGGTGGTCTTCAACTCCTCGAACACATTGTCCCGCATCTCGTGGCAGCTCGTGCAGAACTTCTCGGTGTTGGTGACCTCCAGGGCGGTGTTGAAGCCGCCCCAGAACATCACGCCGGCCAGGAAGCCGCCCAGCGTCAGGAAGCCGAGGCTGAGGTAACGGCTCGGCCCCGCGATGATCCGCCAGGGCCGCAGCAGGAAATCGGGCAGCTTCATCGCCGGTCACCCCCGTCCGACGGGCGACTGATGAGGCTGTCCATGTCCCTGAAGGTGTTCGGGACGATGGGCTGCGCCACGGTCTGGGGAACGTGGCACTGCGTGCAGAAGTAGCGGCGCGGCGCCACGGCGCCCAGAGTCTGGCCCTCGCGGTCGACGTAGTGGGTGATGCTGATCATCGGCGCCTGGGTGGCCCCGGTGAACTGGCGGCTGTGGCAGGTCAGGCACTGGTTGTTGTTCAGGCTGATCTGATAATCGCGGATGTTGTGCGGGATGACCGGCGGCTGTTCCGGATAGTTGCGGGCGACCCGCCGGTCATCGGTGACGTCGGCGGGGATCGGCGGGGCCGGGTCCTCGTCGGTGAACTGGATCGGCGGGCGGAAGGGCTCCTTGACCTGTCCGGTTCCCTGGGCGGCGAGCAGTGCGGGCACGAGGCAGGGCAGGGCCGCGGCCAGCGCGAGCATGAGATGGCGGCGCATGGGTCGGGTCCTCCCTCAGACGGCCACGATCTTGACGGCGCACTTCTTGAAGTCCGTCTGCTTGCTGATCGGGTCGGTGGCGTCGAGCGTGCATTTGTTGATGAGGCGCGCCGAGTCGAACCACGGCACGAAGACCACGCCGCGCGGCGGCCGGTTGCGCCCGCGCGTCTCGACCCGCGTGCGCATCTCGCCGCGCCGCGACATCACCTTGACCTCCGAGCCGCGGCGCAGGCCGCGCGCCTGCGCGTCGTCCGGGTGCATGTAGACCAGCGCCATCGGCATGGCCTTGTAAAGCTCGGGCACCCGCATGGTCATGGAGCCGGAGTGCCAGTGCTCCAGCACGCGGCCCGTGACCAGCCACAGGTCGAAGTCCTTGTCCGGCGATTCCGCCGGGGGTTCGTAGGGGAAGGCGAACAGGTTGGCCTTGCCGTCCGGGTTCCCGTAGAAACGCACCCCCTCGCCCTTCGGGACATAGGGGTCGAGTCCTTCCCGGTAGCGCCATTTCGTCTCCTTGCCCTCGACCACCGGCCAGCGCAGCCCGCGCACCTCGTGATAGGTGTCGAAGGGCGCCAGATCGTGGCCGTGGCCGCGCCCGAAGGCGGCGTATTCCTCGAACAGCCCCTTCTGCACGTAGAAGCCGAACTCCTTCGACTCCCGGTTCTCATAGGCGGGGTCCAGCTCCGACACGGGGAAGCGGTCGACGTTGCCGTTGCGGAACAGCACGTCGAACAGGTTTTTGCCGCGGAAATCGGGGTTGGCGTCGAGGATCTCCTTCGGCCACACCTCGTCGGTGGTGAAGCGCTTGGAGAATTCCATGAGCTGCCAGAGGTCCGAGCGCGCCTCCCCAGGCGCGTTGACGAGCTGGTGCCAGAAATGGGTCCGCCGTTCCGCGTTGCCGTAGGCGCCCTCCTTCTCCACCCACATGGCGGCGGGCAGGATCAGGTCGGCGGCGGCGGCGGTCACCGTCGGGTAGGCGTCCGACACGACGATGAAATTCTCCGGGTTGCGGTAGCCGGGGTAGGTCTCCTGGTCGCTGTTGGGCGCCGCCTGGAGGTTGTTGTTGACCATGATCCAATAGGCGTTGAGCTTCCCGTCCTTCAGCATCCGGTCCTGCAGGACGGCGTGATAGCCGATCTTGCCGGGCAACAGGCCCTTGGGGATCTTCCAGCCCTCCTCCACGTGGGAGCGGTGGGTGGGGTTGGTCACCTGCATGTCGGCGGGCAGGCGGTGGGCGAAGGTGCCGACCTCGCGCGCCGTGCCGCAGGCCGAGGGCTGGCCGGTCAGCGAGAAGGGGCTGTTCCCCGGTTCCGAGATCTTTCCGGTCAGCAGGTGGATGTTGTAGACCATGTGGTTGACCCACACGCCGCGGACGTGCTGGTTGAACCCCATGGTCCACAGCGACATGACCTTGATCTTCGGGTCCGCGTACATCTCGGCGAGCGCCAGCAGCCGCTCCTTCGGCACCTTGCTCAACTCCGCCACCTTCTCCAGCGTATACTCGCTGACGAAGGCGGCGAACTCGTCGAAGCTCATGGGCTTGGAATCGGTCGGGTCCTTGGCGTTCGCCGCGCGAACCTCCAGCACGCTTTCGGGGCGCAGGCCGTAGCCGATGTCCTTCTGTCCCAGCCGGAAGCTGCAATGCTTTTCGATGAACGCCTTGTCCACCCGGCCGGTCTGGATGATGTGGTTCGCGATGTAGTTCAGGATCGCCAGATCGGTCCCCGGCTCGAAGATCATCGGCACGTCGGCCAGTTCGAAGCTGCGGTGCTCGAAGGTCGAGAGGACGGCCACCTTCACGTGATTGTGGGCGAGCCGCCGGTCGGTGATGCGCGTCCACAGGATGGGGTGCATCTCCGCCATGTTCGAGCCCCACAGCACGAAGGCGTCGGCGTGCTCGAAGTCGTCGTAGCAGCCCATCGGCTCGTCCATGCCGAAGGTGCGGATGAAGGCCACGGCGGCCGAGGCCATGCAGTGTCGGGCGTTGGGGTCGAGGTTGTTGGTGCGGAAGCCGGCGCGCATCAGCTTGGACGCGGCGTAGCCCTCCCAGATCGTCCATTGGCCGGACCCGAACATGCCTACGGCGTCCGGCCCCTTCTCCTTCAGCACCCGCTTCCACTGGCGGGCCATCTCGTCGAAGGCCTCGTCCCAGGAGACCGGGCGAAATTCCCCGTCCTTATGGTACTTCCCGTCGCGCATGCGCAGCAGCGGCTGGGTCAGCCGGTCCTGCCCGTACATGATCTTGGACAGGAAATAGCCCTTCACGCAGTTCAGGCCGCGGTTAACCTCCGCCTGCATGTCGCCGTGGGTGGCGACGACCCGGTTGTCCTTGGTGGCGACCATGACGCTGCACCCGGTGCCGCAGAAGCGGCAGGGCGCCTTGGACCAGGTGAGCTGGGCGTCCTCGCCCGCCACCATGGATGGCTGGGCCATGGCGGGCAGGCTGATGCCACCCGCCGTCGCGGCGGCCGCGACCGCCTGCGCCTTGATGAAATCCCGCCGGTCAAGCATGGGTTCCTCCCCCCTTTTTCTTGACGAATGTGAAATCCGGAAGAGTCAGCGCCGTGCCGGGCCGACCTCCTCCGCGCTTTGGGCCGCCACAGGCTCGGCGTGGTGGAAGACCATGACCGCCGACATCACGCCGTTCATCAGGTGGATCGCGGTCATGCGGTCGGCGATGCGGCCCTCATGGGGGCCCTCCACGGTCACCACCATCCGGCCCCTTTCCTCAGTATGGACCTCGACGTCGCCCAGCGCGGCGATGGCGGCGCGCACGTCGGGGCTGCGCTCGGGCCGCAGATGGACGAGGATGGAGGCGATGTGCCATTCCGCCGGCGCCTCGGCCGGTCGGTCGGGGGCGTCAGGGGGCATGGGCGGTCTCCGGTCCGGGTCGCAATGTGATGGCATCAGCCGGGCAGGCGGCCTGGCAGGCGCCGCAGCCGGTGCAGGCGCCGTCGTCCACCGTGGGAACCGCCACGCCGCCCGGCGCCAGGGCGAAGCGGATGGCCGATTCCGGGCAGGCGTCGCGGCAGCTTCGGCAGACGATGCGGTGGGTGGCGAAGCAGGAGGGGCCGATCCGCACCGCCAGCGTCCAAGGGTGTGCGGTGGAACGGTCGAAGACCGGTTCGGGGCAGGCGTCCGCGCAGGAAGCGCAGAAACTGCACTCGCCGCGCTGGAAGTCGATTTCGGGAAAGCCGCCGTCCCCCCGGCGGACGATGCCCTCCGGACAGGAGTCGGTGCAGGCGCCGCAGCGGGTGCACAGATCCGTGAAGCGGTCCGTCCGGGACCAGGGCGGACGCAACGGCGCGGGTTCCGGTCGTCGCCGTCCGCGGAGAAAGCCTCGTCGCCCTAAATCGACCGTCTCATCGGCCATGGCACCGCTCCGCTCACACCGGGGGAGGACCGGGCGGACCCATGATGATTTGCGACATCCAGACCAGGAAGCCATAGCCGCCCACGATGGCGACCGAAAGGATCGGCCAGATCACCACCGCCAGGATAAGGAACATGGCGATCTCCCGTCGTTTCGCGCCGGGATCGGGCAGGGGCTGGCTGGCGGCGGCGCGGGACGGGAAGCGGGTTGGGTCTGGAGGACGGTGGCGGCTCATGGGGGCTCCCGTTTTTGGCGGGCTGTGGCTTCTAAGGACGACCGAGAAAGCGGTCGAGCGATCCAACAACAGGTTGAGCGCGGCTTCTGTTCCATGCTGCGGGCGCGCAGTGGAAACGGCGCCAGCGGGGAGTAGCCATGGCCTTTATGGTAATCCGGGATGCTGACGATTCGAAGAGCAAACTTTTTTTGAGGGTGCGGGGGATTAAGCGGGCCGCCGGTCCGTAAACTGTATGAAGAGGGGATAAGGAGGTCGGACGGCCTTGGTGTGATTTGGGTCAGCCGGATTGTTTATTTCCGATTCGTACGGGACATGCAGATCAGATCAACTATGAGGTTGCTGACGATCTGAAGTTCTGTAAGATTGGAACAGCCGTTTTGGTGTAACGGCTTCTCCACTGTTGTGATCGTAAGTGAAGCGAACTCATGATGAGGCCGCGCCTGCTTTGGCGCGGCCTTTTTTTTGCTTTTTTAAGTTATATCACGAAAGTTTGACTCTTCTGATTCCGCTCTTCCGTAAGGCATAACTGTAACGATAGTTGCTAAGGGAGGGATTATTTGTGGTGTGATCCCTGAAACGGATATTGTGTCCCGCTGATTATGTGGTATACCAAGTACGAAATGCGGAACACCAAGCCTCTCCCAACGGTGGCGGTGGTGCTCCCGCCAAGACATGAAGGGCACGCAAGCCCCAGAGAAAGGCAATGCGACAACAACCATCGGCCCCGCCCGGCTGAGTTGAGTGTTCGATCACCGCATTGGGGAGGAAGAGTAATGAGTCAGTCCATCGCTGCACCGCCTGGCGGCAAGCAGGCGCCCATTTCCGACGGCGCGCGCTGGATGCAGATCGTCGTCGGCATCGTCTGCATGGTGGCCGCGGCCAACATCCAGTATGCCTGGACGCTGTTCGTGCCGGAAATCCAGGCCACCCATGGCTGGACCCGCGCCTCGATCCAGACCGCCTTCACCGTCTTCGTCGTCGTCCAGACCTGGCTGACCCCCATCGAAGGCTACTTCATCGACCGTTACGGCCCCCGCGTCATCGTCGCCTTCGGCGGCGTGATGACCGGCCTGTCCTGGATCGTCGACAGCTACGCCGGCTCGCTCGGCATGCTCTATGTCGGTTCGGCCATCGGCGGCATCGGCGTCGGCTGCGTCTACGCCACCTGCGTCAACAGCGCGATCAAGTGGTTCCCGGACAAGCGCGGCCTCGCCGTCGGCCTGACCGCGGGCGGTTACGGCGCCGGCTCGGCCCTGACCATCCTGCCGATCGCCAACATGATCCACTCCTCCGGCTATCAGGCGACCTTCTTCTGGTTCGGTCTGCTGCAGGGTGCGATCATCATCGCCGCCGCCTTCTTCCTGCGCGCTCCGCAGAAGGAACAGGTCAAGGCCTCGACCAAGGTCCTGCAGTCCCGCCGCGACTACACGCTGAAGGAAGCGCTGCAGACGCCGGTGTTCTGGGTCATGATGGTCATGTTCATCTGCACCGTGTCGGGCGGTCTGATGGCGGTGGCCCAGCTCGGCGTGATCGCCCACGATCTGGGCGTGAAGGAAGCCCCGATCAGCCTGTTCGGCATCACCATGGCGGCTCTGCCCTTCGCGCTGATGCTCGACCGCGTGATGAACGGCATC
>NZ_JAEPIV010000004.1:31180-32539 GCF_016632405.1 Azospirillum aestuarii
CCGCTTCGGCCACGACCCGATCATGTTCCTGATCCTGTCGGGCATGGTGTTCCTGGCCTGGGGCGAAGTGTACAGCCTGTTCAGCGCGACCTCGGCGGACACCTTCGGCACCAAGCATGCGGCGAAGATCTACGGCGTGCTGTACTGCGCCAAGGGCGTCGCGGCGCTGCTGGTCCCGCTGGGCAACCTGCTGATGGAAGCCACCGGCACCTGGGCGACCGTGCTCTACATCTGCGCCACCATGGATCTCATCGCGGCCTTCTGCGCCATCGCGGTCCTGCGGCCAATGTTGCGCAAGCACCATGCCCGAAACGCCGAACTCGCCGCCCAGCAGGGTACGGGTCCGGTCACGGCGGCAGCCAGCCCGTAACCTCCGCTCCGGCGGATCGACCGAAAGGGGGCCACGCGTGTGGCCCCCTTTTCGGCGTTCCGGGCGGCCTTGCGGAACGGGACAGGAGGGTAGAGCATGTCGGCGGAGGGGGCATGGGCAATCGACGGCGGAGGCAGGGCATGGCAAAGGACGACGGCAGTTTCCGGCTGGTGCTCGCCTGCTCGTTGGGCGGGGTGGCGGTCAGCTTGGCCCTCGGCTCGCTGCTGCTGTCGCGATGGACGCCCCGGACGGAAAACACGGTGGTCGAACGGGCGATCCACAACATGGACCGGCAGACCTGCGAGCGGGTGCTGCATTCCTTCACTCAGCCGCAACCGGTGGGCACCCGTGTGCTGTGGCTGTGGGCGGAGGAATCGACGCCGGGCGTCTTCACCGGAGCGCCCTGGACGTCGCGGGTGACCGGGCCGGGCGTCCAGACGGTCACAGCCGGGGCGGGGGCGGGGGCCGGCCGCTCCCCCCGTCCCTACGCCTTCGATCCGGCCTCCCAGGCGGCGCCGGAGGCGGCCTGCTCCTTCCCGAACAACTCGCTGCACATCGTGTCGGTGGAGTATCCACCCAAGCCGGACGCCGCTCCGGCGACCGTTAAGCCGTAAAAAAGGAAAAGGGCCGGCCGCGGGAAGCGGCCGGCCCTTTCTGGCAGGCGGTGCGCCGGATGGAAGCGCCGCCTTACTCCTCGCGCTGTCCCATGAGCTGCATCAGCATCTGGAACAGGTTGATGAAGTTGAGGTAGAGCGACAGGGCGCCCATGACGGCGAGCTTGGTGTTGCCCTCGTGCCCGTAGCCCTCGGCGTACTCCTCCTTGATGCGCTGGGTGTCGTAGGCGGTCAGGCCGGTGAAGATGACCACGCCGATGACCGAGATGGCGAACTGCAGCGCGCTGGAGCCGACGAAGATGTTGACGAGGCTGGCGATGACGATGCCGATCAGGCCCATCATCAGGAACGAGCCCATCTTCGACAGGTCGGCCT
>NZ_JAEPIV010000004.1:32565-301493 GCF_016632405.1 Azospirillum aestuarii
GCCCCGGTGAAGACCAGGAAGATCGACGCCATCGAGACGCCCATCACCGCGCAGAAGGCCCAGAACAGTCCCTGCAGCGCCGATGCCGACATCGCGTGGAAGCGGAAGGACAGGACCATGATGAAGGCCAGCGGCGCCAGCATCACCACCCACTTCAGCGGGGTCGTGAAGATCGGCACGTACAGCGCCGGCGTGCTCGCCACGAGCAGCGCCACCAGGCCCGTCACGGCCAGGCCGAGCATCATGAAGTTGTAGACCCGCAGCATGTGCTTGCGCAGGCCCTCGTCGAACGCGGCGCCGTAGGCCGGCGCGGCGGTGCCGAATTGGTTGCCGTAGAAGGGTCCGCTCATTGTCTCACCATGTCCTTCGGATGCTTATCGTTCGGATGCTTGTCGTTTGGCGCTTGATTCAGAACCACGCCATGCGGGCGTCGCGGGCGTGGGCCAGGATTTCCTTTTCCGGCTGCTCGCCGCACAGCGCGTAGACCGTCGTCCCGACCTGCCAGTAGGCGACCGAGACGTTGCCGATCCGCTCCGCCTGGGGTTCGGTGACGGCGAAGCGGTCGACCTCGCTGGCGAACAGCGTGATCAGCTCGGACCCGCCGTGGCGGTAGGCTGCCTGCACGGCGACCCCACCGTCCCAGGCCACCGTGCGCAGCCCGTCCGGCGCCTGCCCAATGTCGAGTTGCGGGATCGGCACCGCGACCTCCGGATTGGC
Source organism: Azospirillum aestuarii (assembly GCF_016632405.1). Classification (NCBI taxonomy): domain Bacteria; kingdom Pseudomonadati; phylum Pseudomonadota; class Alphaproteobacteria; order Rhodospirillales; family Azospirillaceae; genus Azospirillum; species Azospirillum aestuarii. The sequence goes on from NZ_JAEPIV010000004.1 coordinate 33,283, forward strand.
GGAGGCAAGCCGGTTCACCAGGGAATTGGCGGCATCGGCGAAGGGTTTGAAGTCGATCCCGCTGTGCAGCGCCTGCTGGTGGGTCTGGGCCGCGATGGTGATGTAATGGGTGGCCGCGTGGGCCGTGGCGACGGGGTTGACCGAGATGGACGACACCGCGCTGTGCGCCGTCCAGCCGAGCCCGACGAGGCACAGCGCCGCCACCGCCCGCCGCCCACGCCCCGAGCCCTTGGCGGCCCGTGCCCGCGCCCGGTTCATCAGTTCCGCCACCGGGCGGCGCCACAGGGCGCCCCACTGCTTGCGCCGCGGCAGGGGCGCGCCGGCGCCGACCGCCGGCTGCGCCGGGGTGGGGGCCGGGGCTCTGACCGGTTCGGGCGTGACCATCTCGGCCGCCGCCTTCTCCACGGCCGGGCCGGCCATGAACAGCCCGATCTCGTCGCGCACCCGCATGTCGTGCATGACGCGGGCGGCCTCCTCCGGATTGGCCTCCAGATAGGCTTCCACCTCGATGCGACGCTGCGCGTCGAGTTCGCCGTCCACATAGGCGTTCAGGTCGATGTCGCTGATCGGTTCGTTCATCGTCATTTCACCACGCGCAACGGGGGGCGCTGAACCCGGTCTGATGGGTTGCGGTCGGATTGGTCCGACGCCGGCTGGCGCCCACCGCCCGTCTTGGCCCGCAGCGCGTCGCGCGCGCGGCCCAGGCGGGACATCAGGGTGCCGACGGGGATGCCCAGGCATTCGGCGGCGTCCCGGTAGGACATGCCGTCGAGCGCCACGAGCACCAGGGCCTCCCGCTGTTCGACCGGCAGGGTCATCAGGGCCGCGATGGTCTGGCCCAGATGGACGTGGCTCAACTGCGCGGGCGGGGAGCCTTCCTCCGCCATCGAGCTGAGTTCGCCGGTCGCCTGGCGTTCGGCCTGCTGGCGCCGCCAGCGGTCCACGAAGGTGTTGTGGACGATGGCGAGCAGCCATTTGCGCAGGTCACGCCCGTCCGTGAAGGACGACGCTCCCTCGATGGCCTTGACGAGCGCCTCCTGGACAAGGTCCTCCGCCTGGTCGGGGTCGCGCATCAGGACCAGGGAGTAGCGCCTCAGAACGTCCAGATGCTGTCCCAACTCGTCTTTCATCACCGTCCCGGATTGGTTTCTCACACTCGGCATACGGATCATGCCGTGGCTTAATCCGCTCCGGGGAAAAATTCGCCACGGGATTGGCTTGCGCGCGGACGCGGGGCGGAGTAGGTCAGAAGCGCCTGGAGCCCTGGAGGATGCTGGGGTTCCGCCATGAACAAGGGGAGTAGGGAATGACGAAGGCCGATCTCATCGACGCGATCGCCGGCAAGCTGGGCGGCACCAAGGCCGACGCCGGCAAGGCGCTGGACGCGGTTCTGGAGAGCCTGCAGGACGCGCTGGTCAAGGGGGAGACGGTCAAGCTGCCGGGCTTCGGCCAGTTCGAGATCGCCGAGCGGGGCGAGCGCACGGGCCGCAACCCGCAGACCGGTGCGGAGATCAAGATCGCCGCCTCCAAGGCGCCGAAGTTCTCCGCCGGCAAGGCCCTCAAGGACGCCGTCAACGGCAAGGCCGAGTAAGCCTTCCGCAAGGACTGTCCTTGTATTGGATGAAGGGGCGGCGGCAACGCCGCCCCTTTCGTCTTTCCAAATTTCGTGGTGATGTCATGAGCAACAACAACATCTACCGCTGGGTCAAGGTCGAAGGCCGGTGGGAGCCGGCGCAGCAACTGGCCGATGGCTCCTACATGCCGATCGGCGACATCGTGCCGTTGACCGCCCGCAGCGTGAAGGTCGGCCCGGTGATCGAGCCGCCGCCCCGCAACGCCGCCCCCAAGGACGACGAGTAAATCCGGGCTCTACTCCGAGGGCCGGGCGTGGTCGAGCATGGCGAGGACGGCGCCGATCGCGGCCTGGAAGCTGAGGGGCCGAGAAGCTGAGAGGTTTGTGCAGGACCCGCAGATGGTCCGAGTCCGGCGAATCAGCTCGTGTCCGCCCATCGCCGGCATTCGCCGGCCGGTCGATCGAGAGATCGGGATCAGGCGCAGTCGGCCAGATCGGCCAGGGCCTCGGCGTCGAGCAGTTCGACCCGGCCGCCGTCCAGGATGCGGATCAGGCGCGAGGTCTTCAGCTTGGTGAAGCCGCGCGACACCGTCTCGGTGGTCAGGCCCAGATGGTCGGCGATGTCGCAGCGGCTCATCGGCAGGGCGATGGCCCGGCCCGCACCGGCCCGGCGGCTCAGCGCCAGCAGGAAGCTGGCCAGCTTCTCAAGCGCCGACTTGCGGCCCAGCAGCAGCATCTGGTCCTGCGCCGCCACCAGCTCGGAGGTGGTGACCGACAGCAGCCGGCGGGCCAGGGCCGGCTGGGAGTCCAGCAGGGCGTCGAGCTGGCAGCGCGGGATGCGCTGGACGGTGGAGGCGGTGATCGCCTCGGCGGAGTAGAGGTAGCGGTCGGCGAAGGCCAGACCGACCATGTCGCCGGCCTGGAGGAAGCCGATGATCTGGCGCCGCCCGTCCGGCAGCAGCTTGTAGAGGCGGATCATGCCGTCGACCACCCGGAAGACGGCGTCGGCGGCCTCGCCCTCGGCGAAGATGGACTGCTCGCGGTCGAACACCCGGAACTGGGCGATGGCGGCCAGGGGGTCGGCGTCAATGGCGGCGAAGCCGGCGGCGGGACGGGACGGGGCGACACGCGGCATCGCCATCACGGCGGCCTGATGGCCGTGCGGAACGCGCGTCGGCTGGGCGGCGATGGCGGTGTGAGCGTGCATGTCGGGCCCCTCGGCGTTCGTGGAAGCGGCCCGTCCCCGTGGGGCAACCGCTCGATGAGCCGAAGTTATGCGCTGCGGGGTACCCTGTGCAGTTCGGTCTTGTACCTAAGGGGCTTTGCGTACGTAAGACTACCTAGGGGCCATTGCGGACGCTTCGTGAGCGAGGAGGCGGACATTACCCCCCGCGCACCAGCCGTTCGAACAGATCCTCCGATCCCATCTGCCCGCCCTTGAGCATCAGCTCGACGCCATCGGTGGATGGGTGCGCGCTGTGGGTCAGGCTGACCGTCACGCCGGGGCTGAGCGCCGTCCGGTAGGACAGGCCCCACAGGCCCAGCGCCTTCACCGCCTTGCTGGAGGTGTCGCCCCCGGCGATGCCCATGCGGCGCAGCGGCACCGCGCGGGCGACCGAGGCGAAGAAGTCCGCGGTCGCGTCGGCGATAGCGGCGGACTGGGCGGTGTCAGGCGTCTCGCCCTCCGCCGGGGCGGTCCACACCAGCACGTTCCGGCCCTGGCCCAGGAGGCCGGCGATCTTGCTCCGCAGCCGCTCGCGGTAGGCGTCGTCGCGGCACAGGGCGCCCGCGTCCGCCGGCATCCGGTGGAAGGAAGCGGCGGCGGCGATCTGCTTGCGCGTGACCGGCGACAGGCTGCCGGCCAGCACGAAGACCGGCCCTTCCGCCGGGGCCAGGGGGGCGTCGCGGACGGTGTCGTTGCGATCCCATTGGCTGGCCAGCGCCTGGACCACGCCGCTCGGCCCGACCGCCAGCAGGGGCGAACGCCGCGCCCGCTCCCAGATCAGCCGCCCAACGGGTGCCAGATCCGCCGGCTGCGCGATGTCCAGGAGGACGGCGGAAGCCCCGCCCGCGACCATCCGGTCCAGTTTCTCGTCCAGCGCCCCGGCGTCCAGCCCGTAATCAGGGTAGTGCAGGGCGCCCATCCCCTCCAGCCCCTGCGCGGCGAGGTGGAGGCGCAGGTCGGCCTCGGTCATCGGAGTCACCGGATGGGCCTTCATCGTCGGGTGTCGGTCGATGCGGTGGACCGTCCCGCCGGTGCCCGCCGCGGCGAACAGCGTGCTGAACAGGCAATAGCGTCCGATGTTCGGCTGGCCGCCGACCACCGGCAGGAAGCGGTTGGGGACGAAGGGCCGCAGGGCCGCCACCGCCGCCCCGATGCTGCCGACCTGCGGTGCGCTGTCGAAGGTCGAGCAGCATTTGTAATGCATCACCGGCACGCCGAGCCCGGCGAAGAAGCGCCCCACCGGCACCAGCTCCGCCCGCAAGGCCTCCGGGTTCATGGTCCGCGACGCCCCGGCGATCCCCAGCGCGTCCAGCGGGCCGAGCCCGGCCAGCCGCTCCGCGTCGGGAATCTCCAGCAGCAGCAGCGCCCGCTGGCCCGCCTTCGCCAGGGTGGCCAGAGTGTCCGTGGCCCCGGTGAAGTCATCCCCGTACCAGCCAAGCCGGGGCGGCGGATGTCCTATCACTTGGATGCTCCGAAGAACTCCAGGGCGCGCTTCAGCTCCGGCTGCGCCGCAGCGGCGTCGGGCAGGGTGACGCCCTCGCGCACCGCCTCCCAGGCCTGGCGGATGCTCGTCACGCCGGCGGCGGGGCCGTCCGGGTGGGCCATGATGCCGCCGCCGGACATGAACAGCAGGTCGTTCGTCCCCACCGCGTCCCAGGTCACCGGCACCGTCCCCGCCCACTGGCCGGAGGAGAAGGCCGGCATCACCGCGTCGTCGCAGCCTTCGGCCAACGGGGCGAGGCAGGACTTGGCGCCGTCGATGACCTCCGCGTCGGGCTGGGCGAACTTGCCCTGGAGGCCGTGGACGTGCATGTGGTCCACCCCGGCCAGCCGCCACAGCGTCTGGTAGGCGTCGAAGCCGATGCCCAGGCTGGGGTGGCGCGACAGGGCGCCGAAGCCGTTGCGGTGCCCGTGCAGGACCAGCCCGCTGTGCCGGCGCAGCGTCTGCACGGCGGAGAAGCCGCACCAGTTCAGGCTGACCATCACGCAGCTGCCGCCCTCGCGCTCCACCAGATCGGCGTGACGGCGCATGGCGTCCGTCTCGTCGCTGATGTTGAAGGCGACCATCACGTGCTTGCCGGTACGGTCCTGGTGGCGGCGCACCCGGTCCATCACCGCCGGCACGCGCTGGGCCAGCGGGGCGTGGACGGGATCGGCGCAGATCTCGTCGTCCTTGATGAAGTCGAGCCCGGCGGCGCAGAGCGTGCCGACCAGCTCGCCGGTCTCCTCCGCCGACAGGCCGAGGTTCGGCTTGATGATGGAGCCGACCAGCGCCCCGCGCTCCACTCCGGTCAGCCGCCGCGTGCCGGCCACGCCGTGCCGCGGCGCGTCGAACTGTTCGCGGTACGCGGCGGGCAGGCGGACGGAGTCGAGCCGCAGGCCGGTGACCTCGCCCAGATCGAACAGGTTGCCGGCCACCGTCGCGGCCAGCGTCGGCAGGTTGGCGCCAACGTTGCCGGTGGGGAAGCTGATGGTGACGCGGGCGCGCCGCCACGGTCCGGGCCGCTTCTGCCGCTCCAGCCAGCTGTTCGGCAGGCTGGGGGCGGCGGCGGGCTCCAGCTCCTCCACCCGCTCCACCACGGCGCGGGCGCGGGCGCGCAGGTCGTCCGTCTCGCCGTGGACGCGGGTGAAGGTGCCGCAGGACTGCTCCCCCGCCATGACCTCCGCCACCTTGGCGGGGTCCAGCGGGGTCTCGATCAGATAGGTCGCCTCGAAGCTGTCGGACCGCATGGCGCTGCTCACAGACGGCTGAGGTCGGGGAAGGGCCGGACCGGATCGCGGCCGTCCCAGTCGAGGGAGGCGTTGCGGATCAGGTCGAACATCTTGCCCTTCGGCCCGGCGACCTCCGACAGCTCGATCACCGTGCCGGGATGGTACTCGGTGTCGAAATAGACGAAGCGGCCCTTCTCGCCGACCTCGCCGCTCATCACCGGCTTGAAGCCCTGGGCGGTCAGCCGCTCCAGGTCGGCGTCGTAATCCTCGGTCCAGTAGGCGACGTGCTGGAGCCCGGTGCGCCCGGCCTTCAGGAAGTCGCGGTACATCGACGGCGCGTCGTTGCGGGTCTGGATCAGCTCCATCTGGAGCGGGCCGGAGTTGGCGAGCGCCACCGAGTTGTGAACCTCGTACCGCTCCCCGCGGTAGGTGTAGTTCTTGATCGGAACCCGCTCGTTGTAGAACCACGGGCCGATGCCCAGGGTGCGGCTCCAGTAATCCATGGCGGCCTCGATGTCGTCGACGACGTAGCCAGCCTGCCGGATCTGGCCGAAGAATCGGCTCATGAAGGAACTCCTGATTTTATCGTTATGGGGGGACCGGCGGGGCTTCAGTACGGAAGGAAGCCGGTTGAAATCCACGGAATGGCGGCGACCACGATCAGGCCCACGAGAAGGGCGGCGACGTAGCCCCAGATGTGCTTCAGACCTTCGTCCGGGCTGACCTTGCTGATGGCGCAGGCGCCGTAGTAGCCGACGCCGAAGGGCGGGGCGAACAGGCCGATGCCCATGGCGAAGATCACGACCATCGCGTAATGCACCTCGTGCACCCCGGCGTCGCGGGCGATGGGGAACAGCAGCGGGCCGAACAGCACGATGGCGGGGATGCCCTCCAGCACGCTGCCCAGGATGATGAAGGCGACGATGGAGATGGCGAGGAAGCCGTAGCCGCCGCCGGGGATGTCAGCCATCCACAGGGCCAGCGCGCGGGAGAAGCCGGACTGGGTGAGGCCCCAGGCCATGGCGGTGGCGCAGCCGACGATGAAGATGATCGCCCCGGTCAGCGACGCCGTCTCGATCAGCATCGGCTTCAGCCGCGCCCAGTCGAACTGGCGGTAGACCAGCAGCCCCATGAGGGTGGAGTAGGCGATGCCGATGGTCGACACCTCGGTCGCCGTCGCCACCCCTTCCACCACCGCGGCGCGGATGACGAAGGGCAGCAGGATGGCCGGCAGGGCGGCCACGGCCAGACGGGCGATCTCCGACGCCGGCGGGCGGCGGATGTGGCTCAGGTCCTCATGGCGGTAGCGCCACCAGACGACGGCGCACAGCGCCGCGCCCAGCACCACCGCCGGCAGCAGGCCGCCCGCGAACAACGCCGCGATCGACACGCCGGTGACCGAACCGATGGTGATGAGGACGATGGAGGGCGGGATGGTCTCGGTCTGCGCGCCGGTGGCCGACAGCAGGGCCACGAGGTCGCCCGGAGGGGCGCCGCGCTTCTTCATTTCCGGGAACAGAACCGGCGCGATGGCCGCCATGTCGGCGATCTTCGAACCGGAAATGCCCGACACCAGATACATCGCCCCGATCAGCACGTAGGACAGGCCGCCGCGCACATGGCCGAGCAGGCTGGCGAGGAACTGGATCATGGCGCGGGCCATGCCGGTCATCTCGATCAGCAGGCCGAGGAAGACGAACAGCGGCACCGCCAGCAGGATCAGGTGCGACATGCCCTCGTCCAGCCGCCCGACCATGACGAGCAGCGGGGTCGAGGTGGTCAGCGCCAGATAGCCGAAGGTGGCCAACGCGAAGGAGAAGGCGATGGGAACGCCGCCGAACACGCAGGCGGCGACCACGCCGACGAAGAAGATGACGAGGTTGGCCTGCCCCAACGGCTTCAGCACCGGCCCGGCCAGCCAGAAGGCCACGGTCACCGCCGCGGTCAGGGCGACCGCCGCTAGGGTCAGCCGGAGGTTGCGCATCCGCATCAGGCGGATCAGCGCGACCACGGCCATCAGCCCCAGCCCGGTCGGCAGGGCCGCCGCGCGCCAGGCATTGCTGATCTCCAGCGCCGGGGTGACGATGAACTGCTCCTCCATGGCGTAATCCAGGGCGGGGTGCAGGATCATCGCCAGGAAGGCGATGGGGGCCGTGATCGCCAGCGTCTCCAGCAGGGCGCGGGCCGTCGGGCCGACGCGGCTGACCAGACCGGTCATCCGCATGTGCTCCCCGCGGCGCAGCGCCACCACGGCGCCCAGCATGGACAGCCACAGGAAGAGGATGGAGGCCAGCTCGTCCGACCACACCAGCGGCGCGTGGAAGACGTAGCGCGCCGTCACCCCGGCCAGCAGGATGGCGATCTCGGCCAGAACGATGAGGGCGGCGGCACCCTCCACCGTCGCGGCGAGGCCGCGGTCCAGCCGATCGGTCCAGGAACCGCCGGTCGCGGCCCCTGGCATGGCGCCGCCCTCGTCGAGCGCCGTCGCGTGGTGAGACAAAGCCGCACCCTCCCTTCCCGTGTTGTCCACAGCTTTTCTTCAGGCCGGCGTCAGGCGAGCTTGCCGACGGCGCTTTCCAGCAGCGCCCAGGCCTCGTCGCCGAAGCGGCCCTTCCATTCGCCGTAGAAGCCGCTGTCGCGGAGCTTGGCGCGGAAGCTGTCGGGGGCGGGCTGGTTGAAGGTCAGGCCCTTGGACTGGAGGTCGGCCTGCACCGACTGGTTCAGCGCCTTGATGTCCTCGCGCTGCTGGACGCCGGCGTCGTTGATCGCGGTGGAGACGATCTTCTGCAGGTCGGCGGGCAGGCCGCGCCACGCGCGCCCGTTGGCGATGAACCAGAAGCCGTCCCAGATGTGGTTGGACAGGGCGCAGTACTTCTGTACCTCGTACAGCTTGGCGACCTGGATGATCGGCAGCGGGTTCTCCTGCGCGTCGACGATGCGCGTCTGCAGCGAGGAATAGACCTCCGAGAACTGGAGGCTGGCGGGGGCGGCGGACAGCGACTTGAACATGGCGATGCTGAGCGGGCTGACCGGCACGCGGATCTTCAGCCCGTCCATGTCGGCGGCGGTCTGGATCGGCTTGGCCCCGCTGGTCATCTGGCGGAAGCCGTTGTCCCACATCTTCTCGAAGGCGTGCAGGCCGACCTTGGAGATGGCGCCGCGCACATGCTCGCCCAGCTTGCCGTCCATGGCGGACCAGACCTGCCCGTAGTCGGCGAAGGCGAAGCCGACGGCGTTGATGGCGGCGACCGGGACCAGCGTGGCGATGACCAGCGCCGAGGGTGTGAAGAAGGTGATGCCGCCGCTGCGCACCTGCGACAGCATGTCGGTGTCGCCGCCAAGCTGGTTGTTCGGGAAGATCTGGATGTCGACGCGGCCGTTCGTCTCGCGGCGGATGCGTTCCGCCGCCTCGTGCGAGCGGACGTTCAGCGGATGGGTCAGCGGCAGGTTGTTGCCGTACTTGAAGTCGAACTCGGCGGCGCGGGCGATGCGCGGCGCGCCGATCAGGGTGGCGGTGCCGGCCCCCGCGGCCAACCCGGCAACCATTCCGGCCGCCGGAGTGGCGGCCAACGCCTTGAGCACATTGCGGCGCGAGAGCGGGTTCATGCTTTCCTCCCAGGAAACGTTGATGTAGTTTGATGTTTGACGGTGATTGTTGGTTGGACGGTATGTGCGCGAATGGCTGGTGTCAAACGCGAATGATGATGTGATTTGATGGGATCGGAGGGATTTGAGCCGTGATGCAGGATGATGCGGACGCCGTCGCCGCACCCTTCGAGAACGCCCGTGGACTGCCGCGGATCGCCGACATCGCGCGGCTGTCCGGCGTGTCCACCGCCACCGTGGACCGCGTCCTGAACCACCGCCCCGGCGTGCGCCCGGCGACCGTGCAGCGCGTGATGAAGGCCGCCGCGGAGCTGGATTACATCCCGGAATCGGACATCGGCGCGGCGCTGGGGCCGAAGCCGGTGCGGCTGGCCTTCCTGCTGCCGGACGGGACGAACCGCTACCTGACGCGGCTCGGCCAACTGATCCGCCAGTCGGAGTCGGCGCTGGCCCCCCTGGGCATCCGCGCGCAGGTGGAGTTCATCAAGAGCTTCAATCCTGACCTGCTGGCGCGCAGCCTGCTTCAGCACTGGCGCAAGGTCGACGGGGTCGCCTTCATGGCGCTGGAGCATCCGGCGGTGCGCGAGGCGGTGAACGAGCTGGCGGCCCGCAACGTGCCGACCGTGACGCTGATCTCCGACGTGCAGAATTGCCGGCGGGCCGCCTATGTCGGGCTCGACAACCGGGCGGCGGGGCGGACGGCGGGCTATCTGTTCGCGCGCTTCCTCGGCGGGCGGGCGGGGAAGGTCGCGATGATCGCCGGCAGCCTCAGCTACCGCGCGCACGAGGACCGCGAGTTGGGATTCCTGAACGTCCTGAAGGAGATGGCCCCCGCCATCGAGGTGGTGGGGCTGCGCGAGGCCCACGACGACGAGGCCAAGAGCTACCGGCAGACGCGGACCCTGCTCAGCCACCATCCCGACCTCGCCGGCATCTACACCATCGGCGGCGGGGCGGAGGGTGTCGCCCGCGCGCTGAAGGAGGCGCGGCGGGAGCGCGAGGTCGTCTTCATCGGCCACGGCTTCACGCCGGAGACGCGCTCGCTTCTGATCGACGGCACGATGGAGGCGGTGATCACCCAGGACCCGCGCAGCGCCCTGATGAGCTGCGCCGCCGTCTTCGCCAACCTGCGCGCCGGTCGGGAGGCGATGCACGGCGTGGAGCCGCCGCGCATCGAGGTCATCTTCAGGGAGAACCTGCCCCCCGCGGCTCCGCCGTGACCGGCGCCGGGGTGGGAGCGGACCGCTTGTCGCGCACCATCACGACCAGCAGGACGGCGCAGAGGATCAGCGCCAGTGCGGCGTAGGTGCGCAGCGGCGGCGTCTCGCCCAGCACGACGATGGCGCCGGTCACGCCGATCACCGGCACGATCAGCGAGCTGACCGAGGCCTGCGCGACGCTCAGCCGCCGCACGATGGCGAACCACAGCAGATAGCCGCCGACCATCGCCACCAGCAGGTGGAAAACCAGAGCGACCAGCACGCGGGGTTCCAGCGCCAGCGTCGGGGCGGGGTCGAGCACCAGGGCGAAGGGCAGCACCACCGGCAGGGAGATGGCGAACTGCCAGCCAGTGATGGCGTTCGGCCCCATGGTCCAGGCCGTCCGCTTGATCAGGACGTTGCCCAGCGCCCAGCACAGCGCGCCGGTCAGCATGAAGGCCGGGCCGAGCGGCAGCGCGCCCAGCCGCAGCAGGTCGGGGCCGAGCAGCACGGCCAGCCCGGCCAGTCCGCAGGCCAGCCCCATCCACTGGCGCGGGCCGGGGCGTTCGCCCAGGATGGGGATGGCCAGCAGCATCGCCCAGGCCGGCATGGTGTAGGCGATGATCGCCGCCCCGGAGGTCGCCATGTTCATCTGCCCGAAGGCGGAGCAGATGTTGAACCCCGCCATGCTGAGCAGGGCGACGGCAACCAGCGGCCAGCGCTGCCCGCGCGGCACGGCCAGCGATTCCCCGCGCGACCGCGCGTAGGCGAACAGCACCGCCGCCCCCACGGCGAAGCCCAGGCTGCGCAGCGTCCAGGGCTGGATCTGGGTGAGGATGATCTTGACGGCAGGCCAGTTCAGGCCCCAGCAGACGCTGATGAGGCCAACCAGCGACAGATCCAGCGCCCGAGCGCGGCTTATCATGGCATGGGATTCCGGGTGTGGGGTGGTCGTATCTTGAAATCCCCTCTCCCCTCCGGGGAGAGGGTTATTCCCGGTCAGAACGTCACCGCGTCGCCACCCTTCAGCGACAGCATGGCGCGGGCCTCGTCCGGAGTGGCGACCTCAAGGGCCAGCCCCTCGATCAGGGTGCGGACCATGGCGACCTGCTCGGCGTTGGAGGTGGCGAGGCGGCCCGGACCGGCCCACAGATTGTCCTCCAGCCCGACGCGCACGTTGCCTCCCAGCGCCAGCGACTGCGTGGCGATGGGCATCTGGTTGCGCCCGGCGCCCAGCACCGACCACACATACTGGTCGCCGAAAAGCCGGTCGGCGGTGCGCTTCATGTGCATCACGTCTTCCGGATGCGCACCGATGCCGCCCAGGATGCCGAACACCGACTGCACGAACAGCGGGGGCGTCACCAGCTTGCGGTCCAGGAAATGGGCCAGCGTGTAGAGGTGTGAGATGTCGTAGCACTCGAACTCGAAGCGCGTCCCGTTGCCGGAGCAGGTCTTCAGGATGTGCTCGATGTCCGTGAAGGTGTTCTTGAAGACGAGGTCCCGGCTGTTCTCCAGATAGGTGCGCTCCCAGTCGTGCTGGAACTCGCTGAAGCGGTTCAGCATGGGGAACAGGCCGAAATTCATCGAGCCCATGTTCAGCGACGCGACCTCCGGCTGGAACTGCGCGGCGGGGCGCAGCCGGTCCTCCACCGTCATGGCGGCGCTGCCGCCCGTGGTGATGTTCACCACGGCCTTCGTCGCCTGCTTGATGCGCGGCAGGAAGCGCTGGAACAGATCCGGGTCCTGGGTGGGGCGGCCGGTCTCCGGGTCGCGGGCGTGCAGGTGGACGATGGCCGCCCCGGCCTCCACCGCGGCGATGGCCTCCGCCGCGATCTGGTCCGGCGTCACCGGCAGGTGCGGCGACATGCTGGGCGTGTGGATGGAACCGGTGACCGCGCAGGTGATGATGACTTTGCGCGCGCTCTTCTTGGGCGTGGTCATGTGTCCTCCCTTATCCCCCACGCCCCTTGAGGGGGCGCGGGGATGTTGTTGTTCGTCAGATCACCGCTTCGATCAGGAAAGGGCCCTTGCGGGCGAAGGCGGTCGTCAGCAGGCGGTTGAAGCTCTCCGCGTCGGTCGCCTGTCCCCCCTCAACCCCCATGCCGCGGGCGAGCGCCACCCAGTCGAGGTCCGGGCGGCCCAGCTCCGTGCAGTTGCGGGCGTTCGGACCCATGTCGCGGAAGCCGAGGTTGCCCAGTTCCCATTGCAGGATGCCGTAGCGGCGGTTGGCGAAGATGATGGTCACCACGTCGGTCTGCTCGCGCGCTTGGCTCCACAGGGCCTGGAGCGTGTACATGCCGCTGCCGTCCGCCTGGACGGTCACCACCTTGCGGTCGGGGCAGGCGATGGCCGCACCCAGCGCCAGCGGCATGCCGATGCCGATGGCCCCGCCGGTGATGGTCAGCCAGTCGTGCGGGCGCGCCCCGGCGCAGGCCGTGTAGACCATGGGGCTGGAGGAAATCCCCTCGTCCACCACGATGGCGCCCTCGGGCAGCAACGCCGCCAGGGACTGCCCGACGCTGTCGGCGGTGAGCTCGCCGGTCGCCGGTTCGGGCAGGGCGAGGGGCTGCACCGGAACGGGCGTCCCGGCGGCGCCCACCGCCTCGACCAGCCAGCGCAGGGCGGCCAGGGCATCGCTGCCCGGCGGGGCGACGTTGTGGATGCGGCAATCCTCCGGCGCCAGACGGCTGGGCTTGTCGGGGTAGCCGAAGAAGCCGACCGGCTCCCCCGAACCGATCAGGACGACGTGCTTGGCCCCGGCCAGCGCGGCGATGCCGAGGTCGATGGGGTAGGGGAAGCGCTCCACCGTCACGCGGCCGGCCCCACGCTCGATGCGGGTGGCGCCGGTGTGGGCGTAGAGCTTGGCGCCGGTCGCGGCGGCGATTTGCCCAGCCAGGGCCAGCCCTTCCGCCCGCGTGGCGCGGCCGTTCAGCAGGACCACCACCCGCTCCCCGCCGCGCAGGGCGGCGGCGGCGGCGCGCAGGGCGGCGGCGTCCGGAACAGCGGGGGCGGGCGGCTCCACGACGATCGGGTCCACCGCCGCCGCGTCGTCCCAGGAGGAATCCGAGGGCAGGATCAGCGTCGACACGCCGCCCGGCGGGGTCAGCGCGGCGCGGATGGCCTCCGCCGTGTCCGCGGCGACCGAGGCGGCGTCCGGCACCGTGCGCACCCAGGCCGACATCGGCGTCGCCAGCCCCTCCACGTCGGAGGTCAGCGGCGCGTCGACGCCGCGGTGCCACGTCGCGTGGTCGCCGACGATGTTGACCATCGGGACGCAGGCGCGCCGGGCGTTGTGCAGGTTGGCCAGCCCGTTCGCCAGCCCCGGCCCGAGATGCAGCAGCGTGGCCGCCGGGCGGTCGGTCATGCGGGCGTAGCCGTCCGCCGCGCCCGTCGCCACCCCTTCGAATAAAGTCGGGACGCAGCGCGCCCCAGGCATAGAGTCGAAGGCGGCGAGAGCGTGCAGCTCCGACGTGCCGGGGTTGGCGAAGCAGGTGTCGACGCCGTTCGCCACCAGCGTCCGGACCAGAATTTCCGCGCCCGGGATTTCCGCGCCGATCATCGTGCCGCCTCCGTAAGCCCGCCCTCGAAACCATCCAGGAAGCTGGCGAGATTCACCGCCAGCGCATCGCAATCGTAACCGCCCTCCTGCACAACCACGGTGGGCAGGCCGGCGCCGGCGATCTTGCGGCCCAGCGCGGCGAAGCCCGGCGTCGTCACCTTGAAGAAGGCCAGCGGGTCGCCGACGTAGGTGTCGAAGCCCAGCGACAGCACCAGCGCCTCCGGTCCGAAGGCGGCGATGTGGGTCAGCGCCCCGTCCACCGCGTCGAGGAAGGTGGACTCCTCGGTGCCCATGGGCAGGGGGATGTTCAGGTTGCTGCCCAGCCCACGGCCCTTGCCGCGCTCGTGCGCGTAGCCGGCGAACCAGGGGTAGAAGTTGTTGGGGTCGCCGTGGATCGACACGACCAGCACGTCGTCGCGCTCGTAGAAGATCGCCTGCGTGCCGTTGCCGTGGTGGACGTCCACGTCGAAGATCGCGACGCGCGGCGCGCGGCCCTGCTGGGCCAGCACCGGCAGCATCGCCTGGGCGGCGACGGCGGCGTTGTTGATGTAGCAGAAGCCCCCGGCCATGTCGCGGGACGCATGGTGCCCTGGCGGGCGGCACAGCGCGTAGGCCGCGCGCTCCCGACCGCTCGCCACCATCAGCGCCGCGTGGACCGCCGTGTCGGCGCCGCCGCAGACCGCCTCCCAGGTGCCGGCGCCGATCGGGCAGGCGGTGTCCGCCATGTGCCAGCCCGCCTGACCGACGATGCCCGTGGGATACTCGGCCATGTCGGTGTTGCGATGGACGTTGGGGACGATGACCTCCGACGCGTCGGGCAGGGCCGACCAGCGGGCGTGGGCGGTTTCCAGGAAGCGCAGGTAATCGGCGGAATGGACCGCCGCGCGCGGGCCGGCGCCGTAGGACGGCGGCTCCTCCACCGTCACGCCGCGCGCCCGCAGGGAGCCGACGAGCGCCTCCGCCCGTTCCGCCTTCTCCGGCGAGGGCTTCGGCTGGCCGCGCACCAGGAAGGTCGGCGGTCGATGGCGCAACTGGGCCTCGGCAAAGACGTAGCGCATGGAAGGGCTCCCGGAATGATGTGTTTCCCCTCTCCCCTCTGGGGAGAGGGTTAGGGTGAGGGGGATGCGCATGGCGGCACGTTCGGCAAAAGCGCAACCCCCTCACCCCGGCCCTCTCCCCAGGGGGAGAGGGGGAAAAGAAAGCTGTTACCCGGCCGTCGCCAGAACCGCGTCGGCCAGGACCGCGCAGCCGGACGCGGCGTGTTCGGGCTTGATGTTCTCCGCCTCGTTGTGGCTGAGACCGTTCTCGCAGGGGATGAAGATCATCGCCGTCGGCACCTTGCGCGCGACATAGACCGCGTCATGGCCGGCCCCGGACACGATGTCGCGGTGGCTGAGGCCGCGCCGCTCCACCGAGCGGCGGACATGGCCGACCAGTTCCGGCGCGAACGGCGTGGTCGGGAAGGCCCAGAAATCGGTCAGTTCCAGCGTCAGGCCGCGCTTGTCCGCGATGGCGGCCAGCCGCTCGCGCAGCATCGCGTCCATGCGGGACAGCGCGTCGGGGTCCGGGTTGCGCAGGTCGATGGTGAACCAGACGCGGCCGGGAATGACGTTGCGGGAGTCCGGGTGGACCTGGACACGCCCGATGGTCGAGCAGGCGTCGCCGCCGACCTCCAGCGCGATGGCCTCCACCGCCTCCATCATCACGGCGGCACCGGCCAGCGCGTCGCGGCGCAGGCGCATGGGCGTCGGGCCGGCGTGGGATTCGCGGCCCGTCACCGTCGCCTCGTACCAGCGCTGGCCCTGCGCGCCGGTCACCACGCCGATCTCGACATCCTCGGCCTCCAGCACCGGACCCTGCTCGATGTGCGCCTCGAAATAGGCGCCCATGGCGTGGCCGGTGACGGGAACGCTGCCCTTGTAGCCGATTCGCGCCAACTCGTCGCCCAGGCGGACGCCGTCGGTGTCGCGGATGTCCAGCACATGGTCGAGCGTGAAGACGCCCATCGCCACGCCGGAGCCCAGCATCGGCGGGGAGAAGCGCGCGCCCTCCTCGTTGGTCCAGACGATCAGGTCGATGGGGGCGTCCGTCTCGATGCCCTGGTCGTTGAAGCTGCGGATGACCTCCAGCCCGGCCAGCACGCCGTAGATGCCGTCGAAGCGGCCGCCGGTCGGCTGGGTGTCCAGATGGCTGCCCATGCAGACGGCGGGGCGGTCGGGGCTGCGGCCCGGACGGCGGGCGAAGATGTTGCCCACCTCATCCACGGTCACGGTGCAGCCGGCCTCCTCGCACCAGCGCACGAAGAGGTCGCGCCCCTCCCGGTCGAGGTCGGTCAGCGCCAGCCGGCACAGGCCGCCCTTCGGCGTCGCGCCGATCTTTGCGAGGTCCATCAGGGTCCGCCACAGGCGGTCGCCGTCGATGCGCAGGTCAGACATGGTCCCTATCCCGATCCCAATTCCGAATTATTGTTGAGTGTCGGCGCGAACCGCGGTCAGCAGCCCGGTCACCGTGGGCAGGCTCAGACCCGCCCTGTTTGCCAGTTCCAGCGGCGCGTCCAGCACCGCCTCGATCTCCGCCCGCCGTCCCGCCGCCACGTCGGCGCGCAGCGCCGGACGGATGCGGCCCGGATGCTGGGCAATCGTCCACACATCCTCGACCTTCGCCGTCGCCGGATGGCCGAGAGCCACCGACAAGGCCAGCAGTTCCTCCACCACCGCGGCGAAGCTGGGCTGGAGCGCGTCGTCGTGGGCGATCTCCTGCGCCGTCTTCCCGGTGGCGAGGCCCAGCAGGCCGAAGGCGAAGGGCGCCAGCAGCGCCGTCCACACCTCCGCCCGGATGTCCGGCACGGCCAGCGCGTTGAAGCCGCCCGCCCCGAACAGAGCCGCCAGATCCCTGGCGCCTCCACTCCCCGCCGCCGGGCCGAGTGCGAGCCGCAGCCCGCCCAGATGCCGCAGGTAACCGGGCGTGCGCCGCTCCACCGCCACGCGGGCGACGGCGCCGACGATGCGGTCCGCCGGTATTGCGTCCGACAGCAGCCCCTTGGGATCGACCGATGCAAGGGGCGCTGCCCCCAGGGGGCCACCGATGGCCTCGTCCGCCGGGTACCACCAGGGAATGCCGCCGACCACCGGGACCAGCCGCGTCTTCGGCCCCAGCAGGGGAAGAAGCAGGTCCAGCACGTCGGTCAGCAGCGGGGCGGGCACCGCCAGCACGACCACGTCCTGCGGGCCGAGGGCCAGCGTGTCGTCGGTCACCAGCGGCCGCACCGTCACCGGACGGCCCGAGGGTCCTTCGACCGTCAGCCCGTCGCGCCGCAGCGTGTCGAGCGTCCGCCGCCGGGCGACCAGCGAGGCCGGCAGCCCGGCGGCGGTCAGCCGCGCGGCGATCAGCCCGCCGACCGCCCCGGCCCCGATGACGGCGACTTTCATCCTCGTGCCGTCAGGCGCTGTTGCGCAGAGCGGCCGAACGCCGCGTCACCGGAATCACGTCCTCCGGGATGGTCCAGCCCTTGCCGGGGATGGCGTCCAGCAGAGTGCGGGTGTAGCTGTGCTGTGGGTTGCCGAACACCTCCTTCGCCGGGCCGATTTCGACGATGCGGCCCTTCTGCATGACCGCGATGGTGTCGCAGATCTGGGCGGCGATGCGCAGGTCGTGGGTGATGAACAGCATCGACAGGTTCAGCCGGTGCCGCAGATCCTCCAGCAGGTCGAGCACCTGCGCCTGCACCGACACGTCGAGCGCCGACACCGGCTCGTCGGCGACCAGCAGCTTCGGCTCCAGCGCCAGGGCGCGGGCGATGGAGATGCGCTGGCGCTGCCCGCCGGAGAATTCGTGCGGGAAACGCTCCGCCGCCGAGGCGTCGAGGCCGACGAGGGACAGCAGCGCCTTCGCCTTGTCGAGCGCCTTGCGGCGGTCCTCGCCGAAGGCCACCGGCCCCTGGGTGATGATGTCGCCCACGGTGTGGCGCGGGTTCAGCGAGGCGTAGGGGTCCTGGAAGACCATCTGCACATGCCGCCGGTAGGGCCGGAAGGCCGGGCGCGACAGCGACAGCAGATCGACCCCTTCGAACAGGATCTTGCCCGAATCCGGCTTGATCAGCCCGACGATGGAACGCCCCAGCGTCGATTTGCCGGAGCCCGATTCGCCGACCAGCCCGACCGTCTCGCCCTGGTGGATGGTCAGCGACAGGTCGTCGCCCGCCACCACCTTGCGCCCCGGCGTGAAGAAGCCGCCGCCGAGGTGGAAGGTCTTGCACACCTTCTCCGCCGTCAGCACCGGCTGGCGCGCGCGGGTGAAGTCCTCGCGGTGCTCGATCAGGTGCGGGACGGCGGCGATGAGCTGGCGGGTGTAGGGATGCTGTGGCCGGTTCAGGACCTCCTCGGCGGTGCCGATCTCGACGATCCGGCCGCGTTGCATCACCGCCACGCGGTGGGCGATCTCCGCCACCACGCCGAAGTCGTGGGTGATGAACATCACGCCCATGTGGCGCTTGGCCTGGATGTCCTGGATCAGCTCCAGGATCTGCTTCTGGGTGGTGACGTCGAGCGCGGTCGTCGGCTCGTCGGCGATCAGGATATCCGGCTCCACCGCCAGCGCCATGGCGATCATCACGCGCTGGCGCTGGCCGCCCGACAGGCGGAACGGGTAGCTGCGGCGCAGATGGTCCGGCTCCGGCAGGCCGACGGAGGCGAGAAGCTCCACCACGCGCGCCCGGCGGGCGGCGCGATTGAGCGTGGTGTGGTAGCGCAGCACCTCGTCGATCTGGTCACCGACCCGCATCAGCGGGTTCAGCGCCGTCATCGGCTCCTGGAAGATCATGGCGATGCGGCCGCCGCGAAGCGCGCGCTGCTCGCGCTCCGGCAGGCTGAACACATTGGTGCCCTGGTGGCGGATTTCGCCGGACGACACCGTCACCGCCTTGGGCAGCAGGCCCATCACGGCGTGCGCGGTCATCGACTTGCCCGACCCGGACTCGCCGACCACGCAGAGGATTTCCCCGGGCTCCAGCGTGAAGGTCAGGTCCTCGACCGCGTGCGGGCGGTCGGCGCCGCGCGGCAGGTCGATGGTCAGGTTGCGGACGTCGAGGAGAGGCGTCTCGGTCATCAGGAACGGCCCTTTCGCGCCAGCTTGGGATTCAGCGCGTCGTTCAGCCCCTCACCCACGAGGTTGAGGGCGAGCACGGTCAGAAGGATCGCGATGCCGGGGAAGAAGCTCATCCACCAGGCCTGACGGATCACCGTGCGGGCGGCGCCCACCATGTAGCCCCAGCTCATCAGGTTCGGATCGCCGAGCCCGAGGAAGGAGAGGGAGCTTTCCAGCAGGATCGCCGTCGCCACCATCAGCGAGGCCGACACGATGATCGGGGACAGGCTGTTGGGCAGGATCTGGCGCCAGATGATCGTCATGTTCGACTGGCCGGTGGTCACCGCGGCGTGCACGAACTCGCGGCTCCGCAGGCTCATGAACTCGCCGCGCGCCAGCCGCGCCAGCGGCGGCCAGGAGACGATGGCGATGGCCAGCACGATGGAGGTCAGCGACGGCGTGAAGATCGCCACCAGCACCACGGCCAGAACGAAGTTCGGGATGGTCTGGAACAGCTCGGTGAAGCGCATGACCAGATCGTCGACGCGCCCACCGTAGAAGCCGGAGACGGCCCCCAGGAACACGCCGATCAAGACGGCGACGGCGGTCGAGGTCAGGCCGATCAGCAGCGACACCCGCGCCCCGTGGGCGATGCCCGCCGCGATGTCGCGGCCCAGCGTGTCGGAGCCGAGCAGCGCGTCCTCCGACAGCGGCGGCTGGAAGGGCATGGCGGTCATGTCCCAGGGGCTGTCCGGGTACAGCACGTCGGCGAAGGCCGCCATCAGGACGATCAGGGTCAGGAAGGCCAGACCGATCACCGCGCCCTTGTTGCGGGCGAAGGCGCCCCAGAAGCCGGAGCCCTTGCGGGCGGGGGCGATGGCCGCGGCGGTCATGGCGCCACCTCGATGCGCGGATCGACGAGGGAATAGATCAGGTCGGTCAGCAGGTTGAACACCACCACCACCACCGAGGTCAGAAGGAAGATGCCGAGCAGGACCTGATAGTCGCGCTGCAACACGGCCTCGAAGGCGAGGCGCCCGATGCCGGGGAGCGCGAAGACGGTCTCGATCAGGATGGAACCGCCGATCAGGTGCCCGGCCTGGAACCCCGCCACCGTGATGACGGGCAGGATGGCGTTGCGCAGGATGTGCACCGACACGATGCGCCATTCCGGCAGGCCCTTGGCCCGCGCCGTCTTGACGAAATCCATGTCGCGCACCTCCAGGATCGAGGCGCGGGTCAGCCGGGTGTAGACGGCCATGTAGAAGAGGCCGAGCGTGGTCACCGGCAGCACGAGGTGCTTCGCCTTGTCGAGGAAGGCCTCCCAGCCGGTGTAGCCGGCGCCGATGGTCTCCGTGCCGAAGGCGGGCAGCCAGCCGAGATTGACCGAGAAGAGAAGGATCAGCATCAGGCCGATCCAGAAGATCGGGGTCGCGTAGGCGGTCAGGCCGACCACGGTGATGGCGGTGTCCGACCAGGTGCCGGCGCGCATCGCCGCCAGCGTGCCCAGCGCCACGCCGCCCAGCAGGGCCAGCACGAAGGCGGTCAGCGTCAGCGACAGGGTGACGGGCAGCCGGTCCATCAGCAGGTCGAAGACGGGACGCTGCTGGCGGTAGGAGTAGCCGAGGTCGGCCTGCACCACCTTGGACATGTAGGTGCCGAGCTGCTCGTACAGGGGGCGGTCGAGGCCGAACTGCTGGCGGAGCTGTTCGACGAACTTGGCATCGGCGGCCCCGGCCTCGCCCGCCATCACCGCGGCGGGATCGCCGGGCGCTGCGTGGACCAGGAAGAAGTTGAACACGGCGATCGCCAGAACGACGAAGACCGCCTTCACCAGCCTCTGTGAGATGAATAGGGCGATGCGGGGCATGTTGTCACTCCCGGGTGCGTGTTGCCCCCTCCCTGACCCTCCCCCGCTCCCGCAGGGGAGGGAATTTAGCCCCTCCCCTGCGAAGCGGGGGAGGGCCGGGGTGGGGGCAACCGCTCCCTTTTCTTACTTCTTCACCATATAAACGCTGTCGTAGCTCTCGTTCACGCCGATGGCGGTCGTGACGGCGTTCTTGAAGCGCTTGTCCACGAAGGTCGGGAACTCCATCTCCAGCAGCCAGGCGACGGGCACGTCCTCGACCAGGATCTTCTGGGCGGCGGAGTAGAGCTGCCGGCGCTCCTCGTCCTTGTTGGTCTGGGCGGCCTGGGCGAACAGCTGGTCCACCTCGGGGTTGGAATAGCCCATGGTGTTGGAGAACATCACGCCCTTGCGGATGTTGTCCGAGATGTAGGTGCGCGACACGCCGAGCGCCGGGTCGCCGTACTGGTAGACGAAGTTGAAGCTCAGGTCGTAGTCCCAGTTGGACACGCGGTTGACCCAGCCGGCGGCGTCGGTGGTCTCCAGCGTCACGTCGACGCCGACGCGCTTCATCGCCTGCTTCACATACTCGCCGAGGCGGGTCCAGGTCTCGCCGTAGGGCATGACAAGCAGGCGGACCTTGGCGCGGGTGCCGTCGGAGCCCTTCTTATAGCCAGCCTCCTCAAGCAGCGCCTCGGCCTTCTTCGGGTCGAAGTCGTACTTCCGGACGTTGGACTCGTGGAAGCGGGTGACCGAATTCACCGGGCCGGTCGCCGGACGGCCGAGGCCGAACCAGATCTTGTCGCGGATGAACTTGCGGTCGATGGCGTGCATCATCGCCTGCCGGAAGCGCTTGTCGTCCAGCGGCTTGTTGCGCGTGTTGATCTCGATCCAGGACAGCGGTGCGAAGAACTCGTAGCCCTTGGTCGTCATCTCGACGTTGGGCAGGCCCTTCAGGCGCGGAACGTCGAAGGTCTCGATGTCGTTGAACTGGGTCTGCTGGACGGTGCCCTGCTCCACGGCGACGGCGCGCGAGGCGGCGTCGGGGATCACGCGGAAATAGATGTCGTCCAGGTAGGGCTTGCCGGCCTTCCAGTATTCGTCGTTGCGGACGAGATGGATGTAGGAGCCCTTGTTCCACTCCTTGAACTTGAAGGGGCCGGTGCCGATCGGGGTGGCGTTGGCCGGGTTGGCCTTGAAGTCGGTGCCTTCATAGATGTGCTTCGGCATCATCGGGGCCGACGACACCTCGAAGGCCTGAAGGAACGGGCCGAACGGCTCCTTCAGCGTGAAGCGGACGGTGTAGTCGTCCAGCGCCTCGATCTTCTCGCATTTGGAGAAGGTGGCGCGGGCGCGCGGGTGGGTCTCCATCAGGAACTTGGAGGTGGAGAACACCACGTCGTGGGCGGTGAAGGGCTTGCCGTCGTGCCACTTGGCGTTCTTCACCAGCTTGAAGGTGTAGACCTTGCCGTCGGGCGAGACCTCCCAGCTCTCCGCCAGCTCCGGCTGCGGCGTCAGGTCGAAGCCGAAGGTCAGCAGGCCCTGGTAGATCTTGCCGGCGACCGTCTGCGTCGGACCCTGCTGGTTCAGGCCCAGCACCAGGATCGGCGGTTCCGGCTGGACGATGATGTTCATCGTGCCGCCGCGCTCCTGCGCCACGGCGACGCCGGGCACGGTCAGCGCCAGCGGCGCCGCCAGGGCGGCCGCCAGCGCCGCGGCGGTCAGGGTTTGACGAAAGTGACGCAAACGATTGCTCATGTCTGAAGCCCCCTTATTGTTGATTCTCGTCACGCGACCGTTATGGATCGATGGATTCGAGGCCGCACCAGTCGGCCATGAACAGGGCCAGCACGGCGGTCACCTTCGCCATGCTGTCGAGCGAGACGGACTCGTCGATGCCGTGGATGCGCTCCGCCTCCGGGCCGTAGCAGGTGGCCGGCGTGTCGCCGTAGAGCACGAAGTTGCGGACGTCGGTGGTGCAGGTCTGGGCCAGCTTCGGCGCCGGCGTTCCGAAGATCGACCGATGCGCGGCGTCCAGCGCCTCCAGCATCGGGTGATCGGGGTCCAGCGTGCAGCCCTCGGCCTGGAAGCCGCGGAAGATGACGCGGGCGTCGATCCCCTTGAGGTCGGAGTCGCCGCGACAGGCCTCGGCCACCGCGCGTTCGATCTCGGCGCTGACCTCGGCGGCGGCGCGGCCCGGCGGGAAGCCGAAGCGCAGCTCCATCCGGCAGCGGGTGGGGACGGAAGAGGCCCATTCGCCGCCGTCGATGTGCCCGACGTTCAGGTTGTAGGGGTGGTGATGGTGCGCGTAGGCGGGATGCCGCCCGTCGGGGTGGTTCCAGGCCGATTCCAGCGTCTTCAGGTGCTTCAGCACGCGGAAAGCCGCCTCGATGGCGTTCAGCCCGGCGCCGGTGTCGAGCACATGGGCGGGTCGGCCCGTCACCTCCAGCTCGCAGCGGATCACGCCGACCTGGGCGATCTGGAGCGTGTGGTTGAAGGGTTCCGGGATCACCGCGGCGTCGGCCTTGTAGCCGCGGGCGACGCAGGCGAGCGCGCCGTTGCCGGTGCATTCCTCCTCGACCACCGACTGGAGATAGACCGGGGCGGCGGGCTGGACGCCCAGGCTCCGCAGCGCCTTGAAGGCCATGACGTAGGCGGCGATGCCCGCCTTCATGTCGCCGGCGCCGCGCCCGTAGAGGCGCCCGTCGCGGATCACCGGCTCGAAGGGCGGGGCGGACCACAGCTCCTCCGGCCCGGTCGGCACCACGTCGATGTGGCCGTTCAAGATCAGCGACTTGCCGGTCGCGCGCCGGGGCTTGTGGACGCCGACGACGTTCTCGCGGCCTTCGTAGGAGATCAGCGAGGGGGACCAGCCGGGCTGGGCCTTCAGCGCCTCCTCGTCGATGGCGAAGCGGTCCACCTCCAGGCCCATGTCCCGGAAGATCCGTTCCATCAGATCCTGCGCCGGGCCTTCCTGCCCCAGCAGGCTGGGGCTCCGGACCAGATCGGACAGCAGGCGCACTCCATCCTCGCGCAGCGTCGCGACCGCACCCAGGATCGCATCCCGGTCCACGGCTGCAATGCTCCGCCCACCCTCGTGGGATGCGGGCATGACGACTCCGTTCTTACCACTCCGCCGCGCAGTCGTCCGTGTGTGTCGGCAAATCTCCGGACAGACACTGTGGCGATTTCGACTTTCGGACTAGGACCCCGGTTTTGCCCGTTTGGGCGAAGCCGGGGATCGACCGCTGACGACCGGTGTATTACAATTCAGCTTCTCATCTTCCGCCAAATCGATAATCCTCATTGCCGACATAAGCAGGATTTATGGCGATGGGATTCCCCCCGATGACGGCGCGCGATCTGGAGCGGCTCGGCCACCAGCTCGACTGGAACCTGCTGCGCACCTTCATGGTGATCGTGCAGGAGCAGGGGCTGACCCGCGCGGCGCAGCGTCTCGGGCTGACCCAGCCGGCGGTGTCCCAGGCCCTGAAGCGGCTGGAGGACCAGATCGGCCGCAGCCTGATCGAGCGTGGGCAGGGCCGTTTCCGCGTGACCGAGGCGGGCGAGATCATCTACGCCGAGGTGCTGGAGATCTACGGCAACATCTCCCGCTTCGCCGTCCTGATGCGCGACATCCGCGAGGAGATTTCCGGCCATATCCGAATCCTGCTGGCCAGCCGGATCCAGTCGCTGCTGTTCGACGCCCTGCTGGAGCGCTTCCACGCCACCCACCCGCAGGTGACCTTCCGGCTGGACGTGATGGCGAGCGCCGACGTCCACATGGCGATCCAGCAGAAGACCGGCTCGCTCGGCCTCTGCCTGATGCGGGAGCCGCCGCCGTTGGTCGAGCACGCGCTGTTCGCCCGCCAGATCTACCGTCTCTATTGCGGGCCGCGGCATCACCTGTTCGGCCGCACCGGCCTGACGCTGGGCGACCTGCGCAGCGAGGGGTTCGTCTCCTTCACCTCCGACCAGATCGGCGGGGTGCTGTCGCCGCTGGCCGTCTTCCGCGCGCAGGAGGGGATCGAGAGCCGGATCGTCGGCGCCTCGGTCAATCTGGACGAGGTGCGGCGGATGATCTCCGTCGGGCTGGGAATCGGGCCGCTGCCCCGCCATGTGGCGGAGCGCGACGTGCGCGACGGCCTGCTGTGGCCCTTGCCGCCGGAGGAAGGGGTGGCGCCGGTGGACATCCATCTGCTGTGGAATCCCGCGTCCAAGATGAACCGGGCGGAGCGCGCCTTCATCGAGCATTGCCGCGCCGCCGTCGCCGCCATCCCGCTCGACCTGCGTTTCGATCCGGCGGCGGTGAGCGAATGGATCGACCGCCAGTTCGGCGGCGACTGATCCCTCCGCGTTTTCGATGTCTCAACGGGTTTGCGCCGTCGTCCAGCGGATGACGCGCCCCGGCGCGCCCGTTTCACAACTGGTCGGCTGACTTTCCCCCTGGGCCGGGTGGGCTTCACCCGCGACGCATGGCGCTTTCGCGCTTGAAGAGGCCGCAAGCAAAAATTCCCATTCTCTTCCCCGCTCTTTGATAAGCGGAAGATTCCTTTTTGAAAAACAGAGACTTCCTGGAGTCTTCGCAAAAGATGCCGGGAATCTCACAAAAATGCCCCGCCGGCCACCGTCCCCGAATTGGTAGTAAGTGCATATGCCAAAGGGCGAAACGCCTGAGAACTCATATCAGAAGACAACATCGTAAGAGAGCATTGACATATGGCCAACCTGTACGGACCTAAGACGCTGACGGCCCCCGCTGGTGCGATCGTCATAGCACCGGGCGCCAACATCCAGTCCATCGTCAATGGCGCTCCCGCTGGCGCGACCTTCTGGTTGCAGCCGGGCGAGTACCGTCTCCAGTCGATCACGCCCAAGGACAATCAGACCTTCATCGGGGCCGAGGGCGCCGTGCTGAACGGGTCGAAGCTGCTGACCGGCTTCACCCAGGACAGCGCCGGGCGCTGGGTGGTCGGCGGGCAGACCCAGCAGGGCGAGCGTCGCGCGACGGACGAGGCGACGCCCGGCGCGATGCGCGCCGGCTATCCGGAAACCGTCTATGTCGACGACAAGCCGCTGACCCCCGTTGACGCGCTGTCGAAGCTGAAGGCGGGAACCTTCTACTTCGATTACAACGCCGATAAGATCTACCTCGGCGACAACCCGGCGGGCCACAAGGTGGAGGCCGGGACGACCGCCCGCGCCTTCGGCGGCACCGCGGACGGCGTGACGGTCAAGAACCTCGTCATCGAGAAATACACCCCGCCGGCGCAGGAAGGCGCCATCCAGGGCGACGTCAACTGGACCATCCAGGACAACGAACTGCGGCTGAACTACGCGGTCGGCGCCACGGCGCAGGACGGCAGCAAGTTCATCGGCAACTACGTCCACGACAACGGCGAGATGGGGCTGGGCGGCGCCGGCGCCAAGATCCTGGTCGAAGGCAACGAGATCGCGCGCAACGGCGCCTGGTCGGGCATCGACGTGTTCTGGGAGGGCGGCGGCACCAAGTTCGCCTACACCACCGATCTGGTGGTCCGCGGCAATTATTCCCACGACAACACCGGCTTCGGCCTGTGGACCGACATCGACAATGTCGGGACGCTGTACGAGAACAACGTGCTCGTGAACAACAGCGGCGGCGGCATCACCCACGAGATCAGCTACGACGCCGTCATCCGCAACAACGTGATGGTCGGCAACGGCGCCAAGCCGCAGGCCGAGGGCTGGCTGTGGGGCGGGTCGATCCAGATCCAGAACTCGCAGAACGTCGAAGCCTACGGCAACAAGATCGACATCACCGGGGTCAAGGGCGCCAACGGCATCGTGATGATCCAGCAGGACCGCGGCGCCGGGGAATTCGGGACCTGGACCACGACCAACAACAAGGTCCACGACAACATCATCGTTTCCAAGGACGGCAACGGCCAGTCGGGCGGCGTCGCCGACCACAATGAAGCCGGCATGCTCAACGGCGGCAACGTGTGGGACAACAACACCTACTACATGCCGGACGGCGACCGCTGGCGCTGGGGTGACTTCCCGGAAGGCGACAGCTGGTCCGCCTACATGAACGCGACCACGCAGGACGAGCATTCGACCCTGTCCCAGGCCTATCCCTCGACCGCCGGCTGGACGACGGTCACGCCCACCACCCCGACCAACCCGCCGGCCCCCACCCCGACCGACACCACGCCCCCCACGGTCAAGGTGAGCATCGCCGACACCAGCGTGACCAAGGGCGAGGCGCCGCTCGTCACCTTCGCCTTCAGCGAGGCGGTGAAGGGCTTCGCGCTGGCCGACACCACGGTGAAGGGCGGCACGCTGAGCGGCTTCAAGACGGTGGACGCCTCCACCTACACCGCCGTCTTCACGCCCTCGTCCAACACGAAGATCACCGACGCCAACGTGGCGGTGAAGGTGGGCAGCTACACCGATCTGGCCGGCAATGCGGGCAAGGCGGGCGCCTCCGCCGGCTTCGCGGTGGACACCACGACGACCACACCAACCGTTCCGACGACGCCGACGGCCAGCGTCACGACGATCAAGGTCAACGCCTCCGGCGCCGCCGCGGGCGGGGTGAACGCGCATTTCAAGGTTCTGGTGGACGGCAAGGCCATCGGCGATGCCACGGTCGGCACGGCGGCGAAGGACTACAGCTTCTCCACCACGCTGACCGCCGGGCAGCCGCACAAGGTGCAGATCCAGTATGACAACGACGGCTTCGTGAACGGGCAGGACCGCAACCTGTTCGTCAACAAGATCACCATCAACGGCACCGCCCACAACCCGACCGACAGCATCGTCAGCTACGACAAGGGCGCGCTGGACGGCAAGGACGTGGTCAAGGGCCAGTCGTCGATGTGGTGGGGCGGCACGCTGGTGGTCGATGCCCCCGCCAAGGAGTTTCCCGCGGGCGGCACGCTGCCGCAGAGCGGTCCCAGCACCACGACGATCACCGTCAACGCCTCCGGCGCTGCGGCCGGCGGGGTGAACGCCCACTTCAACCTGCTGGTGGACGGTCAGAAGGTCGGGGAGGGCGTGGCCGGGACCTCGGCCAAGGACTACAGCTTCACCACCAGCCTGAGCGCCGATCAGGCGCACAAGGTGCAGATCCAGTACGACAACGACGCCGTGGTGAACGGGCAGGACCGCTCGCTGATCGTCAACAAGGTCACCATCAACGGCAAGTCTGTCTCCGCCACCGACAGCATCGTCACCTACGACAAGGGTGCCTTGGACGGGAAGGACGTGGTCAAGGGCCAGTCCGGCCTGTGGTGGAACGGCACGCTGGTGGTCGACGCCGACAAGAGCTTCTTCCCCTCGGCCACCCCGGTCGGCGAGGCCACGGCGCTGGCGCTCGACGCCGGAACGGACAGCGTGTGGAGCCACGTCGCGGCCCAGCAGGCGGCGGCCGCTCCGGCGGCGTTGGCCGATGTGACGGTGGCGAACAGCGTGTACGGGGCCATGCCGGTCGACGCCGGCTATGACCCGCTGTTCGACCACGTCGACCCGTCGCTGCTGAGCCACGCGGCGTAACGCGGCTTCGGCCGCCTGGTAAAAGGGGGGCGGTCCATCGACACTGGACCGCCCCCCTTTTTTTGTCGTGGCCGCGAGGCTTGGCCCGCCATATGGCCATGTGCGTGCTGGACGGCGAATCCGGCCGGTATCCGTCTCTGACACCATCTCTAGAGGCATGGCATGAGCGACCGTCCGATGACGTCGCTGATCCAACGCTGTGAATAGCCCGTCTCCTCGGAGACAAGCTTTGCTGAGCGCTCCGGGGGCAGCAGCCAGATAATCTGCAGATGCGAACGCTGCGCCCCATCCTTCTCGCCCCGATAGAGCCGATACAGTTCCGCCTCATTGAGATGGCGGACCAAATGAACCTCGCTTCCCATGCCTTCCAACATGGGATCGGCCGCGCCTCATTGGGATCATTCATTTGCCGTTGGTATTACACATCGCCCAATTGAGTCTCTGATGGGTAAGCGCACCACTATCATTCAATCTAGCTACGTGTCCTAGAAAGGTCGCTTTGATATCATCTGCTCGATAGACGGATTTCCCCTGTTCGACTGCGTGTCGTTTGCTTGGTGCGGCTGGCACAACCGCATCAAGACGGTGCGGGGTGTGCAATGGCTGACAACCCCGACCGAGACCAAGGGACGCTATCAACAGGCCATCCAGAAAACACGGATCGCCGGGTCCTGGGCGGGCGAGCGGTGGATGGCGATCAGCCGTGCCCCTCATTTCGCCGCGCTCGCTCCCCGACCCAGGGCGTTCTACGGCGAGTTCGAGCGCGAGGTGATGTTGATGAGCGACATGAAGATTGGCTTCAACCGCCCCAAGTTAGCCGGCAACGAACTGGAATACATCCGCCAGTCCCTGGAGCAGGCGCACATTTCCGGAGACGGAGCGTTCACCAAACGCTGTCATGCGTGGCTGGAACAGCGGCTTGGGGCACCGCAGGCCTTGCTGACCCATTCCTGCACGGCAGCGCTGGAGATGGCCGCCCTTCTGACCAACGTCTGTCCGGGGGATGAGGTCATCATGCCCTCCTACACCTTCGTGTCCACCGCGAACGCCTTCGTGCTGCGCGGAGCGGTGCCTGTCTTCGTGGACATTCGGCCGGACACGCTGAACATCGACGAGCGCCTGATCGAGGCGGCGATCACGCCCCGCACCCGCGCCATCTGCGTGGTGCATTACGCCGGCGTCGCCTGCGAAATGGACGCGATCTGCGCCATCGCCGCCCGGCATGGTCTGGCGGTGATTGAGGATGCCGCGCAGGCGCTGATGTCGGCGTACCGCGGCCGTCCGCTCGGCACCTTCGGCGCCTTGTCGGCCTTCTCCTTCCACGAAACCAAGAACCTGATCTCCGGCGAGGGAGGCGCCCTGGTCGTCAACGATCCGGATTTGATCACCCGCGCCGAAATCATCCGCGAGAAGGGCACAAACCGCGCGCGCTTCTTCCGTGGCGAAGTCAACAAGTACAGCTGGGTGGACGTCGGTTCGTCCTATCTTCCCTCCGACATTCTGGCGGCGTTTCTTCTCGCTCAATTCGAGAATGCCGAGCGACTGGACGAGGAGCGCCATGCCTTGTGGAACGCCTACCATGAGGCACTGGCACCGCTGGAGGAATGCGGCCTGTTGCGCCGTCCGCTGATCCCGGTCGAGTGTCGGCACAATGCACATCTGTATTACGTCCTGGCGCGCACAGCCCGTGAGCGCAATGCGTTGATCGCCCACCTCCGAGCGAACGGCATTCAGGCGCCGTTTCATTACGTGCCGCTGCACACCTCGCCGGCCGGACGGCGTTTTTCCCGCGCCGCAGGGAAATTGCCCGTTACGATCGATCTCTCCGCAAGGCTGCTGCGTCTTCCGATGTGGTACGGGTTGGGCGCTGGAGCCGGGCACGTGGTCGAAGCTGTGCAGGACTTCTTCCGCACGGCCTACTCAAGGGCGGCGGCAACGACAGGCTATGCTGCCTCAAAGGCGTCGGCGCGTAATCTGGCTTGGGTGCGAAGCACATCCGGCGAGGTTCATACCAACGCCAGCTGAGGGCGCCACCGGCATGACCCTCTCGATCAATGCGAGCGCATTGATCGAGAGGGTTCCACGGTTGGAAAATGATGGAAGCAATCATTTTCCAACCGCATCAATCGTTCCGGCATTGGCCTTTTCCCATGCTTGCTCTTATGCCGGTGCCGGCGTGTAGAGGTCGGGGGTGATGCGGCAGCTCGCGAAATCCTGGGCGCGCGCGTGGGCGGCACGGCTCATGGCGCGCAGGCGCGGGCGGTCCTGGTCCAGGGTCACGATGGCGTCGGCCAGCCCGTCGATCACCTCCGCCGCCGCCCGCCCGCGGCAGGGAATGGCGAAGCCGCAGGAGGAATCGATCATGATTCCCGAGCCGCCGAGATCGAGGCAGATCACCGGCTGCGCGTTGGCCAGCGCCTCCATGATGACGTTGGCGGCGGAGTCGTGCAGGCTGGGGAACAGAAGCGCGTCGGAGCTTCGCAGCACCTCCATATAGTCGGGCTGCGACAGCCATTCGATGAAATCGACATGTTCGGCGATGCCCAGCCGGTCGGCGAGAGTCTTCCACTCCTCCGACTGCGGACCGCTGCCGATCATTTGAAGGCGTGCCCGCGCCCCCTTCTCCAGTGCCCTGGCAAGAGCCGCCAGCGCGTAGTAGCCACCCTTCCAGTAGAGGAAGCGGCCCGAGAAGCGCAGCTTCAGCGGCGCTCCGGCATCGCCGCCGGTTTGGGCTTTCATCGGCACGAAGCGTTCGGGCGGGAGGGAGCAGCCGAAATGCTGGCGCGCCTTGTGGCGGTCCCCGGAGGGCAGGACGTGGCGGCTCTCATGGGTCTTCACATAGATCAGGTTGTAGCGCCGGTAAGTCAGGCGCAGGAAGGGGTCGATGCGCGTCATGGCGATGGCGGCGTCGCGGACCAGCTCCGTCGCGATGGCCTTCCAGCCCAGCGGGCGGATCAGCGGCCAGGGCGCCCGCTCCCCGCCGCCGACCGGGCCGATCACCGACAGGGGCGCCAGCCCGCCGCAGAAGGCGGGGAAGCGGATGCCGCCGATGGTCACGTTGTGGATGATGTCGAAGGGCTGCTGGCGCACCAGCTCCTTCACCACCGCCCGGCAGCGCCATTGCCACGCGATGTAGGACAGCTGGAACCGCGTCTTGCTGTCGTGATGCGCCATGGTGTCGGGGCGGTCGATGAACACGAAGTCGTCCGGTTCGAAGGCGGTTTCGCCGCGCGCGATCTTGCCCAGGATCTTCGGGCGCAGGCGCCCCTGCGTGACCACCGTCACGCGGCAGCCCGAGCGCTTCAGCCCCTCGCCCCAGTTCCAGCCGTTGGCGGATTCCGACCCGCTGTCCGGCTCGCAGGCGAAGGCCACCAGAAGAACCGACTTTCCGGAATTGGCGGATTCGCCGGTGAACGGCACGCTCATCGTCCATCCTCCCTCATGAATGCGGCAGCGGGGACCGGTTTTCGAGTTCGTTGCGGTAGATCAGGCCGGCGGCGATGCCGACGCCGAACAGGACCCAGAACCAGATGCCCAGCATCGGCCCCTCCAGCGTCACGTCGAAGGAGGCGTTGATGACGATGGACAGCCAGTAGCAGAAGAGGAAGACGAACAGCCGCGCCCAGGCGCGGTCACCGTTGCGGCGGGCCAGCAGGAAGGCGCGCATCATGAAGACCGACCAGCTTCCCAGCAGCGCCACCCACAGGGCGAAGCCGGGCACCCCGGCGCGGGCGAGGATCGTCATGTGGGCGTTGTGCGGGCTGCGCAGCACCTGTCCGTCCTCGGCGTCGACCACCTGGAACCCGTCGTCGTCGGCCAGATTGATGCCGAAGCCCTTGCCGTCCCAGAAATGGTCGCCCTGCACGGTGTAGCCGATGATCTTGTCCCACCACATGATGCGCCATTGCTTGGTGCCGTCGAGCGTGGCGGTGTCGGTGGTCCCCATGATGCTCATCACGTTGGTGACGAGCTGTTCGACCGACAGCTTCCGCGACGAGACCTCGATCTCCAGGTTCAGCACCAGCGCCACGATGACGGTGACCGCGGCGATGCCCAGCAGCGGGGCGAGCTGCCGGCTGCGCGGCACCAGGGCCAGCGCGACGGCCAGCGGCACGACGATGGCGAGCATGCCGCCGCGGCTGTGCGCGGCGACCAGCGCCATGCCGAACACCAGCATCGCCAGATGCAGCGGGTTCAGGCGGCGGAAGCCCAGCAGCACGAACAGGGCGACGCCCGCGAAATGCACGCCGACCTCGCCGGGGCGCAGGCTGATGAAGGGGACGCCGTAGCGCGGCCAGGTGGGGATCTGCGCGTTCAGAAGCTGGAACAGCGGATAGACGACCGGCATGACCGTTACGAAGAACACCGCGAAGCCGCCATAGGCCAGCACGAGGCGGCGCAGCCGTTCCGGCTCGTCGTACAGCAGGGCGATGACGACGAAGGCGAGCAGCCCGTACATCACGATCACGCTGTCGCGCAGCGCGTCGAAGCTGTAGGTGCCGAAGTAGGGCAGCGTGCGCGCCAGCACCCAGACGATCAGGATCGACAGCAGCGTTCCCGGCAGGCTGGACACGGTGGCGAAGACCCCGCCAATGCGCAGCATGACCAGCAGGCCGGAGAGCAGCAGCACCTCCCCAATGAACAGCGGCGGCGCCCCGATGTAGGCGAAGCCGCGCCCGGCCAGGGAATAGCCCAGCAGAACGACCATCAGGAAGGTCAGATAGTGATCCGCGGCGCGGGTCCGGCTGCGCTTCGGCGTGGAGAGGACGGCGCTCATGACGGGCGTCCGTAAGCGGCGGCGCGCAGCCGGGCGGCGATCCGACCCCAATCGCCGATCGCCACCACCATGCGGTGGGCGTTGGCCGCCATGCTCTGCCAGGCGCCGGGTCCGGTCCGCTCGGCCCGCGCCAGCGCGTCGGCCACCGCCTCCGCCGTCAGGGCCGACACGCCGAAGCCGGCGCCGTGGCCCTCCACATAGGGGACGAGGCCGGTCTCCCGCGTCACGATCAGCGGCAGGCCGGACAGGGCGGCCTCCAGGCAGCCGGTCGGCATCACGTCGTAGCGCGAGGTCAGCGTGAAATAGTGCCAGCCCGCCATCATCGCCGCCTTCTCCGCCCCGAAGACCGGGCCGTGGATGCGGATGAGGGTGCCGAGGCCGTGGGCGTTCGCCCGCCGTTCCAGCTCGGCGCGTGCGGGGCCGGACCCGGCCAGTTCCAGCACCCCGCGCCCGCCGGCGCGGCGGTAGGCGGCGAAGCCGTCGATCAGCAGGTCCACGCCCTTGTGGTCGATCTCGTAGCGCGCGCAATAGCCGAAGGTCAGCCGGTCGCCGTCCGGTGCTGCGCGCGGAACGGCGGCGGGAAGGCCGCCGCGCCGCGCCGACCAGGCGGTGTTGGGCAGCAGGCGGACGGCGGCGGCGGGGGCCACCCGGCGGACGATGGCGGCCTCCTCCTCCGTGATGGCGTGGACGAAGCGGGCGCGGGCGAAGGCCGGGCCGTCGAAGACGCGCAGCCACGCCGCGGGCAGACGGCGGCGCACCCGGCCCGCGATGTCGTAGACGTGGGAGCACTGGCCGTGCAGCGTCACGCCATAGGCGACGCCGCGCCGGTGCAGCCCGCGGGCGAGCGCCGCGAACAGGGGCTTCACCGCGCCATGGATGTGCACCAGCGTGTCCGGCCCGGCGCCGTCGAGCAGGCGGTCCAGCGTCGCGTCCGCGATGGTCAGTGAACGTCCCGACAGCCGTGGCCCGCCGAGGGGGAAGCGCTGCGCCGGGCAGTCCGCCGGGATGCCGGTCAGGGCGTCCGGATCGTCGGAGAACAGGCACAGCCGAGCGTCGTCGCCCATGGCGCGCTGCTCCGCGATCAGGCTGCGCACCACATTGTGCAGCCCGTTCGCCGAGGAAGGGTGGGCGATGGCCGGCTGGATCACGACGTGCCGGAGGTCGAGCGGGCGCAGCGGGGACTCCTCCACGGGAAATGCGGCGCTGCCGTCAGCGGGCGACATGGGCGGTCCTCGTCTTGGAGAGGTAGTAGTGGGCGGCGCCGACGCGCAGCAGGCTGGAGAACAGCAGGGCCATGCACACCCCGGCGACGCCGTACATCGCCGCCAGCGGGCCGACCACGGCGAACACCGCCAGCGTCCCGGTGACGTTCACCACCAGCGCGAACTGGCTGCGCTGCACGCCGTAGAAGTAGGAGCAGACCATCTCCGCCAGATAACCGGCCAGCGCCCCGATGGAGAGCAGGCGCAGCGGCCAGTCCTGGTCGGCGTAGGGCGACATGGCGCCGTAGACGACGTTCAGCATCTGGTGCGGGATCAGCAGACCCAGGCTGTAATAGACCAGCAGCGGCGCTGCCCCGATGACGACGTAGCCGCGGATCGCCAGCCACGCCTGCTCGTCCGGATGGAGCCCGCCGGCGCCTGTGGACAGGCTGCTGCGCCCGCGCGCGGCGATCTGCGGGACGAGGTTGCCCATGCCGATGATGATCGGGTTGGCGATGTTCACCAGATTGACCACGGCCTGGAACGCCGCGGTCGACGCCATGCCGTCCATCGCCGCCATCAGCCAGACGAGGCTCTGCACCCGCAGCATCAGGAACAGGTTGTTGGCGAGCGCCCAATGCCCGATCGACCAGAAGCGGCGGACGACCGCCGGCAGGTCCGACAGGCCGCTGAAGCGCGGGCGCAGGATGGCGAAATGGACCACCGCCCCGGCCAGCGCCGGACCGGTCATGGCGATGAACACCCGCTCCAGCGTCAGATGGCCACCCAGCGCCATCAGGTTCAGCACGGCGATCTGGCCTAGATAGGTGACGCTGTCGCCCCACAGGGCCTTGTCATGCTTCAGCCCGGACATCAGCCCGCGCCGCCCGATCTCCTGCACCTGCCAGACGATGAAGTAGACCACGGCGGGGCCGACCAGTTCCGGCATGCCAAGCCCGTACCCGACCAGCGCCAGGATGCCGGACAGCGGCAGGATCGATCCGGTGGTCATCAGGACGGCGCGGCCCGCCAGGGTCCGGCGTTCGGCGGGGTCCAGCACTGCGCCTTCCACCGACAGCGGGTACTGGATCAGGCTGACATTGACGACCTGGAGCGCCAGCAGCACCGAGAGGAAGAAGACGAAGGTCCCGTATTCCTCCGACGAGAAGTTGCGGGCGAGCTGGATGTTGATGGCGAACATGCCCAGGCTGACCACGCCCTGGTCGGCGAGGGTCCAAAAACTGCGGACCAATGAGGCTGGCAGGGACGCCGGGATCATCTTCATGCGCTGCCGACCCGCGTCGTCTCGGTGGGGAGGGGGGCAGGCCGGGGCGTGGGCTGCCGGTCTTCGTTGGCGGGGCGGGCGGGAGCGGTGCGCGGTGCGTCGCGGTAGGCCCAGCGCAGATAGTCCGCGGTCAGCGCCATGCCGTCCTCGAAGGTGAAGCGCGGCTCGTAACCGAGCAGACGCCGCGCCTTGCCCAGATCGATGATCGCCTTGGCCTGATAGAGCGCCAGCTTCTGCGCGTCGGGCAGCCAGAGCTGGTTGCGGCTGGCCTTCTTCTTCAGGAAATAATGCACCATCACGAGATGGCGCAGCCGTGGCGGCAGGCTGTCGAACCCGCCCTGGAGAAGCCGGCGGGCCGGACGCCAGCGCACGATGATCTGGATGATCTTCTTCGGGTCCTGTAGCACCATGGCGATGTCGCGCCGCAGGCTCTTCATCTCCTTGCGGATGGCCTCGGCGGGCTGGAAGCGCAGGCTGTCCACGCCCAGCGCCTCCTGGAAGCGCCCGAAGACGGCGGCCCAGGGCGGGGCGTCGGGGCCGGAGATCACGAAGCGCTCCCCGATGGCCTGCGGGCTGCGGGTCGCCGCGATCATCGCGTCCACCAGATCGTCGATGTAGACGGCGTTGCACAGCCCGCCTTCCTGCGGCAGCACCACCGTGCCGCTCAGCAGCATCTCGGCGGGGGCGTTCGTCCAGGGCTTGCAGAAGGGGCCGTACACGATGGAGGGCTGGAGCACCACCCCCGGCAGGCCGCGCTCCCTCGCCGCGTCGAGCACCATCCTTTCCAGATCGAGCTTGTTCTGGACGTAGCTCCAGGCCCGGTCGCCGTCGCGCGTTTCCTCCGACAGTGGGCCGTCGGGCAGCGGTTCGTAGACGGAGAAGGTGCTGAGATGGACGAAGCTCTTCACCCCGTTGGCGAGGCTGGCGTCGATCAGCGCGTTCATCCCGTCGATGTTCTGGCGGCGCGACCGCACGTCGTAGGCGCAGTGGAAAACCCAATCGGCGCCGGACATCGCCTTGCCGATCGCTTCGCGGTCCAGCAGGTCGGCGCGGATGATCTCCACCGGGAAACGGGCCAGCCGCACCGCCTGCGCGATGTCGCGGACGATGCAGCGGACCTTGGCGCCATGCTCCAGGCACAGCCGCTCGACCAGCCGCCCGCCGATGAATCCGGCGGCGCCGGTCACCACCACGGTGGGTCCGTCTGTGCGGGGAGCGGCGGCGGGTGCCGGACCGTCGACCCAGGGCAGGGCCAGCGGCTTGCGGCTGGCGTAGCAGCGCTCGATCAGCGCGGTGGAGGGCAGGGCCTCGCGCCCGCCGACGGCGGCCGGGCGCCCTTCGCGGATGGCCCCGGCGAAGTCCTTCAACTCCGCCTGGAACAGGTCGCCGAAGATCTGCGGCGGGATGTGGTTGGCGGAGAAGCCGTCATGGACGAAATCGAGGATCTGCGGCACGTCCGAGGCGATCTGGTTCTCGTAGAGATGGACCTCGACGCTGCCCTTGGTGCCGAAGACGCGGATGGTGTTGCGCAGGGCGCGGGTGCGGCTCAGCTCCAGCGTTCCGGTGGCGCCGGAGGCCATGGTCAGGGACAGCCGGCAGTCGGATTCCAGCCCGCCGTGGCTGTCATCGCTGTAATCGACCTCCGCCGCCTCACCGAACCACCACAGCAGCAGGTCCAGCGTGTGCGACCCGGTGTCGAGCAGCACGCCGCCGCCCGCCCCGTCGCGGCGCAGCATGGCGGGCGAACTGATGCCCCAGTTGTAGACGAAGCCCTCCCGCGCCTCGAAGCGCAGGATGCGGCCGAGCTGGCCGGAGTCCACCAGCGCCTTCAGCCAGCGGACGCCGTTGACGTAGCGGCGCATCAGCCCGAC
Source organism: Azospirillum aestuarii (assembly GCF_016632405.1). Taxonomy (NCBI): domain Bacteria; kingdom Pseudomonadati; phylum Pseudomonadota; class Alphaproteobacteria; order Rhodospirillales; family Azospirillaceae; genus Azospirillum; species Azospirillum aestuarii. The sequence goes on from NZ_JAEPIV010000004.1 coordinate 70,762, forward strand.
CGCGAGCGCCAATCGACGCTCCTCCGCCGTCCTCACCATGCGTTCGGCGTCGGCCAGCGTGACGGCCAGCGGCTTTTCCATGAAGACGTGCTTCCCGGCCTCCAGCAGGCTCTGGCCGACCGGCGCGTGGAGCATCGGCGGGGCGGCCACCAGCGCCGCGTCGAACCGGTCCGCCGCCTCCCGCCAGTCGGCCACGGCGACGGGCGCGCGGTTGCGGCCCAGCAGGGCCTGCACCGCCTCCAGCCGCTCCGGCGAGGGATCGACGAGCACGCTCGGCCGCCAGCCCAGACGGAGCAGCGCCGGCAACAGGTGGTGGCTCACGATGCTGCCGCAGCCGATGATGGCAAGCCGCGGGAACTCGGCGTTGGTCATGGAATCCTCGTTCTTGGCTGTTCCCTCGGGGAGGGTAGGGTGAGGGGGTTGCGCGTGGCGGACCGTCCGGCAGAAGCGCGTCCCCCTCACCGGCTCTCAGCGGATGCCTCTGGCATCCGCCTGCCGCCGTCAGTGCTGGCCTTCGGCCAGCGCGAGAGGCCCCTATGGGCCCCCCCTCTCTCCGCTTTCGGCGGACCGGAGGTCCGCCTGTCGCGTCAGCGCAAACGTCGTTTGCGCGTGACCAGAGGGGGGAGGGCTGGTTCGACTGGGTTAGGAGTGCCGCGCGGGCGCGTGCAGGGCGTAGTAGTAGGCGTCGTCCTTGTGGCCGTACTTGATGTGCTTGGACGCGACGACCCGCGACAGCACGACGCCGCCGACCGCGCTGTCGACCGATTTCAGCTTGTTGAAGCCGGCCGTCACGGTTTCCAGCGGGGTGTGCTGCCAGCGGACGACGTAGATCACGCTGTCGGCCAGGAAGGACAGGGCCAGCGCGTCGGAGAACAGCATCACCGGGGCCGAGTCGATCACCACCACGTCGTAATTGTGGCGCGCCCATTGGATCAGGTCGCTCATAGCCTGGGAGCTGATGCGGTCGTGCGCGTCGGGGGTGCCGACGGCGTTGCCCAGGACGCCGAGGTTGGTGGTCTCCTGATGGATCAGGTCGTCGATGCCGACGCGGCCGTCCAGCAGGTCGGCGACGCTGCCCTGCGGTTGGAAGCCCAGCAGCTTCGCGATGGAGGGGCGGCGGAAATCCGCGTCGATCAGCAGCGTGTTGAGCCCCAGCCCGGCCAACGACCGCGCCAGATTGGCCGCCAGCACCGACTTGCCCTCCTTGGGGATGGAGGAGGTGACGAGCAGAACCTTGGGCGGCGTCCCCCGCTTGCGCGGCATGCAGGCCATGGTGCGCACCGTCTGGATCGCCTCGCGGAAGGCCCCGATCTCGCGGGCGCGGCGGCTGTCGGGGTGGAGAGGCAGGTTCCAGGCCGCCTCGTTGCGGGGGAGCGACGGGACCATGCCGAGGCAGGGCACGCCGGTCGCCCGCTCCACCTGGCTCGGTGTGCGCAGGCCGGAGCTGAGCCGCTCCAGCAGCAGCACCAGCGCCACCGCCAGCGCCGTGGAGCCGACCAGCCCGACGCCCAGCGACATGCGCAGCTGCGGGAAGGCCGGGCGGATCGGCGGCAGGGCCGGGGCGCTGAGATGCGCGTCCAGCGCGCCGGTGTTCTTCAGCGCCATCGTCTGCTCGTAGCGTTCGGCGAGACTGCGGTAGAGCGTGCGGTGCGCGTCGGCGGAGCGCTCCAGATCGCGGAGCTGGATGCCGGTCGCCTCGATGCCCTTCTGCTGCTCCTGCAGGTCGGCGATGCCTTTCAGCAAAGTGGCCTCGCGGATGCGCGCGACCTCCAGATCGGCGTCCAGGCCCTTCTGGATCTTGCCGACCTCGTCGCGGATGCGGGCCTTCAACTCGCCGATGCCGCGGCGGAGATTCACGATGTCCTGATGTTTGTCGCCATAGACCTGCTGAAGCTCGGCCAGCCGGCGCTCCAGCATCGCCTCCGCCTCGCGCAGCTTTTGGATCAGCGGAGAGGCCAGCACCTCCGGGATCGCCGCGGCGTTGTTGGTGGCGGTCTGGTCGCGGGCCTGGCGCACGCGGGCCTCGGCCGCCGCCTTCTGCGCCTGCGCGGCGGTCAGCTGGGTGGCGAGTTCGTTCATCTGCTGCTGGACCATGTTGCGCCCGTCCGGCGGCAGCTCCAGCAGGCTGTTCTCCTTGCGGAAGCCGCGGATGGCCTCCTCGGCGACGCGCACCGCCTCGCGCGCCTCGACGAGCCGCCCGCCGAGCCACTGGTTGACCCGCTCGGTCATGTCGCGGTTCATCGCCGTCCGGTAGTCCAGATAGGCTTGGCCGAAGGCGTTGGCGATGGCGGCGGCCTTGGCGGGATCGACCGACGAGGCCTCGATGATGATGGTGAAGGACCGATCGTCGTTGCGCGCCTCGATCCGGCGCAGCAGCGTGTCGATGGTCAGCAGGCGGGCCTGATCCGGGTCGCGGGCGATGGGGCTTTCATCGGCGCGGAACAGGGCGGTCGCCTGCTGCACGACGTGGCGCAGGATGTCGTTTCCTTCCGGCGGCAGCGCGCCGACACCGGCCTTGGTCACCCGCTTCAGCCAATGATCGTCCGCGCCGTCCGGCGCCTTGAGCGTCGGGTTGAATTCGGGATCGTTCTGCAGGCCCAGCTTCTCCACCACCCGCTCCGCCAGGGCGCGCGAGCCGACGATGGACACCTCGCTGCGCACCGCGGGAGCCTCGGGCGTCAGGTTGGACACCACCGACTTGAACTCCGCCAGCTCGACCCGCCGGGAATCGAGCTGCACCATCGCGGTGGCCCGATACATCGGCTTCAGCGACTGCATGACGTAGGTGATGGTCGCCGTTCCCAGCAGGATGACGGTGAGCAGCAGCAGCTTGCGCCGCCACAGCACGGCCAGCGTGGCGAAGACCGTCGCCTCCTGCCGGCCGCGGACATCGGAGGAGTCCCCGGCGCCCGATTGCAGGAGACTGTCCGGAAGGACGCTGGCGTGCGCTTCGTGGCCCGGAAGCGTTCCGCCTTTGCCGATCGAAGAATTCACGTCGTCGCCCCTTTTCGTCTTGCTGGCTGGCGGTCCGGTCCGGGATGGGCGTGGCGGATGGGTGCAAAGGACGCGTTGCGGTCCTTTGTTTTCATTGGAGATAACCGAAAATTCGGATGCCTGTTAAAGAGCAGAGCCGAATTGACGGAGGTGTTCCATTGCTGCAACCGTCGCCGGACAGACTTCGATTATCGTGAATGGGGCCACGCAACAATTGAAAAAAAGAAGGCCCATCCGTCTCTGTGCTTACGACGGCGACCGTCATAAATAATCATATCCGATACCCCGTCCGCGTGTTTGACGGTCAACACCGCGCCGGTCACAGTTTGCCGGGTGCAGCGGGGCCGGTTCAGGCTCCAAAACTCCGCACAATTCCAGACATGGCCATGCATTCCTGCGTAGAGGGCCGAGTGATGGCCCGTATTGCATGGCAAAATGCTGTGGCTTGTCGGCGATTTTTAAAATAATCGCGGAAGAAGTTGGGCGCGACATCCCCGCGTGTCGCCGCTGTCTGGTCAAATTTCCTGGTCAACTCCATGGAGAGGCTCAATGACGTCCACGACTGAGCGCGTTCTTGTGACAGGCGGCGCCGGGTTCATCGGATCGCACCTGTGCGAGCGTCTTCTGGCCGCCGGGAAAGAGGTCCTGTGCGTCGACAACTATTTCACGGGCGCGCGTTCGAATATTGCGCATCTGCTGGAAAATCCGAAGTTCGAGGCGGTGCGCCACGACATCACCTTCCCCCTCTATGTCGAGGTGGACGAGATCTACAACCTCGCCTGCCCGGCCTCGCCGGTGCATTACCAGTTCGACCCGGTGCAGACGACCAAGACGTCGGTGCACGGCGCCATCAACATGCTGGGGCTGGCCAAGCGGGTGAAGGCGACGATCCTCCAGGCCTCGACCAGCGAGGTCTACGGCGATCCCTTCGTCCACCCGCAACGCGAGGATTATTGGGGCAACGTGAATCCCATCGGTCCGCGCGCCTGCTACGACGAGGGGAAGCGCTGCGCCGAGACGCTGTTCTTCGACTACAACCGGCAGCACAAGGTCCCGATCAAGGTCGCGCGCATCTTCAACACCTACGGGCCGCGCATGAATCCGAACGACGGGCGCGTGGTGTCGAACTTCATCGTCCAGGCGCTGAAGGGCGATCCGATCACGATCTACGGCGACGGGTCGCAGACGCGGTCCTTCTGCTACGTCGACGATCTGGTCGAAGGGCTGCACCGGCTGATGGAAACGGACGGGACGGTGACCGGCCCGGTCAATCTCGGCAACCCCGGCGAGTTCACCATTCTGGAACTGGCGGAAACCGTCATCCGGATGACCGGTTCGCGCTCCCGGATCGAGCGGCACCCGCTGCCCCAGGACGATCCGCGGCAGCGCAAGCCGGACATCGCCAAGGCCAACGCCTACCTGAAATGGATGCCGCATGTGCCGCTCGAAGAGGGGCTGGAGCGCACCATCGCCTATTTCGCCAAGACCTATTTCTGAGCGCGGCGACGCAGCCGGCAGCGCCGCCGCATCGCTGGGGTGCGGCGGCCGGGAATGGGCCAACAGGGAACGGCGGATGTTCGAACTCCCTTCACGAGACAGCTCGGCGAAGCCGGAATACGGCACGCGCGTGGGGATGGCCTTCCAAGGCCCGCGCCCGGCGTCCATGTCGCCGGTCGCCGCGGCGGCTTCCGCCCCCGCCCTGCTGTGCGGGCTGGTGGCCGCGGACGCGCTGATGGTCGTCGGGACGGGGCTGGCGGCGGAAGGCATCGCCGCCCGTCTGCTGCGGGCCGCCCCGGCCGATCCGGCCCTGTTCACAGACGCCGTTCATGCTTTCGCAGGCGTCTTCAACGCCGCGGTCGGCCCGCTGGCGGTGCTGTCGCTGATGTGCTTCTACAGCGCGGGCTGCTACCGCAACCTGCGTCCCAAGGCGGTGCGGCGGACCATCGGTTCGCACGCCGGGCCGCTGTTCGGGGCCTGGACGGCGGCCTTCCTGGTGCTCGTCCTCATGCTCGGCGTGACGGGGGATCTGCGGCGGCTGGACACGGCGGCGGCGGGGACGCTGTGGCTGTGGTACGGGCTCGGCCTGTTCGGGTTGACCGCGTTGCGCGGCCTCTTCCTCCGCTTGGCGCGCGACTGGAACCTGGCCGGCGGTTTGCGACAGCGGACCCTGCTGGTCGGCACCAACGATCTCGCCTTCGAATGGCTGGACCGGCTCCAGCGCGCGGAAGGGGCGGGCTATCAGGTGATCGGCGCGGTGTCCACCGCGGCGGACCGGCCGACATCCATGAACGCTCCGCCCCTGGCCACCGCCCGGCTGGCCGGGGTGCCGGTGCTGGGAAGCGTGACCGGGCTGGTCGAGCAGGTGCGCAAGAACCGCATCGACCTCGTGGTGGTGGCCCTGCCCTGGAGCGCCGAGGCCGAGATCACCGACATTCTGGAACGGCTGCGCGTCCTTGCGGTGGACGTCCGCCTGCTGCCGCATCGGCTGATCGCCCGCACCGCGGGCCTGTCGGTCGATGCGACGGCGGGCATTCCGCTGCTGGGCGTTATCCATCACCCGCTGGCCGGCTGGCGCGGCGTGCTGAAGCGGTCGGAGGACCTGCTGATCGGCGGCGCGGCGCTGGCCGCGCTGGCGCCGCTTCTGCTGCTGGCTGCGGCGGCGATCAAGCTGGAAAGCCCCGGCCCAGTGCTGTTCCGCCAGAAGCGCTTCGGCTTCAACAACGAAGAATTCGAAATCTGGAAGTTCCGCACGATGCACACCGACCGCGGCGACCAGTCGGGCGCGCAGCGGACCGTGCGCAACGATCCGCGGGTGACGCGCGTTGGGCGCATTCTGCGCCGCACGAGCATCGACGAGCTTCCGCAGCTCTTCAACGTCCTGCGCGGCGACATGTCCATCGTCGGGCCGCGGCCCCATCCCGTCGCCATGAAGGCCGGGGACGTGCTGTACCACGAGGCGGTGGAGAACTACGCCTGCCGCCACCGCGTCCGTCCCGGAATCACTGGCTGGGCACAGGTGAACGGGCTGCGCGGCGAGATCGACAACCTCCACACCGCCGCCCGCCGCGTCGAGCACGACCTCTATTACGTCGACAACTGGTCCCTGGGGCTGGACGCCGAGATCATGGTGCGCACCGCCCTCCTCCTTTTCTGGGACCGCAACGCCTATTGACCGGCGAAGACACCGAAAGAGCAACGAACAACAGTGAAGGAGTTAGACGTCATGTCCGTCGCCCTTGTCACCGGTTCCTGCGGATTGATCGGGTCGGAGAGTTGCCTGCATTTCGGTGCGTTGGGAATGGACGTCGTCGGCATCGACAACGACATGCGGCGGACCTTCTTCGGCGACGAGGCATCGACCGCGTGGCAGCGCCAGACGCTGGAGCAGACGCTGCGCCAGCGCTACCGCCACCACGCCATCGACATCCGCGACGCCGCGGCCATCGACGCGCTGTTCGAGCGGCACGGCTCGGCCATCTCCCTGATCATCCACACGGCGGCCCAGCCGTCGCACGACTGGGCGGCGCGCGATCCGCAGATGGATTTCTCGGTGAACGCCAACGGCACGCTGAACCTGCTGGAGGCGGCGCGGCGGCACTGCCCGGACGCGGTGTTCATCTTCACCTCGACCAACAAGGTCTACGGCGACACGCCGAACCGCCTGCCGCTGATCGAAATGGAGACGCGCTACGAGATCGACCCGGCGCACCGCTACGCCGGCGGCATCGCCGAGGACATGTCGATCGACGCCACCCTGCACAGCCTGTTCGGCGCCTCCAAGGTGGCCGCCGACGTGCTGGTCCAGGAATACGGCCGCTATTTCGGCATGAAGACGGTGTGCTTCCGCGGCGGCTGCCTGACCGGGCCGAACCATTCGCCGACGCAGCTTCACGGCTTCCTGGCCTATCTGATGCGTTGCGCCGTCACCGGCACCCGCTACGACGTGATCGGCTACAAGGGCAAGCAGGTCCGCGACAACATCCACAGCAACGACCTGATCGCCGCCTTCCACGCCGTCCACGACGCGCCGCGCAGCGCCGAGGTCTACAACATCGGCGGGGGACGCGCGAGCAACTGCTCCATCCTGGAGGCGGTGGCTCTGTGCGAGGAGATCACCGGGCGCCCGATGGACTTGGCCTTCAAGGAGGCCAACCGCATCGGCGACCACATCTGGTGGGTCAGCTCGCTCGACCGGTTCCGCTCCCATTACCCGTCCTGGGACATCCGGCACGACGTGCGCAACATCCTCACCGACATTCACGACAGCAATCGGCGCCGCTGGCGCGTGGAGGCCGTGGCATGATCGACCATGGGAAAAAGGAAGTGCTCGGCGTCTACGTCAACGCCGTCGATTACGAGGCCGGCGTGCGCGCCATCATCGACGCGGCGGAGCAGCAAAAGCCCTTCGCGGTCAGCGCGCTTGCCGTTCATGGGGTGATGACCGGAGCGCTGGACCCCGAGCACCGTTACCGCCTGAACGCCATCGACCTCGTGACGCCGGACGGCCAGCCGGTGCGCTGGGCGTTGAACCGCCTGCACGGCGCCGCCCTGCCGGACCGCGTCTACGGCCCGAACCTGATGCTGCGCACCTGTGCGGCGGCGGCGGCGAGGGGGCTTCCCATCTACCTCTACGGCGCCACGGCGGGGCTGCTCGACACGCTGACCACGGCGCTGACCGAGCGCTTCCCCGGTCTGATCATCGCCGGCGCCCGCCCGTCCGCCTTCCGCACCCTGAGCGCCGAGGAGCGCGCGGCGGTGGACCGCGAGATCCTGGAGTCCGGCGCGCGGATCGTCTTCGTCGGGCTTGGCTGCCCGCGCCAGGAAACCTGGGTCTACGAGCACAAGGCGACGCTGTCGATGCCGCTGATCGCGGTCGGGGCGGCTTTCGACTTCATCGCCGGGAAACAGCCTCAGGCGCCGATGTGGATGCAGAATTCCGGTCTGGAATGGCTGTTCCGGCTGTCCACCGAGCCGCGGCGGCTGTGGCGGCGCTACGTCATGCTGAACCCGGCCTTCCTGTTCCTGCTGGCCTGCCAGGCGGTGCAGATGCCGCTGGTCCGCAGCGGCCAGGCGCGGCGTCCGAAAGGAGAGCTTCGATTTGGCTAGATGCTGGCCATTCCTTCGCGGTTGCCAAATACAGAAAGTGTTTTTATAAATGAAAACCCCTCCGATGCTGTGATTCTGTGTGCCGTTTTTAAAATGAAACGGCATGGTGTCGGCGGTTTTTCCTGAACGACCTCGGAACAGCGCTTTGAACCGCAACCGACGCGGTCCGCGCTTCCATGACAGTCGAGGATTCCTGCGATGAGCCTGAAGATCCTGTCGGCGATCGTCGTGCCGCCGCACCTGGCGGTCAGCGGCGCCAGCAAGGCGGCGGAGAAGTTGAGCGTCGCGCTGCAGGCGCACGACCGCATCGACATCGCGAACATGGGCATGGCGAGTCGGGTCCCGATGGACCTGAGCAAGCCGGGCGAACGGATCGACGTCCGGACATCCTGCCTCCTTGCCAGCCCCTTCGCCGGGCTCGACTCCGTCCTGCCCAACCGCGCGAAGACGCTGTTCTACCAATCGAGCATCCCGGCGCTGATCCGCCACGGCTCCTACGATCTGGTGCACATCCACAACCCGATCCCGGCGCTGGAGATGATGCGGGTGGCCCGCGCCTGCGTGGCGAAGGGCGTGCCCTATGTGGTGTCCACCCACGGCTTCGTGGAGATCGGCAACCCGGCGGCCTTCCGGCGCATGGACGCGGCGCGGCGGCTGGCCTGGGATCTGCTGATCGACCGCCCGGTCCGCTACGTCGTCCGCAACGCGGCGGCCATCTGCGCGATCTCCCCGGTGGACCTGCCCATCGTCCGGAACTTCGGCTTCACGGGGGAGGACATCGCCGTCATTCCCTACGGCGTGGACCGCCCGAACGACTGGGGCGCGCCGACCCCGGCGGACCGCGACATTCACCGCAAGTTCGGCATCCCGGAGCGGGAGGAGGGTGGCGGTCCATTCACCGCCTTCTTCCTGGCCAACCACACGGCCAACAAAGGGTTGGGCGTGCTGCTCGACGCCTTCGTGGGGCTGTCGATGCCGTTCCGCCTGATCGTCGGCGGCGAGAAGCGGGACTTCGTCGATTACGAGGCCTACCAGCGCCGCTGCGGGCCGGGCCAGACCATCCATCTCACCGGCAATCTGGCCGAGGCGGAGGTCGCCGCCATGTTCCGCCGCTCCGACCTGTTCGTCTTCCCGACCCTGGCCGACACCTTCCCCAACGTGATCCTGGAGGCGATGGCCTTCGGCGTCCCGGTGGTGGCGAGCCGGGTCGGCGGCATTCCGCATCAGGTCGACGACGGCTGCGCGGTGATCGTCGAGCCGGGCGACCCGCAGGCCCTGCGCGCCGCCGTCGAGCAACTCGCCGCCGACCCCGAGCGGCGGGCGCGGATGGGCCGCCATGGCCGCCTGCGCGCCACCCAGCGCTTCGATTGGGCCGCCGCCGCCGCCGACACCCACCGGCTTTACGAAGCGGTGGTCCGCCGCCCGGCGGGCGCCGCCGTCCTCAAGGCCGCCTGAACCCCTGCCCATCCGGTAAAAGCCGCAGCAATGGAGAAGAAATTTATGGAAGGCAAGACGCTCGTGACCGGCGGGGCCGGCTTCGTCGGCTGCAATCTGGTCAAGAACCTGCTGGAGGACGGGCGCGACGTCGTCGTCCTGGACGCCCTGCTGCGGCCGGGCAGCGAGCGGAACGCGGCGTGGCTGCAAACCCTCAACGCCGGCTCCCGCCTGACCTTCATGAAGGCCGACGTGCGCGACTTCACCGCCGTCAAATCCTGCATGGCCGGGGCGGAGGAGGTCTACCACCTCGCCGGACAGGTCGCGGTGACCTCGTCGTTGGACGATCCGCGCACCGACTTCGACATCAACGCGCTCGGCACCTTCAACGTGCTGGAGGCGGCCCGCCGGATGAAGAACCCGCCGAAGGTGGTGTTCACCTCCACCAACAAGGTCTATGGCGGGCTGGAGCATGTGGCGGTGGAGCGGACCGGCAGCCGCTACCGCTTCGTGGACCGCCCGCTCGGCGTTTCGGAGGCGGAGCCGCTGGACTTCCATTCGCCCTATGGCTGCTCCAAGGGGGCGGCGGACCAGTATGTGCGCGACTACGCCCGCATCTACGACCTGCCGACCGTCGTCTTCCGGATGAGCTGCATCTACGGCCCGCGCCAATTCGGCAACGAGGACCAGGGCTGGGTCGCGCATTTCATCATCTCGGCGCTGAGCGGGCGGCCCATCCACATTTACGGCGACGGCATGCAGGTGCGCGACGTGCTGTTCGTGGAAGACCTCGTGCGGGCCTTCCGCCTCGCCACCGAGAAGATCGAGGTCAGCCGCGGGCAGGTCTTCAACATCGGCGGTGGGCCGGAGAACACCATCTCGGTCTGGCGCGAGTTCGGGGAGATGCTCTCCACCCTGCGCGGCGAGCCGGTGGAGGCCGACTTCTCCGACTGGCGGCCCGGCGACCAGCCCTGCTACGTCAGCGACATCCGCAAGGCGGAGGAGGTTCTCGGCTGGCGCCCGCAGGTGGACCGCGACACCGGCATTCGCCGGCTGTGGGACTGGGCGGAAGGCTATCTCGCGCAGAACGGCCTGCCCACGGACCAGACCCAGTTGGAACCGGGCCGCATCGCCCTCAGCGCGTAATCCCATTCCTGTGCGGTGGAGGAACCAATGGACGTTCTTGTAACGGGCGGGGCCGGATTCATCGGCTCCCACATCACGCACCGCCTCGTGTCGCTCGGCCACCGGGTGACGGTGATCGACAACGAGTCCACCGGGCTGCGCTCCAACGTGCCGGCGGAGGTGCGCTACATCCGTGGCGACGTCACCAACCCCGACGATCTCGACAAGGCGTTCGAGGAGCGGCCCGACGCGGTGATCCACATCGCCGGGCAGGTGTCGATCATCCGCGCCTTCAGCAACCCGGTCGGCGACCTGCGCACCAACGTGGAAGGAACGGTGAACGTCCTTCAGCAGTGCGTGGAGCGCGGGGTGAAGCGCCTTCTCTACGCCAGCTCGATGAGCGCCTACGGCAACGCCGAGACCGTGCCGACGCCCGAGGACACGCCCTGCTCTCCGGTGTCCTACTACGGGGTGACGAAATACGCGGGCGAGCGCTACGTCCATCTGACCGCGGCGCGGCCCGACCTGCCGGGCGGCTTGGCGGTCACGTCCTTCCGCATGTACAACGTCTACGGACCGCGGCAGGCGGTGGATAACCCCTATCAGGGGGTGCTGGGCATCTTCCTGGGCAACATCATCCGCGGCGAGCCGATCCGTATCTACGGAGACGGCAAGCAGACCCGCGACTTCGTCTTCATCGACGACGTGGTGGACGCCTGGGTCGGCGCGCTCGACAACCCGGCCAGCCATGGGAAGATCTTCAACCTCGGCAGCGGGCGGCAGACCAGCATCAGCGAACTGGCCGACCTCGCGCTGGGGGCGCTGGGGCGGACGCGGGCGGACCATCCCGTGCTTTACCACCCCGAACGTCCGGGCGAGCAGCGCAGCGTGCAGGCGGACGTGGCCTATGCCGGGTCGGTGCTCGGCTGGACGCCGCGCACCCGGCTGGAGCAGGGGCTGGCGGAAACCGTGCGCTGGGCGCTGCGTGAGAATGGCCGCGAAAACGGCCAGGACAGCAGCGAGGACAGCGGCCAGGCGAACGGCATGGCGGAGCGCGCCGTGGCCTGACGGCCATCTTTCGAGCCGGCCAGGGATGGCTTCGGCAACGCCATCAAGCAACAGGAGTGGAATGATGCGGATCGCTGTTGTGGGGACCGGCTATGTCGGTCTCGTGTCCGGCGCCTGCTTTGCCGAATTCGGCATCGACGTGTGCTGTGTGGACAAGGATGAGACGAAAATCCGGCGCCTGAGGGGCGGCGAGATCCCCATCTACGAACCCGGCCTCGACGTCCTTGTGGCGCGCAACATGGCGGCGGATCGTCTGTCCTTCACCTCCGACCTCGCGGTCGCCATGGAGGGGGCGGACGTGGTGCTGATCGCGGTCGGCACCCCCTCCCGTCCCGGCGACGGCGGCGCGGACCTGACCTACGTGCACGCCGCGGCGGCGGAGATCGCGCGGACCATGTCCCGCTACACCGTCATCGTGACCAAATCGACCGTTCCGGTCGGCACCGGACGCCAGATCGCCGCGTTGGTGCGCGACATCAACCCGCGCGCCGAGTTCGACGTGGTGTCCAACCCGGAGTTCCTGCGCGAAGGTTCGGCCATCGGCGACTTCATGCAGCCCGACCGCGTGGTGATCGGCGCCGACTCCGACCGCGCGCGGGCGGTGATGGACGCCCTCTACCAGCCGCTGATCCGCGCCGGGACGCCCTTCGTGCGCACCGGCATCGAGACGGCGGAGCTGACGAAATACTCGGCCAACGCCTTCCTGGCCTTCAAGATCACCTTCATCAACGAGGTGGCCGACCTGTGCGAGCGGGTGGGTGCCGATGTGCAGGACGTGGCGGCGGGCATGGGGCTGGACGGGCGCATCGGGCGTCCGTTCCTGAACGCCGGGCCTGGCTTCGGCGGCTCCTGCTTCCCCAAGGACACCGAGGCGCTGGTGCGCACCGGGCGGCAGCACGGCGCGCCGGTCCGGCTGATCGAAACGGTGGTGGACGTGAACCGGGCGCGCAAGCGGCTGATGGCCGGGCGGATTCTCCAGGCCTGCGGTCCGGACGCGGCGGGCAGGAGGGTCGCCGTGCTGGGCATCACCTTCAAGCCCGACACCAACGACATGCGCGAGGCGGCGAGCCTGGAAATCATCCCGCTGCTTCAGGAGGCCGGCGTCACGGTCCATGCCTACGACCCCGCCGGCATGGAGGAGGGGCGCCACCTGCTGCCCGGCGTGGTCTGGCATGACGACGCCTACGCCCCGCTCGTCGAGGCCGACTGCGTCGCCATCCTGACGGAATGGAACGAGTTCCGCGCGCTCGATCTGGGCCGCGTCCGCAGCCTGATGCGGCGCCCGGTGATGGTGGATCTGCGCAACGTCTATACTCCGGCGGCCATGGCGGCGGCGGGGTTCCACTATTGCTCGGTCGGGCGGCGGGACGCGCGGCCCGAGGCGGCGAAGCGGCGCAAGGCGGCGGAGGCCATGCTGCTCAGCAACGGCTTTGCGGCGGACTCCTGTGTCCTTCCCTTCTCCGGACAGCTTGCGGCGGCCGCCTCCGATCTGGCGGATTGACGCGGGCGCAACGCCGGCCGACTTCGGTCACGCACCGGTGCCCTGAACGGACCGCCCCCGCCCCGGTGGCGGTCCGGCACGGGATGCCGGCTGGGATCTCCCGATTCCGAAAGACACAGCCATGATTGGCTTGGACGCGCCGGCCGGAATCCGTCGAGAATTCATGCCCCGTGCACCCTCCGGTGCGCGGGGCGGCGCCGTTCCCCCGCACCCGGACGGGGGGACCGGCGGACGGGCACCGATCGCCGTGCTGCTGATCGACGACCGCTCATTGTTCGGCGAAAGCCTCGCCGCCGCCATCAACGCCTTCGCGCCGGACGTGGCGGTCAGCCACCGGCGCAGCGCCGCGGCTCTGGCCGACCTTCCCGCCGCGCTGCGCGGCACCGACGTGGTTCTGGTGAGCATCGGGCGCGCCGACCCGGCCAAGGGGGGCGTCGGCCAACTTCTGGACGCGCTGGCGGGCAGCGGCCCCCATCCTCCCGTGGCCGTTCTGGCCGACCGTCCCAGCGCGGCGGTGGCCGACGCCGCGGTGCGCCTCGGGCTGCGCGGGGTGCTGAGCGGACGGATGCCGCTGGCCGAGGTGATCGCCGCCCTGCGGCTGATCCACGGTGGCGGTACGCTCAGCCCCGATCCGGCCGCCGATCCCGGCCCCAAACTCGGCTGAACGACTCCTGAGCGGCCGGTTCGGCCGGTTGCCAGGCCTTGCGCACGGCCTCGGCGCGGTTGGAGGCGCCCAGCGCCCGCAGGATGCCGCGGACATGGACCTTCGCCGTATTCTCGCTGATTCCCAGCTCCTGCGCGATGACGCGGTTCGATTTCCCCTCGCGAAGCCGTTGCAGCACGCCGCGCTGACGCGCCGTCAGCGCGGCGCCGGATGGCGCGGGCGGGTCGTCCTCCGTGGCCTCGCGACGCTCCGGCACGCGGTGGAGGAAGGGGGAGGGAAAGAAGGTGCCGCCGTCCGCCACCAGACGCAACGCCTCCTGGGCAACGGCGAGGCCGACGCTGGTCGGCAGACACCCCCGCACGCCCAGCCGGCTGGCTTCCAGCGGCAGGTCCGCCTCCTCCCCGTCGGACAGGACGACCAGAGGCGTGCCGCCGAAGGCACCGGCAACATCGCGCAACGTCGCCAGGACGCTGCCGTTCGGCGGGGTCAGGCTGACGACGTTGCACAGCACGACGGCGGGTTGCGTTCCAGCGGCGAGCATCGCCTTCGCCTCGCCCAGCGACGCCGCGGTCCGCATCTGCAGGGACGGGTCGCGCAGGCTGAGGCCGGCGGACAGACTTTCACGGGTCAACGGTGTTTCATCCAGAAGGAGGGCCGCGATGCTCCGGCGCCCATTCATCGGTTCCGGACCGCGTGCGGCGGCGCGGGGGGATGGAACCGCCTTCCCGCTCGAAGCCATGAAGCATGTCTCCCGACCCGTTTTCCTGGTCTTATGCTGCGCTGCACCTAGACGCTCGTCAACGTCAATCCCGCGCAGAAATAACTATGTCGGACTTTTCCTTTACCTCCTATTTGAAGCATTTCCGTTAGATTTTCGTTTCTTTCGGAGAGGTTTCGGTAATCACCATCCGGAAGCGCAGTGTCTTGTCCTTGTGATCTTTCCATTGGTCAGAGCGCACTGCTCCCCGACTTGTGCCAATGGGGTCTGTTCTTTCGGTCGCAAAGCAGAGGGTGGCGGGCGATGACCTCCCTCGGCGCGGGTCCGGGATGAGGCGGAACAGATACTCCACGCCGCTCCTATCCTCACAAAGGCGTACGCGCCCCGTGCAGAACAGCTTCATGGACGCCGGAATGGGTACGGACTGGAACGCCGACACGCCACAACCCTGCATCGAAGTGCGTATTTACCGGGCCTGCTGTTCTGGTAACGTTGAAAGCATCAAATGCAAACCGCGCAAGCATTCCTGATGATCTTCCAACAGAAACAATCCATGTGGTCGGCAGGGAAGGGCGCTGAAAATGAAAAAAATGAAATCTATCCGAGTATCCGCGAGCGGACGCGCTCACCCGAGAATTGTAGCCTCTTTGGCCGGTGACGGCAGGCGGTTGCCTGCCACCCCGGTTTGACAGGGTGCGAAACAATGGCGTTTGACCGAAAGGGGGAGCGGATGGCGACGGACATCAAGCAGCAAGCGGGGATGGCTCCAGGTATAGCCCCAGGAATAGCCCCAGGAATAGCCGTGGTCCTGGTGGACCCGAACAGCCTGACCAGGGATTGCTTCTCGCTCGGCCTCGGCACGCTGTGCCAGGACATGACCGTGCGATCGGTGGCCTCGCTGAAGGACGCTGCCGGTGTCCTGGCGCGGGACGGGCGGACCGAGGTCGTGCTGTGCAACATCGGCGCGCAGGCTGGGCTGAACGACGTCCTGTGCGCGGCCATCCGCGACGCGGTGTCGGCCTGCCTGCCGGTGCCGCTGGTGCTCATCTCGGACCGCGACGACGGCGGGATGATCCTGGAAAGCCTGCGCCTCGGCGTGCGCGGCTACATCGTGCCCAGCCTCGGGCTGGGGGTCATGCTGGAGGCGATCCGGCTGGTTGCCGCCGGGGGGACCTTCGTGCCCGCCACGTCCCTGCAATCGCTGATCGCGCCGATGCCCGGCGGCATCGCCGTTCCGCAGACCCCGCCGCCGGGTGTCCCCGTGCCGGTGACGGACCGGATCGGCGGGCTGACGCCGCGGGAAATGGCCGTGCTGACCTGCATGCGCGAAGGCAAGTCGAACAAGCTCATCGCCTACATGCTGGGCATGTGCGAGAACACCGCCAAGGCCCATGTGCGCAACGTGCTGAAGAAGCTGGGCGCCACCAACCGGACGGAGGCCGCCTTCATGGCGCACGCCCATCTGTCCCGTGGCGCGGCCCTGGAATCGAATCAGCCCTGATCGGTTGGTCCCGTGATGGAACGGTGCGGGACCCGCCCGCGCCGTTCTTGCGCGTTGCGCTCAGTTCTCCTCGCGCATGACGCGGCACACCGCTTCCGTCCGGTTGGTGGCGCCGAGCCGTCGCAGGATGTTCCGGACATGCACTTTGACGGTGCTTTCCCGCATTCCCAACTCGTGGGCGATGACCTTGTTGGGCTTGCCCTCCTGAAGGCATTCCAAGACGGCGAGTTGACGCGGGGTCAGTTGCGTCAGATGGGGCTTGCCGTTGACCGCGGAAGCCGGGACGGATAAGGCGGCGTGACGCACCGGGTCCGGCATTCCGGCCTGGTCGATGATCAGGCGGTGCAGGATGGTGGCCGGAACGAAGATGCCGCCCGCCGCGACCATACGGATCGCCTCCAGAGCCATGGTCAGGCCGACGGTGGTCGAGATGTAGCCGTGCGCGCCTTGGCGGATGGCTTCCAGCGCGGTCGCCGTTTCGTCGGAATCCGACAGAATGATCAGCGGGATGCCGTCCAGGACGGCCAGCAGTTCGGCCAGCCTCGGCCGGAAATCCGGGTCGGAGGCGAGCCGCCCGCTGAAATTGGCCAGCGCCACGTCCGGCGCCCCGTCGCGCCGCCGCACCACGCTTTCCAGGTCGGCCAGGGTCGCCGCCGTTAGCACCCGCACACCCCGTCCGCACAGGTTCAGGCTGGTGGACAGGCTTTCCCGCGTCAGTGGCGTTTCATCGTGCAGGATGGCGGTGACGACCTGATCCTCCCCCAGGGGCCGGGCGCCTCCGGACATCCGGTAGTAGGACCCGAACGAGCCGGGGTCGTTCATCGGGGCGGCGGTCAAGCGAGTGGCGGCGAGGATGTGGTTGGACGTGAAGGAGGTGACCGGTGGGGCGCGGCGGAAGGCGTTGGGCAGGCGCGTTCCGTCTTTGCACGGCAACATACAAAATCTCCCTCAGCCACACATCATGGACACGCCGTCCCGTGGAACCGTCCGGGATCGCCGCCAACGTCGCCGCCGACATCATCGGAACGAAGACTTTGGCCCTATTCGATCAAATGAACCGGATCAAGCGGGAAGGCGATGCTGCAAGAGGTCTGTGCGACCGCTTTGAGCCTATAACATCGCAGCTGGTTTTGACCGTCAATCGCAAACAAGATCATAATACTGTGCGCGGATATCCGCAAAGTACCTCCAAATTAGTAATTTTTCAAAACTGTAACAGTGATGCTGAAACCTTTACTTGTTGGAGAGCGTGAACTCTCCTCTCAAGGGATGAATGGGTCGGGGACAAGATCATCGAACCTCGTCCGTTTGGACCATCGGGGGGCAGGTCAACGGCGTCTTCTGGGGAATGCCGGTATGGACGACGCTGCCCGTCTCCTGCCCCTGGGCGCGAATGGCGTTCCAGTCGGCCTCCGCGTCGTTCCAGAACCAGACACGCTCCCCCAGATCCGCGAGGTGGTAGCGGTTGCCGTAAAGCCGGTTGCCGGCGGCAATCACGGCGTTGTCGGCGTCCACATCGGTGACGGCGCCGACGCGCGCGTTGGCGTTGCGGATGACGACGCGGTTGTCGAAGATCTCGTTGCCGACGGCGGGGGTGTAGGGGACGCGGTCCTGGGACACCACCGTCACCGCGTTGCCGTAGCCGCCCGGCACGTCGATGTCGTTGCCATAGACCTTCACGCCCCGCGCGCTGGAGATCAGGATCTGGGCGCCCCAGAACCAGCCCTGGCCGCGCTGCCCGTTGTCGGCGACCCGATTGTTGCGGATCACCCCGTCGTAGCTGATCTCGTAGGTGATGCCGTTGTCGGCGTTGCCGAAGACCAGATTGTCCTCGATCACCAGCCGGTGCACGTCGATGTCGGCCCAGATGCCGGCGCCCACATTGTCGTGAACGCAATTTCCCCGGATGAATCCGCCGCCGCCGGATTCGGTGATCTTGCCGCCGCCGCCCTCCCAATGGAAGTCGACGCCGGCATAGCCGTTGCGGGCGATCTCGTTGCCGGCGATCAGGAAGTCCGTCCCCGACCCGGAAAAGCCGGCGTGGCCGTTGTCGAGGATGCGGTTGCCGAGGATGCGGCTGCCGTTGCCGGCGTTGACGCCGACGCCGTGGTTCAGGCGCAGCGTGGTGTTTCGGACGGTCCAGCCGGGACCGAACTCCGCGTCCACGGCGGCGGCCTGGATGGGGGCGGCGTATTTCTCGATGGTCAGCGACTGGATGACGACGCCCGACGCCGTGCCGCCGAAGGCGCGTGGGGTGACGCTGGTCTCCACGGTCCGCCCGGTGGGATCGTCGCCGATCACGATCTCGTCGGCGTCGTAGTCGAAGAACCAGCGTCCCGGCCCGACGGCGGACCGGCTGCCGACATGCAGCATCGGCGCGTCGTCGATGAACAGGTCCTCCGGGCGGGCGCAGCGGGGAAAGCCGGAGCGGCAGAACTCCGCCGCGTTGACCCGGCCCTCCTGGGTCTGCCCGCGGGCGATCCAGACGGAGCCGCGGTGGACGAAGGCGGTCAGCCGGCGCGCTCCGCTCAGCACCGCGCCGGGAGCGCCCTCGAACCGGTTGCGGTCTTTCGGCACGATGGACTGCAAACGGTGGACGCCGGGCTCCAGCCGAAAGCGCGTGCCGGGGGGGTGGCGGTCCACCGCCGCCTGGATGCCGGCGCCCGGCCGCAGGGAGACGGTGGGAGGCTCCGCTCCCGCCGCCGTCATCGGGAGGCCGGCGAGAAGGAGGGCCGCCGCCGCGAGGCGGGCAAGGCGGGCGGCATGCCGCCGGGGCGTGGCGCGTCCGGTGTCCATGATGGCCTCGATGGGTTGTCCTCCGGCGATGGGCGGAAACGCTAACACGCGGGTTCGGCGGCCAGAATCGTCAAACCGGACGATCGACCTTCGTCGGCACACAGTCTTGACCGGAGGGAACCGGAGCCGTCGCAGGCCGTTGCCCAAAGGCACACCCCCCAATCGTTCGAGAGCGTGCCATGGCCTCCCGCATCGAGGATTACGCCCTTCTGGGAGACTGCGAGACCGCAGCCCTTCTGTCCGCCGAAGGTTCCATCGACTGGCTGTGCTGGCCGCGCTTCGATTCCGACGCCTGCTTCGCAGCACTGCTGGGCACGCCGGAGAACGGGCGCTGGCTGCTGCGACCGAGCGATCGCGACGCCCGGACGACCCGGCGCTACCGTGGCGACAGCCTGATCCTGGAGACGGAGTTCGAGACGGCGGAGGGCGCCGTCACCATGATCGACTTCATGCCCCCGCGCGGCGAGGCGTCGGACATCGTGCGCATCCTGCGCGGGCGGCGCGGGCGCGTCGCCATGCGCATGGACCTGACGCTGCGCTTCGGCTACGGGCACGTCGTGCCGTGGGTGACGCGGATCGGCCCGCACACCCTGCGCGCCATCGCCGGGCCGGACATGGTCGTCCTGCACACCAGCGCCCCGATCCACGGCGAGGACCTGAGCACCGTCGCCGACTTCACCGTGGCGGAGGGCGAGAGCATCGCCTTCGTGATGATCCATTCCCCCTCGCATCTGCCGCTGCCGCAGCCGGTCGATGCCGAACAGGCGCTGGCGGAAACCGAACGCTTCTGGGCGGAATGGAGCGGGCGCTGCACCTACGGCGGCCCCTGGCGGGACGCGGTGCTGCGCTCGCTGGTCACGCTGAAGGCGCTGACCTACCGCCCGACCGGCGGCATCGTCGCGGCGCCGACGACCTCCCTTCCCGAACAGCTCGGCGGGGTGCGGAACTGGGACTACCGCTACTGCTGGCTGCGCGACGCCACGCTGACCCTGCTGGCGCTGATGAACGCCGGCTATCTGCAGGAGGCGCGGGACTGGCGCGACTGGGGCCTGCGCGCCATCGCCGGCAGTCCGGAGCAGATCCAGATCATGTACGGCATCGCCGGGGAACGCCGCCTGCTGGAATGGGAGGTGCCCTGGCTGCCCGGCTACGAGGGCGCCAGCCCGGTCCGCGTCGGCAACGCCGCGGCCCCCCAACTCCAGCTCGACGTTTATGGCGAGATGATGGACGCGGCGCATCAGGCACGGATGCGCGGCATCGAGATCAGGCCGGAAGGCTGGCGCGTCCAGTGCGCCTTGCTCGATCACATGGAATCGGTGTGGGACCAGCCGGACGAGGGCATCTGGGAGGTGCGGGGCGGGACGCGGCATTTCACCCACTCCAAGGTGATGGCCTGGGTCGCCGTGGACCGCATGGTGAAGAGCGCGGAGAGGTTCGGCCTGGACGCGCCGCTGGACCGCTGGAAGGCGCTGCGGCGGGCCATTTTCGAGGATGTCTGCGCCAACGGCTATTCGACGGCGCGGAACAGCTTCGTTCAGTATTACGGCGCCGGCCACGTCGATGCGGCGCTGCTGATGCTGCCGATGGTCGGTTTCCTGCCGGTGGACGATCCCCGCATCCAGGGCACCGTCGCCGCCATCGAACAGGAGCTGATGCAGGACGGCCTCGTCATGCGCTACCGGACGGAACGGACCGACGACGGGCTTCCCGATGGGGAGGGAGTGTTCCTCGCCTGCTCCTTCTGGCTCGCCGACGTCTATGTGCTGCAAGGGCGCCAAGCGGAGGCCGAGGCGCTGTTCAACAGGCTGCTCGCTCTGCGCAACGATCTGGGGTTGCTGTCGGAGGAGTACGACACGACGGCGAAACGGCTGGTCGGCAACTTCCCGCAGGCCTTCTCGCACATCGCGCTGATCAACACCGCCTTCAACCTGACCCGCGCGGAGAAGCCGGCGGAGCAGCGCCAGGACGGGGACTGACGGGATAAAGGAAGGCCCCTCCCGCCGGTGAGGGCGGGAGGGGCGTGGTTGGAAACGGTCAGCGGCTGGTGCTGCCCGTGGTGCTGGTGCGGCTGGTGTCCGTGCTACTGGAACTCCCGCTCATGCCGGTCCCGGACGTGCTGGAGGTTCCGGACATGCCCGTCCCGGACCCGCTCGTCCCGGTGTTGCTCATTCCAGTGTTGGAAGACCCGGTGGTGCCGAGCCCGGCCATGGCCGACGCCCCGGCGGTGGTGCCGGTGCCGCCGAAGGTCTGCTCGCGGACGCGCAGATTGTTCTGCACGTGGCGGACACCGGAAATGGTTTCGGCCATGTCCTCGGCGCGCCGCTTGGTCCGGCGGTCGCTCACCGAGCCGCTCAGCGTGACCTCGCAATTGCTGACGGTTACGTCGATCTCCGACGCGTCGATGTAGGGATCGTCGGTCAGGCGGTCGTTCACATCCTCGCGGATGCGGTCGTCGGAGCGGGTGTAGCCGCGCGGCCCGCGGCCCCGGTGGTGCAGGGCGCCGGGATCGTCGTTGCGAGCGTCCATGCGGCGACGGCGTTCCGCGTCCTCGTCGCCGAACCAGGAGGCCATCTCGTCGCCCGCCCGTTCGAAGAAACCGCGCTCCTCGTTGCGGCCGTAGCCGCTGCCGCCGCCATAGCCCATCCGGCCGTAGTCGCGGTTGCCATAGTCCCGGCTGCTGTAGTCCCGGTTCCCGGTGCCGCGGGACCCGTACTCCATGCCGCCGTAGTCGCGGCTGCCGTAGTCGCGGCCGCCATAGGCTCCGCTGCCGTAATCGGAACGCCCGAAGCCGCCGCGATAGCCGAAGTCCTGGCCATAGTCGCCACGGTCGTCATAGCCCTGACGATCGTCGCGGGACCGCCAGTCGCGTTGTCCCTGGCCGTAGGAACTGCGGGAGCCGTAGTCGCGGCCATAGTCGCGACTGCCGGAGCCCTGGCCGTAGGAGCCCTGGCCATAGGAACCTTGACCGTAATCGCCCCGGCCTTCCTGCTGGCGCCAATAATCCCGGCCATAGTCGAAGCCTTCGCGGCCCTGGCCCTCGTAACCATAGCCGGGCTGGCGGCCGCCGCCACCCATCATGCCGGAGCGGCCGGACTGGCCTGATCCGGATTGACCCCAACTCGATTGACCGAACTCGTCACGGCCACGGTTCTGGCCACGGTTCTGGTATGAACCGGCGCTCCACTCACGACTTTCGCCGCGCTCGCGGTCGCGCTCCCACCGGTCGTCGTCGCGGCGGGCGCCCTGGTCGTTCCTCCACCTGGATTCATAGTCGGACATGGGATACTCCCCATTTGGACGGTGCCCGTTCGCCGGGCGTCCGCAAACAACAGGGGAAGCGGCGAAGAATCGCGGAGCGGCGGCGGCTTTGCCATGTCTTCGGCAACGTCTTCGGCCAAGCCCTCCGCCATGCGATTTGCACAGACCAGCCAACCGAAGCGGCATCAAAAGCCCGCAAACGCCCACAACTCCAGCATCCCTGCGCTCCGTCGGCGCGTCGCGTGGAGGCCGCGGGGAATCAGGCGAAGACGCCCCCTTGAACGCAGCGGCGAAGGAAACATATGTGCAACATCGCCGGCGGATGGCCGTAACCTTCGGGTGACCAACCGGCAAACTTCTTTCCGGGTCGTGATTCAGCGGTTGACCGGCGTCATCATCTGGATTACTGGCTCGAACACCGCTCTCCCTGGCCGATTCGGCCGGCTGCCTCGACCCATCCCCACGGTCCTGGCGCCGCCGATGGCCGGGGAGACCCCCGAGATCCGCATCGACACGCGATGCACGCCCGTCCGGCAGCGTTGAATGCCGGCTGAGATGTTGTGAAGCAGAAGGACGTATGACGTTTGAAAACAAGCGCCGCCGCGCGGCGCCCAAGGGCGGCAACCGCCCGAACTCGAATTTTGGCGGCAACCGCCCGAACACGATTGTTGGCGATGTGCGCAACGGCAAGTCCGGCGGCCCGCGTTTCCAGAAGAACCAGAACCCCAAGCCCTACGAGCGTCAGCGGGCGACCCGCCCGCCGGGCGCCCCGGTTCCCGGCCCGGTGCCGGGCCACGACGAAATCCTGTTCATCCCGCTCGGCGGCTGCTCGCGCATCGGCATGAACATGGCCCTCTACGGCCATGCCGGAAAATGGCTGATCGTGGACGCCGGCGTCGCCTTCATGGGCGACGAGGCGCCGGGCGTCGACAGCCTGATGGCCGATCCTTCCTTCATCGAGGAGCGGATGGACGAGGTGGTCGGGCTGGTCGTCACCCACGCCCACGAAGACCACATCGGCGCCATCCACCATCTGTGGCCGGCGCTGGAATGCCCGATCTACGCGACCCCCTTCGCCGCCCACGTGATCCGTGAACGGCTGAAGGAGTCCGGCGGCCTGCGCCACGCCCGCATCCGCGTGTTCGAGCCGGGCGCCTCCTTCGAGATCGGCCCCTTCGGCATCGAGACCATCACCGTCACCCACTCGATCCCCGAGCCGGTCTCGGTGGCGATCCACACCAAGGCCGGCACCGTCCTGCACACCGGCGACTGGAAGTTCGACCCGCACCCGCTGGTCGGCCCGACCATGGACCTGGACGCGCTGAAGCGGCTGGGCGACCGCGGCGTGCTGGCGATGATGTGCGACAGCACCAACGCCAACGTCGACGGCACCACCGGTTCGGAGGCGGACGCCCGCGCCGGCCTGATCGAAGCTTTCGCCGGGCGCAAGGGCGCCATCGCGGTGACCGGCTTCGCGTCCAACGTCGCCCGCATGCAGGCGGTGGCCGAGGCCGCGGCGGCCCACGACCGCAAGGTGGTGCTGGTCGGCCGGTCGATGCTGCGCATGGAGAAGGCGGCCCGCGCCAGCGGCTATCTGGAGAAGGCGCCGGAGTTCATCTCCATCATGGAGGCCTCCTGGACGCCGCGCCGGAACCTCGTGTTCCTGTGCACCGGCAGCCAGGGCGAGGAGCGGGCGGCGCTCAGCCGTCTGGCCCGCGACGGCCACCGCGAGCTGTGGCTGGAGAGCGGCGACACGGTGATCTTCTCGGCCCGCGCCATTCCCGGCAACGAGGTGGTGCTGGCCGATGTGCAGGATCACCTGAAGGCCAAGGGCGTGACGGTGGTGACCCCCGCCGACGCGCCGGTGCATGTGTCGGGCCACCCGAAGCGGGACGACCTGATCCGCATGTACGACCTGATCCGCCCGCGCTTCTCCGTGCCGGTGCACGGCACCATCGAGCATCTGGAGGCCCACGCCCGCCTGGCCCGCGCCTGCGGCGTGGAGCGGGCGCTGGTTCCGGAGGATGGCGACATCCTGCGGATCGCGCGGGAAGGCACCGCGGTGATCGGCCATATGGAGGCCAAGCGCCTCGCCAACACCGGGCGCGAACTGATCCCCTGGACGGGCCTGCCCGTCGCGGAGGATGCGGACGCTCTGGCCGAAGCCATGGAGTCGATGGCCGCCTGAGGCGGTCATCCTCCCTCACCGCCACGTTTCAAAGGGCCACGAATCACCAGAAGGGGGACACCCGCCCTCCGTTCGCGCGCACCGGGGGCCGGTTCACGGCCCTGTTTCTTCTTGGAGAGTTGCCAATGGCTGGCTATCCCGCCGACCGGCTTTCCTTTCCCGACATCCTCGACCCGGTGCTGGAAGTGCCGGACGGGGACGACACGGCCCTCGACCGCGCCATCAATGAGGTGGCCGAGGCGCTGGCCGACAGCGGGACCCTGATCGTCGATGCCCTGGGCCAGGCGGCCTACGGCGTGACCGACGAGGATGCCGTTCTCGGCCTGATCGACACCTACATCCGCGTCCTCCTGCATCTCGGCGAGGTGGAGGAGGCGGCGGACATGGGCGAAGTGATCGAGCGCATCCAGCGTTTCCAGCGCCGCCGCAAGCGCCGCGGCTCGCGCGCCTCCTGACGCCACCCTTCTCTCAGGCCGGTGGGACCGTTCCGCCGGTCAGCCAGCGGGTCGCCAGGGCGCGCAGCCGCGCGGTCTGCTGCCGCTGGCGGTAGACGGACACGGCGTAGCCGATCCCGATGAAGCCGACGATCACCACCCAGAAGCCGAACAGGTAGCGCCAGTCCGCCCCCGCGGTCAGCAGAACCAGCAGGACCAGCGTCACCACCCCCGCCACCACCCCGCCGATGATGCGCATCCGCAGGAAGGCGGCCTCGTCGCTCTGTTCGAAATCCTCGGCCAGCGCCTGGATTTCCAGTCCGGCCTGACGGCGGGCCTCCGCCGCCGGGTTCAGCGCATCCATGCCATCTCCATTCCGTTTTTCGGGCTTTGGACCCCAGTCGCGATGATCCGTCACATTCGCCTGCTATGAAAGGAAGAACAGGCGAAACGCGCTTCCGGCCCTCGACGCTCACGGTGTGAATGGGCCGCTTCGGGGGAGTCTCGACCCATGCAGACCGGTTATGTGCGCACCTACGAACGCATCGCCCCGCTCTACGACGCGCTGGACCTCGGTTACGAGATGATGTGGAAGCGGCGCCTGCGGCGGGGCACCTTTCGCGGCCTGTCCGGGCGCATCCTCGACGCCGGGGCGGGCACCGGCCGCAACATCCCCTTCTACCCCGCCGACGCCCGCGTGACCGCGGTGGACGCCAGCCCGGCCATGCTGGCCCGCGCCGCCAAGCGGGCGGACAAGCAGGGGCGGGCGGTGGAATTCCAGGTGCTGGATCTGGCCGCCACCGGCTTCCCGGACGGCCACTTCGACCATGTGGTGGCGACCTTCGTCTTCTGCGTCCTGCCGGAGGAGCTTCAGGTGCCGGTTCTGCGCGAGATGCGGCGCATCCTGAAGCCGGAGGGGACGCTGCGAATCCTCGACTACACCCAGTCGGAGCGCTCGGCGGCCCGGCTGTGGATGCGCGTGGTGTCGCCCTGGCTGAGCTTCGCCTTCGGCGCCCGCTACACCGCCGGCTACGAGGCCCATCTGCCGCGGGCCGGCATGGGGGCGGTGGACAGCCGCTTTGTGATGGGCGACTACGTCAAGCTGGTGGAGGCCCGCGCGGCCTGAGCCGCCGGGCCTTCCCTCTGCCGATCAGCCGGCGCGCCGTTGCTCGTGCACCGGGCCGCCGCCGAAATGGTCGAGAGCCTGGGCGAGCGCGTCGTCGAACACCTCGGCCTTCTCGGTGAAATAGTCGAAGTAGCCGTAATGGCGGCGCAGCGCCAGCTCGGTCAGTGAGCGGATGCGGTAGGCCGGGTCGTTCAGCGTGCCGCGCTCCATCAGCTCGATCACCCGGCGCAGCCGCGCGACCTCCGCCTTGTAGGAGTTGGCGAACCACTGGCGGATCTTCCAGTTTTCCACTTCCAGCTGGTTGCGCGGCACCGGCCCGATCCAGGACACGGGGAAGGGAGCGGCCACCGTTACCTCGTCGAAGCCGTGCAGCTCCGACAGGATGATGCTGCGGTGATAGGCGCCGTCGATGAGCCCGCCGGGGGCCTCCTCGAAACCGTAGAGATAGAGCCAGAGGGCGCTTTCCACCGCGTCCGCGGTGATGTCCTCCAGCCCGACCTCCCCGGCCATCAGGCGCCGGGCGGCGGCGTTGCCGTGAAGCAGCCCGTTGCCGGAGCGGAAATCGTAGGTGTTGAAGACGACGCCGACCTCGGCCTCGTTCAGGGTGCGGGCGATCTCGGCCACGGTGTCACGGTCGCGCACCGGGGCGTACTGGCGGGCCGGCATCAGCCGCTCCAGCACCGCCGATGGCGACAGCGGCACATCCAGCCAGCGCCGCGCGTTCTCGCCCAGCACCGGGCGGAACACGCCCTTGTGCCCGAACAGGGCGGTTTGCCAGGCCCGGAGCAGCCCGCCGGATGCCCCTCTGTGTTCGAGAAGCAGGCGGCGCACGTCCTCGCCGCGCAGCCAGGCGGCCAGCACGACGATCTGCCCGGAGGTCACCGTGAACAGGTCGGGCATCCGCTCCAGGCGGTCGAGCGCCGTCAGCACGCCCGCGCCGTGCAGGTTGAACCCACCGAAGCCGCCCAGGGCGACCGCTCGTTTCTGCATGTCAAAAACTCCAACCAAAGAACAACGGGCCCGCGCAGCGCCGCTGTCGCGGCCGCCGCCGGCCAAAACCCACAGCCGCGCCCGTCAGACGGGTCTGCCGGGACGCAGCGCGGCATCACTGCCGACGTATCAGGGAAGAATGAGGTTCGTCGGCCGTCAGCCGGCGGCCCGGCCGCCTTCCAGGCGGTGGGGATTCAGGTCAGCCGTTCGCCCTTTCAGAAACGCGGTCAGCCGGCCCAGCAGGGACCGGAGATGATCGGCGCGCATCCGCGCGGCCTTGCGGCGGATGAGCCGCATGTCGCGTTCGGAGGGAAGGGCGGAAGCGAAGTGCGAAGGCGTGTTCATAAGGGACCTCCTCAAAGGATTGAGAAGGCGTCTCCCCCTCGGGAAAGGGCTTATCGTTATGTTGCAGTGCACAATATAGGGCAGTGCCACTGCCCCGTCAAGGCTGGTCCGCTTTTTGTCCGCCGCACCCCGCTTCGGCTCTCCGGCTGGGCTCTCCGGCTGGGGCGGGGGCTCAATCCCCGGTCCGGCTCAACGGATCGTGGTTCAGAAGATCCTGGATGGCGCTTTGCAGCTGCCGCGGGGTGACCGGCTTGCGCACCACGGCCAGCCCGAGCGCCGCCGCGTCGCGGTCGCAGTCGGTGCCGATCTCGCCGGTCAGGATGATCGCCGGAACCGGCGATCCGACCAGCCCACGGATTTGCACGATGGCTTCCGTTCCGATCCGGCCGTTGCGCAGCCGGTAGTCGGCGATGATCAGATCCGGGCGGCGGTCCAGTCCGCGCAGCCGCTCCAGCGCCTGCTCCGTGGAGCCCGCGACGGCGACCTCGTACCCCCATTCCTGGAAGATGGTCCGCAGTCCCATCAGGACGATGACGTCGTCCTCGACCAGAACGGCCAGCCGGCCGTCGCCGGATGGGGTGGTGTCGGCTTCGGGGGCGGGAAGGGGGACGGCCGGGGCGGCGCGCGGCGCCTCGATGGAAAAGATCGATCCATGGGCCGGTTCGGAGCGAACCGACACCGGATGGTTCAGCAGCCGGGACAGCCGCTTCACGATGGCCAGCCCCAGGCCGAGGCCCTGGCTGCGGTCGCGTTCCGGGTTGCCGACCTGATGGAATTCCTCGAAGACCTTGGTCTGCTGTTCCACCGAAATGCCGATGCCGCTGTCCTGCACGGTGATGCGGACGGTGCCGTTCGCCGCCTCGCAGGACACGCGGACATAGCCCGCCTCTGTGTAGCGGATGGCGTTCTCCACCAGATTGCGGAGCATCCGGCCGAGCAGCAGCCGGTCGCTGCGCACCGCGAGATCCGGTGCGGGTTGGACGACGGTGAACTCCAGCCCCTTGCTGGAGGCGATCGGGACATAGGCCGCCTCGATCTCATCCAGCATCGGGCGCAGGGGCACCGTGTCGATCTGCGGGGTGATGACGCCGGCATCGAGGCGCGACACGTCGAGCAGGCTGTCGAGAAGGTTCTTCAGCGTCTCCAGCGCGCGTTCCAGCGAGGTCAGCGGGCCGCGCCCCTTGCTGGGATCGACGTGGTGTTGCAGGACGCCGGCGAACAGCAGGGCGGATTGCAGCGGCTGGCGCAGGTCGTGGCTGGCCGCGGCCAGGAACTTCGACTTGGAGACGTTGGCCTCGTCGGCCTTTGCCTTGGCGTCGCGCAGGGCCTCCTCCATCGCCTTGCGTCCGGTGATGTCGATGTTCAATCCGCTGAGCCGGACCAGGCGCCCGTTGTCATAGACGGGGCGCCCGATCGCCATGATCCAGCGCACCCCATCGCGCGGATGAAGG
Source organism: Azospirillum aestuarii (assembly GCF_016632405.1). Classification (NCBI taxonomy): domain Bacteria; kingdom Pseudomonadati; phylum Pseudomonadota; class Alphaproteobacteria; order Rhodospirillales; family Azospirillaceae; genus Azospirillum; species Azospirillum aestuarii. The sequence continues at coordinate 99,461 of NZ_JAEPIV010000004.1, forward strand.
ATGCGGAACTCCCCGCGGTAATCGGAACGCCGGGCTTCCAGCACCTCCTTCGTGAACCGGCGCACCGAGTCCCGGTCCGCCGGGTGGACCAGTTCGAAAAAGCTGTTCTCGCTGGGCGTGAAGTTGTCCGGAGTGACGCCGTACAGCCGGTACATGCCATCCGACCAGGCCAGTGTCCGGTCGCGCTGGTCGAAATCCCAGATGCCGGCTTCCGACGCGGCCAGCGCGATGGTCAGCCGCTCCTCGCTGCGGCGCAGCGCCTCCTCCAGGGCCTTGCGTTCGGTGATGTCCAGATTCAGGCCGCTGAAGTGCAGCGGCGTGCCGTCGGGGCCGTAGCTGACCCGCCCGATCGACGAAACCCAGCGGATGGCGCCGCCGGGCTGGACGATTCGGTACTCCAGCCGGACGTAGGAACGCCGCTCGGCGAGCATTTCCGTCTGGGCCTTCAGCGTCGCGATGTCGAAATCGTCGGGATGGACCACCGACCGCCACATGGCGCTGGTCGCCTCGTGCACGGCGGGATCGAGGCCGAAGATGCGGTGGGTTTCTTCCGACCAGTGCCCCTGGCCGGAGGTGAGATCCCAGTCGAAGGTGCCGGCCAGGGCGGATTCAAGGGCGAAGCTCAGCCGGTCCTTGCTCTTGCGCAGATCGTCCTCGGCTTGGCGCCGCCGGGTGATGTCGAGAAGATAGACCGACATTCCGTTCGCGTTGGGAAAGGCCCGCATCCAGAACCAGCGCCCGGTGCGCACGCCTTGGAATTCGTCGTCGATCGGCGTCTGCCCGGCCATTGCCTGATGGGCCTTTCGCCACAGCGGCGTGTCGACCAGTTCCGGAAAGGCGTCCCACAGCGACCGTCCGCGCAGATCGCGTCCCTGGGCGATCAGAGCGATCGCCTTGTCGTTCAGGTAGGTGAAGCGCCAGTCACGGTCCAACTCGATCACGCCGTCCACCGTGCTGCCAAGCACCGCGGCCATGCGCAGCGCGTTGCTGCGCGCCTGCTCATGGGCGCGCAGGAAGCGCCACAGGCTCCAGCCCGCGGTCAACCCGGCGAACAGGAGAAGTCCGGCGAAGATGGCGAGCGTGCGCCGTGCCGCCGCGTTGACCGACAGCATGGATTCGTCCTTGTCCAGGCTGACATGGACGTAGAGGTTGGGGACGCCGGCGGCCAGCGGCGACACCGCGATGATCCGCATCCGGCCATCCGGCCCAGGCGCTTCGACCACACGCCGCTCGCCCCGCTTCAGCAGAGTCTGATAGGGAGTGTGAAGCGCCTGGCCGACGGTGTCCGGCATTTCGGGCTGGTGCGCCAGGACGGTGCCGGAACGGTCGGCGATCACCACCTCCGCGTCGTCCGGCAGGCTCTTCTCGCGAAGGAACAGGTTCAGCCATGTGGTGTCGAGCAGCACCGTCGCCACCCCGGCCGGAACTCCGTTTTCGTCCTTGTAGGCGAGAGCGAAGGGGATGGAAGGGCGTCCCGTGGTGCGGGATGTCAGGGTGGCCCCGTTGGTCTGTTCTCCGGTGGTCAGCGCCTCCTGCCAATAGCTGCGGTCGGCGACCGACAGGCCACGTGCCCGAGGTTCGGTGGAGCACCAGATGGTTCCGGACCGGTTGCTGATGCTCACCGCCAGATATGGGGGAAACTTTGCCTTGATCCGAAGAAGTGTATCCTGGCAGGACGCCGGGGACAGCCGCCCTATGCCCATCTCTGTAAGAGCAACCAAAACGTGTTCGATGTCGTCGGCGATGCGCTGCTGTTCGGATTCGACCTGATCCAAGAGCTGCATCGACTCCAGGCGGATTTCCGTTTCCCGGGACTTGCGCAATTCCAGGATGTTGTACACTTCGAAGGCGATCAGCGGTAATGCAACCAAAAGGAAAAGAATCGACAACCGACGCGCCGACCATCCAGGCCGCTGGTCCGGCTCGTTGGTCTTCACCCCTATCTCCCTACTCAACCCCTCTTCGGGTGAAGATTGCCAGAACACGATGGTAATTGAAACAGGCTGTCCGTTCTATCCCGGTCGCCGACTCTCCTTTTCTTGAAAAACTGTTGCGGCATGGGCGACGTGTAACCGCAGGTGGCCTCCACCAGGGCGGCCAGCCGCAGCACCGTCGCGTCGGACAGGCGCGGACCGGCGATCTGCAACCCCACCGGAAGCCCGCCGCTCTCCGTCAGCCCGCAGGGCACGGAGCAGGCCGGCGCGTAGCAGTGATTGAACAGCGGCGTGAAGACCGCGTGGCCGCGCGGCGTCACCGGGCGCCCGTCGATGGTGGCGGGGCCGAGCCGGTCGAACGGCCATGCCGTGGCGGGAACCGTCGGGCAGACCAGAAGGTCGTAACGCGCGAAGAGGGCGGCCAGCGCGCGGTACGCCTCCTCCCGCAGATGCAGGGCGCGGGCGACCTCCGCGCCGCTGGTGCGCAGGCCAGCCTCGATCTGCTGCCCGATGTCGGGGTCGAACAGGTCCGGCGTCGCGCGGTAGCGCTCCCCGTAGAGCGCGGCGAGGCCGGCGAACTGGAGGGGCATCAGGCCGCTTTCTCCAGACCCTTCGGGCCAGACCGGGTCGGCCTCCTCCACGATGGCCCCGGCGGCGGCGAGGCGGTGAACGGCGCGCTCCACGCAGGCCGCGACCTCCGGATCGACCGGGGCGTCCAGCCCCAGCCGCCGGCTGTAAGCGACGCGCAGGCCCGCCGGGTCGGCGGTGGCGGCGGCACGGACGAAGGAACCGGCCATGGTTACCGATTGCGGGTCGCGCGGGTCCGGCCCGGCCAGCGCGTCGAGCATCAGCGCCACGTCGGCGACGGAGCGGGCCATCTGGCCGATCACCGAATTGCCGAACACCGGCTCTGCGAAGCCGATGGGGTGGGGGACGACTCCGGCCGACGGCTTCATGCCGACCACCCCGACATGGGCGGCGGGCCGGCGGGTGGAACCGCCGCCGTCGGTGCAGAGCGCCAAAGGCGCCAAGCCCGCCGCCACGGCGCTGGCCGCCCCGCCGGAGGAACCGCCGGGCGTCAGCGCCACATCCCAGGGGTTCCGGGTCGGGCCGTGCAGGCGATTTGTCGTCACCCCCTTGCAGGCGAATTCCGAGCAGTTGGTGATTCCCGCGAAGACGGCGCCCGCGGCGCGCAGCCGGGCCACCGCCACCGCGTCCTCCGGCGCCACGAAGTCCTCGAACAGCCGTGATCCCTGGCGGACCGGCTGACCGCGCACCCAGATGTTGTCCTTTACCGTGAAGGGCACGCCCAGCAACGGCAGCGCCTCGCCCCGCGCGGCGCGCGCGTCGGCGGCCCGCGCCTCCGCCCGCCCGGTTTCCGGGTCGAGATGGACGATGGCGTTCAGCCTGGGATTCTCCGCCGCGATCCGCTCCAGCAGGTCGTCATAGAGGGCGACGGCGCTGACCTCGCGGGCGGCGACCTGTTCGGCGATCCGGCGGGCGCTCATCGTGCGCATGGGGTGTCCTCGGCAGCGGTGGAAAGGTCCGGGGTGGGGGCCGGCGGCAGGGGAATGACCAGTGCGGCGGCGCCGGCCAGCGCGGCGGCGGCGGCGGCCAGATAGCCGGCGGAATAGCCGAAGCCCCCCGCGACCAGAAGGCTGAACAGCGCCGGTCCGGCGACCAGCCCGGCGTAGGCGATGGCGAGCATGCCGCCCGTCGCCTCGCCCGCCCGGCCCGGCGGGGCGAGACGGGCGACCTCCGAGACGAACAGGCCGTTCCAGCCGCTCGCCGACAGGCCGAAGGCGGCACAGACGGCCAGGAAGGCAGGCACCGGCCAGCCGGGGGAGGCGATGGCGACGAGGGCGGCGGCCACGCTCATGGCGACGCCCAACCCGGCGAGGATGATGCGGGGCGGCGCCCAGCGCGTCGCCACGAGGCCCCAGCCGACGCGCCCGACCAGCCCGGCCCCCTGCGCCACCGCCAGTGCCGTCCCGGCCAGCGGCAGGCTCCAGCCCAGGCCGGTCACCGCGAAGCTGACCAGGAAGCCGTTCAGGCAAAGCTGCATGGCGGAGAAGGCGCAGACCGCCATGGCCAGCCGGCGCAGCGCCGGTTCCCCGGCGACCAGATCGAGTGCCCGCTTCAGCGTGCCGCGGCCGGCGGGGCGGGGGGCGGCGCGGTCGTCGCCGTCGTGGCGGCGGGCCAGCGGCTCCAGAACGAGGGCCAGGATGGCGGTGGCGCCCGCCACGATCATCAGGCTGGTCTGCCAGCCTACGGACAGGACCAGCAGCGGCACGGCGAACCCCGCGGCCATGCCGCCGAACTGGTTGCCGGTCTGGCGCAGCGAGAAGACCAGCGGCCGCTTCTCCGGCGGGGTCAGCCGGGACAGCAACTGCGTGCTGGCCGGCGTCTCCGGCCCGAAGGCGAAGCCCAGCGCCAGCGCCCCCAGCAGGAAGGCGATGGGAAGGGCGCTGGCCGACAGCAACGCGGCCCCGGCGGCGGCGAGCAGGCAGGCCTGGCAGGTGCGGATCGCTCCCCAGCGCGCGATCAGCCCGCCCGCCCCCAGCGACGCGGGGATGGCGGCGGTGAAGACGACCGCGGTATAAAGGCCGAGAAGCCCCGGATCGACCCCCAGGTCGGGCGCCGCCTGCGGCGCGATCACCGGGATGGCGAACAGACACAGCCCGACGAACGCCTGAACCGCCGCCATGGCGATCAGAGGCAGCAACCAGACGTTCATGGGGACTCCACAAAGGAAAGGGACGGGCCGATGGCCGGCGGGATTTCGTTGCATGCGGTGGATGTGGCGCGCGGGGTGCCCGCCGAGGGGATGCGGGTGGAACTCTATGCTTTGCGAGACGGACAGCGGGACAGGCTAGCGGAAAGCCGTTTGTGTGCCAATGGCGCGCTCGACCATCCGGTGGTCGGCGGCGCGGGCGTGACGGCGGGCGTCTACGAGGCGGTGTTCCACATCGGCCCCTGGCTGCGCGCGCAAGGGGCGGGAGGGGCGGAACCGGCCTTCCTGGAGGAGGCGCCGTTCCGCTTCACCGTCACCGACGTGGCGCAGCACTACCATCTGCCGCTGAAGTTCACCCCCTGGGGCTATTCCCTGTTCCGGGGAGCGTAAGTTAGCGGAGCTGGCGCGACAGGCCGGCGACCCGCTCCATCACCACCATCGCCAGGACGGTGACGGCGATCAGCACGCCGGACACCGCCGCGGCGCGGACGTCCAGGCTGTTCTCCAGGATCTGCCACATGCGGATCGGCAGCACCTCGTTGCGGGCGTCGGCCATGAACAGCGACACCGGGATGTTGTCGAAGCTCGACATGAAGGCGATGAAGGCGCCGGCGCCGATGCCGTTGCGGATGGTCGGCAGCGTCACCCGGCGGAAGGTGTAGAAGCGCCCGGCCCCCAGGCTCTCGGAGCTTTCCAGGAGGGCTGGGTCGAGCTGGGCGAGGCTCGCCAGCGTGGTGCGCAGGACGTAGGGGACGCTGACCACGATATGGCCGATGGCCAGCGTCAGGAAGGACAGCTCCACCCCCGCCGTGCTGAAGAACACCAGCGAGGCGAGGCCGAAGGCCAGCGCCGGCAGCACCAGCGGCGACATGAACAGCGCGTCCAGCCCGCGTGCCCACGCCCGCCGGCTGCGCCCGATGGCCAGCGCGGCGGCGGTGCCCAGCACCACCGACACGGCGGTGACCACGGCGCCCAGCTTCAGGCTGACCAGCGCGGCGTCCTGGAGCTGCCACGCGTCGATCAGCGAGGCGTACCAGCGCAGGCTGTAGGCGGGCGGCGGAAACTTCAGCGAATAGCCGTCGGTGAAGGAGGTGACGAGCACCACCAGCGTCGGCGCCGCCAGTAGCAGCAGCGCCGCACCGGCAAGCGTGCCCATGACGAATCCGAAGGAGGCGCTTCCCAGGGTCGGGCGCTGCATGTCAGGCATGGACGTACCCCTTGCTGGCGCGGCCCAGCAGGTTGAACAGCATCACCACACCCAGCACCGACACCATGAAGACGATGGAGATGGCGGCGGCGAAGGGCCAATTGTGGAGCGTGATCGTCTGTTGATAGATGTATTGCGGCATGAACAGCATCTGCCCGCCGCCCACCAGCGACTGGGTGATGAAGGCGGTGACCGAGGCGGCGTAGGTCAGCAGGCACCCGGCGACGATCCCCGGCAGGCTCAGCGGCAGCGTCACCTTGAGGAAGCCCCGCCACGGCCCGGCGCCCAGCGCCGCCGAGGCATCGAGCAGGTTGGGGTCGAGCCGCAACAGGGTGGTGATCAGCGGCAGCACCATCAGCGGCATCTGCACCTGCACCAGGGCGGCGACCAGACCGCCCTCGGTGTAGAGCAGGCGCAGCGGCGTCTCCGCCAGACCCAGCGACAGCAGCAGGTTGTTGACGATGCCGTCCCGCCCCAGGATGACGATCCAGGCGAAGGTTCGGACCACGACGGAGGTCAGCAGCGGCAGGATGATGACCAGGATCAGCGCCGACTGCATCCGCGGCCCGCTGCGGGTGTAGAGCCAGGCCAGCGGATAGCCGAACAGCAGCGTCAGCGCCGTGACCTTCACCCCCAGCAGCAGCGTGCTGCCGAGCACGGCGAGATTGAAGGCATCGCCGAAGAAGCGGATGTACTGGTCCAGACCGAACCGCGTCATCTCCGCGTCGGCGTAGAGGCTGACGGCGACCAGCAGGAGCAGCGGCGTCACGAAGAACACCGCGAAGAAGGTGGCCAGCGGCAGCGCCAGCGTCCATTCCCGCCCGATGCGGGGCCGTGCGGCGGTCGCGGGTCCGGCGAGGCCGGGGGCGGTGATGGCGGTGGCTGCGGTCATGGGCGGGAGTCCTGTGGAGGCAATCGCATTCGTAGTCCCCTCTCCCCTCCGGGGAGAGGGTTAGGGTGAGGGGGTTGCGCATGGCGGAGCGTTCGGCACAAGCGCAACCCCCTCACCGGCCCTGCGGGCCACCCTCTCCCCGGAGGGGAGAGGGCTAAGAAGGCCAATCCGGAGAGGGTTGGGTGGGGCCCGTTTCCCGCGCTTACACCTTGATCTCCTTGTTGAAGCGCTCGATCCAGCCGGCGCGGTTCTGGTTGATCACCGACCAGTCGTGGAACACGAAGGATGCCTTCAGTTCCTCCTGGTCCTTGGCGATCATGCGGGCGATGTCGCCGTCCATCTGCACCTTCGAATTCGTCGGGATGACGTAGAAGGGCGCCTGCATCAGCTTGGTCTGGACCTCCGGCGCCATGGCGGATTCGATCAGCGCCGCCGCCAGCTTGGCGTTGGGGGAGTTCTTGGTGATGTGGGCGGTGGTCAGGAAGGCGATGGTGCCGGTCTTCGGCTTGGCGAACTCGACCGGCACGCCGCGGGCGCGCAGGATCTGGATGGCGTTGAAGTTGCCCGGCGAAATGTCGATCTGGCCCTGCTGGAACAGGGTGGCGAGCGCGCCGGGGTTGGGGGCGACGGCGCCGAGGTTCGGCTGAAGCTCCTTCAGGGCGGCGAAGGCCGGCTCAATGTCGTTCTCGCCGCCGCCGCGGGTCTTCGCCAGCTCGACCATGAAGGCGGTGCCGAGCGTCGAGTTCATGTTGGTGATGCCGACGCGGCCCTTGTACTCCGGCTTCCACAGGTCGTCCCAGCTCGTCGGCGGGGTCTTGACCTTCTCCGGGTTGTAGGTGATGCCGACCGCCTGGAAGAAGATGCCCGGCCCTTCGGGAAGCTGGGCCACCGGCAGCAGGTCCTGGTAGTTCTTGCTGTCCGCGACGGGGAAGGGGGCGGCCAGATCCTGGCCGATCACCGACAGGCGCGGGCCGGGGTCCATCAGCATCACGTCGATCGGCGGGTTCGCCTTGGCGGCGGACACCTTGGCGATCATGTCCACCGACAGCATCGGGTCCAGCGCAATGTCGGCGTTGCCCGTGGCCTTGCGGAAATGCGGGACGATCACGTCGCGGTGGGCTTCCTCCCAGCTTCCGGTGAAGGTGGCGAACACCAGCTTGCGCGCCTGCGCCCAGCTCATGCCGGGGAACAGGGACATGGCGCCGAGCGTCAGGCCGGCGGCGAGGATCTGGCGGCGGTCGAGGGTCATCGGCAGGCACTCCAGGGGGAGGAGGAGAGAAGGGGGAGGGGGTCAGGCGCCCGCCGGAACGGCGAAGGCGCGGCAGGTCTGGGGGGAGACGGGTTGCAGCCGGACCGGCGTGCCGGGCGCGCGCAGAGCGGCGCCGGCGACGCGCGGCTCGGTCACCTTCACCTGCCCGCCGTCGGCGGTGCGCACCTCGTAGACGACCACGGGGCCGAGCGGCAGGGCGAGTTCCACGGTGCCGGCGATCTGCTGGGGCGCCGCCTCGGTGGCGAGCCGCAGGTTTTCCGGGCGCACGCAGAGGATGGCGGGGTCGCCGGCGGCCAGGGCGGCGTCGGGGGTGACGGCGGTCAGAACGGTGCCGGCCTCCAGCGCCACCTCGGCGACGCTGCCGGAGGCGCGGACGACGCGGCCCCGCAACTGGTTGGCGCTGCCGACGAAGCCGTTGACGAACAGGGTTCCGGGGCGGTCGTAGACGTCTTCCGGCGTGCCGAACTGCTCCAGCTTGCCCCGGCTCAGCACGGCGATGCGGTCGGCCATGCTCAGCGCCTCCTCCTGGTCGTGCGTGACCATGATGGTGGTGATGCCGAAGCGGCGCTGGAGCTGCTTGATCTCGATCTGCATGTCCAGCCGCAGATTCTTGTCGAGCGCGGCGAAGGGCTCGTCGAGCAGCAATATGCTCGGCTGGATCGCCAGGGCGCGGGCCAGCGCCACGCGCTGCTGCTGCCCGCCGGACAGCTGCTTGGGGAAGCGGTCGCGCATGGCGTCCAGCTTCACCAGCCCCAGCATGGCCTCCACCCGCGCGCGGACCGCCTCGCGGGCCGCACCCCGCGCCTCCAGCCCGTAGGCGACGTTCTGCGCCACGGTCATGTGCGGGAACAGGGCGTAGTTCTGGAACACGATGCCGACGCCGCGCCCGGCCGGCGGGAGGCTGTCGACCACCCGGTCGCCGATGACGACGCGGCCCAGCGTCTGCGCCTGGAAGCCGGCGAGGATGCGCAGCAGCGTGGTCTTGCCGCAGCCGGAGGGTCCCAGCAGGGCCACCAGCTCGCCCGCCTTGATCTCCAGCGTCACGTTGTCCACGGCGGTGGACGCGCCGAAGCGGTGGGTGATGCCGTCCAGCGTCACCGCGACTCCCGCGGGAGCCTCCGCGGCGGGCTGCGGGGCCGGGCGATGGAACGAACGGGCGGACTGGAGTGCGGCCATGGGGCGTATCCTGGTAGGGCGCACCGGCGGGGACCCCCGGTGGCGCGTCGCAGGACAGAGGGAGAGCAACCCGCGTGCCACTCCCATGGGTTCAAGGACGATCCGGCCCTGAACCCCTGCATACTCTGGTGTTCGCCCCAAGGGCCTCGTTCAGGCGCGGCGCGAAGCTGGGCAGACTGCCCGCTGAATATGCCTAAAATTTCAGCTGTGCCTTGGCCTTGGCCATGCTGCCCGACAGGTGGGCAGTCGCCCGTGCATCGCAGACCCGATGTCGAGCCCGCTTCGCTCAGTCGCCCCAGCGCGGCGGCGGCAGTGAGCGGAACGCCTCGCGGAGCGCCTGGGACCAACCGTCGCTGATCTCCTTGAAGCAGGGATCGTCCTCGCCGATCCGCCGTTTCGTCTCCAGCTTCAGGGAATCGCGGCGGTAGGCGATCAGGTCGAGCGGCAGCCCGACCGTCAGGTTGGAGCGCAGCGTGCTGTCCATGGAAATCAGCACCAGCTTCATTCCATCCTCAAGCGGGGTTTCGAAATTCAACGCCCGGTCAAGGATCGGCTTGCCGTACTTGTGCTCCCCGATCTGGAAGAAGGCGTTGTCGGTGGTCGCCTCGATGAAATTGCCGGCGGCGTAGACGTGGAACAGCCGCACCCGGTCCCCGCGGATCTGGCCGCCCAGGAGGATGGACAGGTCGAAATCGACCCGCTGCTCCTTCAGCGCGTGGCCGTCCCGCTTCCACACCTGACGGACGGCGGCGCCGACGAGTTGGGCCGCCTGGAACATGCCGTTCACGCTGCTGATGGTCCGGATCTCGCCGTCCAGTTCCACCCCTTCCTGGATCAGCGCGATCACCGACTGGGTCAGCGACAGGTTGCCGGCGGTCATCAGGGCGATCATGCGGTCGCCCGGCTCCTCGAAGACATGCATCTTGCTGAAGATGGAGATGTGGTCCACCCCCGCGTTGGTGCGCGTGTCCGACAGCATCACCAAGCCGTCCTTCAGATACAGGGCGACGCAGTAGGTCATGGTCCGTCCTCTCTCCTCCCAGCGGAAGCCGGACCGCCCACGCAAAAAGGGGCGGCCGGCCGGCCGCCCCAGTGTATGCCGAAAAAACCAGCACGCCGCAAACCCATCCCGGGAGACGGGACATCATGTCCCGCCTCGCCGCGATGCGCGGTCAGCGCTGCTGCCCGCCCTTCTCGTCCCGGTCGCGGTCCATGTCCTGCTGCTGCCGGTTCGCCTGGTCCTGGCCCTGCTGCCGGTTCTTCGGATTGTCCTGGGTCTGCTGCCCCTGCTTCCGCTCGTCCTGGCTGCCCATCTGGTTCGGGTTCCGTTCGTCGGCCATGGTGCTTCCTCCGCGTTGTCGGTTCCGATGCCCCGCGGGCATGACGTGAACCAAGACGGCGATGGTACGCGCGGTGATCGGCCCAGCCCTACGATGGCAGGCGGTCATGTTCCGATTCGCTTGGAACTTTCGGGCTCCAGCGCAAGGTCATAGGCCAAAAAACATACTCCTCCGGACGCCGTGCCCATTGACATCATGCGGGTACGTATGGTCTATCTTTCGTAGCGCTGCGAACAGCGTCAGGCCGGAGTCTAGGGAGGACTCGGTAGTCCGTGAAAGCAGGGGCGCGCCGCACAAAAACAAAGGCGCGCACACAATGCAACACGCTGCATGCCTCAAGCCCTTGCGCCCCCGCAGGGCTTTGACGGCGGCAGCGTGTTTCACTTTCAGGGCTTTGCTGCCCACCGGACATTGCAGGTTTTTCTTGCTGCGATGCACAATGCCATGGCGTGCGTTTGCAAAGAAAAAGGCCGCCAGGATTGCTCCGGCGGCCCGAGTCTAGGGAGGAAACGCCCAAAAAGGCGTCAGTGAAACTAATATATTCCGCACCGCAGCATAATTCAAGCCTTAATCGAACGAATCATCCCGCGTCCATCGGTTCGGCTCCGGCCGCCGTCTTTTCCCCCTGAGCCGCCGCAGGGCGCAGCGCCTGGATGACCGCCACAGCGGTGCGGCGGCTGTGGTCGGCCAGCAGGGCGCCGGCCTCCTCGGCGTCGCGGCGGCGGAACGCCTTCATGAATCCCTCATGCTCGTCCACCGACTCCTGCCAGCGGCCCGTGTCGTAGTTGGCGAGCGAGCGGGCGCGCAGGATCTTGGCGGCGAAGCCGGCGTAGGTCGCCTCCAGCGCCGGGTTGCGGGCCATGGCGACGATCTGGGTGTGGATCTGGCGGTTGGTCAGGAAGTAGGCCGCACGTTCCCCCGCCTCGTGCTGGGTGACCAGCTGGTCGTGCATCCGGTCGAGCTTCGCGAACTCCGCGTCGGAGCCGTTGCGGCAGGCGAGCGTCCCGGCCAGCCGTTCCAGCGCGTCCATCACCTCGAAGATCGCCCCGATCTCGCCGGGGTCCACCGGGGCGACGATGGCGCCGCGGTGCGGGCGAAGCTCCACCAGCCCTTCCGACGACAGGACCCGCAAGGCCTCGCGCAGCGGCGTGCGGGAGATTCCCAACTGCTCGCACAGTTGCACCTCCGGCACGCGGACGCCCGGCGGCAGCTCTCCGTCCAGGATCATCGCCCGCAGTTCCTCCACCGCGGAATGGTGCAGCGTCGCGCGGCGGATCGGCCGGGCCGGTGCCTTCATGGTCTTGATCCTGTCCATCCTGACCCACCACCCCCGAAAGTGCTGCATACTTGGGCATGCATGCCGAAATGATGCGTCCTGCCCAAAATTCAGGCAATCGCGCTGTCGTGCGGCCAGCCTCCGGCATTATGCTCTAAACGGCTGAAAACAGCCAATAAATTGACGATTGTAATATTGTATACAATTTGGCACGGGCCTTGCGAAAGGAAGAGGGACGCAACCGCATCGGGAGCACTCCTTTCATGACGTTCCGGTCCCTCACCCTGACGACCGTCACCGCCGCCTTCCTCGCCCTCTCCGCAGCCGCGACCGTTCAGGCCGCCGACGCTGAGAAGCTGAAGCTGGGCTTCGCCAAATGCGCCCATTGCCTGCCGATGGCGCTGACCCCGGAACTCGCCAAGGGCGTGGAGATCGAGGCGATCAACTTCAACTCCGGCAACGACGTGCTGACCGCGCTGGTGTCGAAGAGCATCGACATGGCCCAGGTCACCTACCTGCACTACATCACGGCGCTCGATAAGGGCTTCGACGTGGTGGCCGTGTCCGGCCAGGTGAACGGCGGGTCGGAGATCGTCGTCGGCAAGGGCATCACCCTGAAGGCCGACGATTGGGACGGTCTGAAAAAGCTGATCGCCGAACGCAAGGAGAAGGGCGAGCCGCTGCGCGTCGCGGCGTCACGCGGCAACGCGCAGGACATCCACATGCGCGGCGCCCTCCAGAAGCACGGCATCAACGTCAACAAGGACGTGCAGTTCATCAACATCCCGAACCCGTCGGACCACGCCGCCGCCCTCCAGCGCGGCGAGGTGGACGTGATCTGCACGGTGGAGCCCTTCGCCTCGCAGATCCGCCAGACCGGCGTCGGCACGCATTTCGCCATGCCCTATGATCAGGCCGCCGGCAACCTGACCAACCTGATCGTCACCCGCTCCGACGTCATCAAGGACCACCCGAAGGCGGTCGAAGCCACCGTCGGCTCGGTCGTCGCCCTGGTCGACAAGCTGAAGTCCGACCAGACCGTGTGGGTGGACGTCATCAACAAATACACCGGCATGGACAAGGCCGTCGCCGCCGAGGCGCTTAAGAACGCCTCTCCGGATTACGCCATCCACAAGGACAGCACGCTGGCCATCGCCACGATGATGCGCGAGCTGAAGTACATCTCCAACGACGTCACCGCGGCCGCGGAGAAGAACCTGGATTACACCTTCCTCGAAGCCGTGACCAAGAAGCCGAAGAGCGAGCTGGGCTTCTAAGAGCACTTTGCCACGCCGCCGCCCAGTTCCCTCTCCCCAGAGGGGAGAGGGCTAGTGGGAAACTTACGAACACGACGGGATAGGAAAACCGGGCCATGACGGCATTGTCGAAATCCTGGGAGCGCGCCGTCGTTCCTCTCTTCATCCTTGCCGCCTGGGAGGTGTTCTCCCGGTCCGGCTTCCTGCCGGCGGCCCTGCTGCCGGCCCCGTCGGTGGTGCTGCACACCTGGGGCGACTGGATCTTCGGCTTCGACGAGACCTCGCAGGGCAACACCGGCCGCTGGGTCGCCGACGCCCTGTCCAGCGCCACGCGCGTCGCCGCCGGCTATGGCATCGCGGTGGTCAGCGGCGTGTTGCTGGGCATCGCCATCGGCTGGTGGCGCTGGGTCGAGCGGACGGTGGAGCCGACCATCCAGATGCTCCGCCCGGTGCCGCCGGTGTCGTGGATTCCGCTGGCGATCATCTGGTTCGGCATCGCCAACAAGCCGGCCATCTTCCTGGTCTTTCTCGGCGCCTTCTTCCCGATCCTGATGAACACCATCCACGGGGTGAAGACCGCCGACCGCAACCTGATCCGCGCCGCCTCGATGATGGGCGCCACGGAACAGCAGCTTCTGCGCCACGTCGTGTTCCCGGCGGCGCTGCCCAGCATCTTCGCCGGCCTGCGCATCGGCATCGGCGCCGCCTGGATGCTGACGGTGACGGCGGAGATGGTCGCGGTGAAGAGCGGCCTCGGCTACGTGCTGTGGGACAGCTACTATTTCCTGCGCTACGACCTCGTGCTCGCGGCCATGGCCAGCATCGGCCTGCTCGGCTACGCGACCGACGCGCTCATCAAAGTCCTGATGTCCGCCGCGCTGCACTGGCAGCACGGCTCCACGCTCCAGAGCCGGGAGGGCTGAGCGATGGCTTCCATCGACCTTCAGAACATCACCAAGATCTTCCGCGACGCCAAGCGCAAGCGCGACCTGCTGGCCATCGACGATGTCAGCCTGTCGGTGGAGCAGAACGAGTTCCTCTGCCTGCTCGGCTCGTCGGGCTGCGGCAAGTCCACGCTGCTGAACATGATCGCCGGCTTCGAGAAGCCGACCGAGGGCACCGTGACGGTGGGCGGCAAGCTGGTGGACGGCCCCGGCGCCGACCGCGGCATGGTCTTCCAGCAGGCCAACCTGATGCCCTGGCTGCCGGTGTGGGAGAACGTCGCCTTCCACCTGCGCCTGAAGGGCTGGCGCAAGGCCGACCGGCGCGACGCCGCCCAGGAATACATCGACATGGTCGGTCTGCGCGGCTTCGAGAACCACTTCCCGGCGGAGCTGTCGGGCGGCATGAGCCAGCGCGTCGGCATCGCCCGCGCCCTGCTGCTCAACCCGCAGGTCATCCTGATGGACGAGCCCTTCGCGGCGCTCGACGCCCAGACCAAGATGGACATGCAGGAGGAGCTGGTCGCCATCTGGCAGAAGCAGCGCTGCACCGTCGTCTTCGTCACCCACAGCGTGGACGAGGCGCTGGTGCTCGGCACCCGCGTCGCCGTGATGACCAGCCGTCCGGGCCGCATCCGTGAGCTGATCGCGCTCGACCTGCCGCGCCCGCGCGACACCACCGGCCCGCGCTTCAACGACCACAAGCGCCACATCCTCAACCTGATCCGCGAGGAGGGCATGCAGCAACGGCAGGCCGCCGTCGCGTGACCGGCCGGCTCGACCTGCTGCTGACCGGCGTCACCGCCCTGACCGGAGAGGCGGTCGGCAGCGTCGTCGAGGACGCCGCCATCGGCATCCGCGACGGGCGCATCGTCCATCTCGCCCCGGAAGCGGAGGGGCTGCCCGCCGCCGCCGAGGTCCGGCATCTGCCGGGGAGGGTGGTGACGCCGGGCTTCGTCAACGCCCACCTGCACGCCGTCCTGGTGATGGTGCGCGGCGTGGCCGCCGATCTCGGCTTCGCCCCCTCCTACACCCCGGGCGTGCCCAAGGGCACCGACGCCACGCCGGAGGAAGCCCGCGCGCTGGCCCGGCTGGGCGCGGTGGAGGCCCTGCTCTCCGGCTCCACGCTGATCTGCGACCATTTCGTCCACGCCGACGCGACGCTCGACGCCATCGCCGACCTCGGCCTGCGCGTCCATGCGAGCTGGCGCGTCCACGACGTGGATTTCGCCCGCGTGGCCCAGGGCGAATGGCGCTTCGACCCGGCCATCGGCAGCGACCTGCTGCTGCGGACGCTGGACCTGCACGACCGCTGGAACGGCGCCAACGACGGGCGCATCCGCGTGCAGATGGCCGCCCATGCGCCGGACACCTGCTCCCCCGCCTTCCTGCGCACCCTCGCCGAGGAGGCCGCGACCCGCTCCATGCGCGTCAACACCCATCTGGCGCAGAGCCGGGTGGAGGTGGAGCGGGTGAAGGCGTCCACCGGCCTGACCCCGGCGGAACTGCTGGACGAATGCGGGCTGATGAACGACCGGCTGCTCGCCACCCACTGCCTCTATGTCGAGAACGCCGACATCGCGCGGCTCGCCCGCGCCGGGGCGCACGCGGTCCATGTGCCGAAATGCAACGCCGCCTCGGGCCGGCTGGCGCCGACGCCGAAGCTGAAGGAGGCGGGCGTCAATCTGGCGCTGTGCACCGACACCCAGCATGGCGACATGGTCGAGGCGATGCGCTGGGCGCTCGCCACCGCGCGCATCCAACAGGGCGGGGTCACCGCTGCGTGGCAGCCCGCCGACGTCTTCCGCATGGCGACGCTGGGCGGCGCGCGGGCGGTCGGCATGGCCGACGAGATCGGCACGCTGGCCGTGGGCAAGAAGGCCGACCTCGTCGTCTTCGACACCCGCCGCCCGCATCTGCGCCCACTGATGAACCCGCTCGGCACGCTCGTCCACACCGCGCAGGGGCGCGACGTGGAAATGGTGCTGGTGGACGGCGAAACGCTGGTCGAGGACGGGCGCCCCGTCCGCGCCGACCTGAACGAGATCTGCACCGAGGCCGACAAGGCCGCCCGCGCGCTCTGGGCGCGCGCCTGACCGAAAGAACCATGGCTATGAGCAACCGCGTCCTTCTGGGCATGCTGACCCCCTCCTCCAACACGGTGCTGGAGCCCGTCACCTCCGCGATGCTGAGCGGCCTGCCGGAGGTGACCGCCCATTTCGGGCGCTTCACGGTGAAGGAGATTTCCTTGCGCGCCGCCGCGCTGGACCAGTTCACCGACGCGCCCTTCCTGGACGCCGCGCGGCTGCTGGCCGATGCCCGGCTGAACGTGATCGGCTGGAACGGCACCTCGGCCGGCTGGCTGGGCTTCGCGGCCGACGAGAAGCTCTGCGCCTCCATCGAAGCGGAGACGGGCATTCCCGCCTGCACCTCCATGCTCGCGCTGAACGAGATCCTGGAGACGACGGGGCGCAAGCGCTTTGCCATCGTCAGCCCCTATCTGGACGAGATCCAGGAGAAGATGGTCGCCAATTACAACGCCGCCGGCTTCGAGGTGGTGGCGGAGCGGCACCTCAACGACCGCGGCAACTTCTCCTTCTCCGAGGTGAGTGAGGAGACCATCGAGCGGATGTGTATGGAGGTCGCGGAGGCGAAGCCGGAAGCCATCGCCATCATCTGCACCAACATGCGCGGCGCCCCGGTGGCCGAGCGCATGGAGAAGGCGTTGGGCATCCCCGTCTATGACACGGTGTCCACGGTGGTGTGGAAGGCGCTGCGCATGACCGGCGTGGACACCCGCCGCGTCGAGGGCTGGGGCAGCCTGTTCCGCGAACTGCATGGCTGAGGGGGGATTGCCCCCACCCTAACCCTCCCCCGCTAACGCAGGGGAGGGGACCAAACTCCCTCTCCCGCCCAGCGGGGGAGGGCCGGGGTGGGGGCAAGTGCGTCACGATGGGAGAAACGACGATGAACTTCGATCTGGTCATCCGCAACGGCACGGTCGCGACCGCGTCGGACGTGTTCAAGGCCGACGTCGGCGTGCGCGGCGGGCGGATCGCCGCGCTGGGCGACGGGCTGGCCGCCGGGCGGGAGGAGATCGACGCCGCCGGCCTGCTCGTCCTGCCGGGCGGGGTGGATGGGCATGTCCATTTCGACCAGCCGACCGGCGACGAGTCGGTCATGGCCGACGATTTCCTGACCGGCACCCGCTCCGCGGCCTTCGGCGGCACCACGACCGTGCTGCCCTTCGCCTGCCAGGAGAAGGGGAAGACGCTGCGCGCCGCGGTGGACGACTATCACCGCCGTGCTGCCGGCAAGCCACTGATCGACTACGCCTTCCACCTCATCGTCACCGACCCCACCGAGCAGGTGCTGGGCCAGGAGCTTCCGGCGCTGATCCGCGAGGGCTACACGTCCTTCAAGATCTACATGACCTACGACGCGCTGAAGCTGAACGACCGCCAGATTCTGGAGGTGCTGGACATCGCCCGGTCCGAGGGCGCCATGGTCATGATGCACGCGGAGAACGCCGACTGCATCGCCTGGCTGACCGAGAAGCTGGAGCGCGCCGGCCAGACCGCCCCTTACTTCCACGGCGTCTCCCGCCCCCGCGTGGCGGAGCGCGAGGCCACCCACCGCGCCATCTCCCTGGCGGAGCTGGTGGACGTGCCCATCCTGATCGTCCACGTCTCCGGCGCCGACGCGGTCGAGCAGATCCGCTGGGCGCAGGGACGCGGCCTGCGCATCTACGCCGAGACCTGCCCGCAGTACCTGTTCCTGACCGCCGACGACCTGGGCGGAGACGGGTTCGAGGGTGCCAAGTGCGTCTGCTCGCCGCCGCCGCGCGACGCCGCGAACCAGAAGGTGATCTGGGACGGGCTGACCGGCGGCGCCTTCCAAATCTTCTCCTCCGACCATGCGCCCTTCCGCTTCGACGGGCCGAGCGGCAAGAAGGTTCATGGCGAGCAGGCGCCCTTCCGTTGCGTCCCCAACGGCATCCCCGGCGTCGAGACGCGGCTGCCGCTGCTGTTCTCCGAGGGCGTGATGAAGGGCCGGATGGAGCTGACCAGGTTCGTCGAGCTGACTGCCGCCAACCCCGCCCGCATGTACGGCCTGCACCCGCGCAAGGGCACCATCGCCGTGGGGGCGGACGCCGACATCGCCCTGTGGGACCCGTCGCGCAAGGTCACCATCACAAACGGCATCCTGCACCACAATGTGGACTACACGCCCTATGAGGGGATCGAGGTCACCGGCTGGCCGGTCGTCACGCTGTCCCGCGGCGACGTGATCTGCCGCGACGGCGCCTTGCTGGCCGAGCCGGGCCGCGGCGAGTTCCTGCCCTGCGGTCTGCCCGCCCCGGCGCGCCCCAAGGGCTCGCCCGCCCCGGTCCTGCCGTTCTAAACCCTGCTGTTCTAAACTCCGCCCGCCGCAACCGGAGACCTTGCCCGTGAGCACACCCGACCTGTTCCGCCTCAGCGCCGCCGAGATGGCGGCGGGCGTGCGCAACCGCCGCTTCCGGGCGCGCGACCTCGTGGCGGCGAGCCTGGAGCGCATCGCGGCGCTGGACGGCCGGCTGAAGTCCTTCATCACCGTCGCTCCCGACGTCGCGCTCGCCGCCGCCGAGGCGGCCGACCGGCGGGTCGAGGCCGGGGGGCCGCTCGGCCCGCTGCATGGCGTGCCGGTGGGCATCAAGGACCTGACGTTGACGGCGGGGCTGCGCACCACCTACGGCTCCACCCTCTACGCCGATCTGATCCCCGACACCGACGACCTCAGCGTCGCCCGGCTGAAGGCGGCCGGCGCCATCGTCGTGGGCAAGACCAACACGCCGGAGTTCGGCTTCGGCGCCATCACCGGCAACGAGCTGTGCGGGCCGACCGCCAACCCCTACGACCTCGACAAGACCAGCGGCGGGTCGAGCGGCGGGAGCGCCGCGGCGGTGGCGGCCGGGCTGGTGCCGCTGGCCCAGGGGACCGACTTCGGCGGTTCGGTGCGCACGCCGGCCAGCTTCTGCGGGGTGGTGGGGCTGCGGCCGACGCCGGGACGCATCCCCAGCCCGGGCCGCGCGCTGGCCTGGGACGGGCTGGCGACGCAGGGCTTCCTCGCCCGCGACGTGGCCGACGCCGCGCTGGCTCTGGCCGCGGTCAGCGGGCCGGACCCGCGCGACCCGACCTCCCTTCCCGTGCCGGAATGGACGGTGCCGGACCTCGATGCGCTCGACCCGATGTCGCTGCGGGTGGCCTGGAGCACGGACCTCGGCTCCGCCCTGATCGACCTTGGGTTGGCCGAGCGGTTCGAGGCGGTGATGCGCGGGCTGGAGGGCCGCTTCGGGGACTTCGTGGAGGCCACGCCCGACTGCCGGGAGGCCGGCGCCGCCTTCGGCACGCTGCGCGCCGCGCACATCTTCCACACCTACGGCCGTACGCTGGAGCAGGACGGCGACCGGCTGAGCCCGTCGGTCGCCTGGAACATCGCGCGGGGCAAGGGGCTGAGCGCCGCCGACTATCTGCGGGCGGAGGCCCAGCGCAGCGCTTTGTACCGCCGCTTCGCCGCCTTCTTCCGCGACCACGACATCCTGATGACGCTGAGCGCCAGCGTGCCGCCCTTCCCCAACGCCCAGGGCGACGTGACGGAAATCAACGGCTTCCGCCTGTCCACCATCATCGACTATCTGGCGATCACCTACACGGTGTCGCTGATCGGCTTCCCCTGCCTGTCGATCCCCTGCGGCTGGACGGCCGACGGACTGCCCATCGGCCTGCAACTGATCGCCCGCCCCTATGAGGAGGACCGGCTACTGCGCTGCGCCCGCTTCCTGGAGCGGGAGTTGGAGTTCCGCCACCGCTGGCCCTCTCCCTAACCCTCCCCTGCGTTCGCGGGGGAGGGCCGGGGAGGGGACCGGCGCTGCCGGTCAGTGGACCGCGGCGCTGCGTCCGCCGCCGCCCGTCAGGGCGAAGCCCAGCGGCGGACGTTCCGGAGCCTTGAAGCCGGTGGCGCGGTCCTCCTCGACGGGAACGCCGTCCAGGGTCAGGCGGCCGTCCCGCGCCGACAGGTGCAGGGTCGAGCGCTCGTCCACCTCGCCGTCCAGCAACCGCTCGGCGATGGGGTCCTCCACCAGATTCTGCACCGCCCGCTTCAGCGGACGGGCGCCGAAGGCCGGGTCCCAGCCGAGGTCGGTGAGCCGGGCGCGGGCCGCGTCGTCGGCGGTCAGGGACAGGCCGCGCTCCGCCAGACGGTCGGCGACGCGGGCAAGCTGGATGTCCACGATGTGGGCCATCTGCTCGCGCCCCAGCCGGCGGAAGATCAGCACGTCGTCCAGCCGGTTCAGGAACTCCGGCCGGAAGGCGCGGCGCACCGCGTCCATCACCTCGACCCGAGCGCCCTCCAGGCTGTCGTCCTCGCCGAGCGCCGTCAGGGCGTCCGCCCCCAGGTTCGACGTCATGATCAGGATCGCGTGGCGGAAGTCCGCCGTGCGGCCCTGCCCATCGGTCAGCCGCCCGTCGTCGAGCGCCTGGAGCAGCACGTTCAGCACGTCCGGGTGGGCCTTCTCCACCTCGTCCAGCAGGACGACCTGATAGGGCCGGCGCCGGATCTTCTCGGCCAGCGTGCCGCCGTCGTCATACCCGACATAGCCCGGAGGCGAGCCGATCATGCGGGCGACGGAGTGCTTCTCCATATACTCCGACATGTCGACGCGGGTGACCGCGGTCTCGTCGTCGAACAGGAAGGCGGCCAGGGCCTTGGCCAGCTCCGTCTTGCCGACGCCGGTCGGGCCGAGGAACAGGAAGGAGCCGGTCGGGCGGTTCGGGTCCTTCAGACCGGCCCGCGCCCGGCGCACCGCCTTTGACACGGCGCGCACCGCCTCCGCCTGACCGACGACGCGCTCGGCCAGCCGGTCCTCCATGCCCTTCAGCCGCTGCCGCTCGCTGTCCAGCATGCGGTCCACCGGGATGCCGGTCCAGCGGGTGACCACGGCGGCGATGTCCTTCGCCGTGACCTCCTCCCGCTCCGCGTTGGCGCGGGATTCGGCCTCGGCCAGACGCTTCTCCAGATCGGGAACGACGCCGTAGGCCAGCTCGCCGGCCTTCGCCCAGTCGCCGTCGCGCTGCGCGTGCTCCAGCTTGGTGCGGGCCTGGTCCAGCTCCTCCTTCAGGCGGCGTCCCTCGGTGCGGCGGGACTGGCCGACGCGCCATTCCTCTTCCATGGCGGTCAGCTTCGCCTCGTCCACCGCCAGTTCGGCCTCCAGCTTGTGCAGCCGTTCCTGGGATGCGACGTCCGGCTCCGCCTTCAGGGCCTCGCGCTCGATCTTCAGCTGGGCGACGCGGCGGCCGACGGCGTCCAGCGCCTCCGGCTTGCTGTCGATGGCCATGCGCAGGCGGCTGGCCGCCTCGTCCACGAGGTCGATGGCCTTGTCGGGCAGGCGGCGGTCCGCGATGTAGCGGGCGGAGAGCTGCACCGCCGCGACCACCGCCGCGTCGGCGATGCGCACGCCGTGGTGCACCTCGTACTTGCCTTTGATGCCGCGCAGGATCGACACGGCGTCCTCGTCGGACGGCTCATCGACGTTCACCGGCTGGAAGCGGCGGGCGAGCGCCGCGTCCTTCTCGATGTATTTGCGGTACTCGTCCGGCGTGGTGGCGCCGACGCAGCGCAGCTCGCCGCGCGCCAGCGCGGGCTTCAGCATGTTGGCGGCGTCCATCGCGCCGTCCGTGCGGCCGGCGCCGATCAGCGAGTGCAACTCGTCGATGAACAGGATGATGCGGCCCGCCGCCTGCTGAACCTCCGACAGGACGGCCTTCAGCCGCTCCTCGAAGTCGCCGCGGAACTTGGCTCCGGCCAGCAGGGCGGTGAGGTCGAGCGCGAGAACGCGCCGGTCCTTCAGCCCCTCCGGCACGTCGCCGGAGGCCAGCCGCTGGGCCAGACCCTCCACCACGGCGGTCTTGCCCACGCCGGGTTCGCCGATCAGGACGGGGTTGTTCTTGGTGCGCCGGGCCAGGACCTGGATGGTCCGCCGGATCTCGTCGTCGCGCCCGATCACCGGGTCGAGACGGCCCTGCCGCGCCTCTTCCGTCAGGTCGCGGGCGTATTTGGCGAGCGCCTCGCCCATCTGGGCATCCTCCTGCCGGTCGGCGGGGCGGTTCCTGCTCAACGACTCGACACCCTCGACCAGCACCGCGGGATCGACACCGGCGCGGTGGAACAGCGCGCGGGTGCTGCCGCCCTGCGCGGCCAGCGATTCGAGAAGCCGTTCGGGAGAGACGAACTTGTCGCCGGCCCCACGCGCCGTTTCGACGGCGTTCTGAAGCACGCCGGCGAGCGCCGGGGACATGAAGATCGGGTGCGGCCCTTCGCCATCCACGCGGGTCTGGCGGTTCAGGGTTTCCTCGGCGGCGGTCTTCAAAAGCTCGGGGTCGCCGCCGGCATCGCGGATCAGCTTGGCGGGTACGCCGTCGGCATCCTCGACCAAAGCCTTCATCAGATGTTCGGGGACGAGCTGTTGGTGGCGTCCGGCGAGAGCCGCCAGTTGCGCGGCCTGGATGACGCCGCGCGCGCGGTCGGTGAACAGACCGAAGTCCATCAGGCACTCCGTTCGTTATGGTTCCCGCCCTTTGCAAAGGCGCGGGAAGACGGCCTGTGTGGCCCGCACCATGCGCGGCCCCGGTCGCCTCAAGGAAACAGATGGGCAGGGGTAACGCCGCGATCAAGACGGCTGCCCAGGCGTCAGGGCAAGGCTGTTCTGCACCGAAAATGTCCCACTATATGGACGATGATTTATTTATTTGACACACTACGTACACCTTCATAAAGTGGTGGAAACTGATATGCCAGATATCGGACAACAACGCGGGAGGGAGGATATGGCCGGCATCGGAGCAAATCCGCTCGATGCACAAGCGTCGCCGGAGAAGCCGCAGGCGTCCGGAACCCAGACGCTGATGCGCGGCCTCGCCCTCCTGGAATGCGTGGCGGCGGGCATCGGTGACGTGAAGGGCATCGCGGCCCGGCTGGGCACGCCGCGCAGCACCACCCACCGCATGCTCAACAGCCTGACCCAGGACGGCTATCTGCACCACGTGCCCTACAAGGGCTATCTGCTGGGGCCGAAGCTGATCGCGCTCGGCATGCGCGCGCTGGAGCAGCGCCCGCTGGTCGCCATCGCCCGCCCGCACATCGAAGAGCTGGCCCGCCAGACCGGCGACACCGTCCATCTCGGCGTCGTCGAGGGGGCGGAGGTCTTCTACCTCGACAAGATTCCGAACACGCGCGGGCTGGAGATGCGGTCGCGCATCGGTTTGCGCATGCCTCTGGCCTCCACGGGGCTGGGCAAGGCGCTTCTCCTCGGCCTGCCGCGCGAGCGCTGGCCGGAGCTGTACGACCAAGCGCTCCGCCTGACCGCGGCGGCGCCGGAACGGCCCCCGCTGGCGCCCTGGCCGGAGTTCGAATCCCGGCTGGCCGCCTATGTGGACCGCGGTTGGTCCTTCGACCTCGAAGAAAACGAAATCGGCATCCGCTGCGTCGGCGCGCCGATCCGTGACGTCCGCAATCAGGTCGTCGCCGCCATCAGCGTGGCGAGCGCCGTGCCCTACATGCCGGACGAACGGATGGCAGAGCTCGGACCCATGGTCCGGGCGGTCGCCGACGCGATTTCAAAGGATTTGGGATGGAAACGGGACGAACGGGCGTCGGGGCATCGCTGATCGCCCTCGACTGGGGAACGTCGAGCCTGCGCGGCTTCCTGATGGACCGCGACGGGCGGGTGCTGGACCAGCGCGCCAACGCGCACGGCATCCAGAACCTGCCGATGCCGGGCATCACCGGTTTCGAGCAGGCCTTCACCGACCTGTGCGGCGATTGGCTGGCAGCATATCCGGGCTTGCCGGTCGTGGCCGGCGGCATGGTCGGCAGCGCCCAGGGCTGGCGCGAGGCCCCCTATGTCCGCTGCCCCGCCGACACGACCACCCTGGCCTCGCAGGCCATCCCGGTGGAAAGCGCATCGGGGTCCCGCATCCTGATCGCGCCGGGTGTCCTCTACGACCCGCCGAGCGGCCCGCCGGACATCCTGCGCGGCGAGGAGATCCAGATCGCCGGCGTGCTGGCCGACCGTTCCGACTGGGGCCGCGACGCCTGCATGGTCCTGCCGGGCACCCATTCCAAATGGGTGGAGATCATCGGCGGGCGCATGATCCGCTTCTCCACCTACATGACCGGCGAGACCTTCGCCGTGCTGTGCAAGCATTCGATCCTCGG
The DNA here is from genome assembly GCF_016632405.1 of Azospirillum aestuarii. Taxonomy (NCBI): domain Bacteria; kingdom Pseudomonadati; phylum Pseudomonadota; class Alphaproteobacteria; order Rhodospirillales; family Azospirillaceae; genus Azospirillum; species Azospirillum aestuarii. The sequence goes on from NZ_JAEPIV010000004.1 coordinate 123,738, forward strand.
CCGGCTGATGCCGGCGGACGCCGCCCCGACGGAGGCCGAGTCCGACGCCGCCTTCGCCGAGGGCGTGCGGGCGGCGCAGGCCAGCGGGCCGGGCGACTTCACGCACCAGATCTTCGCCGCGCGCACGCTCGGCATCACCCGCCGCATGCCAGCGGAGCTTCTGAAGGATTACCTGTCCGGCCTGCTGATCGGGCACGAGCTGGTCTCCGGCCTCGGCCACATGCGCAACGAGCTGCACGAGGGCCGTCCGCTTCTGCTGATCGGCGAGGGCGCGCTCTGCCGCCGCTATGTGCGCGGCCTGGAGCTGCTGGGCGTCGAGCCCACCGACCGGCTTGAGAACACCGCCCCGCGTGGGCTCTTCCAGTTTGCCGTTGCCGCCGGCCTGATCGCGCCGGCGGGGGAGTGACGACCATGTCCGATGAATCCCTGAAGGCCCGCTTCGACGCCGCCTTTTCCGCCCTGCCGCTGGTCGCCATCCTGCGCGGGCTGACCCCCGCGGAGGCGGAAGGCGTCGCGCAGACGCTCTATGACAGCGGCTTCCGCATGATCGAGGTGCCGCTGAACTCGCCCGATCCGTTCGACAGCATCGCCGCCGTCCGCCGGCTGCTGCCGCGCGACGCGCTGGTCGGCGCCGGCACGGTCCTGGCGGTGGAGCAGGTGGCCCGGCTGAAGGAGATCGGGGCCGATCTGGTCGTCATGCCGCACGCCGACACGGCGGTGATCCGCGCCGCCAAGGCCGCGGGGTTGGTCAGCCTGCCCGGAATCGCCACGCCGACGGAAGCTTTCGCAGCGCTGTCAGCCGGGGCCGACGCCCTGAAGATCTTCCCGGCGGAGCTGGTCGGCCCGCGCATCATCAAGGCGATGCGCGCGATCCTGCCCGCCGGCACCCGCCTGCTGCCCGTGGGCGGCATCGCCCCGGACACCATGGCGCCGTTCCTGGAGGCCGGCGTGGCCGGCTTCGGGCTCGGATCGGCGCTCTACGCGCCGGGCCTGTCCGCCGCCGAGGTCGGCGTCCGGGCGGACGCCTTCGTCGCCGCGTGGCGGCGCCTGAACCCGCGCTGACAGAACCCACGGCAACAGCGCATCACGCCGCGGCCGGTCGCAGAACGCGCCGCGGTCTTCCTCCCCCCTCACCATCACAAGCAATTTTCCAGGGAGAACGTTCATGAAGGGCTATCGTTTCGTCACCGGCGCCGTCGTCGGCGCGCTGACCTCCGCCACCATGATGGTCGCCGTGCAGGCCGCCGAGTACCCGACCAAGGCGATCGAGCTGATCGTTCCGTACGCCGCCGGCGGCGGCACCGATCTCGTGGCCCGCGCCTATGCGGACGCCGTGAACCGCCACCTGCCGCAGTCGGTCGGCGTGGTGAACAAGACCGGCGGCGGCGGCGCCGTCGGCCTGTCGGAGATCATGGCCGCCCGTCCGGACGGCTACCGCATCGGCATGGGCACCGTGGAGATCACCACCCTGCCGAACCTCGGCGTCGCCCGCTTCACGGCCGATGATTTCACGCCGATCGCCCGCCTGAACGCGGAGCCGAGCGCCATCACGGTCAACGCCGGCGCGCCGTGGAAGACCATCGAGGAGTTCCTGGCCTACGCCAAGGAGAATCCGGGCAAGGTCCGCATCGGCAACTCCGGCACCGGCGCCATCTGGCACCTCGCCGCCGAGGCCCTGGCGACCAAGTCCGGCCTGAAGTTCAGCCACATCCCCTATGACGGCGCCAACCCGGCGGTCACGGCACTTCTCGGCAACCACATCGAGGCTGTCAGCGTCAGCCCGGCCGAGGTGTCCAGCCACGTCGCCGCCGGCACGCTGCGCATCCTGGCCGTGATGGACGACCAGCGCTCCAAGGCGTTCCCGGACGCCCCGACGCTGAAGGAGAAGGGCATCGACGTGACGGTCGCCACCTGGCGCGGCATCGTCGTTCCGAAGAAGACCCCGGCGAACATCGTCGAGACGCTGCGCACGGCCTCCAAGAAGGCGGTCGAGGAGCAGGGCTTCCGCGATCAGCTGGCCAAGATGAACCTCAGCTACGCCTATCTCGACGGCCCGGAGTACAAGGTGGCCATGGAGAAGGATGCCGAGATGTTCAAGGTGCTGATGAAGCAGATCGGCCTGTCCAAGTAAGGCTTGCCGTTCACGCAAGCCGCATCCCCGGCGTGTCCCCGGCGGCCTTCGGGCCGCCGGGCGTCCGAAGGAGATTCATTTATGAGCAACGCTCCCGCTCCGGGCGGCAAGGTCGGCCTGCGTCCGCAGGACCGCCTTGCCACGCTGGTCATCGCCGCCCTGGTCATGGCCGTCGCGGTCGCCGCCATCATCGTCGCGGGTGATTTCCCGCCGACCATGCTGGAAACCGACGTCGGCCCCGCCCGTTTCCCGATCATCTTCGCCGTGGCCCTGCTGGTGCTGTGCGCGATCCTGGTCTTCAACACGCTGCGGGCGCCCGCCGCTCCCCCGGACGATCCGGCGCAGGTCGGGCCGAAGATCAGCTACGGCACCGTGGCCATCGGCATCGTCGCGACCGCCGTCTGCCTGTACGCCATGGAGTTCGTCGGCTACGCCATCGCGACTCCGATCTACCTGTTCGGCCTGATGTGGCTGATGGGACGGCGCAACCTGATCGCGAACGCCGCCATCGCCGCCGTGCTGACCGCACTCATCTACGCCGCCTTTGCCTACGCGCTCAGCGTGCCGCTGCCGGTCGGGAGCCTTTTCGAATGACCCGAACCGATCCGACCGGCCGCAACGCTCCGCTGACGGAGGGGTGAGATGTACGAACTCGACATGCTTCTTCACGGCGCGCAGGCGCTGCTCAACCAGCCCATGGCGCTGCTGCTCGCCCTGTTCGGCGTGACGCTGGGCATCATCATCGGCGCGCTGCCGGGCCTGACGGCGACGATGGGCGTGGCCATTCTGCTGCCCTTCACCTTCGGCATGGACCCGCTGTCGGGTCTGCTGATGATTTCCGGCGTCTTCTTCGGCGGCATCTACGGCGGGTCGGTCACGGCCATCCTGCTGAAGATCCCCGGCACTCCCGCCGCCGCCGCCACCGCCATCGACGGCTACGAGCTGACCAAGAAGGGGCAGGCCGGCATCGCGCTCGGCACCGCCACCTTCTCGTCCTTCCTGGGCGGCACGGCCAGCGTCTTCGTGCTGATCTTCCTGGCCCCGGTGCTGGCCCGCTTCGCCCTGGAGTTCAGCGCGTCGGAGTCCTTCGCGCTCGCTGTCTTCGGCCTGTCGATCATCGCCAGCATCTCCGGCGTGTCGGTCATCAAGGGCCTGATCTCCGGCTTCCTCGGCCTGCTGCTGGCGACCGTCGGGCTCGACCCGATGGGCGGCTTCCCGCGCTACACCGGCGGCTACACCGAGCTGTTCAACGTGCCCTTCATCCCGGTGATGATCGGCCTGTTCGCCGCCGCCGAAGCCTTCAAGTCGCTGGAGGACCCGCAGGTCCGCGCCGGCATGGCCGCGGCGCTGGACCGCATCATTCCGCCCTGGCACATCTTCCGCCGCCAGTTGGGCAACATCGCGCGCTCCTCGGGCCTCGGCATCGTCATCGGCATGATCCCCGGCGCCGGCGCCGACATCGCCGCCTTTGTCGCCTACAACGAGGCCAAGCGCTTCAGCAAGACGCCGGAGAACTACGGCAAGGGCGAACTGGGCGCCGTCGCCGCCTGCGAATCCGGCGCCAACGGCTGCACGGGCGGCGCGCTGCTGACCATGCTGACGCTGGGCATCCCCGGCGACGCGGTGACCGCGGTGATGCTGGGCGCGCTGACGCTCCAGGGGCTCCAGCCCGGCCCGCTGCTGTTCAAGGACCACGCCGATCTGGTCTTCACGCTGTTCGCCGGCATGCTGGTCTGCTACGTCTTCATGCTGGTGGTCGGCCTCGGCTCGCTGCGCTTCATGGGGCGCATCCTGCAGATGCCGAAGTCGGTTCTGACGCCGTGCATCCTGGCGCTGTGCATCGTCGGCACCTACGCCATCAACAACAGCATGTTCGACATCTGGATCATGCTGGCCGCCGGCGTCGTCGGCTACTTCATGCAGAAGTGGGACTTCCCGGCCTCGCCCGTCGTGCTCGCCCTCATCATGGGGCCGATGGCGGAGGCGAACTTCCGCCGCGCGCTGTCGCTGTCCAACGGCAGCTACGACTTCCTCTACACCCGCCCGATCACCGCGGCCCTTCTGAGCATCGCGATCGTGACGCTGTTGCTGCCGCTGCTGCGGCGCCTGTGGGCACAACGGTCGGCGGGCGGTCCGTCGACGATCAACCCGGCCGCCGGAACCAGCCGCATGGGGACGCCGGAATGACGACCGTAACCGAAATCGGCCTGGAGGCCGTCTTCGATCCCGAGCTGCGCAACGGCACCGGCGAGAACCCGGTCTGGGACGCCGAGCGGGGCTCGTGGACCTGGATCGACATCCCGGCGCGGACCATCCATCGGCTCGACCCCTCCAGCGGCGCCCACCGCCGCTGGACCCTGCCGGAGATGATCGGCAGCCTCGTCCTGCGTCCGGACGGCGGCGCGGTCTGCGCCTGCGAAACCGGTGTCTTCGATGTGGATCTGCCGGGAGAGGGCGGAGAGGCGGTGGTCACCACCCTCGCCACCCACCGCTTCCCCAAGGAGGGCATGCGCTTCAACGACGGGCGCTGCGACCGGCAGGGGCGGTTCTGGCTGTCCAGCATGGTCATGGACATCGGCAAGGGCGACTCCTCCGGCCTGTGGCACCGCTTCACGCGGGCCGACGGGCTGACCGAAACGGGGACCGGCGGCTACATCATCCCCAACGGCTCGGCCTTCAGCCCGGACGGGCGCACGCTCTATGCGTCCGACAGCCACCGCGACGTGCGGATGGTCTGGGCCTGGGATTATGACACGGACACCGGCACCGCCGGCAACCGCCGCCCCTTCGTCGATATGCGGTCGATGGTCGGGCGTCCCGACGGCGCCGCGGTGGACGTCGACGGCTGCTATTGGATCTGCTGCCTGGACGAGGGCTGCATCAAGCGCTTCACCCCGAACGGTGACCTCGACCGCCGCATCGAGGTGCCGATGCGCAAGCCGACCATGTGCGCCTTCGGCGGGCCGGACCTGCGGACGATGCTGGTCACCTCGCTCTGCCGCGGGCCGGCGGACCTCGCCGAGGACCCGCATGGCGGGCGCGTCCTGATGTTCGACCCCGGCGCCCAGGGCCTGCCGGAACCCCGCCTGGCCGATTGAGCCGGGCCGAAACGACACCAAGACACGAGAGGCAAGGAATGTTTGACGATCTGAAGGGCAAGCGCGTTCTCATCACCGGCTCCACGCAGGGCATCGGCCTGGCGGCGGTGGAGGCGTTCGCCCGCGCCGGCGCCAAGGTCGCCATGAACGGCCGCCGCATCCCGGCGGACCTGGAGGCCACGCTGGCCCGTCTGAACGGGCTGGGCGGCGAGGTCGTCTTCCTCCAGGCGGACGTGTCGGACAGCGCGGCGTGCGGCACGCTCGTCGAGGCCTTCGTGGAGCGCTTCGGCGGCATCGACGTGCTCATCAACAACGCGGGCGGTCTGGTCGCGCGCAAGCCGCTGCCGGAGATCGACGACGAATTCTTCGACGCGGTGACCGACCTGAACTCCCGCTCCGCCCTGATGGTGACCAAGCACGCCCTGCCGCACCTGAAGGCCGCGGCGGCTCAGAACGGCACCACCTCTTCGGTGATCTCGGTCGGTTCGGTCGCCGGCTACACCGGCGGCGGTCCGGGTGCCGGCCTGTACGGCGCGGCCAAGGCGTGGCTGCACAACATCCAGAAGAACTGGGTGGCCTTCCACACCAAGGACGGCATCCGCTTCAACATGGTGTCGCCGGGCACCTTCGACACGGCCTTCCACGCCGACAAGGACGAGGACACCAAGGCCCGCATCGGCTCCGGCTTCCCGATGGGCCGCTTCGGCCGTCCGGAGGAATGCGCCCCGACCTTCCTGTTCTTCGCGTCGCACGCTTGCAGCGGCTACATCACCGGGCAGGTTCTCGACGTCAACGGCGGCCAGTACATGCCGTAACGGGCACATGCCGTAACGATTGGTGGTTCCGTTCGCGTCCGTCCGGTCAGAGCGGGCGCGGCGGGATCGCGGCGGTGAAAGCCGCCGTCTTGGCGGCGATGGCCGGCAGGGTGGGGAAGGGCACGCCGTCCTCGCACCGCAGCTGCCGGGCCACAGCGTGCAGAGTGCCGTGATGGCGGCGGCAGAGGATGCCGTCGGCGTCGCGGTCGTACAGCCGGACGAACTGGACGGGGGCCGCCCCGTCCTCCGCATGGACCTCCACCTCCACCAGATGGGTGCAGAAGGAGCAGGCGGTCAGCGGGTCCGTCGAATCGAAGGCCACGCCGGCCTCCAGGCAGCGCCGGGCGAAGGCCTCCAGAAGCACCGACGCGCTGTCCACCGTCTCCAGCCCGCGCAGGGCGCGCACGACGTCGCGCATATGGCCGACATCCGGCAGGATCAGCCCGGCGGCGGAGTGGCGGTCGTGGATCACCAGCTTCATCATGATGCGCACGCCGTCTCGAACCGGGTGTCCCGGTGGTTGGCCGTCCGGTGGTTTGTCGGGCCGCTCGCGGCGTAGCCGGGCCGGCTCGACCACACCCGCTGGCGGATGCGGATCTGCGTCCGGCAGTCGGCCGAGCAGTAGAGCGGGGCGGGGCCGCGCCCGGAGGGGCGGGTGAACGGCCGCCCGCAGCAGGCGCAATGCAGCTTGGGCGTGGGAAGGGATTGGGGCATACGGGCGTGTGTCTGCATCGGCATGGCTGGATTCACGAGGCGTTTCCAAAGTTGGACGGACTATACGGGTGGTCTGTGACAGTTTGACGGGTGGGGGCGGACTACCACTTTTTCGCGCCCCGGCCGTGGCTCGCGGACACGGAAACGCCTTTGAGCTTCGACCGGTTCCCCTGGGGTGACATGACGTTTGGCATTTTCGGGGCGTTTGGTATTTTCTGGCGATGCGTAAAATGCAGTTGTTTTTCTGACAGAAAATGAGTCGAAAAGAGTTTTGTTGGAGCGAATGCCGCCGATAAATTGTCTTTGACGATAAAAAATCGCGTTGTAATGTCCCTTTGGGCGGACAAGGGTGTTTCTGCAGACCGGTGACGCGCTGGTTGTGGCCGGCGCCCCTGATCGGGGGCAGTGCCGGATCGTCCCTTTCCGCCGCAAGAGGAAGGGGCGGAAATGGGAGCACCGACGAAGGCGACGATTCTCATTGTGGATGACACCGCCGACAACCTGTCGCTGCTGAGCAGCCACCTGAAATCCATCTACGCGGTCAAGACCGTGAACAACGGCGATGCCGCGCTTCGCATCGCTTTTTCCGACCAGCCGCCGGATCTGATCCTGCTCGACGTCATGATGCCGAGCATGGACGGATACGAGGTGTGCCGCCGCCTGAAGGCCGATCCGCGGACCCGCGACGTTCCGGTGATCTTCCTCACCGCCCGCACCTCCGTCGAGGACGAGAAGTTCGGGCTGGACCTGGGCGCCGTCGATTACATCAGCAAGCCGATCAGCCCCCCCATCGTCCTGGCGCGGGTGAAGAACCACCTGTCGTTGAAGGCCACCGCCGATTCGTTGCGGGCCACCGTCGAGGAGGTGCGCGCCGCCCACAGCCGGCTGGAGGAGACGCAGCAGCACCTGATCCAGACGGAGAAGATGGCGGCGCTGGGGCTTCTGGTGTCCGGCGTCGCGCACGAGATCAACACGCCGATCGGCGTGGCTCTGACTGCGGTGTCCCATCTCTCCGGGCTGGTCGACTCGCTGGCCTCGCAATTCCAGAGCGGGGCGATCCGCAAGTCCGACCTTGCCCGCTTCCTGGAGAACGCGCGGGAAGGAACGTTGCTGGTCACCACCAACATCGTGCGCACCGCGAACCTGATCCAGAGCTTCAAGCAGGTGGTGGTGGACCGCGCCGGATCGGAGCGGCGGGTGTTCGACCTCAAGGACTATCTGTCCGACGCGCTGTTCGGGCTGGACCCGCATCTGCGCGAGGCCGGGCACAGCCTTACCGTGTCCTGCCCCGCCGGCCTGACCATCGACAGCCATCCCGGCCCGCTGTCGGAGGTGCTGTCCATCCTGATCCGCAACGCCGTGGCCCACGCCTTCCGGCCGGGGCAGAGCGGGCGCGTGACCCTGTCGGTCATGCCGCGGGAGGAGGATTGGGTGGAACTTCGCCTGTCCGACGATGGCAAGGGGATCGATCCGGAGCATCTGCCCAAGCTCTTCGATCCCTTCTTCACCACCCGCCGGGGCATCGAGTTTCCCGGGCTGGGGCTCTACATCGCCTACAACCTCGTCCATCAGGTTCTTCAGGGGACCATCGAGGTGGAAAGCCTGTCCGGTGGCGGCGCCAGCTTCGTCGTCCGCATGCCGCGGCGCGTCTCCGCCCTGGTCGAAGCGTCGGCGTGAGGCCGGCTCGCCAGGGCGCGGCTCGCGCGGATGAGCGCGATCAGGACGCCGGAATGAGCGCGGCAACCCGCTGCAGCACCGCCGGAGGATCGACCGGCTTGGCGATGTAATCCACCGCCCCCATGGCGAGGCCACGCTCCCGGTCGGCCTCGTCGGCCCGGCCGGTCAGGAAGATCACCGGGATGTTCCGGGTCCCCGGCGCCTCCTTCAGGGTGGCGCAGACCTCATAGCCATCCATCTCCGGCATCACCACGTCCAGCAGGATCAGGTCGGGCGCCGGGATCGCCGCGGCGATCTCCAACGCCTTGCGCCCATTGTTGGCGACCTTCACCTTGTAGCTTTCCTTCAGCAGACCGCTCAGCAGCTTCAGGTTGTCCGGCGTGTCGTCCACGATGAGGATCGTGGGCTTCGGCGCAGCGGGAGCCGGTGCGGGCGATGCGATGTCCATGGAATCAGTCCGATTTGGGGGAGGCGGCAGGGCCGGCGTCGGTTCAGGCTTGGGCGGTCATGCCGCGGTCGGTCAGGGCCGCGTCCAGGGCGGAGGCGGCCTCGTCGAAGTCGAAATTTCGGATCTGGCCGGCGATGGCCTCGAACCGGTCGGGGAAGGCGGCGCGCAGAAGGTCGGCGTTCGCGGCCAGCGCCTCCTCGGCGTCGGGGTCGCTGTCGAGCAGAAGCTGGCGAAGTTGGCCGCACACGGCGAGAAGCGCGTCGGCATCCACCGCGGCGGGCCGGTCGGTGGACGCAGCGGCGGCGCCCGTCGGGGGCAACGCCGCCTCGAGATGGGCGAGCAGGGCGCCCAGTGGCGGTTCCAACGCGGCCAGCCGCGCGTCGATCTCCGCGCGTGGCCGGGCGTCGCGGATGACGGTCTCCAGATCGGTGGCGGCGTCCTGGACGGGATGGGCGCCGATGTTGCCGGCGGTTCCCTTCAGCGTGTGGGCGTGTCGCTCCGCCGTGGCGAGGTCGCCCTCGTCCAGCGCCTCGCGGATGGCGGTCGCCACACCGCGCTGTCCGGCGGCGAACTTGCGCAGCAGGTCGAGGTAGAGACGCTTCTTGCCCAGCACCCGCGACAGTCCGGTGGCGGTGTCCAACCCTGGAACACCGGCCGGCAGGTCGCCCACATCCTCCACGACCGGAGCCGGGCGGGATGCGGTGGCCTCGGCGCCCAGTCCCGGGCGGGCCGCGATCCAGGTCAGCAGGGTGGCCCACAGCGCATCCGGGTCGATGGGCTTGGCCAGATAGTCGTTCATGCCGGCGTCCAGGCAACGCTCGCGGTCGGACTGCATGGCGTTGGCGGTCATCGCGACGATGGGCAGGTCGGCGAATCCCAGACGGCGGATTTCCAGGGTCGCGGCGACGCCGTCCATGACGGGCATCTGCATGTCCATCAGCACGAGGTCGTAGTGGGCCGCCTGCACCATGTCCACGGCGATGGCGCCGTTCTCCGCGACCTCCACCACCAGCCCGGCGTCGCCCAGCAGTTCGCAGGCCACCTGCTGGTTCAGGTCGTTGTCCTCGGCCAGCAGGATGCGGGCGCCGTGCAGGCGCGACAGGTCGGCGGCGACGGTCGCCGGAAGGGCGTCCGTGATTTCCTCGTCGGCGCCCAGGACCCGCATGATCCCGTCGAACAGCGCCGACGGGTTGACAGGCTTGAACAGCACCTCCTCGATCGCCGTGCTTTCGGCGCCCTTCAGCACCTCCTCCCGCCCATAGGAAGTGACCATGATGTGGTGGGGGGCCTGGGGCAACTCCAGCGCGGCGAGGCCGGCGGAGGTTTCCAACCCGTCCATGCCCGGCATCTGCCAGTCGAGCAGCACGACGCGGAACGGCCGGCCCTCGCGCGCCGCGAACCGCGCCGCCTGGATGGCCGCGGGGCCGGAATCCACGGCTTCGGCGGTGAAGGACATGGCCGAGAGCATGTCGGTCAGCACGACGCGGGCGTTCTCGTTGTCGTCCACCACCAGGCAGCGCAGGCCGCGCAGGTCGGGCCGCGGCAGCAGCACGCGGCGCGGCTTGTCGCGGCCCAGCCGGGCGGTGAACCAGAAGCAGGAACCGCGGCCCGGCGCGCTGTCCACCCCGACCGAGCCGCCCATCAGTTCCGCCAGCCGCTTGGAAATCGCCAGACCCAGGCCGGTTCCGCCATACTTGCGGGTGGTCGAGGCGTCGGCCTGCTGGAAGCTTCGGAAAAGCTGATTCTTCTGCTCGTCGCTCAGGCCGATTCCGGTGTCGCGCACCTCGAAGCGGACCAGAAGATCGCTTCCGGCTTCCTCCTCCAGCCGGACGATGATGGCGATCTCGCCGCGCTCGGTGAACTTGACCGCGTTGTTGGCGTAGTTCACCAGGATCTGCCCGATGCGCAGCGGATCGCCGATCAGGTCGCTCGGCACGTTCTGGGCGACGTCGAAGATCAGCTCCAGCCCCTTGGCCGCGGCCTTCTCCGCGATCAGGTCGGCGAGCGTGCCCAGCACCTTGTCGAGGTGGAAGCCGGTGCGCTCGACGCTCAGCTTCCCGGCCTCGATCTTGGAGAAATCCAGAATGTCGTTGATGATGCCCAGAAGATGCTGACCGGACTGGCTGATCTTGAGGACGTAGTCGCGCTGGCGCGGCGTCAGGTCGGTCTTCAGCGCCAGATGCGACAGGCCGATCACCGCGTTCATCGGGGTGCGGATCTCATGGCTCATGTTGGCGAGGAAGCTGGCCTTCGCCTGGGACGCCGCCTCCGCCCGGTCGCGGGTCAGGCGCAGTTCCTCGGTCTGGGTGCCCAGCCGGACGACGGCGTTCAGGATGCTGTCCAACTCCTGCGTGCGGGCACGGGGAAGCCGGATGTCGCGTTCGCCCTCGCCAATGCGGCGCAGACCGTCGGCGGCGAACAGCAGGGGCCGCACCACATGGCGGCGGATCAGCAGCCCCGCGGCGATGAAGATCGCCAGCACCGCGACGAAGGCGAACTGGATCACTTGCGACACCAGACGGGTGCGCTCCTGGATCTGGCCCAGGCGTCCCGCCGTCAGTTCGGTCACGTCCACCAGCAGCCGGTCGCCGACCGTGTTCAGCTCCACCAGCGTCTGCGTCCATTTTTCGGCGAGGCGATCCTCCTCGGCGTTCGGAGGCGCGTCGCCGGCCGCCGTGCCCTCCGCTCGCCGGGCTTTCGCCGACGAGATCTGCCGGATGACCGAGTAGGCGTCCGTCACCTGCCGCTTCAGGGAGGGATCGAACTGGAAGGTCGGGTGGAAGGCCAGCGCCTGGGCGGCCAGCAAGGACTCGCGGCGGCGGCGGGGATCGTCCGTGAAGAGGACGATCGCCCCCGACTGCTTCAGCCGCTCCAGATTCACGACGGCGCGCTGGCGTTCCAGGATCAGCGGCACCATGCGGTCCTGGCTGTCGGCGGCCAGCCGTTCCATCTTGCCCTGCTCCCCGACGATTCCAAGGAAGAGCAGGCCGATCAGCGCGAGCAGGATCGCGCCGCAGGTGAGAATCGCCGGCTGCAGCCGTACGCGGGGATGCCTGCGGTCGCGGGCGGACGCCATGGCCGGTTCCGGTTCAGTAAATGTCGAAGGGGAAATAACTGCGGTTGATCCGCTGATAGGTGCCGTCGTTGCGCAGGGCCGTCAGAGCCCGGTCCACCGACGCCTTCAACGCGTGCTGGCCGGGCGGAAAGACGATGTGCACGGTCCCGCCCAATCCGTCCTCGGACATCGGGGTGCCGATGGTTTCGAATCCGTCCCCGGCGTCGGACAGCAGGAAATGCACCACGTTCAGCGTCGGGCCGATGGCCATGTCGCTTTGGCCGCTGCGCATGGCGTCCCACAAGTCGTCGAGCGTGGAGACGGGAATCAGGTTCGCCTGCAGCGCCGGGTCGGCGTCGGCCAGACCGACCAGGGCCGCGTGCTGACGCGAGCCGCGGATGGCGGCGATGCGCCGGCTGCGAATCGCCTCCTCCAGGCTAAGCTCCGGCACGCCCCGCTGCCCGACCAGGCTGGTGCTCGATCGCCAATAAGGGATCGAGAACAGAAGGCGCTGCTCGCGGTCCGGCGTGCGCAGCACATTGCCGAAGCCGATGTCGTAGCGGCCCGCGGCGACATCGTCGATGATCTGCTTGAAGGGCGCCGCGTCGAAGCTGCACACCGCGCCCAACGAGCGGCACAGCTCGCGGCCGAAATCGATGTTGAAGCCGACCAGGACGCCATCGGCGTCGCGATCGCTGAAAGGCGGGGAATGGTCGATGACCACGATGCGCAGGAACGGCCGGTCGGTCGGGGGCGGTGCGTCCGCCCGGAGCGGCTGCGGCAGCGCAAGGCCGGTCAGCAGGACCGCGACGGCCAATAGGGCGTTTCTGGTGGCGAAGCGCATGTGGAACCCCCTCGCTGCCTCAGTACATCCGGAAGGGCAGGAAGCGGGAACTGATGGCGTCGTACCGCCCATCCGCGAGGATCGCGCGCAGGGCCGTGTTGACGCGGTCGCGCAATTCCTCGCGCCCCAGCGGCAGGGCGATGGCGGATTCGCCACCCAGCCCGCTTTCGGTCAGCGGGTCGCCCACCACCTCCAGCGCTTCTCCCTCGGCGCTGGTCAGCAGATGGACGGTGACGGCGGTCGGGGCCAGCGCCAGATCGACACGCCCGTCCAGAACGGCGCGCAGCGCCTCCGCCTGGTCGTCGTAGATCACGACCGTGCAGCCGGCATTCTTCGCGGTCAGATAGTCGTACTGCTTGGAACCGCGGGTGACGGAGACGCGCTTTCCCGCCAGATCCGGCGCCACGCCCAGCGTCCATTCGCCGGCCCGCCCGATGTAGCTGGAGCTGGACCGCTTGTGGCGGTCGGTGAAGAGGTATTTCTTCATCCGCTCCGGCGTCTTCAGGATGCTCGCGACCGCGAAATCGGCGGCGTTGCGGTCCAGCAGGTCCAGAACTTCCGGAAACTGCAGGGCGGTGATGTCGCAGCGGATGCCCATGGTATCGCAGAGCGCGCGGGCGATCTCCACCTCGAAGCCAGTCAGCTTGCCCTGTTCGTCCACCATCGCATAGGGCGCCATCTTCCAGGTCAGCACCCGGTAGACCTCGTCCGCACGGGCGGACAGGGCCGAGACGCTGAGCAGGACGGCAAGCCCCACGGTCGCAAAAGGACGAAACGGCGTCAGGGGGATCACGGGCGGCCTCGGCAATGCGGAAGAATGGAGCGCAGCGGCCATCCGGCGCCGCGGCGCCCTGGATCACGCCGCGTTCCGGTTGTTCTTCAGCGCTCGCGCCGGGGCTGTTTCCGGCTGCAGCGAGACAATACCATCATAATCAGTCCGGTCAACACGCTGAACAAATCTCTGGGTTGTTTGCTGCGTGCGATGGATCACCAAATCGGGAAAGACTTTTGAAATTCCTCCAGTTTTCCGGGCTGTCCCGCCTTGATCTCGACGTCTTCGGTCGCCTCCACCCCGCAGAGCGGGCATGGATCGAGGACACGCTGAAGGGTATCCTTCGTCGGATGGGGCTGCGCTCCATTCCCATTGATTGACCGCGACGCTTGCGCAGCACGGAGGGAAGTCTTGGACGCCAAAATCACAGCCATCCTGCAAGAGTGCAGCCGGGCTTCGGACGAGGAGCGCATCACTTTCCCTGAGGTCGTCTCGGCGCTGGCCGTTGCGGGGGTTGAGCGCTACCACACCGATCTCGTGCGGGCGGAGACGACCTACTATTTCCCGGACGGGACGACGGAGCGGGTGGAGGTCCGGCCCGCCGCCCTGCCACCGGCCATGGACTTTTCCGCGGAAGGCGTGGAGTCCGCCGTCCGCGCCATCCAGGCCGGAACGATCCGCTACGGCGGCTTCTGCGAGCGGGTGCTGCGGGCCGGCTGCGCCGGCTGGACGGTCAGCATCCTGGGCCGGCGGGTCGTCTATTACGGCCGCAGCGGCGACAGCCACACCGAGTGGTTCCCCGGCGCGCGCTGACGCCGCTCCGCCGTCACCAACCCAGGCGGCGGGACAGCACGGGGCCGAGGTCGCCGCGCCACTCCTTCAACTCGGCCTCCGCGCGCTCGACCGCGCGCTGGTCGCGGTAGCGCTTGAGCGCGCGGTTCGCGTCGCCGCGCGCCTCCATGGCGGCCAAACGCTTGGCCACCTCCGGCTCCGCCGCCACGGCTTGGCGCCAGCGTTCCAGCCGCACCTCCGCCACCGCGTCCACGATGGGTTGCAGCGCCGGCATGCGGCCCAGCTTCCTCACGCCGGGGGCCAGCCGGGCGGCGGCGGCGGCGGCGGCCTCCTTGGGGATGCGGGGGAAGGCCCGCTGCACCGCCTTGGTCAGCGCGTCCTTCATGTCGTCGCCGCGCTGCTTCGCCTCGGCGCCGCGGCTCAGCCGCGCGACGGCGCGCGCCTGCTTCTTGGCGTGCCAGGACAGGATGCCGTCCGCGATCTCGCGCGCGTCGGCGTCGAGCCAGACGACGCTCTCCGTCCCATCCGCGAGCATCGCCTTCGCCTCGTCGGGAAGCTCCGGATCGGCGGCGGACGCCGTGCTGGCAAGATGCAACGCCTTCAACGACCGCAGCGAGCGCGCCCGTCCGTCATCGCCGGCCAGCAGGGTGGCCTCCGACAGCGTACCGCCGTCGAGCAGGCTTTGCAGAAGCTCCAGGTCGCCGTGCGTCCAGCGGCGGGCGGCGGTCAGCCGTTCCACCCGCAGGCGCAGCAGGTCACGCACCGCCGGTCGGGGGGCGGAGGGCAGACAGCGTTCCACGCGCCACACGCCGCCCTCGAACCGCGCGACAGCCCAGTGCGCGCCGTTCCCCACGGGTTGATCGGTGGGGAAGGCGCCGTCCAGATTCCAACGGTCACTGGCCCGCAGGCAGCCCTCCGGCGGCGCCTGCCACGGCGTCCCGGGCTTTGAGTAGAAGCTGGGAGCCACCGGGCTGCGCAGAACGAAGCGCCAGCCCGCGACCTCCGCGGCGAGCCCATCGGGCATGGCGGCCGGGCGTGACGTATCCCCCAGTTTCAACAGGGGTTCGGGGGCATTCTGGCTGACCTGCGAGGCTTCGGGTGACGGGTGTTCAGACGGCATGACGGCTCCTTCCACGAATATAGTAGCACAAGGCGGAGCGGTGCTTCGCAACTTTAGCCTCTTGTCCGCCTTCCATTCTGAAAAGCCAATCGGAAATTTTCCAAAAGAAAATCCGCAATACCTGTTACCGAATTCTGAGTTTTCTTCAGATCACACCCCCGCTCCGGCGCTTGAAGGTCCTTTGATAAAAGTCAAGGAACGACATCAGATTCTGAATTTGAGTCGATGAATGCTGGCCCATCTCGAGGATAATCCCGTGCGATTATTATCCATCAAAGTCATTCTACCGGTGATTGTCGGCGGGCTCGCCCTCCTGGGAATTTTCATGGCGGGCGATGCCGCGTTCGCGGCGCTTCGCGGCGTCGAAGCGGCTTCGGCCTATCGGAAGGTCAACCACGTGGCCAGCGGCTTGGTCGCCGCCGCCGGTGAATTCGCCCTTGAGCGGGGCGCCACCAACGGTGCGCTGAACGGTGCGGACCCGCTTTCCGCCGAAAGGCTCGCCCGGCTGCAGCAGCGCCGCGGTGCCGCCGACGCTGCGCTGCGCGCCGCGCTGGAGGGTTTGCGCGCCGTGCCCGAAATGCTCCCGCACGCTTCGCGCCTGGGTGAGGTCGAGGCCTCGTCGACCGCCTTCCGGGACGTCCGGCGCGGGGTGGACGAGGCTCTGGCCCGCAACGCCGGCGAAAGGTCCCCGAGCGTGGTGTCGGGCTTCGCCGGTACGGTCACGGCGCACATCGAGCGGATCGGCTCCCTGCGCCTGCTGCTGGAAGCGGTCGCTCCGCCGCCGAGCACGGCGACGCTCCAGCTCGTCCAGCTGCGCGGCTACGCGGCCGACATGGCCGAAAATGCCGGGCGCGAGCGCGCGCTGTTCAGCGCTCTCGTCGCCGGCCGCCGGCCGCTCGCTTCCGGACAGGCCGACACCCTGGCGAAATCCCGCGGGCGGCTGGAGCAGGCGTGGGAAGGCATCCGCGCCCTGCGCAGCCGGCCGGACATCACGCCCGATCTGGCACGGGCCATCGACGGGGTCGAGGCCGCGTACCTCCAAGGCTTCGCCGAGACCCGGCAGGCGGTGCTGAAGGGCGGCGCGGATGGCCGGTATCCCTTGACCGCGGACGAATGGATGAGCCGGGCGACCGTGGGCATCGATTCCATCCTCACGCTGGCCGGCACGGTGGGCACCGCCATCGACGCGGCGGTCGCGGGGGCCGCGGAGGAGGCACGCTCCGATCTGCTCGTCAGCCTCGCCGTTTTCACGCTCAGCCTGATTCTGGGGGTGGGGGGATCGCTGCTCGTGGTGCGCCGGATCGTCCGCCCGCTGACGGCGATGACCGGGGCCATGCGGCAGCTGGCCGACGGCGATCTGGCGCTCACCATTCCCGGCACCGGCCGCCGCGACGAGATCGGCGCCATGGCGCAAGCCGTGGAGGTCTTCCAGGACCATGCCGTCGCGCGTGAGCGGCTGGAGGCGGAGCGGGCGCGCGAACAGGAGATGCGCGAGCGGCGGGTGGCCACGCTGGACCGGCTGACCCGCGGCTTCGAAGCCAAGGTGAGCGGGCTGGTCGGCACCTTGTCGTCCGCCGCGACGGAGATGGAGGCGACCGCCGGCTCGATGTCGGCGGCGGCTCAGCAGACCAATCACCAGTCCTTCGCCGTGGCCGCCGCGTCGGAACAGGCCTCCACGAACGTGCAGACCGTGGCGGCGGCGACCGAACAACTGACCGCGTCCATTCGGGAGATCGGCAGCCGCGCCGCCCAGTCGCAGGCGATCACGACGCAGGCCGTCGCGGACGCCCGGCGGACGGACGAGACGGTGCGGCTGATGGCCGGCTGCGCCCAGCGCATCGGCGAGGTGGTCGGGCTGATCCAGGCGATCTCCAGCCAGACCAACCTGCTGGCGTTGAACGCCACCATCGAAGCCGCCCGCGCGGGCGAGGCCGGCAAGGGATTCGCCGTCGTGGCGCACGAGGTGAAGATGCTGGCGAGCCAGACCGCCCAGGCGACCGACGACATCGCGGTCCAGATCGTTCAGGTGCAGACCGTCACGCGCGACGCCGTCTCGGCGATCCAGGCCATCGGCTCCGTGATCGGCGAGGTGAACGGGATCGCCACGGCCATCGCCGCCGCGGTGGAGGAGCAGGGCGCCGCCACCCAGGAGATCACGCGCAACGTCCAGCAGGCGGCCGTCGGCACGCAGGAGGTCGCGTCCAACATCGCCGGTGTGCGGCAGGCGGCCAACGACACCGGGGCGGCGGCGACCCATGTGCTGAGCGCGGCGCAGGCGTTGTCGCAGCAGGCGGAACGGCTGACCGGCGAGGTCGACGACTTCCTCGACGGCATCCGCAGCGCCTGACCGCGCCGGGGAGGGGCGGACCATCACCGGGAGCCGTCGGACAACCGTTCACAATTCGCGGCCTCCGGCGTCTGGATCTCAGAAGCGACTTGCCGCGGTGGACAGCACCGGGGTCGGCGCCACCCGCCCGGCAACGATGGAGAAGCGACATGGCAGGTATTCAGGGGATCGAACTCACGCAATTTCACCCGGTCGGGCAGAACTATCCGGCCGGAGTGTACCGGCTCACCAACGTCGACGAAGGGCGTACGTTCGAGATCACCGTTCGGAACACGCCGACGAACACGGTCGCCATCGACGTGCGCAACCCCGCGGGCACGCTCTACCGGGGCGTCGCCACCGGTCGTCTGCTTCAGGGCAATCAGCAGAATCTTATTCTTGCGTCGCTGGAACATCTGCAGACGGACAACATCGATGGCCGCGTCCCCGGGTTGGGCGCTTTGGTGGTGTACATCTTCGCCGCGAACGTTCTGCTCACCGCGGCCACCATCCAGGTGGCGACGATGTCGCCGGCGGCAGCGGGCTTCTACGATGCCGTCGGGTTTCCCGTGCTGGCGACGGCGAACGCGTACTTCCAACAGCAGCTGCAGAACGCGGGGAACGACCAGGACCTGATCAGTGAACTGAATCAGCGGCAGAACACCTTTCTCCAGGCGTTCGCCAATCCCAACGCCGTCCAGGGCACGCTGCCCTACACTGGGGCTCCGGAAGCCCTGCCCCAGCAGATCATCGCCACCAATGCCGCCCGCATGGCCCATTGGCGCTTGGTGGCATAACGCGCGGGTGGAGAGCCGCCGGGGCGCAACGGTCCAATCCAACAGCCTGAGCGCTTTCCCTCTTCACCCTCTTGAGGGAAGCCACACGTCCAAATCGGGCTTTCAATGATGGGCGGCTTCCTCCCCGGTGCCGTCATGGCCGAAGCTGTGCAGGATGCGGGCGAAACTGGTTGCCCCGGCGCTCCGCATCGGAACGAAGGGTTTGCCCATGCGGCGGCACAGACCCTTCACCCGCAGACAGGCATCGTGGCTGACGCAATCGATGGGACAGACCACCACGTCGGCGCGTTCCACCAGCCCTTCCAGGCAGCGGGTGGTTTGCTCGAATCCGCCGTCATGGTGCAGCAGGCAGCCGTTGCGCGTCTCCACCGCCGCCCGCAGGTGGGGCAGACTCTTGGTCCGACCCCCCACATAGAGGATGGCCCGCCCTCCGAGGTCGGTGGGGGCCACGGTGTTGGCGGTGTCGGGGGCGGTGTTGGAGGCGGCGGCGCGGCGGTGGTTTTGCATGGTCGGTGGGTCGAGCAGGCGGCGCAGCCGCTCCACCTCGGCCTCCGCGTGGCGGGCGCGCATGCGCTCGCTGGCGACGCGGCGGTGCAGGGCGTCCATGGTGCGCAGCAGACGCGCCTGGCCCGGTGCGCGTCCGGACGGGGCTTTCGGGGCATTGGGCGCTTCGGCAACCACGGGTGTGGCACGCTGGGTGGCGAGCTGGGTTTCCAGCTCCCGGACGCGGGCGTCCTTCTCAGCGAGGCGCTCGGCGGCGGCGCGCTCCTGCTTCGTCAGCCGGGCCGTCAGCTCCTCGCAGCGCCGGGCCAGATCACGGTTCTCCCGCAACTGGCGCCGGTTCTCGCCACCCATGATGTGCGAGAGCATGTGCACGTCGGCGAAGGCGCGCACCCGCACCGCGTCGGGCATGGCGCCGTGGCTCAGCACGCCCCAGTAGGCGGCGGCCACGTCGCCCGAAGCCACCGCGGCGGTCCACAGCGCCATCCAGCCCTCTTCGGTCGTCTCGCGGGCGAAGCGTTTCACCGCGACGGCGAAGGTCTCATCCAGGCGCTTGTGCATCAGCCGGGCTTCCGGCCCGTCCTCCGCGGCCTTTTCCACGAAATAGCGGTGGATGTCGTAGGGGCGGGCGTCCGTCGTGGGCACCAGCTTCAACCGCCGGCACAGCCACGCCACGTCCTCCGACGACAGGCAGGTGCCCACGATCGAGCAATGATACTCCGTGGGAATCGTCCACAGCTTCCGGCGCTTGGCCTGTCCCAGCACGCAAGATGGCACGGTCTTCCGACAACGCTCACACATCGTCTCCGCCCCCGATTGGTTTCGGCTGTTGGGTCTCCGGTTCCGTCCGGAGCCAAGCGGGGCCGTGGAGCGGAACATGCCCCAACAATAATGCGATTCATTCGCATTTGCAAATGGAGAGCGAAGCGGGTCCGCTCTCGGGGAGGCGGCTCAGACCGGGAGAATGCGCTCGATCATCAGCCGCCGCGTGACGCCGTCCGCGTCGCTGTACGGCATGTGAGCCCCTTCCCGGAGGCCGAGCAAGGCCACCCCGAGCGGCGAGGCGACGGTGATCTGGTCGTCCTTGGGCGATTGGTCCGGGTAGACCAGTTCACCCCATTCGGGCGGCATGCCGTCGTCGCGGCGGAACAGCACCCGGCTGCCCATGCGCACGATCGTTCGGGGGAGGTCGCTTTCCGGGCGGACGATCGCACGCTCCAACTCCCGCGACAGGAACGCCGAGACCTCCGGGGCCTGCACGGCCAGCCGGTCCATGGCCCGCAGCAGGCGGCCGTAATCCATGCGTCCGATCCAGATCAGCGGCCGGTCGGTTCCCTCGGTCATCGGTGCGTCCTCGACTGCGCGGCGACTGTGTTCAATCCCGGATGAACTCTCGCCCACGGGCATTGTCCGCGGCCATCCGTATGATTACGGAGCGCAAGCCGCAGTTCGGTCTGTAAAAAATTTATTGTTGTTTTGCAGTATGTTATGAGATTTCCGTAGTAATACGGATATTTTGATCCGGGTTATTCCCCAGTAGAAAAGGCCGTCATATGCCTTAGGGGAAGTGAGCAGAACCTTCCAGGAGGGAGATGCGGCCAACCTTCGGTGCGCCTGACCGAAACCATGGGGAAAAGGAATGGACGATCTGCTTTCGGGGGCGCTGAGCCGCCTGGATGAAGCCGCCAAGCACGTTGAGGTGGATTCCGAGGTTCTTGAGAAACTGAAATACGCCAAGGAGACCCTGAGCGTCCGCCTGTCCGTGCGCATGGACGACGGATCGCGGCGCTCCTTCCCGGCGTGGCGGTGCCGCTACGACGACACCCGCGGCCCGACCAAGGGCGGCATCCGCTTCCACCCGAGTTCCAACGTGGAGGAGGTGACCACGCTGGCCTTCTGGATGACCTTCAAGTGCGCGGTGATGAACCTGCCCTACGGCGGCGGCAAGGGCGCGGTGAAGGTCGATCCGCACAGCCTGTCCAAGTCGGAGCTGGAGCGTCTGTCGCGGGCCTATGTCCAGGCCTTCGCCGGCATGATCGGACCCGACCGCGACATCCCGGCGCCGGACGTCTACACCAACTCCATGATCATGGGGTGGATGGCTGACGAGTACAGCTCCATCGTCCGCCAGCCGAGCCCGGCGGTCATCACCGGCAAGCCGCTGCCGCTCGGCGGTTCGCTCGGGCGCGACGACGCGACCGCGCGCGGCGGCTACTACCTGATCAAGCATCTGGAAGAGGATCTGCGCCTGTCCGGATCGGCCCGCCGGGTGGTGATCCAGGGCTACGGCAACGCCGGCTTCCACATCGCCCGCCTGCTGCACGCGGACGGCTACCGCATCGTCGGCCTGTCCGATTCCCGCGGCGCCATCGTCTGCGCGGACGGGCTGGACCCGCAGGCCGTGCAGGCCGCCAAGGAGCGGGGCGGCTCGGTGACCGCCTACACCGAAAACGGCGCCCGCGCGGTGACCGGCGACGAGCTGCTGGGCACCGCGTGCGAGATCCTGGTCCCCGCGGCGCTGGAGGATCAGATCCACAAGGGCAACGCCGGGCTCATCAAGGCACGGGTCGTCCTGGAACTCGCCAACGGCCCGATCACGCCGGACGCCGACCGCATCCTGAACGAGGCCGGCGTCATCGTCCTGCCCGACATCCTGGCGAACGCCGGCGGCGTGACGGTGTCCTACTTCGAGTGGGTGCAGAACCGCCAGGGCTACTATTGGGGCCTCGACGAGATTCACGAGCGCCTTCGCGTGATCATGGAGACCGAGGGTCGCCGGGTCTGGGACATGGGCACGGCCAAGGACATCCCGATGCGCACGGCGGCCTATGCGCACGCGCTGGAACGGCTGTCGAAGGCCATCGCCGCGCATGGAACGCAGCCGTTCTTCGTCGGCTGATCCCTTGCGTCGCGGGGACGGGAGTCCGCCGGGCTCCCGCCCATCGCATAGGCGCCCATCGCATAGGCGAACGCGCCGGGTGGACGTATAGTCCCTGCCTCGTCCACCCGTGCCGTTCCGCCCGTGCAGCCGAAAGAACGCCTTGAGATGCCTTTTCCGCCCGCCAGCCGTGCGACGGGAGCGCCGACCATCCTGACCGGCCGGGACATGGTTCTGCTGTCGCTCGCCTTCCTGGCGGCCTATCTGCCCATCGACTGGCTGACCTTCATCCACCCGCGCCCGAGCCTCAACATCACGCCGTGGAACCCGCCGGCGGGGCTCTACATGGCCCTTCTGCTGTGGACCGGCGCGCGCGGCCTGCCGATGGTCTACGCCACGCTGATCCTGGCCGATCTGGTGGTGCGGGGGCATCCGGCCTCGGTCTCCTCGCTGCTGCTCTCGAACCTCGCCATCGTCGCCGGGTACGGGGTCGCCGCCCATGTGCTGCGCCACCGGGTGGCGATCGGTCTGGCGTTGAACCGGGTGCGCGATGTCGGCTGGCTGGTCGGCGTCACCTTCCTGAGCGCCGCCGTCGTAGCGCCCGTCTTCGTCGGCGTGTTCGTCCTGGACGGGGCCTTGCCCGCGGCCGACCTGCCGACGCTGGCGTTCCAATACTGGCTGGGAGACGCCATCGGAATCGCCGTGGTCACGCCCTTCGTCCTCCTTCTGCACCGGCCGGACAAGACGCCCGCCTGGAGCGTGCCGAAGACCCCCACCGCCGCCCAGACGGCCGCCATCGCCGCGGCCCTGCTGCTGGTCTTCCTGCCCATCGGCGACGGTCAGTTCAACCTGTTCTACGTCCTGTTCCTGCCCCTTGTCTGGGTGGCCGTGTCGCATGGCCTGCCGGGCGCGGTGCTGGCGGCCCTGGCCATTCAGAGCGGGCTGATCGCCGGGTTGCAGGCGATCGGCCTTCCCCTGGGCGCGGTGGTCTATCATCAGACGCTGATGCTCGCCCTGGCCATCACGGCCCTGTTCCTCGGCGCCCTGGTCAGCGAGCGGCGCGAGATCGAGGTCCGGCTGCGCGAACACCAGACCGAGTTGGCCCATCTCTCCCGCCTCACGGTGACGGGGGAGATGGCGTCCGCCCTGGCCCACGAGCTGAATCAGCCGTTGCTGGCCGCCATCAGCTACGCGCGCGCCGCCCAGCGCCTGCTGGAAGGCGACGACACGCCGCCGCGCGCCCACGACCTCATCGACAAGGCGGTGATCCAGGCGGAACGCGCGGGCGAGGTCATTCGCGGGCTGCGCACCTTCCTGAGCAAGGGGTCGCTACAGCTGGCGCCGGAATCGGCCAGCGAAATCCTGCGGGAGACGCTGACGCTGGTGCGGGGGGACGCGGCCTACAACCGGGTCCAGCTTCGGGTGGACATGGCGGAGCCGCTTCCCCTCGTGCTGTGCGACCGCATCCAGATCGAGCAGGTTCTCCTCAACCTCGTGCACAACAGCATCGAGGCCATCGCTGCGGCCGACAGCCCGGTGCGCGAGGTCGTCCTGCGTGTCCGGGCCGCGCCGCCGGACGGCCTGACCTTCGAGGTTGAGGACAGCGGCCCCGGCGTGTCGGCGGGCATGGTCGACCATCTGTACTCGCCGTTCGCCACCACGAAGCCGGCGGGCATGGGGCTCGGCTTGCCCATTTGCCGCTCGATTGTCGAAAGCCACGGCGGCCGGCTGTCGCTCGGGCGCACCGGTGCGACCGGTTCCGTGTTCCAGGTATTTCTGCCCGCAGCCCGTCCAGACACCCGGCCGTCCCATGACCCAGACCGATAGATCCCTCACCGGCGAACCGACCGTCTTCATCATCGACGACGACGAGGCGGTCCGTGACGCGCTTTCCGTCCTCGTCGAAGTGGCCGGCCTGTCCGTGCGCACCTTCGTCAACGCGCTGGAATTCCTGCACCGCTACAGCCCGGAGCAGCCGGGTTGCGTGGTGGCCGACCTCCGCATGCCCTTCATGGACGGGCTGGAGCTTCAGGAGGAACTGTCCCGGCGCGGCTGGGGCCTGCCGGTCATCATCATCACCGCCCATGGCGAGGTGAGTTCCGCCGTCACCGCCTTCCGGTCCGGAGCCGTCGATTTCCTGGAAAAGCCATTCGACGACGGTGTTTTCCTGCGCCGCATCCACGAGGCCTTGCAGCGCGACGCCCACCAGCGCCGGGACCGCTCCGCCGCGGAGTCCGCCCTGGCGAAGCTGGCCCTTCTCAGCCCCCGCGAACGGGATGTCGCGGCGCTGATGGTGGAGGGCTGCGCCAACAAGGCCATCGCGATCCGCCTCGGGATCGGCGTCCGCACGGTGGAGACGCACCGGGCGAACATTCTCAGCAAACTCGACATTCGCACGGTCCCGGAACTCATGCGCCTCTGGATGCACACACCGTGATGCGCATCCATCGCTCCGACGCTTGAGCGGTCGAAGCGTGCGCCGGTTCAGCGCAGGAAATACTGCACCGGCACCACCAGCTCCATGCGGTCCTGCGCCACGTCCGGCGGCGGGGCCGGGAGCGGGGAGGCGCGTTCGACCAGAGCGATCGTTTCCTCGTCCAGCGCCTCGAAGCCGGAGCCCTTGTGCAGCCGCACCGCCAGCACCCGGCCCTGCCGGTCGAGGGTGATGTGAACCTGCGGAACGCCCTGCTGGCGCCGCATCTGGGCGATGCGGGGATAGCGCTTGTAGCGTTCCAGATGGCCGAGCACGGCGCCGTGCCACGTGGGCAGCGCGTTGCTGTTGCGCACCACCGGCGCCGCCGGCGCCGGGGCACCCGCGGGCGGGGCGGCGGCGGGGGCGGCGTTGGCCGGGGCTTCCGTCACCGGCTTCGGGGGCGTCTGCGGCTGCGGGCGCGGCTTCGGTGGTTCGGCCTTGGGCTTCGGCTTGGGCTCTTCCTTGGGCTTGGGCTTCGGCTTGGGCGGCGGCTCCGGCAGGGCGACCTCCGCCGGGACGGGCGGGGGCGGCTCCGGGGCGATCTCGGGAATGGGCTCGGGTTCCGGTTCCGGCTCGATCACCGGCTCGGGCGGCAGCTCCGGTTCGGGGAGCATCGATTCCAATGTCGGCGGCGGTTCCGCGGCCGGCGTTTCCGGCATCGGCGGCAGGTCGAGCATCACCGCCGGCGGCGCGGCCGGAGCTTCCTCCATCGCGACATGCCAGGACAGCGCGGCGAGCGCCAGAAGGGCATGGGCGCCCAGCACGACCACCAGACTGCCGCCCCAGCGCGCCAGGGTGGGTGCCGTGCGCTCCTCACCGTCCGGCAGGTCGTTGGGATCGAAGGTCGCCACGCTCATTTCGCAGCCGCGCCTTCCAGCCCGACCAGGGCGATCTTCAGATAGCCGGCGGCGCGCAGCGCGTTCATCACCTCGGTCAGCGCGCCGTAGTCCACGCTGCGGTCGGCGCGCAGGAAGACGCGGGCGCCCTTGTCGCCGTTCGTCACCCCGTCCAGCGCCGCCGCCAGGGACTCCCGCGCCACCGGCGTGTCGCCCACCGACAGGCTTTTGTCCGCCTGGATGGTCAGGAACAGGGGTTTGTCAGGCCGCGGCTGCGGCTGGGCGGTGGAGGCCGGCAGGTCCACCGGCACGTCCACCGTCGCCAGCGGGGCCGCCACCATGAAGATGATGAGCAGCACGAGCATCACGTCGATGAAGGGCGTGACGTTGATGTCGTGCGACTCGGTGAGATCGTCGCCGTCGTCCAGACGCGCCGCCATGGCCTTACTCCGCCGCCTTGGACACGGTGCGCGGCAGGGCGCGGCGATCCATGTCGCGGCTCAGCAGCCGCAGCACCGCCGCCGACGAGTCGCCGAGCTGGGCGCGGTAGCCGCCGATGGAGCGGGCGAAGCCGTTGTAGATGACCACCGCCGGAATGGCCGCGACGAGGCCGATGGCCGTCGCCAGCAGCGCTTCGGCGATGCCCGGCGCCACCACGGCGAGGTTGGTCGTCTGCGACTTGGCGATGCCGATGAAGCTGACCATGATGCCCCACACCGTGCCGAACAGCCCGACGAAGGGTGCCGTGGAGCCGATGCTGGCGAGGATGCCGGTGCCGCGCATCATGCGCCGCCCCTCCGCCGCCTCGATCCGCTCCAGGCGGGAGGCCGCGCGCTCCTTCAGACCCTCCTGCGAGGGGGCGTCGGCGGACTGGTGCGCCTCGGCGATCACGGCGCGCAGGAAAGCGGTGGCCGGGGTCTTCTCGAAGCCGATGCTCTCGGCCGCCTGGGTCAGCGAACGCGCCTGCTCCAGCGCCGCCAGGGAGGCCCGCGCCTTGCGCTTGGCCTTCGACAGTTCCACCGACTTGGCGAGGAAGATGGTCCAGGTCGCCACCGAGGCCAGCGCCAGCCCGATCATCACCGCCTGCACCACCGGGCTCGCCGCCATGAACATGCCCCAGGGGGACAGGTCGTGCGGCAGCGTCGCCGTCGCGGCGGTCACATGCTCCAGCCCGGCGGCCGCTCCAGCCGCGGCGTCCGGTGCCGCCAGCGGTGCCGCCAGCGTGTCGGCGGCAGGAGCCGCCATGGGTGCCGCCATGGAAGCCGCCATGGAAGCCGGTGCCGCGGGAGCGCCGCCGTTGGTTGCGGGGACGCCCTGCGCCCAGCCAACTCCGCTCGACAGGAAGGTGCCGGCGGCGGCCATCGCAGCGATGGAACGGGTGTGAAGCGCAGTGAGCATTGGCGGTTCGAACTTCTTTGCGGCTGACTTCCTTCCTGTATAGTGCGAACGACTCTCATTTGCACCCATAAAGTGCTATATTGCTGCTATGCGACAAACGGGCGGCACGCCGGTTGTTCACGGCGTGAGATGTGAACCGCAAGGGGAGATTGCGATGCCCAACGTCCGGACCGTGTCGGAACATGGCAGCTTCCGGCTTGTCGAGCGGGACGGTTGCTACGCCGTGATCGAAGCGCGCGACGGCCAAGTCTACGGTCTCCATGGGGAGGCGGGCGACCGTCCCAGCGCGCCGGATCGCCCGGACGCCGCCGAAGCCGTCGTCGCTCCCGGCGATTGGAGCGCCGAGGGCGACGCCCGCCGCCGGTTCGAGGAGTTGACCGCCCGCGGCGAGGATCTCGCCCGCAAAATCTGGTGATCTGAAATCCGGCGACGGGAGGGCTCAGAACGCCTGGATCGCCTGCGACGAGTCCGTCCGCCACCGGCCGTCGGCCTCCTTCAGCATGGTCTGGATGTGGCCGATGTGAACCTGACCGTAGAGGATCAGGATGTTGCGGTCCGGCTCGGCCTTGATCGCCGCCACCACCTTGTCCTCGCGCAGGGTGGTCAGCGCGGGCGGCAGGGCCTCGCGCACCATGGAGCCCGACGCGGTGGCGGCCAGCATGATGCGGATGGCCGCCTGGACGCGCCGCTGCACCCAGCCCGGCAACGTGTTGTACTCGTCCCGGAGCTGCGCCAGATCGATGGTCTCCGGATCGGCGTCGTCCGGGGCGTCGGGTGGCAGGGCGGCCAGCAGCTGCGACAGGGTGACGTCGACGTTGCGGGCGTCCGGCCCCGGCGGGCCGATCAGGGCGCGGTTGTCCTGAAGCACCAGCCCGTCGCCGAGCAGGCTCGCCATCATCTCATAGGGATGCTGCTTGCTGTCCGGATTCCAGTCCGCGCCCAGCCGGCGCAACACGTCGGCCACCCCGGCGGGGTTGGAGGCGTCGTCGGGACGGACCTCCTCGTAGAAGACCAGCCAGCCGTCCTGGCGCCGCTGGGCGATGTGCCGGGCGATGCCGCTGTAGAAATCCGGCTTTGCGACATGGACCATGCCCTGCATCTCCACCTGCCGCCGGCCGTCGCTCATCACGACTCGCGACAGTTCCAGCGGGATGTGGTCGGCGATCACCGGCAGGGCGGCCACCACCCCCACGGTCAGGGTGACGAGGCCGCCGGCCAGGATGCCGACGGCGATCAGGGCGGTTCGGAGCGCGCGCTTCATGCCCCGACGCTGGCACGAAACGGGGGGCGGGGGCAACCGCTCCGGACTCAAGCGCCAAAGCTCAGACGCCGACCTCCACCGCGGCGTTGACGATGTAGATCATCTCGTTGCGGTCGTTCTTGTCGGCCAGGAAGATGCCGCTGGGCGCCAGCATGCCGCCCGACACCACGTTGAAGGATACCTGACCATAGGGGAAGACGGCCCGCACGGCCTCCAGGTCCAGTCGGTCGGCGTCCGCAGGAACGGCGAGATGGACGCGGACCTGCATCCGGCTGGTGTCGCCATCGACCAGCGCGCGCATGCCGGGCATGGAGTTGCGCTCGATGGCGTTGCGCACGGCGCGCACGGCGGCCTTCGTCACGTCCTGCCCATGCAGATCGGCACCCATGCCGAGTTCAACGAACATCACCTGCTTCATGATCGTGGGTCCCCCATATTCCTTGCTCAGCGCTGCCGCCGAGGATGCGGCAGGATCGACGCGGCACGGCCTTCGGATTGGCCGCTTTTTCGAATTGCGGAAAGCGGTCAGCCGATCCGGAAGGCAAGGTAGCTGTCGGTCCCGACTTGGCCGGGCATGGCGAGCAGCCCGCCGGGCGTCTGTCCGCCGAAGGTCAGGCTGAGATCAGTGCCGCCGTCGCCGTCCAGGTCGAGCCTTGCCGTGGCCCCCTGATGGCCGGTGGCGCCCGCCAGATCCTCCCAGGTCAACCGGGAGACGGCGTCCGTCCAGCCCCAGGCGATGGCCCATTCCGCCGGTTGCAGATCAGTGACGGTGGACCATGCGACGCCCTCACCCCGCCCGTCGAGGTAGAAGGTGTCCGTGCCGGCTCCGCCAGTCAGGAAGTTGGAGCCCGCGCCGCCGTCCAGCACGTCGTCTCCGCCCCCGCCCTGCGCGGCGTCGTTCCCGCCGAGCAAATTCATGAAATCGCCTTGGTCGCTGCCGACGACCGCCTCCCCGGATGCCGTTCCCACGAACTGGTTTTTCAGGCCGGCGACCGGACCAGAGTAGGCGGCCATCCGCACCTCGTAGCTCATGGCGCCATCCTGAACGAGGGCGCGCTGGTCCGGCGCGGCGCGGGGCAGGGCGGCCGCGGCCTCCTGCCGGGTGACCGTGCGGTCGGCGAAGACCAGCCGCTCGACGCCGCGCAGCCGGTCGGTGCCGCCGGCCCCGATGACGGTCAGATCCGCTCCGCTTCCCGACGGATCGCCGGTCACGAAAGCGTTGGCGGAGGGAAAGTCGTACAGAGCCGTATCGTCGCCGGTTCCGCCGTCGAGACGATCGTCGTCGCCCCCGCCGGCCAGCGTGTCGTCCCCCGCAGCGCCCATCAGCGTGTCGGCGAAGGCCGAGCCGGTCAACCGGTCGCCCGCCGATCCCCCGATGACGGTCTCGATGCGGGTGCCGTAGCCGACGAAGACCTGGTTCCGGGTCAGGATCGACGGGGCCTGCGCCGAAAACCATCCCCAGCCGCCCGTCAGGTCGATGGTGACGGGAACATCCGATCCCGCCGCGGACAGGGTGTCGTTGCCGCCGCCATCCCAGAGATATTGCCCCGGCGCGCCCGGTGTTAGGAGATACAGGTCATCGCCCGCGCGCACGGTGGGGTTGGGGCCGTAGAGGCGCTGGATCGCGGCGACGTCGTAGACTCCCAGCCCGCCGGGCCAGACGCCGTAATAGGACATGACCGTGTTGGTCCGGTTGTCCTCGGCCGGCGGCAGGAAGGGCGGGGTGCCGCCGCCCGTGCCGTTGTAGTCGCCGGGATGCTTCAGGCCCAGCGCGTGGCCGATCTCGTGCACATAGGTGCGGTAACCGGCCGATTCGGGGTCGAGGTAGATGTAGGAGCCCGCCGGGTTGGGGTAGTAGGCCATGCCGGAGGCGCCGAAGGCGTCGAGCTGGCTCATGTGGAATTGCAGGTTGGCGGTCATCGGCGCCGCCGTTTCCACGAAGGCGAGGTTGGCGACGGCGCTCCATTCCCCCATCGCCTGCAACGCCATCGCCTTCTGGCTGTCGTTGAGGGGTCGGAAGCCGGGAACGTAGCGGATGCCGGCGTCCACGACCCAGCCGTAGGTCAGGCTGTAGGGCGCCGTCGCGGCACCGTCCGGCGGTGTGCCCCAGCGGCGCCCGCTGTCGAACGCTCGGACGAACAGCGGATCGCCGGCGCCCCCCGTCGTCCGTCCGGCCGTCTCCATCGCCGGGCCTGAAATGTCCTCATCGAAGGCTGATCGATCGTCGCCGATTCCGTCTCCATTCTCGCCGGGGCGGGAAATACGAAACTCGCTCATGTCCGCGCACTCCGTCTGGGTGGACCGGTGTTTCGCTAAATTCGTTCCGAATTTCGATGATGTTTGGCAAAAACGATCAGCGTTCGTCTTTCAGTCAGACAGTATTTATGGACAAGAGCTTGCCGGCCTTCAATGGATCAGTCAGCCCTCCCAACATTCGAAGAAAGAATTTTTTCAACGAATTTTCAGCGCTTTGTGACGATGCCGGGAATTTCCTTTCACGCATTCGCGGGGTTGCGATGGGGGCGGGTTCCGCGGGGAGGATGACTGGCAGGATTTGCAAAAGGAGATCGAGAACAGTCGCCGCAAATGAAACTCACGACCCACCCCTCACTCGCCACGATAAAATCAAAATAAAATCGTTAAAGAATATTAAGACGCAATCCTGTCACAGCATAGGCGTGGATTCGTGGATTGACAGAATGGAGAGATTCCGCAACCGTTGCCGCAGAACAACAACGGGGGAGAAAAAGAGTGCGGTATGGCTGTGTTGCGCTCGCCATTTGTGCTGTTTCTGTTGGGGCATGCTCGACCGGTGCACAGATCGCCTCCGTCCCGCCAATGCCGCAGGACCCGGTGCCGCAGGAGATCGCGTTCGAAGAACCATCGGCGCCGGACGCTCCGGACATCGAACCGGTCTATGTTCACAAGGGGAAGGCGTCCTATTACGCCGATTTCTTCCATGGCCGGACCACGGCGTCGGGAGAGCGCTTCAGCCAGAACCGGCTGACCGCCGCGTCCCGCCGGCTTCCGCTGGGCAGCCGGGTGACGGTGACCAACGCCGACAACGGGCGCAGCGTGGAGGTCGTGATCAACGACCGCGGCCCCTACGTGAAAGGCCGGGTGATCGACCTTTCCCGGAAAGCCGCTGGCGAACTGGGCATGATCGAGGACGGTGTGGTGAATGTCCGCGTCGAAGCCCGCCCCTCCGACCAGCCGAACCGCTCCCTGCGGCGACGGCTGGAAAACATGGTTGCCGCCGTCTACCCCGACCGCAAACCCGCATCCGAACCGCCCGTGACGGTCGCCGAGCGTCCCGAATCGGATATGGCCGACACCGATCTGGGCGCCGCCGAATAGCGGGACCGCGTCCCGCCCGAGGGTTTCCGCCCGAACGCACAACGCGCGCAGGCTTCCGCCCGATCGGCGCGGCGCCGCGAAGGCCGCCGACGCGCCCCCACGGGTGACGGAGCCGTGCGCACAGAGGAGGTTTCAACCATGCTGAAGCTGGTGATCCGCGATACGCATCACGCCGCCGGCCTGTTCCTGGAGCAGGTGGACAACGTCCGCCAGCTCATCGCCGAGTTGAAGGCGCTGAAGCGCGTTCCATCCGCCTCGCTCTATCTGGAAGGGCTGGCCGAACGCTGCCTGCGGCGCGGCTGGACGGTGATCCCCGCCGATCCGCTGATCCGCGGTTGCGCGTCGCGCACCCACATCGTCGAGCTGCATCTCGACCCCAACCAGCCGGGCGCGCCCTTCGTCGGCATCTATGAGCCGGGGGAGGACGGCACCCCCTGCCGCCGCCTGCACGATTCCCTGGAAGGGCTGGCGAGCCGCCTGCGCCTGCCACCCGCCAACACCGGCATCGTCCCGGCAACGGCGGAACAGGCCCGCGCGCTGGCCGCATAGCGACCGCACCGCGGCCCGGAGGCTCCGGCCGCATCCATTGATTGGAATCATACCGCGGCATGGCGGGCGGGGGTAGGCTGCGGACCGGCAACCCCGCCGCCCGCCACTCGCCGCCCGCCTCCATGACCGTCGAGCATCTCAGTCTCGTCTTCCTGCTGCTCCAGCAGATGTGCGTGTATCTGGTTATCGCGTACATGCTCAGCCGGACGCCGCTGTTCCTGCCGGTGATGCACCTCACCGTGCGCTGGCCGCACAAGCTGGCCTGCTACGTCATCTTCTCCATGTTCTGCGTCATGGGGACCTATTTCGGGTTGCAAATCGACGATTCCATCGCCAACACCCGCGCCATCGGGGCCGTGCTGAGCGGCATCCTGGGCGGGCCGTCGGTGGGGCTGGCGGTCGGCTTCACCGGCGGGCTGCACCGCTACTCGCTGGGCGGCATGTCGGCGGTGGCCTGCGCCATCTCCACGGTGACGGAGGGGCTGATCGGCGGTCTGGTGCACCGCCATTTCGTCCGCCAGGGCCGCATCGAGCCGCTGTTCGACCCGCTGCGCGTCGGCGCCGTCACCCTCGTGGCGGAAATCGCGCAGATGCTGATCATCCTGCTGGTGGCCAAGCCCTTCCCGGCGGCGGTCCATCTGGTGGAGGTGGTGGCGCTGCCGATGATCGTCGCCAACACGCTGGGGGCGGGGCTGTTCATGCGCATCCTGATGGACCGCCGCGCCCTGATCGACAAGCAGTCCAGCGCCTTCTCCGCCAAGGCGCTGAAGATCGCCGCGCGGGCCGACGGCGTGCTGCGCCAGGGCTTCAACGAAGAGAACAGCATGCGGGTCGCCCGCATCATCTACGAGGAGACGGGGGTCGGCGCGGTCGCCATCACCGACCGGGACAAGCTGCTGGCCTTCATCGGCGTCGGCGACGACCACCATCTGCCGGGCACGCCGATCACCTCGCCCCAGACCTATCAGGCCATCGCCAACAACCAGGTGCTCTACGCCGACGGCAATCTGGTGTCCTACAAATGCTCGATCCATCCGAACTGCCGGCTGGGCGCCTCGCTGGTGATCCCGCTGGTCGGGGAGGACGACCGGGTGATCGGCACCGTGAAGCTGTACGAGCCGAAGACCAAGCTGTTCTCCACCATCAACCGCACGCTGGGGGAAGGCATCGCCCGGCTGCTGTCCAGCCAGATCCTCGCCGGGCGCTACGAACAGCAGAAGGCGCTGCTCGCCCAGTCGGAGATCAAGCTGCTGCACGCGCAGGTGAACCCGCATTTCCTGTTCAACGCGCTGAACACCATCTCCGCGGTCATCCGCAACGACCCGGAGCGGGCGCGCCAACTCGTGCAGAGCCTGTCGGTCTTCTTCCGCAAGAACCTGAAGCGCCCCAGCCAGGAGGCCACTGTGGCCGACGAGGTGGAGCATGTCAGCGCCTATCTCCAGATCGAGCTGGCGCGCTTCACCGGGCGCCTGTCGGTGGAGATCGACGTGCCCGACGAGCTGCGCCATGCCCGGCTTCCCGCCTTCCTGCTCCAGCCGCTGGTGGAGAACGCCATCAAGCACGGCACCTCGCAGCTTCTCGGCCCCGGCCACGTCCGAATCGCGGCGCGGCGGGAGGGCGGCGACCTGCTGCTGGCGGTGGAGGACAACGCCGGCCTCTATGAGGAGCGTCCGGGCGGCGACGGGCTGGGCATGTCCATCGTGGACCGCCGCATCCGCAACCGCTTCGGCGACGGCTACGGGGTGGATGTCGCCTGCGAGGCCGACGTCCTCACCCGCATCACCCTGCGCCTTCCCCTGGACATCCCTGCCGTCGCGGAGACCGCGCCATGATGACCGTCCTGATCGTGGACGACGAGCCGCTGGCCCGCGAGGAGTTGCGGCGCCTTCTGGAGGAGTTCCCCGACCTCCAGGTCGCTGGGGAATGCGCCAACGCCATCGAGGCCATCGGCGCCATCAACCGCCAGCCGCCCGACGTGGTCTTCCTCGACATCCAAATGCCGCGCGTCAGCGGGCTGGAGATGCTGAGCATGCTCGACCCGGAGCGGATGCCCCGCATCGTCTTCCTGACCGCCCACGACGAATACGCCGTCCAGGCCTTCGAGGAGCACGCCTTCGATTATCTGCTGAAGCCGGCGGACCCGGCCCGGCTGGCCAAGACGCTGCAACGGCTGCGCCGCGAGCGGGCGCCGCAGGACCTCGCTGTTCTGAAGGACGCCGCTCCGCTGCGGCTGATCCCCTGCACCGGCCACAACCGCATCTCCCTGCTGAAGCTGGACGAGGTGGAGTGCGTGGCCTCCAAGGCGAGCGGCGTCTTCGTCGTCGGGGCCGATGGCGAGGAGCGCTTCACCGAGCTGACCCTGCTGACCTTGCAGGAACGCACGCCGTTGGTGCGCTGCCATCGGCAATATCTGGTCAACCCCGACCGCATCCGGGAAATCCGCCTGATCGACAACGGTCTGGCGGAAATCCAGACGCTCGGCGGCCAGAACATCCCGGTCAGCCGCCGCTTCCTCGGCCCGCTGAAGGAGCGGCTGGGGATCGGGTGATGTCCTTGTCGTTCCCTCTCCCCTCCGGAGTGCTTTGCGATAAGGCCGGAAATTGGGTGTTATGAGCGTAGTCCGCGGCGGGGCAGGACCACATTCCTGTTTGGCCGCGGATTTCCCATGCCAAAGCGGCTCAATGGCGCCCGAAGTCGGGGTTTTATCCGCCGCTCGGCGGCCTGCGGACGGATCTCGCCCATCGTTCCGCCCCGACGCCGGCGGCCCGGTGCAGGGTGTAGGCGCAGCAGGCGAGCAGGACCTGCACGTGATTGCGCGCTTGGGTGAAAAGGCGCAGGCGACGCAAGCCGTACCGCTCCTTGAACACGGCGAAGCGGACCGGGGCAAGCTGCGGTTGCGTCGCTTGGGCCGGGGGCGCCAAGACTGGATGGTGCGTCCGACAGCCCGCCGCGCCACAGCCCCAGCAGCAGGCAGCGCAGCAGCACCGGCGGTTATCGCGGAGCCCCCCGGCGTGCGAGCCTCGGTTGCGCAGGGACCGAGGCACCACCTCCAGCGCCGCCCAGTCCACCGCATCGGCGATCTGGTCCAGAACCCCGTTCTCCGGAGCCCGGACCAGGCCGTCCGCCAACCTCAGCTGACCGCACACCCCAACACGCATGATCGCCCCCGTCCCGAGAACCAAGGAAGGGAATCACGACTGAGGACGTTCGGCGATTGCGCAAAGCCCTCCAGAGGGAAGAGGGTTGGATTGGGCCAAACGCGATGACTTACCGGATGACGACCACCACCAGCCGTTTTGGTCCGTGGACGCCGTAGGCCAGCGTCTGCTCGATGTCCGCCGTCTTCGACGGGCCGGAGATCAGAAGGGCGTTGGTCGGCATGCCGTCGGCCCAGCGGTTCTCGGTCATCGCCTGCCAGAAGGTGTCGTACAGCGCGTCGGCGCGCAGCAGCGCCAGGTGCATGTGCGGCACCAGCGACATCAGCCGCGGCTCCTCCGGCGTCGGCCAGACGATCAGGCTGCCGGTGTCGGCGATGGCGCCCAGCGTCGTGGTGATGCCGGCGTCGATGCCGTCGAACAGCCGCTCCTTGAAGGTCTCGACCCGGTCGGCGTAGGGGACCAGCTCAGGACCGCCCTCCATCCCGGCCGCCGCCCATTCGGCGGACAGGCGCGCCCCGGCCTCGGTCGCCGGACCGAACAGCAGGTTGCGGGTGCCCTGCGCCTTGAGGAAGGCCTGAACGTCGGCGGGCCAGTCGGCCTCCGTCGTCTCAAGGAACTCCGTGTGGACGGCCTCCATCATGCGCTTGATGCGCTCCAGCCGTTCCGCGCCTTCCCAGCGCTTGTTGCGCAGGACGGCGAAATCGGACTCCGGCGGGGTCAGTGGGTGGGCGTCGCGCCCGGCGCGCAGCTTGCCCAGGATCGCGTTTCTGGACTCAGACATCGGGAATCCCCTTCTCGCGGGCGAGGGCGTGAAGCGTGCGGTTGGCGAAGCGCGGCTTGGACCGCACGTTCGTCCACTCCTTCAGCAGCGGCAGGCTGGCGGGGGCGGCGTTGCCCAGCTTGGCCAGCAGCGCCGTCGCGAACTGGTAGGCGAGCGGCGAGGCGTAGGTCATCGACCAGCCCTTCCACACCATCGCCTCCGCCTTGCTGGCGTGCGACCCGGCGCCCTTCACGGCGTCGCCGGGGTGAACGGCTTCCGACCGCAGGCGGCCCATGATCTCCACGATGGGGATCTTGACCGGGCAGATCTCGACGCAGGCGTTGCACATGGTGCAGGCGTGCGGCAGCTCGCCCCGCGTCTCCAGCCCCTCGACCTGCGGCATCAGGATCGAGCCGATCGGGCCGGGGTAGGGCGCCTGATAGGCGTGGCCGCCGACCTTGGTGTAGACCGGGCAATGGTTCATGCAGGCGCCGCAGCGGATGCAGCGCAGCGTGTTGCGCAGCTCCTCGTCGGCGTAGATGGCCGACCGCCCGTTGTCGAGGATCACCAGATGGATCTCGTTCGGGCCGTCCTTCTCCCCCTCCTTGCGGGGGCTGGAAATCATGTTGACGTAGGTGGTGATCGGCTGCGCGGTGGCCGAGCGGGTCAGCAGGCTGATGACCGGCGGCACGTCCTCCAGCTTCTCCACGACCTTTTCCAGGCCCATGACGGCGATGTGGACGGGCGGCACGGTGGTGCTCATGCGCCCGTTGCCCTCGTTCTCCACCAGGCAGAGCGTGCCCGTCTCCGCCACCGCCATGTTGACGCCGGAGATCCCGACATCGGCGGTCGCGAACTTCTTGCGCAGGACGCGGCGGGCGAGGTCGGTGAGCTGGGCAACGTCCTCGGTGTATTCCGCCTCCTTGATCTTCTGCTTGAACAGGTGGGCGATCTGCTTCGTGTTCATGTGGATCGCCGGCATGATGATGTGCGAGGGCATCGCTTCATCAAGTTGGACGATGTATTCGCCGAGGTCGCTTTCCAGGCTCTCGATGCCGTGCATTTCCAGGAAGGCGTTGAGGTGCATCTCCTCCGACACCATCGACTTGCCCTTGACCACCAGCTTCGCGTTCACGCGCTGCATGATGGACAGGACGATGGCGTTGGCCTCGTCGGTGGTGGACGCCCAATGGACCTGGATGCCGTTCTTCGTGCAGTTGGCTTCCAGCTTCTCCAGCAGTTCCGGCAGCTTGGACAGGGCACGCAGGCGGACCGAGGCGCCGAGCGTCCGCACCCCGTTCCACTCGGCGGTGTCGGCGAACTGCACCGCCCGCTTGGACATCAGCCCGTCCATGGCGCGGCGGAAATTGCCGCGAAGCTGCTGGTCCTGAAGCGCCGCGCTGGACGCCTTGGCGAAGTTGATGCCATTGGTTTTGAGGGCGGTCTCACCCATGGGTGCGCTCCTTCAGGAACTGGGCGATGTGGACGCCGCGGACGGGCTTCTTGCCGCCTTCCAACGCGCCGGAGATGTTCATCAGGCAGCCGCAGTCACCGGACACCACGGCCTTCGCCCCGGTGTTCTCGATGTCCGCCACCTTGTCGCCGACCATGGCGGCGGAAATCTCCGGATGGCGCACGGCGAAGGTGCCGCCGAAGCCGCAGCATTCCTTCTCCCGCTGCAACTCCACCAGTTCGACGTTGGCGAGTTGGCGCAGCAGGGCCTTCGGCTCGTCGGTGACACCCATTTCGCGCTGGGCGTGGCAGGAGGCGTGCCACGTGATCTTCACCGGCGGCCCCTGATCCTCGAACGTGACCTTCAGGACCTGGACGAGGAACTGGGTCAGCTCCCACACGCGCGAGGCCACCTGACAGGCGCGGGCCTCGTCCGGCTCACCCTTGAACAGGTCGGGCCAGTGCTTGCTCATCATGCCGGCGCAGGAGCCCGACGGCACGACGATGGGCCAATCGCCGGGGAAATAGTCGAGTTGCGCGCGCGCGACCTTCAGCGCCTCCTCACGATAGCCGGAGTTGTAGGCGGGCTGGCCGCAGCAGCTTTGCCCCTGCGGGAAGACGACGCGGACGCCCTGCCGCTTCAGCAGGTCCATGCCGGCCATGCCGGCTTCCGGGTAGAACAGATCGACCAGACAGGTGCCGAAGAAATAGACGCTGTCGGGGCGTTCGATGGCGGGCCGGCTTATGGTGCCGTCGTGGGTCATGATTTTTCCTCCCTCCCGCCTCAGAACGCGGGTTCCGACGCGCGTGCGGAGGCCGTGGCGGAAGCCTTCGGCGTCGAGCAGGCATCGACCAGATAGACGATGGAACGGTACGGCAAGCCGGAGTGGTCGGACAGGCCGATTTCGCAGGTCCGGCTGTTCGAATAGCCGGCCTTGGCCCCGGCGGGGATGTCCTTGGACAGGTGGCGCAGGGCGTGGGCGTTCAGCTCCGGCGTGGTGAAGCCCTTGTCGCCGGCAAAGCCGCAGCAGCCGACATCCTCCGGCACCACCACCTGGGTGGCGCAGGCGGCGGCCACCGCCTTCATCTTGGCATCCAACCCCATGCGGCGGGTGGAGCAGGTCAGGTGCAGAACCACCGGCTCCGTCTGCCTGGTGAAATTCAGCCGGTCCAGCAGATGGTCGTGGATGAACTCCACCAGATCCAGGACCTGGAGTCCGGCATCCTTCAGATGCTTCTTCAGCCGGAAAGAGCAAGGGCTGGTGTCGAGCACCACCGGAGCCGTGCCGTCGGCGCTGGCCGCCCAGATGGCGCGGACCATCTCCTCCGCCTTGGCGTCGGCCTGAGCCGCCAGCCCCTTGCTCTCCAGCGGCATGCCGCAGCACAGCGCGGCCAGTTGCTCCGGATAGGCGACGCGGTAGCCGGCCTTCCGGAACAGCGCCTCCACCTTCACCGGCAGCGGGGTCTTCTCCGGATCGTTGGCGGCGGGACCCATGCTGCGGCTGGTGCAACTCGGCACATAGACGACGGTCGGCGCGTCGGCGGACGCCTTGGCCTGAGGCAGCGGCGTGAAGTTGGTCGGGGTGGGCAGCGAACGGGGCAGATGCGGCAGGCGCTGGCCCGTCACGGTGCGCAGCTTCTCGAACAGTCCGTTCGCCATGTCGTCGCCCAGCGTCCGCTTCGCCAGATCGGCCAGCTTCAGGCCGGTGCGGGCGACCGACAAGGCCCCGGCGGTGTGGCCGGCGACGTAGGTGCCGAAACCCTGGGCCACCGCCCCGCGACGGTCGCCGCGGATCGCCTTGATGAGCAGCCCCGTCTCGATCCCCACCGGACAGGCGGTGGAACAGAGGCCGCAGGCCGCGCAGGTGTCGATGCCCTGGTAGTCGTAAGCCTCGTGCAGGGCGCCGAGCCGCGCCGCGTCCGCCCCCGTGGACTCAAGACGCGAAATCTCGCGCCAGCCGACGATGCGCTGCCGGGGGGAGAGCGTCATCTTGTGCGACGGGCAGGTCGGCTCGCAGAAGCCGCACTCGATGCAGGTGTCCACCAGCGGGTGGGCGGCGGGCATCGCCTTCAGGTTCTTGAGATGCGCCTCCGGGTCGTCGTTCAGGATGACGCCGGGGTTCAGCAGGCCCTGCGGGTCGAGCAGCGCCTTGATCTCCTTCATCAGGCCGTAGGCCTGCGGACCCCACTCCATCTCCACGAAGGGAGCCATGTTGCGGCCCGTGCCGTGCTCCGCCTTCAGCGAGCCGTCGTACTTGCGGACCACCTGATCGCACACCGCGTCCATGAAGCGGCGGTAGCGGTCCACCTCCTCGTCGGTGTCGAAGGCCTGGGTGAAGACGAAGTGCAGGTTCCCTTCCAGCGCGTGGCCGAAGATGATCGCCTCGGTGTAGCCGAATTTCAGGAACATCGCCTGAAGCTCGACCGTCGCCTCGGCCAGCCGGTCGAGCGGGTAGGCCACGTCCTCGATGATGACCGTGGTGCCGACCTTGCGCATGGCGCCGACCGCCGGGAACAGCCCCTTGCGGATCTTCCAGTAGCTTTCGCCAAGCTTGGCGTCGGTGGTGAAGGTCGGCGGGAACAGGGTCTGGGTCTGGGCAATCACCGCGCCGACGGCGGCGATGTTGGCGTCCAGCGCCGCCGCGTCCTCGCCGCGGATCTCCACGAGCAGGGCGGAGGCGTCCGGCCCCAGCCCGCCGATGAAGTCCGGCATCCCCGGCTTGCCCTCGACCGAGCGCAGCGAGGCGCGGTCCATCAGTTCCACCGCCGACACCGGCGTCGGCTTCATCAGCGCGACGGCGCGGCAGGCCTCCCCGATGTCGGGGTACATCAGCAGGGCGTTCGCCTTGTGGGCGTGTTCCGGCACCGTGTTGTAGGTGATCTCGGACAGGAAGCCGAGCGTGCCCTCCGACCCGATCATCAGGTGCTGGAGGATCTCGACCGGCTCCTCGAAGTCCACCAGGGCGTTCAGGCTGTAGCCGGTGGTGTTCTTGATGCGGAACTTGTTGCGGATGCGCTCCGCCAGCGTGTCGTCGGCGCGGGTGCGGGCGGCCAGATCGGACAGGCCGGACAGCAGGGCGCCGTGGCTGACGGCGAAGGCGGCGCGGCTGGCGGCGTCGCCGGTGTCCAGCAGCGTGCCGTCGGCCAGCACCAGCCGCATGGAGGCCAGCGTGCGGTAGCTGTTCTGGGCGGTTCCGCAGCACATGCCGCTGGCGTTGTTCGCCGCGATGCCGCCGATCTTGGCGGTGGCGATGGAGGCCGGGTCCGGACCGATCTTGCGCCCGAAGGGAGCCAGCTTGCGGT
Source organism: Azospirillum aestuarii (assembly GCF_016632405.1). Classification (NCBI taxonomy): domain Bacteria; kingdom Pseudomonadati; phylum Pseudomonadota; class Alphaproteobacteria; order Rhodospirillales; family Azospirillaceae; genus Azospirillum; species Azospirillum aestuarii. The sequence continues at coordinate 164,253 of NZ_JAEPIV010000004.1, forward strand.
TCGCCTCCGCCCCGATGACGCCGGGCTGGAGGGTCACCGTCGCCGCACCCGGCGGGATGGTGCAGCCGCGCCAGCTGTCGCCCAGCAGGACCAGGACGGAATCGGTCACCGCCTGACCCGACAGGCTGGTGCCGGCGGCGCGGAAGGTCACCGGGGTCTTCAACTCCCGGCAGAGGTTGAGCAGCCGCACCACCTCGCCCTCGGCCTCGACGATGGCGACGATCTTCGGGATCAGGCGGTAGAAGCTGCCGTCGGTCCCGTAGGCCAGCGTGCGCAGCGGGTCGGTAACGAGGCGTTCGTCCGGCATGAACTCCCGGAGGGCCGCGTGCAGGCGGTCATAGGGCGCGGGCAGCATCGGTTCTCGGGGCCTCCGGATCTGGGACCGCGCGACGACTCCTCCGTGATCGCCGGTCCGGGTTGCGGGTGCTGGGGCGACGTTTGTTTCCGCCCGTCGGACGGACGGCTTGTTGTGTGCCACAGTCAGTACGTCGGATAATCGATTTGCTGGGCGACCGCAATGGTAAAATGAATTGACCAAACGCAGCGCTGCGCTGCTGCAATGCACAAAGAAAGCGGCGCCTCCCGACCGGATGGAAGGCCGAGCGGCGCCGTAGGGAATATAGCTCGGCAGTGGATGACGCCCCTTCTCCCCGGGGGGAGGAGAAGGGGCTTGGACGTTGACGCTTACGGGATCATCCAGGGCAGGATGTAGGCCTGGATCATGGTGATGACACCGATGATCGCGACGAAGAACAGGCTGTGCTTCACGGTGAAGCGGAACAGTTCGGACTCGCGGCCGACCAGACCCACCGCGGCGCAGGCCACGGCGATCGACTGCGGGGAGATCATCTTGCCGGTGACGCCGCCGGTCGTGTTGGCCGCGACCATCAGCACGTCGGACACGCCCACCTGCTGCGCCGTGGTGGCCTGCAGGCCGCAGAACAGCGCGTTGCTCGACGTGTCGGACCCGGTCAGGAACACGCCCAGCCAGCCCAGGATCGGCGAGAAGAACGGGAACAGGAAGCCCGTGCCGGCCAGCAGCAGCGCCAGGGTCGAGGACAGGCCCGAATAGTTGGCGATGAAGGCGAAGGCCAGAACCATGCCGATCGAGTAGATCGGGCGCTTCAACTCGCCGACCGTCTCGACGAAGGTCTTCACGCCGTCGGCCGGGCGCATCTTCAGCATGACCATCGTGATGATCGCGGAGATCAGGATGGCCGTGCCGGTGGCCGCCAGCAGGTCGAGCTTGTAGACGGCGTCGATGGGCTTCGGCGAGGCGACGATCGGGGCGGCCTTCAGCACCAGCTTGTCCAGCCCGGCGATCGGGAAGTACAGCACCGTGTCGGCGAGCGCGCCGCCCTTGGCGAACAGGGCCTTGAAGGGCTTCAGGCTCCAGATCGTGACGACCACGGTCAGGATCAGGAAGGGCGACCAGGCCTTGGCGATCTCACCCGCGCTGTAGCCGCGCTGGGCGTTGAACTCGCTCGACGCCATGGCGCCGACCGACTGCGGCACCGGACCCGACGCCAGCGGGGAATTGGCGAAGCGGAAGATCGCCTTCGGCTTCCAGAACTTCAGGAAGACGGTGATGCTGACGAGGCTGACCAGCGCGGAGGTGATGTCCGGCAGCTCCGGCCCGATGAAGTTGGCGGTGAAGTACTGCGTGACGGCGAAGGTGCCGCCGGCGACCAGGATGGCGGGCCAAGTCTCGCGCACGCCCTTCCAGCCGTCCATGATCATGATGATCCAGAAGGGCACGAAGACGGACAGCAGCGGAAGCTGGCGGCCGGCCATGGCGCCGATCTTGAACGGGTCGAGCGAGGTCACCTGACCGGCGACGATGATCGGAATGCCCATGGCGCCGAAAGCCACCGGGGCGGTGTTCGCGATCAGGCAGAGACCGGCGGCGTAGAGCGGGTTGAAGCCCAGCCCGACCAGCAGCGCCGCCGTGATGGCGACCGGCGCGCCGAAGCCCGCCGCACCTTCCAGGAAGGCGCCGAAGGAGAAGCCGACCATCAGCATCTGAAGCCGCTGGTCCTCGGTGATCGACACCACCGACGAGCGGATGATCTCGAACTGGCCGGTCTTGACCGTGATCTTGTAGAGGAACACGGCGGCCACAATGATCCAGGCGATGGGCCACAGACCGTAGAGGAAGCCGTATCCGGCGGACGCCAGCGCCATGCCGACCGGCATCTTGTAGAACAGGATGGCGACGGCCAGCGAGATGGCGACGGTGATGGTGCCCGCGATGTGGCCCTTCATGCGCAGCATCGTCAGCGCAATGAAGAAGAAGATGATCGGCAACGCGGCCACAAGTGCCGAAAGCCAAAGGTTACCCGCGGGATCGTAGACTTGTGTCCAGGGCTGCATGTTTCCTACCTATGCCGCAGATTCTCGGTTCTGCGCTTTGGCCTGCGACCGTGAATGGAGCCCGGACCCGCGCGTCTTATCCGGACGCGCGCCGCCTGTCATTCCATGGCTATTTGACCATGGAGATCAGTTTTTTTTGGGTTGGGCTCCGGTCAAAAATTATGACCAAAGGCTCAGAACGGATACATTGGGTCGCAATGGTTGGCAATAGGGAAAATTCAATTTACCGTCAGCGTGGCGAGAGACTTTTTCTTGCCCGTGGTATTACCACTAGACCCATTCGATGGTGGAGCCGCCGGTAAACGGTGTCATGGATCTCGGCAGGGCTGGACGTACGAATGCCGTGACGATATCTAACCTTCTGGATAAGGCGGGATTTCTGCGGATGCAGGGCACGGGGCAAAGCAAGGGGCAAGGCAAGGGAATGATAAAGCCGGCCAAATTGGCGGATGCCATCGCTGACCATCTGGAGGCGCTGATCCGGGAAGGCGTCTTGCGTCCGGGGGAGAAGCTGCTGCCGGAACGGGATCTGGCGCTCAAGCTGGACGTCTCGCGCCCGTCCCTGCGCGAGCCCTTGAGAAGCTGGAGGAGCGCGGGCTGCTCGTTTCCGGGCGCAACGGCACGCACATCGCGCAGTTCCTGGCCCCCATCGCCGCCCCGCTGGCGGCGCTGCTGCAATCCGATCCGGACGCGCCCTTCCATTATCTGGAGTTCCGCAGCTCGATCGAGGCGGCCGCCGCCAAGCTGGCCGCGCAGCGGGCGACCGACCTCGACCGCGAGGCGATCCGTAGTCTGGCCCAGCGCATGCGCGACGCCCACGGGAAGGACGACCCGTCGGAAGAGGCCGACGTGGACGCCCAACTTCACCTCGCCTTCTACGAGGCGGCGCACAACACGGTGATGCTGCACATCATGGGCGCGCTGTCGGAGATGCTGCGCAACGACGTGTTCTACAACCGCGACCGGCTCTACACCCGGCCCGGCGTGCGCGACCTGCTGCTGGCGCAGCATCTGGCCATCGTCGACGCGGTGCTGGCCGGCGATGCCGAGGCCGCTCATGCGGCGGCGGAGGCGCATGTGATGTTCACGCTGCACACCCTGCGTGACATCCGCGAGGACGACACGCGGCTGGAGGCTTCCCTGCGCCGCATCGGGCGCACGGACCTGATCGAAACCGCCGAACGGACCTGAGCCCCGTTCGGTCGTCCGTCATTCGGGAACCCGAAGGCCATTCGCGGTTTTACACGGCTGTAGGCCAAGGGAGGTCCAGCCGTGCCCGCCGCAACGCCACTTGCCGAAACGCTGCCGTCCGTCATTCCCTACTGCGGTGCCCCGCCGGTGCCGGAGGGGTTCTGGAGCGCCTGGAACGGCGACCCGGTCCTGCTGTCCGTCTTCGCCCTGGCCGCCATGGGATACGCGATGGTGGTGCGGCGGCATGGGGCGGGGATGGCGCGGCACCAGCCCTGGTGTTTCGCCGCCGGGTGGCTGGTGCTGTTCGCCGCCTTCGTATCGCCGTTGTGCAACCTGACCTCCGCCCTGTTCTCGGCGCGGGTGGTCCAGCATCTCCTGACCATCCAGGTGGCGGCGCCCCTGCTGGTCCTGTCCTGGCCGATGGGCGCGGTGCGCTGGCCTAGCCGGGTGCGGACCCTCGCCTCACCCCTGGCCGTTCCGGAGATCGCCTGGGGTCTGTTCGGGCTGTTCCTCTGGGTCTGGCACCTGCCGGGTCCCTACATGGCGGCTCTCCGCTTCGACGCGGTGCTGTGGGGCATGCACGCCAGCCTGTTCGTCGGCGCGGTCGCCGCGTGGCGGACCGTGCTGGCCCCGGACGGCCCGGCGATGCGGGGGAGGGGCTTGCTGTCGGCCTTCGGCACCTCGGTCCATCTCGCCATCCTGGCGGCGCTGCTGATCTTCGCCCCGCAGCCGCTGTTCCTCTACCATCTGGATACGACGGCGCCCTGGGGCCTGTCCGCCCTGGCCGATCAGCAACTCGGCGGCCTCATCATGGGGGTGGTTGGGGCGGCGGTCTATGTGGCGATCAACCTCTATGCCCTGGCGCGCTGGCTGATGGTGCCCGAGCGGCAGAACACCTGACGGGACACCGCCGTTGCCGTCTCCGCGCCTCTCACGGACGCGCGGACACCGTCCCCGCGGTCCGCAGGCTGAGGGCGTCGTGCAGCGAGGCGGCCAGCGTGCGGGCCACGCAGTCGTAGCCGAAGTCGTTCTGGTGAATGCCGTCCGGACCGACCAGATCGTTCATGGCGGCCTGCCGGGTTTCCACCCACTGGCGCATCACCGCGTAGCGATGGAACAGGCCCACCCCTTCCTCCGCCGCGACGCGGGCGATGCGCTCCTCCATCTCCTCGTGCCGGGGCTTCGCCAGCATGGCCGGGGCGTACTGCAGGTCCATCAGCACGACGTCCACACCGGCGTCCTTCAGCGTCCGCACGCCGCTGCGGATCACCTGCTCCGCTGCGTCGGGATCGTCGCCGCGCAGGACGGTGTTGGCCGCCACCTGCCAGATCACCAGATCGGGCGACTCGTCCAGCACGTCGCGCTGGAAACGCTTCAGCATGTCGGGTCCGGTTTCCCGTTGACGCCCTTGTTGAGAACGGTCAGGGCGAGGCTGGGGTAGCGCCCTCCAAGATGCTCGGCCAGCCGCGCCGGGTAGCTGTGCTCCGGTTTGCCGGCCCCCGCCCCGGCGGTGGAGGAGGAGCCGATGGCGACGATGCGCAGCGGACCGCCGGCGGCCAGCGCCCGCGCGCTGCGCGGCAGCGGCACGGCAAGGCCGGCGGTCTGCACGGACACGGCGCAGGCCGCCGCCTTCACCGGATCGGGCCTGGCCGTCAGGCCGGCGAGAAAAGGGACGAGGGACAAGAGGGTGGCGGAGAGGACGGCGGCCCTCCGGCCACGGGTCCGGGGGGCGGGCGTGCCTGTCACGGAGCGGGTCTCCCGGCGCGGTCGATCATGGTGGACACGGTGTCGGCCAGGATGCGGCCGAGGCAGCGGTGGACGAACTGATAGGCCTGCAGCTTTTCCTCCTTGGAGTCGGGGGCGAAGCCGACGCGGTCGTCCTCGAACCAATGCCGCATCATCTCGAAACGGGGGAAATGAACCACGTCGCTGTTCTGCGACACCCACTCCACATAATCCAGGTAGGGCTGGAAGGTGATGAGCTGCGTCGTCTGGGGGCTGTACTGCATGTCCATCAGGATCACGTCGGCGCCGCGCCCCTGGGCCGCCGCGATGCCGAGGCCCAGCGCCTCTCCGAAGCTGTCCGGCCCGATGTTCCGCATGGCGTCCGCCGTTCCCACCTGCCAGATCAGCAGGGAGGCGGAGGAAGCGGCCAGTTCCCGGTTCAGGATGGGCAGCATCTCCTGCGCGGTCGCCCCCGGCGCGTTGCGGACGGTCACGCTGACCTTGCGGTCGGGAAGCCGGGCCGCCAGCTCCTTTTCCAGCAGGGCCGGATAGGCGGTGTCGGGGCGCGAACCTGCCGAGTTCAGCACCAGGATGGGCAGCGCGCCGCCGCGCTTCAGCCGCTCCCAGGCGCGCGGCAGGGCGCCATCGACGGTGTAGACGGTTTCCGGAACAGTGCAGGGATCGGTGGGTGTCTCCGACGCCGCGCGAGCGATGGTGCTGGTGGCGGTCAGTCCCGCGAGGACGGCCAGGGTCAAGACGGTCGCGCGCTTCATGCGCTCGGGTCCTTGGCAGGGGCCATTGGGGCGGCGGGCGCCAATGGAGCGGCGGGTGCCGCGGGCGGGGCGGACGCCGGGTGGCGCGGCGGCCGTCCCACGGACTGATACCAGGTCAGCACCCGCGCGGCGGCCACCATCACGGCGATGCCGGCGAGTGTGACCGAAAACTGGGCCAAAAGCGAGGCGGACCAGTGGTTCAGCACGGTCTGGCCGGCGAAGGACAGGAAGATGCCCAGGCAGAAAACCTGGAGCGACTGCCGCCCGCACAGGATTACCGGCGCCAGCGCCGGCCGGCGCAGCCACGCGCTGTCGAACCGCGCGATCTGGAGGACGACGTAGGCCAGCGCGCAGAAATGCGCGAGCCGCAGCAGGTCGAGGTCGGTCTTGCTGATCGGGTAGAGGACCTCCGCCAGCCACACCGGCATCAGCGCGGCCATCGGCGCGATCTGCCAGGAGATCACCAGCAGAAGCGAGGCAAGGAGATAGCTCCCCGCCAGCCACAGCAGTGCCGTCCGCCGCCTCGTCAGGGCGGCCGCCACCTTGGGCAGCCGCTGCATGACGGCCCCCAGCACGAACAGGAGCTGCCAGGCGAAAGGGTTGAAGAACCAGACGCCGCCGTCCGGATAGGTCGGCAGGTTCCAGTCCAGGACGCGCGCCGCCGTGTAGAGCGTCACCGACCCGGCCAGGAGGCCCAGCGGCCAGCGCCGCAGCACCGGCAGCACCGCCGGGAGGGACAGCAGCAACACGATGTAGAGCGGCAGGATGTCCAGGTTGGCCGGGCGGAACTTCAGCGCCAGCGCCTGCACCAGCGACACCGCGGGATCGGCGAAGAAGCCGGCGATGCCCATTTCCTCGGTGAACAGCGGGTTGTCGAAGACCCGCGCGGTGTAGGCGACCTGCGCCGTGAAGGCGATGAACAGGAAGAGATAGGCGATGTAGAGCGTCCAGCAGCGGTCCAGCACCTTGGCCGCCGCGAACCGCCAGCCGTGCTGGTCCAGTATCCGTGAATAGACCAGCGACGACGTGTAGCCGGAGATGAAGACGAATACTTCGGTCGCGTCGCTCAGACCGAAGTTGCGCATCGTCACCCAGGCGATCTGATTGCCCGGGATGTGGTCCACGAAGATGAACCACAGGGCCAGCCCACGGAAAAAGTCCAACCGAAGATCGCGCATCCCGCCCGACGCCACCGCCTCGTCCCGCTCTGGTTTCGTGTGCGGCGCACCGTGGCACGGCGTATTCGTCTTGGCAATCGGCTCGGCGGCGGGGCTGTCGCCGGAGCTCCCGGACGTACGGCGCCATGCAAATCGTCGCGTGTTGTGCTATCACCGCGCGCAACCGGTTTCGCTCGGCGGCACCGCGCCGCTGCCGGTCAGGCGAAGGACCCATGATGGCGACCATTGAAGAAGCGCTCGGCATCGCGATCGACCATCACGCGTCCGGTCGCTTGGCGGAAGCCGAGGCCATTTACAGCCGCATCCTTGACGTGGATCCTCTGAACGCGCCCGCCTTGCATCTGGCGGGGATGCTGGCCTGCCAGACGGACCGCCTCGACACCGCGCTCGACCGGCTGGGCCTTGCGGTCCGGGAGGCTCCCGGCATGGCCGCCTACCGCGTCGACCATGCCAAAGCGCTGATCGCCGCGGGGCGGTGGGGCGCCGTCGCGTCGGCCTTGCGCCCCGTCCTCCTGGCGCTGGCCCCCGATTCCGCCGAGGGTTGGTATTTCCTGGCACTGGCGGAGCATCATTCCGGTGGCATGGACGCCGCCATCGCGGCGTTGGACCACGCCTGCGTCCTGGCCCCCGAGCGGGGCGACATGAGCGGCCGGCTCGCCCTGCTTCACCAGCAGCGGGGACAGGAGTCCCTGCGGCGGTCCCGGTACACCGCGGCCCTGGTGGACTTCCGGCGCGCGGCGGCGTTGCTGCCGGAGGATGCCGAAATGCGCTTCCAGCTTGCCACCGCGTTTCTGGAATCCAACCGCTTCGAAGCGGCGGTCGATATGTACCACCGGGCGTTGAGCCTCGACCCGGCGGGCGGTTTCACCCTGCACAATCTGGGCATGGTCCTGGCCAGGAGTGGCCGGATGGAGGAGGCGCTGACCGCGCTGCGCCGTGCCGCCCGCCTCGATGCCGGCCACATCGCCGTGCGTGAGGCTCTGGCCCTCATGCTGGCGCCGCGCGACCCGGCCGAGGCCGCCCTGTGGTCCGCCGAAGCTCTGGTTCTCAAGGGGGCACCGGTCATTCAGGACGCTCCGCCGTCCGCCAAGCCGCCTTTGCAATTGCGGGCGGACGGCGTCGCCGTGGCAACGCGACAACCGGTCTACCCTCCTGCGGTTGCCTTCCTGCCGGCCGAGCCGGGCCGTCCCATGCTGGCCGAACGGCCCTGCCGCCACGGGTTGATGCGTTTCTTCCCGCAGGACGCCTATGTCGGGTTCTCCCTCGGGCACTACGGCGAGTATTCGGACGAAGAGCATCGCCTTGCCGCGATGCTGGCGGCTGCCGGCGACGTGGTGGTGGAGGCGGGATCGAACATCGGTTCCCACACCGTTCCGCTGGCCCGGTCGGTCGGCCCCACCGGGCTTGTCCACGCATTCGAACCGCAACGCGCGGTTCACGATCTGCTGGCCCACAACCTCGCCGCCAATGGGCTCGGCAACGTCGTCCTGCACCGGGCGGCGGTCGGCAACGCACCCGGACATGTCACCGTTCCGATTCCCGATTATGGGCGGCCCGGCAACTTCGGCGCCGTCAGCATGGGGGCCCTCGACGGCGAGGTGGTGCCGGTCGAGACGATCGACGGGCTTGGCCTGGAGCGGCTGGCCCTGCTGAAGGCCGATGTGGAGGGCATGGAGGCGATGGTGATCGAGGGGGCGGTCCGCAGCATCGCCCGTTGCCGACCCGCGCTCTATCTGGAGAACGACCGGGAAGAGCAATCCGCCGATCTGATCGCCATGCTCCAGGAACTCGGCTACCGACTTTGGTGGCACATCGTGCCGATCTACAACCCGGCCAACCACGCGGGCAATCGATACGATGCCTTTCCCGGCGTGGTGTCCCTGAACCTTCTGGGGCTGCCGGAAGGACGCCCTTGCCCCCTGCCGGCTCTGCCGCCGGTCACCGGGCCCGGCCAGTCCTGGCGCGAGGCCCTGACGCGCTAAAGCGAATTTTCATTCGCTTTAGATTCATATGGCCTCATTTGCCGGCCGGGCTTCGGCCGCACTTGCGGCCGGGACCGCAGTTGCGGTCCAAAGCGGATTGAAATCCGCTTTAGGAATGCCGTTGTCCGTCCGTGCACCCGCCATTCCTGGAATGGGCTTGCTCAAGCGGCGGCGTCGGCCTTGCGCACCCGCACATGGCTGTCGTGGAAGGCAGCGCCGCCGAAGGGTGCCACGGGATCGGCGCCGGTCAGGCTGTTGATGCCGCGTCCGCCATCGTGCGCTGCGTTGGGCCATATGGATTCGGCGATGACCACGCCCCGCCGCACCCCGTCGAACAGCCGGGCGTGCAGGAGCACCGCGCCGCGCCGGTTGGCGGCCTCCACCCGGTCGCCATCCGCGATGCCCAGCGCCGCCGCGTCCTCGGGGTGCAGCATCAGGCTCGGGCGGCGCTCCCGCCCCGTGGAGGTCGGGGTCTCGGTGAAGCTGCTGTTCAGGAAGTTGCGGGCCGGCGCGGTGACCAGCCGGAAGGGATGCTCGTCGTCGGCCTCCTCCGTCACCGCCCAATGGTCGGGGAAGGTCGGCATCGTATCGACCGGACCGAAGGTGGACGGGGCGGCGTAGGGGACCGTCGGCCAGTCCGGCTTCAGGCGGAACTTGCCGTCCGGCCAGCGGAATCCCTTCACGAAATGCGCCGTCTCGAAATCCGGCTGGACGTCGAGGAAGCGCGCAGCCTCCAGCGCCTCCAGCGTGCCGTGGCCGGACGCGCGCAGCGTGGCGTCGATCAGCTCCCGCTCGGTCATGGCGAAGCCGGGGTGGGAGTCGCTGCCCAGCCGCCGCGCCAGCTCCCCGATCACGGCGTGGTTGGGCCGGCAGTCGCCGGGCGGATCGACCAGCTTGGGCCCGAGCAGGATGTGCTGGTTGCCGCCCGCCTGATAGAGGTCGTCGTGTTCCAGGAACATGGTCGCGGGCAGCACGATGTCGGCCATGCGCGCCGTCTCGGTCATGAACTGCTCGTGCACGCAGACGAACAGGTCGTCGCGGGCGAAGCCCCGGCGCACGCGGGCCTGATCGGGGGCGACGGTCACCGGGTTGGTGTTCTGGATCAGCAGAGCCGTCACCGGCGGGCCGCCGGCCAGCGCCTCCGGGTCGCCCTCCAGGATCGGGCCGATCCGTGACTGGTCGAGCATGCGCACGGTCGGGTCGCGCAGATCCAGCCCCTCGATCAGCGTCTTGTTCCAGCCGTAGATGCCGCTGTTGGAATGGAAGGCGCCGCCGCCCTCGACCTTCCAGGCGCCGCTGACCACCGGAATGCAGGAGGCGGCGTGCATGTTCACCGCCCCGTTGCGCGAGCGGGTGAAGCCGTAGCCCAGCCGGAAATAACTGCGCGGCGTCCGCCCGACCAGCCGGGCGAAGGCCTCGATCTCCGCCGCCGGCAGGCCGGTGATGGCCTCCGCCCATTCGGGAGTCCGGCTGGCAAGATGCGCCTCCAGCCCGGCGGGGTCGTCGGCGTGGCTCGCAAGATAGGCGCGGTCGGCCAGCCCGTCGCGGAACAGCACATGCATCACCGCGCAGGCCAGCGCTCCATCGCTGCCCGGACGGATCAGCAGGGGGATGTCCGCCTGCTCCATGGTCGGGGTGCGGTAGACGTCGACCACGGCGATCTTCGCTCCGCGCTCCTTGCGGGCGCGGATGGCGTGGGTCATCACGTTGACCTGGGTGGAGACGGCGTTGGTCCCCCAGATCACCACGAGGTCGGACGTCGCCATCTCGCGCGGGTCGGCCCCGGCCAGCTTTCCGGCGCCGGCCAGCCAGCCGGCCCAGGCCGGGTTGGTGCAGATGGTGGCGAAGAAGCCCGACCAGCGGCGGGCGTGGCGCAGCCGGTTGATGCCGTCGCGCTGCACCAGCCCCATGGTGCCCGCGTAGTAGTAGGGCCAGACCGTCTCCGGCCCGTGCCGGCGCTCGGCCTCCAGGAACTGGTCGGCGACGATGTCCAGCGCCTCGTCCCAGGGGATCGGCGCGAACTGGCCGGAGCCCTTGGGGCCGGTGCGGCGCAGCGGCTGGGTCAGCCGGTCGGGATGGTGCACCCGCTCGGCGTAGCGGGCGACCTTCGCGCAGATCACACCAGCGGTGTAGCTGTTGTCGGCGGCGCCGCGGATGCGCCCGATGCGGCGCTCGTCCAGCACCTCGACCTCCAGCGCGCAGGTGGACGGGCAGTCATGCGGGCAGGCCGAGGCGTGCAGGCGGGGGGCGGTGCGGTTGGACATAATTCTACAAATGGGTGCGGGACGGGGTCAGGGAAGGGCGGTGGTGCTGTGCAGCGTCACGCGCAGGCCGCCGTGCGACACCGAGGGGCCAGAGGGCTGGAAGGGCAGGCCGGTCGCCTGGGCGAGCGACGCCTCGTTGGTGACGAGGCCGACCCGCCAGCCGGAAAAACGCGACAGCAACGTCTGACCCAGCGCGCCGTAGAGGGCGAACAGCGGCTTCTTCTCGCCGATCCGCGCGCCGTAGGGCGGGTTGACGATGACGAGGCCCGGCGGTCCTTCCGGCGGCATCAGGTCGCTGACCGCGTGTTTCTGGAAGTCCGTCAAAGCGGCGACGCCCGCGCGCTCGGCATTGGCGCGGCTCATGGCGATGGCCCCGCCGTCGCGGTCGCTGCCGTAGAAGCGAAACGCGGGCGTGGAAGCATTGCCACCCGCGGTGCGCATCGCCTGCCACGCCGTGTCGTCGAAGGAGGCGAGCTGTTCGAAGGCGAAGCGGCGGCTGCGTCCGGGGTGCAGGCCGGCGGCGATCTCCGCCGCCTCGATGACGAAGGTGCCGGAGCCGCACATCGGATCGACCACCGGCTCGGTGCCGTCGAAGCCGCAATGGTGCAGGAACAGGGCGGCCAGCGTCTCGCGCAGCGGGGCCTTGTGGATCTCCTCCTTGTGGCCGCGCTTGTGCAGGGATTCGCCCGAGGCGTCGACGCTGATGGTGCACAGGTCGTCGTCGATGCGGGCCTTGATGGAGACCTCCGCCTCGGCGGAGATGGTGGCGCCCAGCTCTTCGGTGATGGCGCGCTCGATGCGCTGGGCGGTCGCCCCGGCGTGGTAGATGCGCGAGCCCTTGCAGGACGCCTCGACGCGGACCGGCACGTCGGGGCGCAGGAACTCGGCCCAGGGCACCCGGCGCGCCCGCTTGTCGAGTTGGGCGAGGTGGAAGGCCCGGAAGGAGGCGACGCGGGCCAGCACGCGGGTCGCCCCGCGCAGTTCCAGGTTCGCCCGCCAGACCTCCGGCCAGCCGCCACGGACGGTGACGCCGCCCTTGATGGCGGTGGCGTCGCGGAAGCCCTTGGCCTTCACCTCCGCGCAGAGCACGGATTCCAGGCCCGGTGCTGTGACGATGAAGATCTCGAAATCGGTGCCGGTACGGTCGGCGGCGGCGGTGTCGCTGGTCATGGCCCCTAGATATCCCGAAGCCCCGCCGCCTTCGACATCTTTCTAGCAGCCAGCCTTGCCGATGAGGGTGGTCAGACGCTCGTAGCCGGCGCGGGTGAGATGCACCGGGTCCTTGTAAAGCGGGCAGGCGCCCTCCGCCGGACAGGCGTCGCGCAGCGGCTCATAAGCGTCCACTACGCGCAGGCCAGAGCCGGTAAGGGCGGTCAGCCGCCGGTTCACGTCCATGATGCGCTCGGCGAAGGCGGCGTTGCCGTCGCGCCGCGGCAACAGGGTGAGCAGGGTGACGCAGGCGCCGGGGGCGAAGCGCGTCACGTCCGTGGCGATGGTTACGATGGAAGCGGCGATCTCTGCGGCGGAGCGGTTTGGCAGGTCGTTCGTCCCGATCAGGACCAGCGCGGACGTCAGCCCCATGCCCGGTCCGAAGGACTGCCGCACCCGCCAGAGCAGGTTTCCCGTGGTGTCACCTCCAGCCCCGAAATTCATCGGCTCCGCGTCGAACAGCCGGCGGGCGAGGTCGGGCGGCCAGCCGGCGACCAGGGAGTCCCCGAGCAGCATCGCCTTCGGGTCCTGCCGCCGCATCGTCTCCATGCGCGTCGTCAGCCAGTCCGGGTAGGGCGGCTGCGTGCGCGGCCCGACGGGCATTTCGCCGTGCGTTTCGCCATGGGCCGGAACGGCCAGAAACGCCAGCAGAGCGGCGATCCCGGCCCATCCCGGCCGGGTGATCCGACTCACGCGGCCTTCGCCGGCAGGGTGAGGACTGAAACCTGTTCCGGGTGCAGGGCGGGCGGCGACAGGTCCAGCACGGCGCGCTCCCCCTCGGCCAGCGGGCGCACGGCGTTCACGGTCAGCGCGACGGTCAGCGGACCCTTCGGGGTGGGTACGTCCAGCACAAGGTCGGTGGCCCGGCCGGGATGCACCTCGAACCGCTCCTCCGCCAGCGTCGCGCCGTCCTCCGTGGCGATGCTCACGACGACGCGGAGCGGGACGGAATCGCGCAGGGGACAGCGCAGGGTGGCGCCGAGATGGAAGGGACCGGGTGCGTGCACCCCCGTCCAGCGCAGCGTGGTGCCGGGCCGCTCCGGGTCGGGGCCGTGCAGGCGGAACAGGCCCTCGTAAGGACGGCACCAGCTGTTTCCGTTCAGCAGACGGGCGGCTCCGGCGCGCAGGTCGCCCATGATGGGCTTTCTCAGGTCCTGATCGGGGCCGAAGGGGAAGCGGAGCTGAACCAGCGCGTCCGGCGTGCCGATGCGCATACCGGCGTGGCGCTGCGCCCAGTCGTGGCAGGGGAACAGGCGCAGCGCGCCCTGGACGATGGCGAACCACGCCGCGGCGTCAATGTCGTCCGCCTGATGATAAGGCGCGAAGCCGCTGACATAGCCGCGCATCAGGCCGGGCCGCTGCCAGTCCACACGGCCGATGCGGGCGGGATCGTCCGTCGCCTGCACCTCCAGCAGGGCGAAGTCGTCGTGGCCGGCCAGGGCAGCCAGCGCCTCGTACAGCCCGTCGATGGTGGCGGGGGCGATGCCGGGGTTCGACTTCACGACGAAAATGACCCCGCCCATCGCCGCCCGCGCGGTGAACTTGGCCTGGAGATACTGGATCTTGCGCGTCTCCCGGCGGTGTAGGGCGCGCCGCGTCGCCTCGTCGTCGCGGAAGACCAGTCGCCCGCCGGTGACGTCGGACTTCATATCGCTGTGCCAGCCGATGCCGTAGGCGGAATCCAGCACCATGCCGGTGCGCAGCGGCGACAGATTCTCGAACCGGTACATGCCCTCGAAGTTGGCGCGCAGCTTGGCGAGAAGCTGGTCCGGCTTCATCGAGGCCCAACGGAACAGGCTCCCCGCCTCGCAGGACAACCGGCGCAGGACGAAGCCGAATTCGCAATTGTCGCCGAGACTTTCGAACCGCAGAAGGTCGTCCGCACCGATGCCGATGGTCATGCTGTTGTCCCGTTTCGCTGCCAAGCCGTGGTTTCGGCAAGCCTAGCGCGAGCCGGTCGGGGTGCGTCAACGGGCGGTGGCGGCGGCGCCGAAAAGATCACCGCGAATTCGAGGTAATTCCTAAACCGTCCGGGTGACCTTGCGCAGATGGCGGGGCCGGTCGGGGTCGAAGCCGCGCGCCACCGCCAGCCGGGCCATGAAGGGGTAGAAGGCCTGGATCGCCGCGATGGGGTCCAGCACCGGGTGCAGCGGCGGCGGCAGGGGCAAAGGCGTGTCGGCCAGAGCGAGCGCCCGCCCCTCGGCGGAGGCGACCAGCAGATGGGCGCCGGCCTCCTTCAATGCGCGGGCGGTGTCCAGCACGCCGTCCAGCGTCTCGTCCCGCACCGCCGCCACCAGCACGGGGAAACCCGGCTCGACCAGCGCCATCGGGCCGTGCATCACCTCCGCCGCGCTGAAGGGTTCGGCGTGGGTGGCGGCGGTTTCCTTGAACTTCAGCGCCATTTCCTGGGCGATGGGATAGCTGCGGCCCCGCGCGACGATCAGCAGGCTGGACACGGATTCCAGCACCGGCAGCGCCGCCGACCAGTCCGCGTCACCGGCCCGTTCCAGTTCTTGGGGCAGCCGTGACAGCGCGTCGAGAAGCGTCCGGTCATCCGTCCAGACGGCGGTCAGCCGGGCGATGGCGGCGAGGCTGGCGACGAAGCTCTTGGTCGCGGCGACGCTCAGTTCCGGTCCGGCGTGCAGCGGCAGGGGGTGGGCGACCCGCCCCGCCAGCGGTGACTTTTCCGCGTTGACCAGCGCGGCGGTCAAGGCGCCGCCGGCCCGCGCCGCTTCCGCGACGCGCAGCAGGTCGGGGCTCTGGCCCGATTGGGAGATGGCCAGAACGAAGGCGTCCTTCACCCGCAGACCGGCGCCATAGGCCGTGACGACCGACGGCGCCGCCGAGGCGGTGACCAGCCCCAGCGCCGTTTCGAACAGGTAGCGGGCGTAACCGGCGGCGTGGTCGCTGCTGCCCCGCGCGATGGTCATCGCGAAGGGCGGCGGCACGGCCCGCAGCCGACCGGCGAGGGCCGCCACCGCTTCGACGTCGGAGTCCAGCAGGCGCCGAACCGCCGCGGGGGCGGCTGCGGCCTCCTGCATCATCAGGGGAATGCTGGTCATGGGTCGGCCTCCGTTCCAGGCCGATCATAACACGGTCGTTCCGCCAATCTCACGCCGGGCCGGTCGGGGCCTTTGCCAGGACGGCGGCGTCTGAGGCGTCCATCTCCTCCGCCGGGGCGGGCTCGGCCTGGGGAGGTTTCCAGTTGCGCAGCCGGCTCACCATCGCGCCGGCCTGGGACTTCCAGCGGTCGGCCTGGGCGCGCATCGATTCGCCGCCCTGGACCAGCAGGCGGCTGGGCAGCGGGCCGGGCGTCTCGAAGGTGCCGATGTGAAGCGTCTCGACCGGATGCTTGCCGGCGAGACCGCGCTTGAACTGGTAGACGCCGGGGTTGGTCTGGGCATTCACCCCGTGCAGGTCGTAGCGCAGCCCGCCGTTTGCCTTGATCCACAGCATCGCCCGCCATTGCAGCAGATAGGCGGCGTTGACCCGCAACCCGGCCTCCAGCGTGGCGGAGTTCTGCATCTGCCCGGTGGTGCCGAACAGCGACACGACCACCCCGGCCACCGGCCGCCCCTCATGCATGGCGAGGAAGGCGCGCATCTTTTGGCGCGGCGGCAGCGCGTCGTTGATGCGGGTGAAGGTGCGGCTGTCGTAGGCCTTGAAGCCCTTGCGGCGCTGCGTCTCGACGAAGATGTCGTCGATGGTTTCCAGCAGTTCGGTATGGGAGCCTTCGACGACCTCGATCCCCATCCGCTCGGCCTTGTTCAGCCCGCGTCGCCAGTGGTGGGACACATTGGAGCGCAGGCCCGCCTCGTCCGGCGTCAGGTCGGTGATGAAGGTGCGGTAGGGGGCCTTCTCCTCCCGGAACCGCATCCCCAGCGAGGCCAGGGCGGCCGTCACCGTCTCCCCGTCCGTCTGGGAAACATGGGGCAGCAGGCGCAGCAGCAGGCCGCGCCGGTCCGCGTACTCCGCCTTCAGCGCGTGCAGCGCGGTCATCAGGGCGGCGTGGTCCGGCCCCTGGCCGCGCGGGTGCCACATCGGCCCCCACATCACCAGCGCCAAGCCGCCGACGCCCGGCACGCGGCGCAGCAGCACCTGCACCGCGGCCACCGGACGCCCGTCGCGCCGCACGACGAGGTGGCTCAACTCCCGCCCGGCGTGGGCGATGCGGCCATAATCCCAGGTTTGGAAGATGTTGGCGTCGTCGAAGCCATCGAGAATGGCGTACCAGCCGCTGCGGTCGACCCGGTCGATCTCGATGGAGGACGCGGGGCACAGGACATCGCCACCAAGCGCGTCGGTGTACATTCAGGTATCTCCCCTGGAATTCACGGCGATCGTTTTTTGTGGAAGCGTTTGGTAACGGTTGGACGTTTGGTCACACGGTTCCGCCGGAGCGGTAGAAGGTGCTGAAGGCCGGGCGGGCCGAGAAGGCGGCCTGCGGGATATCGAGCAGACGGCGCAGCCGGTCGCGCACCGCCGGTTCCAGGACCGCGGCGACCAGCAGGGCCACGGCGATGGACAGGGCGCCGCCCGTCACCGCCCCGGCCATGGAGGAGGCCCCGGCCTGCATCGCCAGCGCCTTGGCCGAGCCGCCGATCACCTCGTGCAGCAGGTAGAGCGGGTAGGTGGCGAGCCCGATGAGACGCAGCAGGGACAGCAGGGATTGCGGCAGTGCGGCGATCTCCGCCCGCCAGCGCGCCGAGGCGGCGATGGCGAGAAGCGACAGGCCCCAGATCAGCAGCGGGTTCATCCACAGATCGGCGAGGTTCAACGGGACGGGCGAGCGCTCCACGAACTCCACCGACCGGGCGGTGATCTCCAGCGGCGCGGCGATCAGGGCCAGCAGGGCGCCGGCCATGCCCGTCCGGGTCAGCTTGCCGCAGGACCACAGCCAGAGGAAAATCCCCAGCGCGAAGAACACGCCGTGGCGCAGCAGCGTCATGTTCAGCATGCCGTATTCGAACTCCAGGAACGGCAGGCTGACGACGCCGAAGACGTGCAGGCTGTAGACGCCGAGATAGGCCGAACTGGCGGCGGTCAGCGCGAGGGCGAAATGGGGCAGCCGGTGGAAGTTGCCGCTGAACAGCAGCAGGAACACCGCGGCGTAGAAGGCGATCTCGACCGGGAGTGTCCAGTAGGCCGACGCGATGTAGGGGCCGGCGGGCGCCAGCGTGAAGGAGGCGATGAAGCGCCGCGCCAGATCCGGGTCGGGTCCGGGCATGAGCACAAGGGCGACGAGGCACAGGATGGAGCAGACCCAGGCTGCCGGATAGAGGCGCAGCAGACGCGACCGGATGAAGGCGATCGGGGTGGCGTTGTTGGCTGAATTCGCGATGACGAAGCCCGACACCACGAAGAAGACCTGAACCCCGGCCCAACCGGACCACATGACGTCCGCGACCGCGGGGTCGCGCCAGGTCAGGTGAAAGCCGGTGACCAGCAAAGCCGCGGCGAACCGCACCATGTCGATCCCGTAGACGTAATCGGCCCCGGACATTTGGCGGGCATGCCCGCCCCCCGGCAGAGTGTGCTGTATCGGCGTTTCAGGCACGATTCCTCCCTTCCTGCATGGGACGTGCCCATGTGCAGGTTCTCGACGTCTGTTGATTCCGGAAGACGAGCGCGGTGCAGCCTCAGGACGCAACTTGCGTGCTGCTGGGGAGCATACTCGCTGGTGGGCGCGGGTACAGGGGCCCGAACGGATTCAACAGGAAATCTGCGGGAGTATACTGTTCAGATGACCGGCCGTTACCGAAGCCATGGCACAAAGGGGAGGTGCGCGGCGCGAACGGTCGGCCCGATCCCGGGCGTTTTACTTTGAAGGGGTGCTGCGAAGAGCGAATGGCACACGGCCCGCCCCCGGTCAGGCCGGGGACGGGCCGTGTGCTTGCCGGCTCGGCAGTGTCCTGCCAGCGCCTTGCCGCCAGTAGATTACTGGTAGTTCAGGCCGCCATTGATGTTCAGGGTCGAGCCGGTGACGTAGCCGGCGATTTCCGACGCGAGGTAGGACACCGCGCCGCCGATCTCGTCCGGACGGCCCAGGCGCTTCATCGGAACGCTGTCGGTGATCGCCTGGCGGATGTCTTCACGGATGGCCATGACCATCTCGGTGCCGATGTAGCCCGGCGCGATGGCGTTGACGGTGACGCCCTTGGTCGCCAACTCCGCGGCCAGCGCCTTGGTGAAGCCGATCACGCCGGCCTTGGCGGCCGAGTAGTTGGTCTGGCCGGCCTGGCCCTTCACGCCGTTCACCGAGGAGATGTTGATGATGCGGCCCCAGCCGCGCTCGGCCATCTTCGGCGACACCTGCTGGGTGACGTTGAACAGGCTGCTCAGGTTGGTGGCGATGACCGCATCCCACTGGGCCTTGTCCATCTTGGCGAAGAACTTGTCGCGGGTGATGCCGGCGTTGTTCACCAGGATGTCCACCGGACCCAGGTCGGCCTCGATCTTGGCGACCATCGCCTTGCAGCTTTCGAAGTCGGAAACGTCGCCTTCCGCCACGTAGAACTTGAAGCCGAGGGCTTCCTGCTGGCCGAGCCAGGCGGCGGCCGGCTCGAAGTTCGGCAGGCAGTTCGCCGCCACGATGTAACCGTCCTTGGCCAGGGCTTGGCAGATGGCGGTGCCGAGACCACCCATGGCACCGGTGACGAGCGCGATCTTCTGAGACATTACAATCGCTCCAGTAATAGAAACGGCCAGCTCCTGGTGAGGCAAGCCCGCTGGTGAACCGCAGAAGCAAAGGGGTTGCTTCTTGTTACGGATGCTGTCGTGCCAATGGTCCTTATGGGGGGGGCCATCAACCGCGGCGGCAGGCATAACATAGAACAAGTCCGGCCCCGGGCCAATGCGCTGCAACATCGCAGATGCGAGCGGATGCGATTTTTCACAGGAATGTCAATAAGAAATGAATTTTCAGAGCCTTACTGCAACGCACCAAGTGGTGTGGCCAGCTGGATTCGACTCAAATCCGCAGGATTCGCCCGCCGGCCTTGAGCGCGAGCGGGAACAGCTTGGGCGCCACCGCCCCGAGAAGCCAGGGTCGCAGCTTCGCCAGCGCGGCCGGCGCGGCGAGCAGGGTGAGCGTCGCGCCGCTGTGCGCCCATTGGCCGGCGGTCATCCGCTCGAACCCGTTCCACAGCAGAACGGCGCCGCTGCACAGGCCGGCCACGGCGGTGACGGCCTCCCCCAGCGCCTGCAGCGCGTCGATTCCCCACAGCGGGTTCGTCGTGGTGACCCGCCCCACCAGCCGGCGCAGTTGCGCGGTCAGGCGCGCCGCGGATGCGGCGTCGAACCGCCCGCTTTCGACTTCGGCGCGGGGCAGGGCGACCAGGACATCGCCGTCCGGCTGGATCGAGACGCGCACCGGGATGGTGCGCAGGGCGCCGTTATTTCTATTTCCGGTTGAATGCGCGTCTGCCGGCACACGCAGGACGATCGTCCGTCCACCCTGGGCGAAGAACTGAAGAGTTAGCGCAATGCCATGCCCGCGCCGGGGAATCAGGCCGGCCTTGCCCCGGCGCAACCGCCCGACCATCTCGGTCAGGGCGTCGCGCCGCCAGGCGAAGCCATGCGGCAGGTCGCTGAGGAAGCGCCGGCGCAGCGGGCTACCCCGTGTCTCCTACCAGGGTGTTCACGGCTTTCCCGGCGAACCGGCCCAGAGCGTCGATCAGGAAGCTCCAATAGCGGAAGGAGACGTCCACCGCGTCTTTGTGGACGCCGATCATGACGCTGCTGCCGGCGTTGTCCCGGCCCTTCAGCAGGCGGGTGACCACGTCGCCGTCGATCTGGATCGTCGACTGCATGACCACCAGCTCGGTCCCGACGTCCCACGCCTTGCGGATGGTCACCACGTCCGCCGTCTTCAGCGCCGGCATGCGGCGGACCTCCTCGGCCATGCCGCGCAGATAGCTGACGGTTTCCAGCCCGCGCCGCCGCAGCACGTCGTTGATCTGGTCGGAGTTGCGCTGGATGCGCATCAGGATCGGCGGCGCGTCCCCGTCGATCATCGCGGCGGCGGACACCACGTCGGCGGTGGCGCCGGGCTGCCGGGCGGCGTCCAGGGTGCGGTCGGTCATCTCGCGCAGCCAGCTCGCCACCTCGCGCAGGTCGTCGAAGACCTTCAGCGTGGTGCCGCGGGCGGGGTCGTTGCCCGGCAGGTCGCGGCTGAAGAAGAACGGGTCGTAGCGGTCGGGCCGGGCGGTGTCGGATGGCGGGGCGAACGGGGCCAGCCCCCAATGGAACGTCTCCGAGATCCGGCCGGCCCAGGGGGCGAGGATCGCCGTCTCGCGGCTGCCGAAGGTGTCCAACTGCTCGCACAGGAAGACATAGTATTCCTGCGCCAGATCGATCAGCGCATCCCCCGCCAGCGGCATCTTTTCCGCCGAGATGCCGGTCTTCAGCACGGTGTTGATTTCGAGCGCGAGAAGGTTGCGCGCCAGATCGACGAACTGGGACATCGGCCACCTTGCAGAGTAGGGGAGGGCGTCGGGGGAGCGGCGGGGAGAGGGAAGGGCTCCCCGCCGCCCGGGAGGCGGGTCAGCTCGGGCGGCCGGAGATCTGGACGGCCAGATCGCGGATCGCCTTCAGGTTGGTGCTGACGATGTCGCTGCTCTTGGTCACCTGGGCGAGATGGAACTCGGTCAGGCTGTGGTAGGCGGTGTTGGTCGCGAAATCACGGCTGACCAGGTTCTCGATGTCGCCGGTGACCAGATTGACCTGGGTCTGGAACGCCTCGATGGTCGTGCCGGCTTTCGGACGGCAGGTGAAGCCGACCTGATTGGGATCGTCCTGGACAACGTCGATGTCGGCGATCGCGGTCACCACCGTCAGCGTCACCAGCCGTTCCAGCTTGTCCGCGATGGTGTTCAGCAGGGAGTTCGCCTTGCCCTGCTCGTTCTGGATGACCGCGGCGCCGCTCGGCGGCGGTGCGGACGGCGCTGCGGGCGCCTGAACCGCCGGCAATTGAATGGTCGAAGCGGTCGGTTCGGCGACGGCGGTATCGGACATGGCTGCACCCTTCTGGGGACGGATGGCGTAACATTACCAAGCATCGCGCAAGAGTCGAGTTCTGTCCAATGACCGCCATCGACACGAAAGTGTGACGACAAATTTCTAATTCATGGATTTTCGTGAGGCGCTCACTCGTGAAGCAGCGCGTCGATGGCGTCGCGGAGGTCGCGCAGCTCCTGCCGCTGGTCCTCGGCCAGCGCATGGCCGGACGCGCGAAGACTGTGGATCTTGTCCACGTTGCTGCGCAGTGCGCGCAACGCGGGTGTCGCGGAGGGGGCGGCCGGGCGGGCCGCCTTGCGCTCCTGCTTGGCGCTGCGCACGTCCTTCACGGTCAGGCCGTCGCCGGCCCGCTCCCAGAGCGCGAGCTGGATCGCCTCGTCGGGCAACTCCGCCAACTCCATGAGGAGGGAGACGGAGACGGCGGACCGGTCCGGGGCTTCTTCCAGGATGCGGGCGGGCAGGCGCAGGATGCCCAACAGGCGGGCCACATACTCCTGCGACTTGCCGATCAGGACGGCGGCTTGCTCCTGAGTCAGCCCCTTGTCCCCGATGAGCTTGGCGAGCGTCAAAGCGAGGTCGATGGGGTGCAGGTCGACGCGCTGGGCGTTCTCGATCAGGGCCAGCGCCTGGACGTCGTCGGTGTCGATGACCAGCGCCGGGATGGTCTCCCGCTCCAGCGCGCGGAAGGCCCAGTAGCGCCGTTCCCCGGCCACGATCTGGAAGCGGTCGGGGGCGACCTCCCGCACGTTGATCGGTTGCAGCAACCCCCGCTCGCCGATCGAGGCGGCCAGCGCCGCGATGTCGGCCCCGCGGGCGTTGCGCCGCGGCTGGTCGGGGTTCGGCTCCACCTGATCCAGCGGGATCTCGCGGTGGCGCATCTTGCCGGACAGGCCGAACAGGGCGGCGTTGCTGCCGCCGCCGCTGCCGGTGCGGCTGAGCGCCCGCTTGAACAAGCCGGCGTTGGAGGTGTCGAGCTTACGCGCCATGGCGCATCTCCTCCCCGGCGAGGGCCAGCAGGGCATCCGTGATCTCGCGGAAGCTCTCCGCCCCCGCCGAGTTCGGGTTGTAGGCGAGGCCGGGGCGCCCGGCCATCACGCTCTTGGAATAGTCGGCGGCGCGCTTGACGGGGGAGAAGAGGCGGAGCTGCTCCGCCGCCGCAAGCTCCCGCAGCTCCTTCATCACCGTCTCGTCCTGGAGGCGGCGCGGGCTGTACATGGTCGGCAGGATGCCGAGGATCTGAAGGCGTGGGTTCACCAGCTCGCGCACGCCGGCGATGGTCTCGAACAACTGCGGGATGCCCATCATCGACAGCATCTCCGTCTGGGTCGGAATCAGCAGCTGGTCGGCGGCGTTCAGCACCGAGACGGTCAGCTCGCCCAGATGCGGTGGGCAGTCCAGCACCACGAAGTCGTACTGGCCAGCCAGTTGCGCAATCTTGGCGCGCAGGATCAGCGTGCCGTTGGGCTGGCGCAGCAGCTCCCGGTCGGTCGCCGCCAGCGAGATGGAGGAGGGCAGCAGGTCGAACGCCCCGTCGCAGACCGGCGTCATGAACTCCCTCATCGGGCGGCTGGCCTTCAGCGCGTGGGTCAGGGTGGCCTTGGCCAGCTCCCGCTCGTGCGGATCGACGCCCAGATGCACGGTGGCGTTGGCCTGCGGGTCGCAGTCGATCAGCAACACGCGCCTCCCCGAGTTGGGTTGCCCAGACTGGGCGAGCAGCCACGCGACGTTGACGCAGGTGGTCGTCTTGGCGACTCCGCCCTTCTGGTTGGCGGCGCAGAACACCACCGGAGCGGCCCGCACCGCCGCGGCGGGGATGCCCACCGGCTCCGTCACGGTCTTCAGGGCGCCCGCGACGATCTGCGGAATCCGCTCCGCCCCGGTTTCCCAGCGGGAGATCTTGGCGCGGTCGTAGCGCCGGTTCAGCCGCTCGTTCAGCCAGCCGACCAGGGCCTGCTGGTTCATGCCGCGCTGTTCGCGGTAGCGGCGCAGCTCCTCGCCGCTCATCTCGTGGGCCACGGGGGCATCCCTCATTTGGGGTGATCGCGCGGGCACCATGAGTCATGTTGATGGTGGTGTCAACATCCGTGCCGCACATGTGATGACGATCCGAAGCGGACACGGAACTGCGGCCCGGCGTGGAACAAGGGGGGCGCGCTGCGGCTTTCCTGTGGTGCGAAAGGCCGCTATGGTCGCGGCCGAAAATCCTGCGCCAGGAATCGTGAGGGAGACCCAATGGACGCCGACTCCATCCGCGCCGCCTACCGGCGCTACGCGCGCTTCTACGACCCCGTGTTCGGAAACCTGCTGGCGTCCGGCCGGCACGCCGCCGTGAAGTGGATCAACCGGCGGGGCGGCTTGCGCGTTCTGGAGGTGGGCGTGGGCACGGGCATCTCCCTGTCCGACTACCGCAAGGACAACCGCGTGGTCGGCATCGACCTGTCGTCGGACATGCTGCGCGTCGCCCAGGACCGGGTGGACCGCGAGCGGCTGGAGAATGTGGAAGGGCTGCTGGAGATGGACGCCGGCACGCTGGCCTTCGCCGATGGCAGCTTCGACCTCGTGGTCGCCATGTATGTGATGACGGTGGTCCCCGACCCGCAGGGCACGATGAACGAGCTGGAGCGCGTCTGCCGTCCCGGCGGCGACATCCTGATCGTCAACCACTTCGCCGCCGACAAGCCGGGCGTTCGCCGCTCGGTGGAGAACTGGATGGCGCCCTTCTCCAAGAAGCTGGGCTGGCGGCCCGACTTCACGCTGGACACGCTGATGTCCGGTTCACGCCTGAAGGTGGAGGAGTTGCAGACCGTCCCGCCCTTCGGCCTGTTCAGCCTGCTGCACTGCCGCCGCGAGGCCGCCACCCCCGCCTGATGCGGCACACCCGCGCAGGGAACTCGACCGCGGCCATTGGAGTTTCCCTTCCGGACCTGGATCGACCGGGAATGGAAGGAGCCCCATGGCGCGGCGGTGGGCGCGGCGGTGCGCGTTGCTCCTGGGTGGAGTGCTGACGGCCTTCTCGGCGCTGCCCGCCGCCGGGGCGACGGTGACGCTCGCCTGCAGCGGGCTCGGCATCAGCTTCGACCTGTGCCGCGACGGCGCGCAGGAATGGGCGCGGCGCAGCGGAAACGAGGTGCGTTTCGTCTCCCCGCCCAAGGGGGCGAGCGAGCAGTTGGCGCTCTACCAGCAGCTTCTCGCCGCCGGGTCGCCGGACATCGATGTGTTCCAGATCGACGTGGTCTGGCCGGGCATCCTCGGAAACTACTTCATCGATCTGAAGGACCGCGCCGGGCCGGACATCGTCCGCCAGCATCTTCCGGCGATGATCGAGGCCGCGACGGTAAAGGGGCGGCTGGTCGCGATGCCCTGGTTCGCAGACGCCGGGGTCCTCTATGCCCGCAAGGACCTGCTGGAAGCCTACGGGCGTCCGGTGCCGCAGACCTGGGAAGAGCTTCAGGACACCGCCGCCCTGATCCAGCGGGCGGAGCGTGCCGCCGGGCGCGACCGCATGTGGGGCTATGTCTGGCAGGGCCGTGCCTATGAGGGGCTGACGGTCAACGCGCTGGAATGGATCGCCAGCCGCAACGGTGGCACCATCGTGGACCCGGACGGCGCCATCACCATCGACAACCCGCGCGCCGCGGAGGCGCTGGACATGGCCCACGGCTGGGTCGGCTCGATCAGCCCGCCCGGAGTCCTCAATTACATGGAGGAGGAGGCGCGCGGCGTCTTCCAATCCGGCAACGCCGTCTTCATGCGCAACTGGCCCTACGCCTGGACGCTGGTGAACGCGGCGGACAGCGCGGTCGGCGGCAAGGTCGCCGTGGTGCCGCTGCCCAAGGGCGGGCCGGACGGGCGCCACACGTCCACACTGGGCGGGCAGTTGCTGGCGGTCAGCAAATTCTCCGCCCATGCGGACGAGGCTGCGGACCTGGCGCTGCACCTGACCGGTGTGGTCGAACAAAAACGCCGGGCGATCCACGGCGCCTCCAACCCGACCATCCCGGCGCTCTACGAGGATGCCAAGGTGGTGGCCGCCAACCCCTTCTTCGCGGAGTTGGCCGACTCCATCGCCAACGCGGTCAACCGCCCGGCCCAGGCGACGGGCATGCGCTACAATCAGGTGTCCGCGGAGTTCTACGCCAACGTCCATGAGGTGCTGACCGGACGCCGCGACGCCAAGGCGATGCTGCCGGACCTGACGGAGGCTCTCGTCCGCATCAGCCGGGGAGGGCGCTGGTGAGCGGTCTTCCGCATTCCAGCCTGGAACGGCAGAGGCGCCGGGCGGCGTGGCTGTTCCTGCTGCCGATGCTGGTCGTTTTGGCGGGGGTGGCGGGATGGCCGCTGTTTCGCACCGTCTTCTTCTCCTTCACCGACGCGACGCTCGCCACGCTGGACGGCTTCCAGGGGGTGGGGCTGGACAATTACCTGTGGTTGCTGCGCGACCCCGTCTGGTGGCGGGCGGTGTGGAACACCCTGCTGTTCACCGTCGTCTCGGTGGGGATCGAGACGACGCTGGGGCTGGGCATCGCGCTGATCCTGAACGCGCATCTGCCGGGACGCGGCCTGCTTCGCGCCGCCGTGCTGATCCCCTGGGCGATCCCCACCGTGGTGTCGGCCCAGATGTGGGGCTGGATGTTCCACGACCTCTACGGCGTGGTGAACGCGATCCTGATGGGGTTGGGGCTGATCGCCGAGCCGAGGGCCTGGACCGCCGATCCCGATCTGGCCTTGCCGGTGGTGATCGCGGTCGATGTCTGGAAGTCCACGCCCTTCATGGCGCTGCTGATCCTGGCCGCCCTCCAGATGCTGCCGCGCGACCTTTACGAGGCGGCGCGGGTGGATGGGGTGCATCCGGTCAAGGTGTTCTTCCGCATCACCCTGCCGCTGATCCGTCCGGCGCTGATGGTGGCGGTGTTGTTCCGCACGCTGGACGCGCTGCGCGTGTTCGACCTGATGTATGTGCTGACCGGCAACAGCCGGTCGACCATGTCGATGTCGGTCTATGCCCGGCAATATCTGATCGACTTCCAGGATGTGGGCTACGGCTCCGCCGCGGCGACGCTGCTGGTCCTGGTGCTGGCGGTGGCGACGGTGCTGGCGGTGACGCTGGGCCGCGTGCGCGTTGATGCGGGGAGGTGAGGGAATGGGCCTGAAACGCATGATCGGCCGCGTCGCCTTCGCCCTGCTGGTTCTCGGGATCGTCGCCTGGGCGGTGTTTCCCTTCGCCTGGGCCATCGTCACCTCGCTGAAAGCCGGCAGCGCGCTGTTCACGGTGGAGGCTTGGCCGTCGCAGCCCTCGCTGGCGAACTACACGGCCATCTTCAAGGAGCAGCCCTTCGGGCGGAACATCCTGAACTCCCTGCTGGCCGCCTCTTCGGTGGTGGCGCTGTCGCTGGGGCTGGCGGTTCTGGCCGCCTACGCGCTGGGGCGGGTGCGCTTCCGCGGGCGGGGACTGCTGCTGTTCGTGGTGCTGGGCGTCTCGATGTTCCCGCAGGTCGCCGTGCTGTCGGGCCTGTTCGAACTGGTGCGCTGGCTCGGCCTCTACAACCGGATCGGCTCGCTGGTGCTGTCCTACCTGATTTTCACGCTGCCCTTCACCGTCTGGGTGCTGACCACCTTCATGCGCGAACTGCCGAAGGAGCTGGAGGAGGCCGCCATGGTGGACGGCGCCGGTCCCTTCGTGATCGTGACGCGGGTGTTCCTGCCGCTGATGGGGCCGGCGTTGGCGGCGACCGGGCTGCTGGCCTTCATCGCCGCCTGGAACGAGTTCCTGTTCGCCCTGACCTTCACCCTGACCGACGACGCGCGCACCG
Source organism: Azospirillum aestuarii (assembly GCF_016632405.1). Taxonomy (NCBI): domain Bacteria; kingdom Pseudomonadati; phylum Pseudomonadota; class Alphaproteobacteria; order Rhodospirillales; family Azospirillaceae; genus Azospirillum; species Azospirillum aestuarii. The sequence continues at coordinate 191,776 of NZ_JAEPIV010000004.1, forward strand.
TGCCGGTGGCGATCGCGCTGATGTCGGGGGCCAGCCAGTACGAGTTGCCCTGGGGCCAGATCATGGCGGCGTCGGTGGTGGTGACGGTGCCGCTGATCGGGCTGGTGCTGCTGTTCCAGCGGCGGATCGTCTCCGGCCTGACCGCCGGAGCTGTGAAGGGGTAGGGCGATGGCGGGCGTCACGCTGCGCGGGGTGCGCAAAAGCTTCGGGCGGATCGAGGTCATCCACGGCGTCGATCTGGATGTCGCGGACGGGGAGTTCGTCGCCTTCGTCGGCCCGTCCGGCTGCGGCAAGTCCACCCTGCTGCGACTGATCGCCGGCCTGGAGGAACCGAGCGGCGGGGACCTGTCCATCGGCGGGCAGCGGGTGAACGACCGGCCGCCGGCGGCGCGCGGCATCGCCATGGTCTTCCAGTCCTACGCGCTCTATCCCCACATGACGGCCTACGACAACATGGCCTTCGGCCTGACCCTGTCGCGGACCGACAAGAGTACCATCGCGGAGCGGGTGCGCGCCGCCGCCCGCCTGCTGCAGATCGAGGACCTGCTCGACCGCAAGCCGCGCGACCTGTCCGGCGGGCAGCGCCAGCGCGTCGCCATCGGGCGGGCCATCGTGCGCGAGCCGCAGGTCTTCCTGTTCGACGAGCCGCTGTCGAACCTCGACGCCGGCCTGCGCGTGCAGATGCGCCTGGAGATCGCCAAGCTGAAGGCCGACCTGCGCGCCACCATGATCTATGTGACCCACGATCAGGTGGAGGCGATGACGCTGGCCGACCGCATCGTCGTGCTGAACGCCGGGCGTGTGGAGCAGGCCGGAACGCCGCTGGAACTGTACCACCGACCGCGCAACCGCTTCGTCGCCGGCTTCATCGGCTCGCCGGCGATGAATTTCCTGGATGTGGTCTCGGAAGGGCGGGCGGACGGGTCGGTGCGGGTGTGGTTGCCCGGCGGGGTGCCGCTGGATGTCGCCGTGGGTGGCGCGGCACCGCCGGCGGGCGCGCCCCTGACGCTGGGTGTGCGGCCGGAGCATGTGGGGCTGGCCGATGGCGGGGCCGGGCTGGTCGCCACCATCCTGGCCGTGGAGCGGCTGGGCGGCGAAACCCATTGCCACGCCGCGCTGGAGGATGCGCAAAGGCTTCTGGTCCGCCTCGACGGGGACCGGCCGGTGGCGGCGGGCGAGCGCTTGCGCTTGAACCTGCGGGGCGAAACCGCGCACCTCTTCGGCCCCGACGGGCGGAGGCTCTAAAAACAGGGGTGGAGCGCGCCGTCCTGCTTTCGAATGAACTTGCGGGCGAAGCGGCGGTCGGCTTGAATGCCGCCATGGACATCATGACTCCCCGGCAGACCGACATCCTGGCGCTCGCCCGCACGCAGGGGCGCGTGGTCGTGGACGACTTGGCCGCCCGCTTCAACGTCACGCCGCAGACCATCCGCAAGGACCTGAACGAGCTGTGCGACCGCCGCCTCCTCCAGCGCGTCCATGGTGGCGCCGTCGCCGGATCGGGGGTGGAGAATCTCGGCTACGAGGCGCGGCGGCTGATCGCCCAGGACGAGAAGCGCGCCATCGGCCGCCGCGCGGCGGAACTGGTGCCCGACAGTTCCTCCCTCTTCATCAACATCGGCACGACGACGGAGGAAGTCGCCCGCGCCCTCCAGGGGCGCAGCGGGCTGGTGGTCATCACCAACAACATCAACGTCGCCAACCTGCTGCGCCCCGAACCGCACATCGAGGTGATCGTGGCCGGCGGGGTGGTGCGGCGGTCGGACGGTGGCATCGTCGGGGAGGCCGCCATCGATTTCTTCAACCAGTTCATGGCCGACTTCGCGGTGATCGGCGCCTCGGCCATCGACGAGAGCGGGGCGCTGCTCGATTTCGACTACCGCGAGGTGCGGGTGTCGCAGGCGATCATGGCGAACGCCCGCCACGTCATCCTGGTCGCCGATCGCGGCAAGCTGGAGCGCACCGCCCCGGTGCGCATCGGCCACATCTCGCAGGTCCACACCTTCGTCACCGACGTCCTTCCCTCCGACCGGCTGGCCCGCATCTGCCGGGAGTCCGGCGTGCGGGTGGAGGAACTGTTCCCCGACCGCGCGACGGAGCCGGAACCCCAGGACTGACTCCTACACCAGCCAGACCCAGGTGACGACGACGGCGAGTAGCGACGCCGTGGAGGCGACGCCGATGGGCAGCGCCAGCCGGTAGATCGCGGATTCCGCCTTGGTCAGCCCCAGAATGCTGGAGGCCAGAACGATCCGGCCGGGGGTGAGCAGGGTGCAGACGCTGCCGGCCACCACCTGGATCGCGGCGGCGGCGATCAGCGGCAGGCTGCTGCCGGACGCCAGATTGATCTGGATGTGCATCATCAGGGCGTTCGATGCCGTGTTGGAGCCGGTCAGCATGCCCGTCGCCGCCCCCAGCACCGGCACCGCCAGCACGGCGGCGGAGCCCGCCACCTCCTGCCACGCCTGCCCGAAGGCCGCCGCCCCGCCGGAAGCGGCCATGAAGGCGGCCAATTCGACGAAGACCAGAGTCGCCGCCATCGGCACCAGCGCCGCGCGCAGGGCGGGTCCCGCCACGTGCAGGGCGCGCCCGCGCGGCAGGCCGGCCAGCATGACCAGGGCGATGGCGACCAGCCATGTCGAGGGGTGGCGCAGCAGGGGCATCGGCGCCAATCCGCCGAAGGGGTCGAGCACCAGCCGGTCCGCCGTCCAGCCCGACAGCGGCGGCACCAGCCGCGTCGCCATCAGCCCGCCGACCAGAACCACGTAGGGCCACAGCAGGGCGAGGAGCCGCGACAGGCCGGCGGCGTCGCGCGGCAGGCGTCGCGCCTCCACCGCCACCAGCAGCACCGCCGTCGCCAGCCCGCCGCCCAGCTCCGGCGCGACGAAGCGGTTGGTCAGCCAGAGCAGCCCGGCCAGCGCCAGCATCAGGGCGAGGTCCCTCGCCCGGTCGGTCAGGCTGGAGGTCAGCCCGGCGCCGTGGATCAGCCGCCAGAACACCAGCAGCAGGCTGGGCAGCACGACCACCATTAGCGCGGCGCTAGCCGTTCCCAGCTCGGTGAAGGATACGCCGATCAACTCCGCCCCGACCCGCGTGCCGACGCCCAGCGCGCCCCAGGGGGCGAGCATCTGGCTGAACAGGCCCAGCGCCGCGGCGTGGGCCGGCGGCAGGTTCAGCGGGCGCAGCATGGCGAGCGCCACCACCAGCCCGACGCCGAACCCCGTCACCGATTCGGCGAAGGGACCGGCGAGCAGGCAGGCGACGAAGACGGCGCGGCGGCGCTCGGCCGGTGTCTTCGCTTCGGCCTGCGCCCCGGCCTTGACGGCGCGTGCCTCGAAGGCGCGGTGGAACAGCAGGCCCGCCGCGATGATCGACATGGCGTGCCACGCCAGCCAAGCCCCTTCGCCGGCCTTCAGAGCCAGTGTGGGCAACAGGCCCGGCAGTTGGGCCAGCCAGTCCGGAGCGGTAGTGCCGCCCGGCTGCGCCGCGCTCAGCATCACCAGGAGCACCGCGGCGGCCAGCGCCATGCCCGTGGTTCCGGCGGTCAGCATGCTGACGCGCCGGGACACCAGAAGGGCGACGGTGGCGGCGAGCGGCAGCAAATGGAGGGTCAGGGGCATGATCGAGACTGGGGACCGTGAATGAAGCGTGCTGATATACTAATATCGACACGCTTCGGCCAGCCCCATCGGTCTTTGCGCGGCTGCCCCGCCTTTCGGGAGGCTCAGGCGCCCTTGGCGCCGCGCAACAGGGCGATTTCCGCCAGCAGATCGTCGATGGCGGCCAGAGCGAAGTCCAGCGCGGCCCGGTCGGTCAGCCGTCCGTCCGTGATCTTCTCGTGAACCGTGCCGATGACCACCTGCGGGCGGGAAATGACCCGGCCCATCATGCCGGACAGCGTCTCGCGCATCTCGTGCTGGGCGCGCACACCGCCGGTGAAGGCGGGGGAGGCCGTCATGATGAGGATCGGCTTGCCCCGCACCGGCGACTTCATGGCCGGGCGCGACGCCCAGTCCAGCGCGTTCTTCAGCACGCCCGACATGCCGTAATTGTATTCCGGGGAAATGACGACCAGCCCGTCGGCCGCGGCGATGGCGTCGCGCAGCGCGGTGGCCGGGGCGGGGGTGTTCTCCGCGTCCAGGTCGGGATCGTAGGGTGGGATGTCGTTCAGCGGGAAGCGCGTCATCTCCGCCTTGCCGCCCGCCCGGTTGCCCAGCGAGTCGGCGAGCGTGTTCAGCACCGCGGTGCAGTGGGAGTGGCGGCGGATGCTGCCGGAAAGGCCGAGAAGGCGGACGGGCGTGGCGGTGTCGGTCATCGTGGCTGTCCTGATGCGGTATGAGAGGGATGTCCGTTCCAACGGCGCGCATGGAGGATGGTGCCGCCCCTGTCATCGGGCCGCAACCCTGAGGATCGGAGGGGCGATGGACCGTGATCCACCCTGAAACGGAGCGGACTCCGTAGAATCCACAATAGGGCCGGCAGCGCTGCGAAAACGCTTAAAATACAAGATAAATCGGCGATTTTCTCAACATGTGCAGTGGTCTAGCGCAGGGGGCGCGCCGTGCATGCGCCCAACCATGGTCGGGGACGGTGCGCCAATATGGTGATGATTTTCCGCCATTAATACAGTAGAAGTAGCATTTAAGTAGTGTTTTATGCGTGTTCTCCGCGACGGGGTGCTGGCTTATGCGCGACAATGGACCGGTTACAAACCGCGAAATCGAAATGTCCGAAGACACGCTGCTTGTGTCGCGGACCGACACCCGCGGCAAAATTACGTTCGTCAATAAAGCATTTGTTGATATTAGCGGTTTCTCAGAAACCGAATTACTTGGTGCACCTCACAATGTTGTGCGCCATCCGGACATGCCCCCGGCGGCCTTCGCCAACCTGTGGGAAACCATCAAGGACGGCAGGCCGTGGGAGGGGCTGGTCAAGAACCGATCCAAAAGCGGCGACCACTATTGGGTCAAGGCGAACGTCACCCCGATCACCGAAAAGGGCGTGGTGACAGAATACATCTCCATCCGGTCCAAGCCGAGCCGCGACGCGGTGGCGGAGGCGGAGCGCATCTACGCCGAGATCCGCGCCGGGCGCGGCCAGCAGTACGGGCTGCTGGAGGGGCAGATCGTCCGCCGCGGCTTCGGCGTCTGGTTGGGCGCTCTGGCGTCCAGCATCGCCGGGCGCATCCTGGCGACCACCGGCCTTCTGCTGCTGACCGTTATCGCCCTCGGTGGGGTGAGCCTGACGGGCGGTGACAGCGTCGGGATCTTCGCCGGGCTGATGCTGTTCGGCCTGCTGGTGGCCGGCTTCGGCACGCTCAGCGTGCTGGGCACGGTGCGGCGCCCGCTCGGACTTGTGGAAACCCATCTCGACGCCATCGCCCGCGGCGACCTGATGACCAACGTTCCCAGCTCCGGCGTGGCGGAATTCGCCCGCATCCGGTCGCAGATCCGCGCCGTGAAGGCGAAGCTGAATTACTCCACCCAGGAGCGCGCGGAGCGCCAGCGCCAAGCGGAGGAGGAGCGCATCACCGCCCTCCAGTCGATGGCCGAGACGGTGGAGCGCGAGGCCAGCCACGCGGTGGAGCAGGTGGCCCTGCGCACCGGCGGCATGGCCCAGGACGCCGACGCCATGGCGACCTCCGCCGAGCGGGTCAGCATCAACGCGCAGAACGTCGCCGCGGCGGCGGAAGAGGCGCTGGCCAACGCCCAGACCGTGGCGGCGGCGACGGAGGAACTGGCGGCCTCGATCCGCGAGATCTCCGCGCAGATCGCCCATTCCAGCGCGGTCACCCGCCGCGCCGTGGAGAACGGCCAGCGTACCCAGGGCACCATCCAGTCGCTGTCCGAGGCGGTCGGCCGCATCGACGAGGTGGTCAAGCTGATCACCGACATCGCCAGCCAGACCAACCTGCTGGCGCTGAACGCGACCATCGAGGCGGCGCGCGCCGGCGAGGCCGGCAAGGGCTTCGCGGTGGTGGCCCAGGAGGTGAAGAACCTCGCCAACCAGACCGCCCGCTCCACCGAGGAGATCACCCGCCTGATCGCGGAGATCCAGGGTGTGACCAGCACCGCCGTGGGCGCGGTGGCGGAGATCGGCGACACCATCGGCGAGATCGACCAGATCTCCAGCGCCATCGCCGCCGCGATGGAGGAGCAGGCTGCCGCCACCCAAGAAATCAGCCGCAACGTGGTGGAGACATCCAATGCCGCGCAGGAGGTGTCGGTGCGCATCGCCGCCGTCTCCAGCGACGCCGACCAGACCGGTTCGCAGGCGTCGGGCGTGCGGGCCGGCTCGGACGAGGTGGCGAGCAGCATCGACGAGCTGCGCCGGGTGCTGGTGCGGGTGGTCCGCACCTCCACGACCGACGCCGACCGCCGCCGCAGCCCGCGCTACCGGGTGAACGAGGCCTGCGGCGTCGTGGTGCATGGGCGTGACCAGTCCGGCACCCTGACCGACCTGTCGAACGGCGGCGCCATGCTGAGCGGGATCGGCGGTCTCGGCGTGGGCGACCGCGGCACCCTGCGGCTCGACCGCTTTGGCCTGTCCGTCGCCTTCGAGGTGCGGGCCATCGACAAGGCGGCGGTTCATGTCCGCTTCGCCGAAGGCGATGTCGCCCTGCCGCGCTTCCGCGATGCGTTCGGCCAGTTGACGCGCGGGCTTCAGCCGGTGGCGACGGCGGCGGCCTGACGAAGGGCGGCCCGACCAACGGCAGACTTGCCTGAAAAAGCGACGGCCCGGCGTGCGGAACGCCGGGCCGTCGTCGTTTCGGGCATCTTCCCGTCAGCCTTGCGGTTTGTCCACGCTGTAGCGGAAGTCGCAGTGGCTGGCGCCCTGCATGATCGTCTGCGTCCGCTGCATCTTGATCGACGGGTCGTAGCCCGTGCAGAAGGCAGCGTCGCGGTTGCAGGACAGCAGGTGGCCGATGGGACCCAGCCCCATCTCCCGGTACATCTCGGCGTAGCGGCAGCGGGTGACGTTGTAGTCGAACCGCGTCTCGTCCTGGTGCAGAACGTCCAGCCGCAGGGCGTCGTCCTTGGTCCACAGCGGCTGCAGCTCGGCGAAGCTCTTCAGGCTGGTGCCCTTCGGCTCGGTCGCGGCGAAGGCGGCGGCGGACTCGACGGCGGCGCGGGTGATGGCGGCGCCCAGAATCTCCTGCGCCACGGCCTCGCCCAGTCGGGCGGCCATTTCCTCGTAGACCGGCTTCAGGATCGCCGCCTCGATCCCGCGGCGTTCCAACATGCCCATCACGGGCTTGGCCGGGGGCGTGTCGGTCGGTTCGGTCATCACTGTCTCCGTCAATGCGCGTGACCGCCGAGATAGGCTTCGGCGATGCGGGGATCGTCGCGCAGCTGGGCAGCCGGACCGGCCAGCACGATGCGCCCGTCCTCCATCACCGCCGCGTGGTCGGCGACCCGCAGGGCGGCGCGGGCGTTCTGCTCCACGAGCAGGATCGACACGCCTTCCGCCCGGATGCGCTGCACCAGATCGAAGATCTGCGCGACCACCATCGGGGCCAGACCCAGCGACGGTTCGTCGAGAAGAAGCAGGGCGGGGCGGCGCATCAGGGCGCGGGCGATGCACAGCATCTGCTGCTCGCCGCCCGACAGCGACCCGGCGTTCTGGCGCAGGCGCTCCCGCAGGACCGGGAACATGTCGAGCATCCGGTCGAGTTCCCCCAGCCCGATGTCCCCGCCGCCGAGCACCAGATTCTCCCGCACGCTCATGTTGGAGAAGATCTGGCGGCCCTCCGGCGCCTGCGACAGGCCGAGCTTGACGATGCGGTGGGCGGGCAGGTTGGCGATGGGCTCGCCGCGGAAGGCGATGCCGCCCCGGCTCGCCCGGTAGACGCCCGACACCGCCCGCATCAGCGTCGTCTTGCCGACGCCGTTCGAGCCCAGCACGGCGACGATGGCGCCCTGCGCCACGGTCAGGTCGATGCCGTGCAGGATCTCCTGCGGCCCCATCGACACATGGAGCTTTTCGATCGAGAGAATGGGACCATTGGATTGCGGCTGGGTCATGCGTCCACCCCCAGATAGGCTTCCAGGACCGCCTGATCGCGGCGGATGGCGTCGGGCGGGCCGTCGGCGATCTTGCGGCCGGAGGCGAGCACCAGGATGCGCTGGCAGATGCTCATGACCAGGGTCATGTCGTGCTCCACCAGCATGATGGTCAGGCCGGTGCCGTGCAGCCGCTTGATGAAGTCGGCCAGCGCGCGGGTCTCGGTGTCGTTGAGGCCGGCGGCCGGCTCGTCAAGGATCAGGAAGCGCGGCTGCATCGCCAGGGCGCGGGCGATCTCCAGATACTTGCGCTGGCCGTAGGGCAGGTTGGCGGCCAGTTCGCCCGCCACATGGGTCAGGCCGACGGCCTCCAGCGCCTCCCAGGTGCGGCGGCTGATCTCGGCGGAACGGGCGCCGCCCCCGGCGAGGGAGCCGAACAGGGCGCCCAGCGCCCCCTGCGGCAGCGCGCCCACCGCGCCCACCGACACGTTGTCGAACACCGACATGTTCGGGAAGACGCGCAGGTTCTGGAAGGTGCGGCTGATGCCCAGCCGGGCGACCTGGTTGGTCTTCAGCCCGCTGATAGTCCGCCCGTCGAAGGCGACGGTGCCCGACGACAGCGGCGTGAAGCCGGAGATCAGGTTGAACAGGGTGGTCTTGCCGGCGCCGTTCGGGCCGATCAGCCCGACCAGTTCGCCCTCGTCCACATGGCCGGTCACGTCGTTCACCGCCAGCACGCCGCCGAAGCGGCGGCTGACGTTGCGGATGTCGAGAAGATGGGTCATCGCCAGCCGATCCCTTCGCCCTTCACGGTGTTGCGCCACGCCGCGCCCAGCTGGCGCCGCGCGAGCTGGAGCGCGGAAACCTCGCCCAGCAGGCCCTTAGGCAGCAGCAGGATCGACAGGAACATCACCAGACCGACCATGATGTTGCGGAAGTCGCCGAAGGCGCGCAGCCCCTCCGGCAGCAGGATCAGCAGAAGCGCGCCGATCACCGCGCCGGGCAGGCTGCCCAGGCCGCCCACCACCACCATCGCCAGGATCAGGATGGATTCGGAGAATTTGAAGTCGCCCGGCGAGATGTAGCCGGTCATGTGCGCCCACAGGCTGCCCGCCACCCCGGCGAAGAAGGCCGACAGGGTGAAGGCTTCCAGCTTCAGCCGCGCCGTGCTGACGCCCATGGCGTCGGCGCACTGGTCGTCCTCGCGGATCGAGCGCAGCGCGTTGCCGTAATAGGAGTGGCTGAGCCGCCCGATCGCCAGCACGCACAGCGCCACCACCGTCGCCACCGTGTAGTAGGTGGCGAGCCGGCCCGACAGGCTGAAGCCGAACAGTTCCAGACCCTTGGTGACGATGATGCCGTTGGGACCCTTGGTGAACTCCACCCAGTTCAGCATGACCAGATAGAGCATCTGCCCGATGGCCAGCGTCGCCACGGCGAAATAGATGCTGACCAGCCGCATGGTCGGCAGCGCCACCAGGAAGGCGATCAGCGCCGCCACCAGACCGGACAGCGGCAGCGTCACCGTGAAGCCCAGCCCGAACTTGGTCGAGAGCAGGGCGGCGGTGTAGGCGCCGACCCCGTAGAAGGCGGCGTGCCCGAGATGCAGCAGCCCGGCCACCCCGGTGACCAGATGCATGGAGGCGGACAGCAGGATGAAGATCAGCGCCAGATTGGCGATCTGATAGAAATAGCCGCGGTCGAAGCCGGCCAGCACGGCCGGCAGCCCCACGAAGACCAGCAGGGCGAGCAGGAGCGGGATCAGCGCGCCTTGCCCGCGCCGCGGCGCCGACAGGTCAGACACGTTCACGGCGCGCTCCGAACAGTCCGTTGGGGAAGAAGATCAAGGTCAGGATCAGGAAGCCGTAGGCCACCATGTCCGACCAGCCCGACGACACGAAGGTCGTCGCCATGCTCTCCGAGATGCCCAGGATCAGGGCGCAGATCACAGCACCCGGAATGGAGGACAGCCCGCCCATCACCATGGCGACGAAGGCCTTGATGCCCGGCACGAAGCCCATGGCGGGGAAGATCGCCCCGTAATAGAGCCCCGTCAGGATGCCCGCCGCCGCCCCCATCATCGAGCCGACGACGAAGGTCATGATGATGGTGCGGTCGGTGTCGATGCCGACATACTTGGCGCCCAGCGGGTTGTTCGACACCGCCCGGATCGACAGGCCGATGCGGGTGCGGGTCAGCAGATACTGGAGACCGATCAGCATCGCCGCGGCCACGCCGAAGATGATGAAGTCGCCGGTCACCAGGATCACCGGCCCGATGCGCACCGGCGTGTTGATGAGATACTCGAACGGGACGGAGCGCATCTGCGACCCGAACACGATCTCCAGCGCCTCGCGCACCACGATGGACACGGCGAGCGAGGAGAGCAGGGTGGATTCGCGCATCGCCCGCGACTTCAGCGACGCCTCGTCGGTGAAGCGGCGGAAGGGCTTGAAGGCGATCCGTTCCAGTGAGAATCCGGCCATGGCGCCGATCGCCAGGGCGATGAAGATCACCGCGAAGATCGGCGGGGCCGTCGCGGAAATCAGCACCAGCCCGGCGAAGGCGCCCAGCGTGTAGACCTCGCCATGAGCGAAGTTGACGACGTTCAGCACGCCGAAGATCAGCGTGAAGCCGATCGCCATCAGCGCGTAGGTCATCCCCAGCGACAGCCCGATGGCGAGCTGCTGGAGGTAATATGGGTCGATCATGCGGGCCGTTCGCTGGAGATCGTTGGGTCTATGGGACGGTCAGGCGATCAGTCGGCGACCGGCACGAAGGCGCCGCCCTTGACCTCGACCTTCACCAGCTCCTTCTCGGCCTCGCGGTCGGCGCTGAAGCTGGTCTTGCCGGTCACGCCGGCGAAGTCCTTGGTCTGGGCCAGGGCGTCGCGCACCTTCTCGCGGGTCGGGTTCGGGTAGGCCTTCTCGACCGCGGCCAGCATGATGCGCACGGCGTCATAGGCCTGGGCCGGGAACTGGCCCGGAACCGCGCCGTTGGAGGCGGCCTTCCACTCCGTCACGAAATGCTGGATGTGCGGGGCCGGATCGGTCGGCAGGAAGTTGGAGGTCAGGTGCACGCCCTCCGCCGCCTCGCCGGCCAGCTCGATCAGCTTCGGGCTGTAGGCGGCGGAGGTCGAGTAGACCGGGGTCTTGATGCCGAGCTGCTGCACCTGACGCAGGAACTGCGCGCCGTCCTCGTAGAAGAAGCCGGTGTAGATGGCGTCCGGCTTCGCGCGCTCCAGCTTGCTGATCAGCGAGCGGTAGTCCTTCAGGCCGCGGTTGAAGAACTCGGAGAAGACCACCGTGCCGCCGTTGGCCTTCACGCCGTCGGTGAAGCCGGAGACGACGGACTGGCCCCAGTCGGTCTGCTCGGCGATGACGGCGATGTTCTTGTAGCCCTTGGACAGCATCCACTTGGCGTTGTAGGGGCCTTCCTGCGCCTGGGTGGCGATGTTGCGGAACTGGTACTTGGAGATCTTGGTGTAGTCGGGGTGCGAGGCCGTCTGCGAGAGCTGCGGCATCCCGGCGTCCTTGTAGACCTGCGCCGAGGCCATCGACACGCCCGAGGTGAAGTCGCCCAACACGCCGACGATTTCCTTGTCGTCCACGAACTTGCGGGCGATGTTGGTGCCTTCCTTGGCGTCGGAGCGGCTGTCCTCGAAGACGATCTCCGCCTTGAAGGGCTTGCCGGCGGCGTTGAACTCGGCCAGCGCGATCTCGGCGGCCTTGCGGAAATCCTGGCCGTACTGGGCGGTCTCGCCGGTCAGCGGAAGCTGGTAGCCGATCTTCACGGTGTCGGCGGCCAGGGCGGTGCCGGCCAGCGCGGCAGTCATGAGGGCGGCGAGGGAGGCGGTCTTCAGGGCGGTCATCGCGTGTGAACCTTTCTTGTGAAGGCCGGCTTCGAGGCCGGTGTTGGGCAGCGTCGTAGGGTAGGGCTTGGCGGCAGGGCGGATCAGGCGGCCTTGGGGCCGGGCAGGACCTTCAGGCGGCAACAGCCCTCGTCGCCCGGCTTCCAGGTCTCGCCGCGGAAGACGAAGCCGGCTGCCTCGAACAGGCCGCCGTCGATCGCGCCGGCCATGTTGCACAGCAGTTCCAGATCCTCGTCGGACTTGCCCTGGGCCTGCCACGCCTCCTTGAGGGGACAGCGGTGGAAATGGATTTCCAGCGCGTCGCCGTCGCAGCGCTTGATCTCCGGCGCGAACATGGAATCGCGGTTGGGGATGCCGTCGAGGAAGGCGTGGCACAGGCCGGCCAAGTCGTCGGGGCCGTGCGCCGCGTACTTCACGCCCATCGCCTCGCCCAGGCGGCGGGTCGCCTCGCGCCCGATGTCCAGCGCCGTGTCGGTGCCGTAGCGCTCGCGCAGCACGTCGAACATGTGGGCGTAGGACGCGGCCCGCATCGCGTAGGCGTTGCGCAGTTGCGTGGCGTGGTCCGGGGCGGCGGGCGGCTTCGTGTCTTCAGTCATCGTCAGATTTCCCGGATGTCGTTCCAGCGGTATTGCAGGAGTTTGAACGGCCCGATGCGTTGCAGCAGGTCGTTGAAGGGCAGGGGACGCGGCTCGGTCAGCGGCAGCGCCAGCTCCGCCGGATCGCGGCCCAGCGCGGCGTAGGCCAGCTCCCGCCCCAGCGAGACGGACAGGGCGACGCCGCGCCCGTTGCAGCCCGCCCAGGTGAAGGCGTTGGGGCCGAGCTGGTGGACCCGCGGAGTGTAGTCGGTGGTCATGGCGATCCGCCCGTTCCACACATGGTCGAACCGCAGCCCGCGCAGGGTGGGGAACATGGAGGCCAGCCGCAGGCCGACGATGCGCCGCAGCCGGTCTGCCCCGTCGATGGGGACCAGCAGCGCGCCGCCGCTGACCAGCCGGTGGTCGGCGGTGTAGCGCATGAAGCGCAGGTCGCCGTGGGTGTCCGACATGGCCTGACGGCCGGGCAGGATGCTGCGCCGCTGCGCCTCGTCCAGCGGCTGGGTGGCCATCTGCCAGGACAGGACGGGCACGACCTCCGTCCGGATCTCCGGGAAGACGGCGGCGGCATAGCCGTTGGTGCCCAGCACCAGGGCATGGGCGGTCACCGAGCCGTCCGGCGTGCGGGCGACCCAGCGGTCGCCGCGCCGCTCCACCGACAGGACGGGTGAGTTGATATAGACCGACGCGCCGGCCTCGACCGCCTTGCCGGCCAGCCCGCGGGCCAGCGCCAGCGGGTTGACGTGGCCGCCGCTGCGGTTCATCCAGCCGCCGTAATAGGCGTCGGTGCCCAGCAGATCCGAAATGCCGGCGCGGTCGAGAAGCTCCACCGGAGCGCCGCGGCTGCCCCACTGCTTGGCCCGCCGTTCGGCGATGGCGATGCGGCCCGGCGAATGGACCGGCTGCACCCAGCCGGTCTGCTCGGCCGCGCAGTCGATGCCGAGACGGCGGATCAGGGCGAACAGGGTCTCGGCGCTGTCGCGGATCAGCGCGACGAAGCGTTCGCCCCGCTCCGGCCCGAACTTGGCGACGAGGTCTTCGGGGTCGGGTCGGGTCAGGGTCGGGATGACCTGCCCGTTGTTGCGCCCGGACGCGCCGCGCCCGATCTCCGACGCCTCCAGGACGACGGCGCGCTTGCCCGATTCGGCGGCGTGCAGGGCCGCCGACAGGCCGGTGAAGCCGCCGCCGATCACCAGCAGGTCGGCTTCCACCGCGTGTTTGAGCGCCGGAAGGGCCGGCGGCGGCGGGGCCGTGGCCTCCCACAGGGAGTCGGGCCGCTGCCAGATGCCGCCGGTTCCAGGAACACCGGTCTTGTTCTCTATCGCCTTCACCGTGCCTTGTCCCACGTCTGTCGGGTGAAATCGGCCCGATCATGGGACAAATTGCATACTCGGGCAATTACCATGGACGGGGCGCGGTAATTTTCCTGTTTCATACACAAACCATAGGGAGATAGGAATGGTTTGTACAAAGGTGCCGGAATGAACGCGGTTGCCTTTGTAACCCTCTCCCCTCTGGGGAGAGGGTGGCCCGCAGGGCCTCTCGCGCTGGCTGAAAGCCAGCGCTGACGGCGGCAGGCGGATGCCTCTGGCATCCGCTGAGAGCCGGTGAGGGGGATGCGCGTGGCGGAACGTTCGGCACAAGCGCAACCCCCTCACCCTAACCCTCTCCCCAGAGGGGAGAGGGAATATGGGGTGCAATAACCATCACGCCGCGCGCGGCAGCACCGTTTCGGCCAGCCGCACCCAATAGCTGAGGCCGATGGGCAGAACCGCGTCGTTGAAGTCGTAATGCGGGCTGTGCAGGTTGCGCCCGCCGTCCGACGGCCCGGCGCCGACCCAAACGTAGCAGCCGGGCCGCTGCTGCAGCATGAAGGCGAAATCCTCAGCCCCCATGCTGGGCATCGGGTCGAGGTCCAGCCCCAATTCGCCGACGACTCCGGCGGCGGCGCGCCGGGCCAGTTCGGTCGCCCCGGCCTCGTTCACCGTGGACGGGTAGCGGCGCTCGTAGCGCAGCTCCGCCTCGATCCCGTAGCCGGCGGCGATGGCCTTGGCCAGTTCGCCCATGCGCCGCTCCACCATGTCCTGCACCTCCTTGCGGAAGGTCCGGGTGGTTCCACGCAGGACGGCGGTGGCGGGAAGGACATTCCACGTGTCGCCTGCGTGGAACTGTGTGACGCTGACCACGGCGGAATCGACGGGATGCACGCTGCGGCTGGCGATGGTCTGCCAGGCGTTGACGATCTGGGTGCCGGCCAGAATCGTGTCGGTGCCCAGATGGGGCATGGCGGCGTGAGTGCCCTTGCCGGTCAGGGTCAGTTCGAAGATGTCGTATGCGGCCATGATCGGGCCGGGGCGCAGCGCGATCTTGCCGACCTCCAGACCCGGCCAGTTGTGCATGCCGTAGACCTGCTCGACGGGGAATTTCTCGAACAGCCCCTCCTCGACCATCACGCGCCCGCCGCCCTCATTCTCCTCCGCAGGCTGGAAGACGAAGGCGATGGTGCCCTGGAAGTTCGGATGCGCTGACAGGTGGCGCGCCGCACCCAGCAGCATCGCTGTATGCCCGTCATGCCCGCAGGCGTGCATGCGCCCCGGATTGCGCGAGGCGTGGGGCAGGTTGGTCTGCTCATGGATGTGCAGGGCGTCCATGTCGGCGCGGAAGGCGACCGCCGGCCCCTCGCCGTTGCGCAGCAGGCCGACCACACCGGTCTTGGCGAGGCCGCGATGGACCTCCAGCCCGAAGGAGGCCAGCTTCTCCGCGACGAAATCGCTGGTCCGCTCCTCCTCGAAGGCCGTTTCCGGGTGGGCGTGCAGGTCGCGCCGCCACGCGGTCATGTCGGCCGTCAGCGCCTCCGTCCCGTCGATCGTCCTCACCATGTCCCTGATTCCCTGTGTTTCATGAGTGTGTGCGAACGATCTTGCCCAAAAAAGCACCCGCGGTGCAAAGCGCATGGCGATGCGGTGCCGTCACATCACCCTTGCAGGGTGGCCCGGTTCCGTGCAGGATGTGAGTGAACGTTCACTCATGATATCCGTCACGAACGGGAACGCCATGTCCAAAGATGTCCGCAACGATGCACGCAACAAGGTCCGGGACGCCGCCATCGCGCTGTTCGCCCAGAAGGGGGTGAAGGCGACCACCATTAAGGACATCGCCCGCGCCGCCGGGGTGTCGGAGGGAGCGCTGTACCGCCATTGGGCCAGCAAGGAGGATCTTGCCGCCGCCCTGTTCGCCGCCGAATACACCGCCCTGTCACACGACCTGCGCGAGGCGGCGGGGACCGGTCCGGCGCCGGAGCGGCTGCGCCGCGTCATCGCCTGGGCCTTCGGGCTGGCCGAGGCGGCGCCGGACCGCGCGCGCTTCCTTCTGCTGTCGCAGCACGACGCGCTGCCGCTGGTGCCCGACGGTTTGGAAACGCCGGTGGACGTGGTCTGCGCCATCGTCGGCGACGGCATCGCGGAGGGGAGCATCGTCGATGTCGACCGCGAGGCTCTGGCTCACACCGTCATCGGCGCCATCGTCCTCAACATCCAGTCGCACGTTTACGGACGGCAGACGGCCCCGCTCGGCACGCTGGCCGACACGGTCGCCGACGCGCTGCTGCGCGGCCTGTGCACCGGAAAGGGAGCCTGAAGCATGAGCGAACTGGGCCTTCTCGCCACGCGGCGCTTCCTGCCGCTGTTCGTGACGCAGTTCCTTGGCGCCTTCGGCGACAATGTGCTGCGCGGCGCCATCGCGGTCCTGGCGGTCTACGGCATGGCGGGGACGGCGGGCGACGGCGCGCTGGTCTCGACGCTCGCCGCGGCGGCCTTCACCGTCCCCTTCCTGCTGTTCTCGGCGACCGCCGGGCAATTGGCCGACCGGTTCGACCGCACGCTGATCGCCCGCGCCGTGAAGGTGGCGGAGATCGGTCTGATGGCGATCGCCGCCTGGGGCATCATGCGCGCCGACCTCGGCGTGCTGATCGTCGCGCTGGTCGGCATGGGCGCCCATTCCACCGTCTTCGGGCCGGTCAAGTACGGGCTGCTCCCCGATTTGCTGAAACCGGAGGAGCTGACCGCCGGCAACGGTCTGGTGGAGGCGGGCACCTTCGTCGCGATTCTGCTCGGCACCATCGCCGGCGGCTCGCTGGCGCTGGCCCATCCGCTGGCGCTTCCGGGGCTGCTGGGGGCGACGGCGCTGGGCGGGCTGGCGGCGTCGCTGCTGATCCCGCGCGCGGGCAACGCCGACCGGACGGTGCGCGTCGGGCTGAACCCGGTGTCGGTCACCCTGCGCGTGCTGCGCGCCACCGCGCAGGACCGCGTGTCGATGCTGGCGATCTACGGCATCTCCGTCTTCTGGGGCGTCGGCGCGGTCGTCATGGCGCAGTTTCCGGCCATCGCGCGGGAAACGCTGGGCACCGACAGCGAGGGGGCGACCCTGCTGCTGGCGGTCTTCGCTGTCGGCGTGGCGGTCGGCTCGGTCTATGCCGGGCTGGGGCACCGGGTGCCGTCGCGCTCCGACGCGCGCCGCGCCGCCCTGGCGGGCCTCGTCGCGGCTGTGGCCGGGGCGGCGCTGCCCTTCCTGACGCCCGACGTTCCGTCGGCGGAGCCGCTGTCGGCGCTGGCGCTGCTGGCCCAGCCCTGGGCAATGCCGCTGCTGGCCGACCTGTTCCTGATCGCCGCGGCGGGCGGCGCCTTCGCCGTGCCGCTCTACGCGCTGATCCAGCATCGCGCGGCGGTTTCGGCCCGCGCGCGGGTGATCGCGGCGGCCAACGTGGTCAACGCGCTGTTCATGGTGGTCGGCTCGGGCATCGCGGCGGCCATGCTGGCGCTGGGCGTGACGCCGTTGACCGTCGCCGCCTGGGGCGGGGCGAGCATGTTGGCCGCCGTCGTCCTGGCGCTCGCCATCGATGCGGTGGGCATGGGGCGGGCGCTGGCCCGCGCCTTCTTCCGGCTGGCCTTCCGCGTCGAGCTGCGCGGGGCCGAGCATCTGGAGCGGCTGGAGGGAGCGGCGGTCGTCACGCCGAACCACCAGTCCTTCCTCGACGGCGCGCTGCTCGCCACCTTCCTGCCGGGGATGCGCTTCGCCGTGGACAGCTTCATCGCGCAGCAGGCCTGGGCCAAGCCCTTCCTGGCGCTGGCCGACCATGTTACCATCGACCCGACCAAGCCGATGGGCACGCGCCTGCTCGCCCGCACCCTGGCCGAGGGCCACAAGATCTGCATCTTTCCGGAGGGGCGGATCACCGTCACCGGCTCGCTGATGAAGATCAACGGCGGCCCCGGCATGCTGGCCGACAAGGCGGGCTGCCCCATCGTGCCGGTCTGCATCGAGGGCGCCCAGCGCTCCTTGCTGTCGCGGATGCATGGGCGGCTGCGGCTGGGCCTGTTCCCGCGCATCACCATCACGGTCATGCCGCCGGTCGCCACCCCGGACGTGACCGGGCTGGCCGGCAAGACGCGGCGGGCGGCGCTGAAGTCCTGGCTGTCGCGCGTCATGACGGAGACCGTCTTCGCCGCCGGGCAGCGGCCCGACACGCTGGCGCTCGCCCTGCTGGAGGCCGGGCGGAAGACCGGCTGGGGCAAGGCGGCGGTTCAGGACGGTGATTTCACGATGCTGTGCTACCGCGCCCTGACCGCGCGCTCCCTAGTGCTGGGCCGCATCCTGGCCCGCGGCACCGAGCCGGGGGAGGCGGTTGGGGTGCTGCTGCCGACCGCCTCGCCGACCGCGGCGGTCTTCTTCGGGCTGGCGGCCCACGGGCGGCCCGCGGCGATGCTGAACTTCACCGCCGGAGCGGAGGCCGTGAAGGCGGCCTGCCGCGCCGCCGGGCTGCGCCGCATCGTCACGTCGGCCCGCTTCGTGGAGATGGGACGGCTCGGCCCGCTGTTGGAGGCTCTGGCCGCCGAATACACCATCATTTATCTGGAGGACGTGAAGCGCGGGCTGGGCATCGGCGACAAGCTGCGTGCCCTGGCCGCGTCGGTGGCGCCGGAGCGCTTCCTGCCCCCGCAGGGCCAGCCGGACGACGTGGCGGCGATCCTCTTCACCTCGGGGTCGGAGGGCCCGCCCAAGGGCGTGGCGCTGACCCATGACAACCTGCTCGCCAACATGGCGCAGGTGGCCTCCGTCGTCGATTTCACGCGGCAGGACGTGGTGTTCAACTGCCTGCCGGTCTTCCATTCCTTCGGGCTGCTCGGCGGCATGCTGCTGCCGATCCTGAACGGGGTGAAGACGGTGCTCTACCCCAACCCGCGCCACGTCCGGCTGATTCCGGAACTGGTCTACCAGACCAACGCCACGGTGCTGTTCGGCACGGATTTCTTCCTGAACGCCTGGGCGCGGGCGGCGGACCCCTACGACTTCCGCTCGCTGCGGCTGGTCTTCGCCGGGGCGGAGCGGTTGCAGGAGGAGACGCGCCGCACCTACACGGAACGGCTGCGCGTGCATCTGCTGGAGGGCTACGGCACCACCGAGACGTCGCCGGTGATCGCGGTCAACACGCCGGCCCGCTTCCGCCCCGGCACGGTCGGGCAGGCCCTGCCCGGCATCGAGACGGAACTGCTTCCGGTCCCCGGCGTGCCCGTGGGCGGGCGGTTGCGGGTGCGCGGGCCGAACGTGATGAAGGGCTACATGCGCGCCGACAACCCCGGCGTGGTGGAGCCGCCGGAGGACGGCTGGCACGACACCGGCGACATCGTGAACATCGACGCCGATGGCTTCATCCGCATCGTCGGGCGCGTCAGGCGGTTCGCCAAGGTGGCCGGCGAGATGGTCCCGCTGGGGCTGGTCGAGGAACTGGCGGTCCAGGCCGAACCGGAGGCCGCTCACGCCGCCATCGCCCTGCCGGACGCCCGGCGCGGCGAGCGGATCGTGCTGGTCACCGCCGGCACCGGTCTGACCCGCGACGCGCTGGCGGCGGCGGCCAAGGCCAAGGGCGCGCCGGAGATCGCCATTCCCCGCGACGTGCTCCGGGTGGAGACGATCCCCCTGCTCGGCACCGGCAAGACCGATTACCCCGCCGTCAGCCGGCTGGCCGCGGAAATGCTGGCGAGCGAGACGGCCTGAGGACCGGCAGGGTCAGGGGCGGCAGGCGACGTGCAGCCCCTTGCCCACCGGGAAGACGGTGGAGCCGAAGCCGGGCAGGGCCTCCACCGCCGCGATGTAGCCGGCGATCTCCTGTGGATGGGACAGGGCGTTGTCGGCCAGCAGCAGGCAATCCGGCGCCAGCTTCGGCAGCAGAAGACGCAACTGCTCCGGGGCGCTCCAGCGGTCGGCGTCGAAGAACACGCAGTCGAAGGGGCCGTCCAGCCCGGCCACCGTCTCCGTCGCGTCGCCGACCAGCAGGTTGACGCGGCTGGCCAGCCCGGCGCGCTCCAGGTTGGTGGCGGCCTGGGCGCTCTTGCCCGGATCGCGCTCGACGCTGGTCAGCGGTTCCGTGGCGCCGACGGCCTGCAACGCCGCGGCAAGCCATAGGGTGCTGACTCCGTTGGAGGTGCCGATCTCCAGCACCCGGCGGCGGCGTCCGCTGCGCACCAGGACGTGCAGCAGCTCCGCCGTCTCGCGCTCCAGATTCAGCATCTTGCGGGCGCGGTCGCCCTCGCGTGCGTCGTTGTCGCGCCCATAGCTTTCGAGATCGCGGAGCACGCGGTCGATGGCGTCATCCAGCAGCATGGCGTGGGTCCCGGTGGCGGAGGTACGGCCAAGACCCTGCGCCCCTTGTGGCCGCAGGGTCAATAGGCTGCGGTCAACGGAAGGCCCCCGCCCGCCCTGCGGCGGGAGGGGCATCGCGGTTGGAGCCGTCACGCCGCCTGGTTGAGCTGCTCCGCCCGTTGCGGGGCGATCTTCAGGCGGGTGGCGAGGTAGGTGAGATAGGCGCGTTCCGCCTCATGGTCGCGGTCCACCGCCATCAGCGACGCCAGATAGACCTGCTCCGCCATGTCCGGGTCGGTGACGGAGCGGACCAGCGAGTCGAGCGATTGCGGCTGGGACAGCTCCTGCTCCACGATCCGCCGTTCCTCCGGGCCTCCGCCGGCCTCGTCCAGTGCGGACATGACGCGCTGGCGCTCGGCCGCGGAAATCTCGCCGTCGGCGTTGGCGGCGGCGATCATGGCGCGGATCAGCAGCAGGGCGTGCTGGTCCTCCATGGCGAGTTCGGGAAAGGCGCCCTCGCCGGACCCCGACGGGGTCGCGTCAGGGGAAGGGGCGGAGCGCTGTTGGAAGACCTGGGACAGCCGCTCGCCCAGCGATCCGCCGCCGGAAGCGCCGGCCCCACCGAGGATGCCGCCCAGGATGCCCCCCGGCGTGTTGCCCGAGCCGGTCGGCGGAGCACCCCACGGGCTGGCGCCCGGCTGCTCGGAGCGGGCCGGTGCTTGTCCGGAGGATGGCTGCCCCGACGGTGGCATATTCTGCTGACGCTCCTGATAGGCGCGGTAGGCGAGGTAGGCCAGCGCGCCCAGCCCGGCCATGGGGCCGACCCCCATGCCGCCGCGGGCGTGCATCGCCGGCCCCGAGCCCATCCCCGACCGGTTCAGGATCGAGCCCAGATCCTGCGCGCTCCTGCGGCTGTGCCCTCCCATGCCGGTCGCCAGAAGGGTGCCGAGAATGTTCTGTAGATTCGCCATGACGCGCCTCTCTCCTTGTCGATGCAGCTTCGCGCCTCATCAACAGACGAAAGGGTTCGGCGTCACGGCACAGCTATCGGTGCCGATGATGGGCCTGACCAGCCGATCCGTCTTCTATGACGGCCTCTATGCCGGAGGTGGGGTGGCTTTCGAACAGGCTGTGTGGCGCGCCGGCTTCCGCTATCTTGGCGCGCATCAGAGCGCAGCAAGCGCCGACGCCTGCCGGTCGGCAGGCGGCATTTTGGAGGAGACGCCCATGACCTTCGACCGGAACGCGGAGCCACCTCTGCCACAAACGTCGCCGCCGTCGGCTCCGGCCTGCGGGTCGCTGTGGAACGACTATCTCCACCGCCTGCTGGGCACGGCGCACGGCTGCGTCGCCGCGAACGACGACGAGTCCGATCCGGAGCCCGCCTGCTGCTGCGCCGCCGGATGATGCCGTGATGTTATGACCGAGAGCGGTCGGGTGCCCGTCAGCGGGCGCCCGCCGCCTCGATGATCACCGCCGCCACCGCGTCGGGCCGGGAGGCGTGAGGGATGTGGCTGGCCCCGACCTCCACCGTCCGCGCGCCGATGCGTTCGGCGGTCGCCCGCAGGAAGGCCGGGGGAAGCATCCGGTCCTCGCTGGCGACGATGTACCAGGATGGTTTATGCTCCCACGCCGCGGCGGTCACCCGCGTGCGGAAGCAGCCGGCATGGACCGGCCCCTGGGTCGCGGCCAGCAGCGCCGCCTCCGCCGCCGGCACATCCTGGGCGAAGTTCGCCGCCAGACTCTCCGCCGGCAGATGCAGATAGCCGGTGCGGTCCATCGACACGCTGGACAGGCCGGGCGAGGGCGGGAAGGGCTTCAGCGTGTCGTTCGGCGACTGGCCGATCCCCGGCGCGAAGGCCGCCACATAGACCAGCGCCTTCACCTTGTCCTGATTCCCGATCTGGGTGATCACCGCCCCGCCCCAGGAATGGCCGACCAGCACCACCGGCCCCTTGGCGCGGTCGATGGCGCGCTGGACGTGGGCGGCATCCTCCTCCAGCGAGGTCAGCGGATTCTGTACGGCGATCGCCTCCAGCCCCTGGGCCTGGAGCAGGGGGATCACGCGGCTCCAGGCGGAGCCGTCGGCGAAAGCGCCGTGGACGAGGATGACGGAAGTGGCGACCGGGTCCATGGACCGATTCCCGTGACAGTGACCGACCCTATCCTCTGACCACGACCACGCCCGCCTGTCCAGCGCGGAGCCTTCGCTTTTCCTCCCTGCGGAAAAGCCACGCCGACGCTGAGGTCAAAGGGTGTCTTGCTGCGGAGCGGGATGAAAATTTCGCAAAATCGCTCTTGAGACTAAGATTGTTCTGGGATACGGTATACCAACAGTGAGGCGGGGCGATTGTCCGTCCCTTCCGCCAAGCCAGACCGTCCATCCGTATCGCCAGCCCGAGCCCTTGAGGTGAGCCATGGTCAAGACCCTTTCCGCCGTCCGTCCCGGAAGCCGCTCGAACGCCGTCCGCGGCGCCGACGATGCCGCTCCCGCCGGCGTCGTGGTCGCCCTGCGCCCCGATCACCGGCCGTCCGATCATCGCCATTCTGATCACCGGCAGCGGGCCGCGGTGCTGGCGGCGACCACCGGCGGGCGCGGCCCGCGCATGGACATGCTGACGATCACCCACAGCCGGGGGGCGGCGGAGGATCGCGGCGCGGAACTCATCCACATCGACGGTCCCTACGCGGACGTTCTGGCCTACATCGCCGACTCGCCGGAGTGCGTGGTCTGCTTCGACACGCTGCACGGTGGCATGGCCCGCGCGCAATTGTCCGTGCCCTGACCTTGTCCGTGCCCTGACCGGGCGCCGGGTCCTGCTGGAGAGCGAATCGATGAACGCTTGTATGATGAACGCCTGCATGATGAGCGATTGTATGACGACGCCATTTTCCGGGCAGGAGCTGGCCTCCGCGATCATCGCGGCGGCGTTGTCGCTCCCGTCGGCCAACGGCCGGCTGCATCTGCCCGACGGTGCCGTGCTGTGCGACCCGGCGGCGCTGGAGCGGGAGTTCGCGCTGGCGGCACAAGGGCTGTCCCACTGGCTGGCGCAGAACGAACCGCGCATCGCCGAGGCCACGCGGGCCAGCCGGTTGAAGATCGCGGCCGGGGTCATCCGGGCCGCCGTGGCGACGCTGGAGCATGCCGGGCGGCGCTGCGGCGAATTGAGCGACCGCGGTGAGCGGGCGCTGTCCATCGACTTCAGCGCCGTCTGCGACCGGGTTCAGGAGCGTCCGGGCCTGATCGCCCAGACGGTGGCCGCCGCCGCCGCCGGCCACACCAGCCACGCCGTCGCCGCCTGAGGGCAGCGACCGCCGAAGATTGGACGTTACAGCAGGGTGTGCTCGACCAGGATCTTGGTGCCGATGGCGAGCAGGCCGAGGCCACCGATCAGTTCCGCCCGGCGGCCCAGCAGCGGGCCCGCGGCCCGGCCCAGCAGGACGCCGCCGAAGCCCATCAGGAAGGTGACGACGCCGATCAGGCTGGCGGTCACCGCGATGTTCACATCCGCCATGGCGAGGCCGACCCCGACCGCGCTGGCGTCGATGCTGGTCGCCACCGCCACGGTCAGCAGGGCCAGCCAGCCCGACCGGGTGGCCGCCG
The DNA here is from genome assembly GCF_016632405.1 of Azospirillum aestuarii. Lineage (NCBI taxonomy): Bacteria > Pseudomonadati > Pseudomonadota > Alphaproteobacteria > Rhodospirillales > Azospirillaceae > Azospirillum > Azospirillum aestuarii. The sequence continues at coordinate 215,485 of NZ_JAEPIV010000004.1, forward strand.
CCTCGTCATCCTTCTCTCCGGCAAGCGCATTGCGGATCATCGAGCCGCCGATCATCAGCAGCAGGCCGAAGGCGATCCAGTGATCCACCGCCTGGACGAAGCCGGCGAAGGCCGAACCCACCGCCCAGCCGATGGCGGCCATCGACAGCTGGCAGGCGCCGAAGGCGAAGCCGACGCGCAAGGCCTCCGACAGGCCGGGACGCTTCTGAACGGCGCCGCGACCGAGCGCCGCGGCGAAGCTGTCCATGGAGAGGCTGACGGCGAGGACGAGGGAGGTGGCACCGAACATGGCAACAGGCTCCGGCCAAACGGACACGACAGCACGTCTGCACCCGGTTGGCCTTCGGGAGCGTCCGCACCATCGGTCTTGCCGAACCGGCCGGACGCTGTCCGGCTGCCGCGCGCGCCACGGGACGGCCTGATGCAGGACGGTCCCGAGTCTGTTGGCACGCGCCCCTCTCGACGGAGGGTGGCTACTCCCCAATGACGGGGCCGACCCTAACGCCGGTAAGTCTGGGTGTCAATCTATATGAATAGGTGTTCATATATATTTGAATCGCTCTAAAAAGGCATGGCTGCGCGCCGCCCTGGACGGAGCATGGTGCAACGCGGAACGATTTGTTAAGAGCCTCTGACGCCTTTATGCCGGTGCGGTTCGTTGGGGTACGAAACGCTTGGATTCAATGGGCATCATTGGGCGCGGGGGTTCGTCATGGGGTTGCTGACGGGGGTCGGCTCGCTGTCGCTTTCGGGCAAGACGGTGTCGCTGTGTGTCGGTGGATTGGCGCTGTTGACGGGCGTCACCTTTTTGGTCAACGAAACGTTGCTGAGCCGTTATGCCGAGCGCATGGCGGTCGAGCGGCAGGAAACCAACATGCGCGTCGCTTGGGACGTGCTGAACCAGTATGGGCGCGACATCAGCGTCCGCGACGGCACGCTCTACGCCGGCGACCGGGCGTTGAACGGCTTCTTCGAGCCGGTCGACCGCGTGAAGACGCTGGTCGGCGGCACCGCCACGCTGTTCATGGGTGACACCCGCGTCACCACCAACGTCCAGAAGCCGGATGGGGCGCGGGCCGTCGGCACCAAGCTGGCCAAGGGGCCGGTCTATGACGCCGTGCTGGTGCGGGGCGAGCCGTACCGCGGGCAGGCCGACATCCTGGGCGTTCCCTTCTACACCGCCTACGACCCGATCAAGGACCGGTCCGGCACGGTGGTCGGCGTGCTCTATGTCGGCGTGCCGAAGGTGGAGTTCTTCGCCCCGATCCGCGACACCCAGACGATGATCGGCGGACTCGGCGCCGTGGTGACGCTTCTGGTGGCCGGCGGCTGCCTGCTGGTGTCGCGGCGCATCTTCCGTCCGCTGACCACCATGCGCGGCGCCATGGAGCAGCTGGCGGCGGGGAACCTGTCGGTCGCCGTCCCGGCGCTGGACCGCAAGGACGAGATCGGCGGCATGGCCCAGGCATTGAGCGTCTTCAAGGAGAACGCACAGCGGGTCGCCCGGCTCGACGCCGCCCAGGCGGAGGAGCGCGCCCGCGCCGAGCGGGACCGCCGCGACGCGCTGGAGTCGGTCGCCCGTTCCTTCGAAGGGACGATGCTGAGCGTCGTCGAGACGCTGAGCGCCACCACGGCCCAGCTCGAATCCAACGCCCAGCGCCTCCATGGCATCGCCGAGAGCAGCAGCGGGCAGGCCGCCGCGGTCAGCGGCGCTGCGGGCGAGGCGAGCGACGACGTGCGGACCGTGGCCGGCGCCACCGAGGAGCTGACGGCCTCCATCGTCGAGGTGTCCCGCCAGATCGACGAATCCTCCCGCATGGTCCGCAACGCGGTTGAGGAGGTGGAACGCACCAACCACACGGTGGAAGGGCTCGCCGCCGCCGCCGGCAAGATCGGCGAGGTGGTGACGCTGATCCAAAGCATCGCGGCGCAGACCAACCTGCTGGCGCTGAACGCCACCATCGAGGCGGCGCGGGCGGGGGAGGCCGGCAAGGGCTTCGCCGTCGTCGCCAACGAGGTGAAGGGCCTCGCCAACCAGACGGCCAAGGCGACCGACGAGATCGCCCAGCAGGTCGCGGAAATCCAGGCGGTGACCGGCAGCGCGGTGACGGCCATCGGCGGCATCGGGCGCTCGGTCGTCGCGGTCAGCGATCTGGTCGGCCGCATCGCCGAGTCCGCCGACCGCCAGAATGCCACCACCGGCGCGATCGCCCGCAGCGTCCAGCGCGCCGCCGACCGTACGTCGGAGGTGACCCACAGCGTCCGCGACGTGTCGGCCTCCGCGCACGAGACCGGCACCATGGCGTCGGAGGTGCGGTCCGCCGCCGCCGATCTGGGCCGGCAGGCGCTGGCCCTGCGCGAGCAGGCCGGCGCGTTCCTGCGCCAAATCCGTTCGGCCTGACGGGAGGGGTAGTCCGTGTTCCGCAACCCGCGTTCGCTGCTGTTCGTGTTCTTCTTCGCGTCGCTGGCGGCCCTGCTGGTGTTCAGCGGCGACCCGCCGGACGGCGGGCGGACCGACGCGAACCGGGATTTCCTGGCGGCCTGCGAGGCCAGCCCCTTCGCCGCGCGGAACACCGGCTCCACGGAGGCGGCGGTGCGGGTCTGCTCCTGCATCCTGTCCTGGCACCGCAAGGAGGGCGGGGCCACCGGCCGGCCGCTTCCCATCGCGCTCTATGGCGGGGAGGGTGCGGCCAGCGCCGCCGCGGCGGCGGTGGACGAGCGGGCGCGGGCGTCCTGCCTGTCCGGGCGCGTGACCCCCTGATCGTTTGAAACCCGCCTTTTTTGAGAAACGCCCGCAGGACGGGGCGGCCGGGGCTTTTCCAACGTCCCTGCCGCACCCATCCTATGGCGCTATGAGCACGCACGACACCCGCAATCCCTGCACGAAGCTCTGCCGCTACGACGCGGCGGACCGCTGCATGGGCTGCTTCCGCACCCGCGCGGAGGTGAAGCATTGGAAGCGCCTGCCGGACGAGACGAAGGCGGCGATCAACGCCCGCATCGCCGCGCGCGGCGGCACCATCTCCAAGAAGGACGGCAGGCGCGCGAAGAAGCTCGACAGGAAAATCCGCAAGATTGAGGCGAAGCTCGCCACCCTGCGCGCCCGTCGTTTGGAACTGGAGGGGCCGTCCGCCAAAGCGGCGGAGTGACCGCCGCCTCACCCGATCCCGGCGTGCCGTTCCACATACAGCAGCAGGGCGGGATAATAGTGCTTCTGTGAAACCGTCAGTTCCTGGCAGTAACGGCGAGCGGTACCGTTGGACAGCCAAGCATCAAGTTCGCCGGCCTCGCGCTTCTGGGCGATGACGCGGTCGATCTTGTCCATGATCTTGTGGATCACGTCCATTCCTTCTGTCGTGTGAACTTGTCATGAAATTGGCGAGCGCCACATTGGCGCCGTCGTCAATTGCCCGTTCAATATGAACCTCGGGACGGCGGTGAGCTGCGCATTGTGGGCATGCCTGCGTACCGCATTGCACAAAAGTGCGTTCGGGCCATCGCTCCCCGGCGCGGGTCAGCCCTTCGCAGGCGTTCGTTGACCGGCTTCCCGGCGCCGCCCCATTCTGTGTGCCGAAGCAAGAAAACGGGGAGGACATGCGGTGAGGGGTGGCGACAGACCGCCGCGCCACCGCAGCCAACATCATGACCGCCATCGCCATGACCGAACGCCGCGCGGAGCTGGACGGCGGCGCCTCCGCCACTCTGGTTCTGCTCTGTCTGCTCTGGGGCTTGCAGCAGGTCGCCATCAAGGTCGCCATGACCGGATTCTCGCCGGTGCTCCAGGGCGGGTTGCGCTCGCTGGGCGCGCTGGCGCTGCTGTGGGCCTGGGCGGCGCTGCGCGGCATGCGCCTGTTCGAGCGGGACGGGACTCTTGGGCTGGGCCTGCTGGCCGGGCTGCTGTTCGCCGGGGAGTTCCTGCTGGTCTATGCCGGGCTGTCCTACACCACGGTGTCGCGCAGCATCCTGTTCCTCTACACCGCACCCTTCCTGGTGTCGGTCGGCGCGCATCTGCTGCTGCCGGGGGAGCGGATGCGCGGCGTCCAGGCGGCCGGACTGGCCTGCGCCTTCGTCGGTGTGGCGGTGGCCTTCGCCGACGGGCTGCGCCTGCCGACGAACCGCGAGATGATCGGCGATCTGATGGTGCTGGCGGCGGCGGTGCTGTGGGCGGCCACCACCTTGGTGATCAAGGGCAGCAAGCTGGTCCGGGCCAGCTCGACCAAGGTGCTGTTCTACCAGCTCGCCGTGTCCGGGGCGATGATGCCGGCTGCCTCGCTTCTGATGGGGGAGGCGGGGGTGACCGCGCCCGGCCCGCTGGCGCTGCTCTGCCTCGCCTTCCAGATCGTGGTGGTGGCCTTCGCCTCCTACCTCGCCTGGTTCTGGCTGGTCGCCCGCTACCCGGCGGCCCGCCTCTCGGCCTTCACCTTCCTGACGCCGCTGTTCGGCGTGCTGTCCGGCGCCCTGCTGCTGGGCGAGCGGGTCAGCGCCAGCCTCGCCGCGGCGATGCTGCTGGTCTGCGCCGGCATCTGGCTGGTGAACCGCCGCGCCCCCGCCGCAGGCGTGTAGAAAGACGGGAACCGCCCCGGTCCCCATCGGTTGGCTCTGCTGTCCCAGCACAAGCAGCGGAGCCGGCTTCATCATGGATTTGAACGGAAAAGTCGCCCTCATCACCGGGGCGGGGTCGGGCATCGGCAAGGCGTCGGCCATCCTGTTCGCCAGCGCCGGAGCGAGCGTCGGCGTGCTCAGCCGCACCGAGGACGAGATCCGCAAGACGGCGGAGGAGATCACCGCGGCGGGCGGCAAGGCCATCCCCCTGGTCGCCGACGTCGCCGACAGCGAGGCGGTGAAGCGGGCGGTGGACCGGCTGGTCCAGGAATACGGGCGGCTGGACATCGTTTTCGCCAACGCCGGGATCAACGGCGTTTGGGCGCCCATCGACGAGCTGACTCCGGAGGAATGGGACCGCACCATCAACATCAACCTGCGCGGCACCTACCTGACGCTGCACCACGCGGTGCCGCATCTGAAGACGGCGGGCGGCGGGTCGGTGCTGGTGACCGCCTCGATCAACGGCACGCGAGTGTTCAGCAACGCCGGGGCCACCGCCTATTCCTGCACCAAGGCGGCGCAGGTCGCCATGGTCCAGATGCTGGCGCTGGAGCTTGCCAAACACCGCATCCGCGTCAACGCCATCTGTCCGGGGATGATCGACACCGCGATCCAGGACAACACCCAGTCGCGCAACACCGAGAAGGCCGAGGAGGCCGCCGAGTATCCCGACGGCGAAATCCCGCTGACCCGCGGCAAGCCGGGCAGCAGCGCCGACGTGGCGGAGCTGGCCCTGTTTCTGGCGTCGGACCGGTCGAAGCACATCACCGGCACCCCCGTCTGGATCGACGGCGCCGAATCCCTGCTGATCGGTTGAGGGCCCGCTTATGGCGGACAGCTTCATGGCGGACGGCTTCGCGTGGTGGCAAAGCGGGGTGATCTATCAGGTCTACCCGCGCTCCTTCCAGGATTCGAACGGCGACGGGGTGGGGGACCTGCCGGGTATCCTGGCCCGGCTCGACCACCTCGAAACGCTCGGGGTGAACGCGCTGTGGGTGTCCCCGATCTACCCGTCGCCGATGGCCGACTTCGGCTACGACGTGTCGGATTACACGGGCATCCATCCGCTGTTCGGGACGATGGAGGACTTCGACCGGCTGCTGGCGGAGCTGCACCGCCGGGGCATGACGCTCATTCTGGACTTCGTGCCCAACCACAGCTCCGACCGGCACCCGTGGTTCCAGGCCAGCCGCTCGTCCCGCAGCGATCCCAAGCGGGACTGGTACATCTGGCACGATCCTTCCCCCGATGGTGGGCCGCCAAACAACTGGTTGTCGGAGTTCGGCGGCAGCGCCTGGGAATGGGACGCGGCGACCGGCCAATACTACTACCATGCCTATCTGAAGGAGCAGCCGGACCTCAACTGGCGCAACCCGGCGCTGCGTGAGGCCATGCTCAACGTGCTGCGCGTCTGGCTGGACCGCGGGGTGGACGGCTTCCGGGTGGACGCCATCCACCATCTGATCAAGGACGCGCAGTTCCGCGACAACCCGCCGAACCCCGGCTGGCGGGAGGGCATGTCGCCGGTCCGCCGGGTGATCCGCCTCCACACCGTGGACCAGCCGGAGGTGCATGACGCCATCGCCGCCATGCGCCGCGTGGCGGACGGCTACGGGCCCGACCGAGTGCTGATCGGCGAGGCCTATCTGCCCATTGATCAACTGATGGCCTATTACGGCGCCGACCTGACCGGCTTCCAGCTTCCCTTCAACTTCCACCTGCTGTCCACCCCGTGGGAGGCGAAGGCGCTGGCCGCCCTGATCCGCACCTACGAGGCCGCCCTGCCGCCCGGCGGCTGGCCGAACTGGGTGCTCGGCAACCATGACCGCTCCCGCGTGGCGAGCCGGCTGGGGGCGGGGCAGGCGCGGGTGGCGGCCATGCTCCTGCTGACCCTGCGCGGCACGCCGACGCTCTACCAGGGCGACGAGATCGGGATGACCGACGTGCCCATTCCGCCGGACCGCGTGCAGGACCCCTGGGAGAAGAACATCCCCGGCCTGGGGCTGGGCCGCGATCCGGTGCGCACGCCGATCCCCTGGGACGGCAGCCCGCACGGCGGCTTTACGACGGGCGAGCCCTGGCTGCCGCTCGGTTCCGACCACGACCGGGTGAACGTCGCGGCGCAGGCGGCCGACCCATCCTCCATGCTGGCACTGCACCGCGCCCTGCTGGCGCTGCGGCGGGCCGAGCCGGCCCTGTCGGTCGGGCGCTACGATCCGGTGTCGGCGGAGGACGACGTCCTGGCCTATGAGAGACGCCATGGAACCGGCCGCTTCCGCATCCTGCTGAGCCTGTCGGCGGAGGAGCGGATGGTGGACGCGGTGCCGGGCGGTGCCCATATCCGGCTGTCCACCCATCTCGACCGCGGCGGGGAACCGGTGTCCGGCATCCTTCGCCTGCGGCCCGATGAAGGGGTGGTGATCGGCTTCGACGACAAGGGAAAGGGTGGGGAATGAGCGGAGACGTGAAGAACAACGCGGCCAGGAACCGTTACGAGCTGACCGTGGGCGACGCCACCGCGGTGGTGGAGTACGAAAAGCGCGACGGGGCCATCGTCTTCACCCACACGGAGGTTCCGGAGAGCATGGCCGGGCAGGGCATCGGCTCCGCCCTCGCGCGCGGCGCGCTGGAGGACGCGCGCTCCAGCGGGCAGAAGGTTGTGCCGGTCTGCCCCTTCGTGGCCAAATACATCCAGCGCCACCCGGAGTACCAGGATCTGGTCGTCGCGGAGGGCGGACCATCGACGTGAGGCGATCGCCGTGAAGCGGATTCTCCTGGCCGCCGGCCTGCTGTCTCTTCTGCCGACGGCTAGCCGGGCCGCGACGCTGGAGCTGGACTTCGCCGCCTATGGCGGCGGCGTGTCCCTGGCGCGCGGCAGCGTCGTGCTGACCGAGGAGGCGGAGGGGGCAAACAGTCGCTACCGGGCGGCGCTGGAGGCGGAAGCGGTGCCCTGGCTCGGCCTCTTCACCAATTTCCGCTACCGCGCCGAGTCCGCCGGAAGGCTGGAGGCGGGCGCCGCCGAGCCGGATCGCTTCCGTGGCGAACGGCGTCTGCGCCGCAAGATGGATATCATGACCCTGTCCTTCGGCCCCGACGGGGTGGATGTGACCGCCGACCCGCCGCTCAGCCCCGACAAGGCGGCGCGGGTGCCGCCGGACAGCCGCCGGGGCAGCATCGATCCGTTGAGCGCCGGGGCGGCGGTGATCCTGACCGCCAGCCGGGCGGGCGGCTGCGGCGGACGCTATCCCGTCTATGACGGGCGCCGCCGCTACGACATCATCATGACGCCGCAGGGCAAGGGCGACCTGCCGTCGTCGCGCTACCGCATCGCCACGGGAACGGCGGAGGTCTGCGCGGTCACCGTCCGCCCGGTGGCCGGCTTTCAGGGCGACCGAGACCGGGACCGTTTCTTCGCCGAGGGGGTGGAGCGCAAGGCGACGGTGTGGTTCGCCCGCGCGCCGGAGAGCGGGCGCGTCGTTCCCGTGACGGTGGAGGTGCCGACCGACACGATGACGGTGCTCGTCCACACCGTCGGCGTGAAGGCTGGATTGTAACCTGCGTTACGGATTGGGGGCGAGGCGCCACTGGCCGTCGTCGCCGCGGCAGGCGGTGCCGGTGGCGGATTCCTGGCGGCCGTCGATGGTCACCTTGTGCTGGAACTCCTTGCACTCCCGCCCGGCGGAATCGCGCCCGGCGCGGATCGGGGTGATGGTTCCGCCGGTGTTCGCGCTGTCCGGGCTGTTCCAGCGGATGGTCTGACCGACCGGCGCGTCGAGCGCGCGGGTCTCCGCGCTCTGCGCCGCGTCGCGGCTGCCGGGGCTCAGCTGTTCCATCAGATAGCCGCCGGCGAAGTAGCCGAGCAGGCCGCCGGCGCCGATGGCCAGCAGATTGCCCGAGCCCTTGCCGATCTGCGATCCGGCGAGCGCTCCCACGGCGGCCCCGCCAAGCTTGCCCAGCAGGCCGTTGTCGATGCCGAAGGTGGTGTTTCCGCCGTTGGGCTGGGGAGCGGTCTGGGTCGGCGCGCCGTAACCGCCCTGGGTGAACACCTGCGCCGTGGCGGGCGCGGACGTCAGGGGAAGGGCGACGGACAGGCCAAGGCACAGGACCGAGGCGAAGCGAATCCCGGACAGGCGGACAGCGGACACGTCGGCTACTCCTTTATTGCAACGCGACCGTCATCTGAACACCGCGGCCCCGCTCAAGGTTGGGGCAAAAGGGCGACAATGACCATTCAGAGACGGCGTCTGATAGAGATGGCAATCGTCAGGCGCTCTTCAACTCCGGGAAGGCATCAGCCACGGCGCCGCACAGCGCCTTGCGGACGGCGCGGGCGAGATCGCGGTCGCGGTAGGGCTTGATCAGGAACTCGGCACTCAGCCCCTCGCCGCTCAGCCCTCCGGCCACGCCGTGGGCGTAGCCGGAGGCATAGAGCGCCTTCAAGGCCGGATATCGGCGCTGCGCCTCCTGGGCCAGTTCCAGCCCGTTCATGCCGCCGGGCATCACCACGTCGGTGAACAGCAGGTCCACCCGCGGCTCCCCGGCCAGCACGGCCAGCGCCTCCGGCCCGTTCTCCGCCTCGACCACCGTGTAACCCAGATCCTGGAGGGTCAGGACGGCGACCTGACGCACGTCGCGGTCGTCGTCCACCACCAGGATCACCTCGCCCTGGCCGGGCAGCGGACCGGTGTCCTCGCTCTCCTCCGGCGTCTTCGCCTGGCGGACGGCCGCCGGCGCGCAGGGCAGATGGAGGTGGAAGGAGGTGCCGCGCCCTGGCTCGCTCTCCACCCGGATCAGCCCGCCCGACTGCTTCACGAAGCCGTGGATCATGCTCAACCCCAGCCCGGTGCCCTTGCCGATCTCCTTGGTCGTGAAGAAGGGCTCGAAGGCGCGGGCCAGAATCTCCGGCGGCATGCCGCAGCCGGTGTCGCTCACGGTCATCCGCACATAGCGTCCGGGGCGCAACTCCGCATCCCCCTCTTCGGCCTCCACCATCGCGGTGGCGATGGTCAGCCTTCCGCCCGCGGGCATGGCGTCGCGCGCGTTGATGACGAGGTTCAGCAGGGCCGATTCCGCCTGCGTGCGGTCCACCAGCGCCGGGCACAGGGACGGCGCGCTGTCGATCTCGACGGTGATCGCCGAGCCCAGCGTGCGCTCCATCAGCTCGCCCATGTTGCGGACCAGCGCCTCCATGTCCACGCTCTCGGGGTGGAGTTGCTGGCGCCGCGCGAAGGCGAGCAGCCGCCGCGTCAGGTCGGAGCAGCGCAGCGACGCCTGAAGGGCCATCTCCACCCGCCGCGCCGCCTTGGGGTCGTCGAAGGTCATGCGGCCCAGCCGCTCCAGGCTGCCGATGACCACGGTCAGCATGTTGTTGAAGTCGTGGGCGATGCCCCCGGTCAACTGGCCGATGGTCTCCATCTTCTGGACATGGGCGAGCTGCAGCTGAAGCTCGCGCGTGTCGGTGACGTCCAGCACCGTGCCGCAGAGTTCCGGCGGCCGTCCGTCCTCGCCCGGCAACAGCATCGCCTTCTCCAGAAGCGTGCGGTACTGCCCGTCGGCGGCGCGCCAGCGGTATTCGACGGTGGACACGCCGCCCTGCCGCATCGCGTCGAACTGGACGGCGGCGCGCTCGCGGTCGTCCGGATGCAGGCGCGATTCCCAAAAACCGCCGTCCGTCAGGAAGCGCTCGGCGGGGAAGCCGAACAGCGCCTCGACATTCTCGGTGACGTAGCGGAAGGGCGTGCCGCGCTCCGGCCCGGCGGTGTAGAGCAGGATCGGCAGGGAGCGGGCGATCATCGCCTGCCGCTCCTCCGACCGGCGGAGCGCCTGTTCGGCCTCCAGCTTCTCGGCCCGCACGCGGTAGTTCTCGGCCATCAGCCGCTCGCGCAGGGCGGCCTGCCGCTTGACCTCCTCCGTCTTGCGGTACAGTTCGACGAAGACGGTGACCTTGCTGCGCAGGATGACCGGGTCCACCGGCTTGAACATGTAATCGACCGCCCCCGCGGAATAGCCGCGGAAGATGTGCATCTCGTCCTTGTTGATGGCGGTCAGGAACAGGATGGGGATGTGCCGCGACTTGCGGCGGTTGCGGATCAGCTCCGCCGTCTCGTAGCCGTCCATGCCGGGCATGTGGACGTCCATCAGGATCGCCGCGAAGTCCTGGTCGAGCACGCGCTTCAGCGCCTCCTCGCCGGAGCGGGCGAGGATCACCGTGGCGTCGAGGTCGGCCAGCGTTTCCCGCATCGCCAGCAGGTTCCGCGGATCGTCGTCCACGACGAGCACGCGGACCTCCGGCGGCGGCAGGGTGGCGTCCTCGATCTCGGTGATGCTGGGAATCTGGGTGTGGGGCATGGGCTTCTCCTCACTCCCGTCCGGCGTTGTGGCTTACGGCGGGGCCGTCGTCCTGCCGGCGTCCCGCCCAGACCCGCAGCAGCGACAGCAGGTGGTCGATGTCCACCGGCTTGGCGAGATAGTCGGTCGCCCCCGCCTCGATGCACTTCTCGCGGTCGCCCTTCATCGCCTTGGCGGTGACGGCGATCACCGGCAGGCCGCGCCCGGCTGCGGTGGCGCGGATTTCCCGGATGGTCTGATAGCCGTCCATCAGCGGCATCATGATGTCCACCAGCGCCACGTCCAGGTCGGGGTGCGCCTTCAGCAGGTCCAGCCCCTCCGGCCCGCTTTCGGCGTGCAGCACCGTCATGTCGTGGGCCTCCAGGACGCTGGCGAGCGAGAAGATGTTGCGGAAATCGTCGTCCACGATCAGCGCCTTGCGCCCCGCCAGAACGGGGTCGCGCTGGCGCATCTGGTCGAGCGCGTTGCGCTTGTCGTCGGGCAGCCGGTCCACCGCCCGGTGCAGGAACAGCGCCGTCTCGTCAAGCAGCGAGTCCGGGGAATGCACGCTGCGCAGCACCACCGTTTCGGCCAGCCGGCGCAGCCGCGCCTCGTCCTCCGGCGCGATCGCGTCGCTGACATAGGCGACGACCGGCATCCAGGCGGTGGAGTCGCGGGTGCGCAGGCTGTCGATCAGCTCGAAATCGCTGGGCTGGGGGATCGTCAGGTCGAGCACCATGCAGTCGAACCGCTCCCGCGCCAGCAGGGCGCGGGCGGCCTCGGCGGAGCTGACGGTGCTGATGGCGATGTCGTCCTCGCCCTTGTCGTGGTCGATCAGGCCGGCGATGCCGCCGGTTTCCGGGTTGGGCAGCTTCTCGACGATCAGCAGCCGGCGCTGGTGCCGCTCCACGAAGCCCTTGACCTTGGCGAGTGCTGCGAAGATCGCTTCGCGGTCGGCCGGCTTCTCGGTGTAGTCGAAGGCGCCCATGGCAAGGCCGCGGCGCCGCTCCTCCTTGGCGGAGATGACGTGCACCGGGATGTGGCGCGTGTGCGGGTCGCGCTTCAGCAGGTCGAGCAGTGCCCAGCCGTCGATGTCCGGCAGGCCGATGTCCAGCATCACCGCGTCCGGGCGGTATTTGCGCGCCATCGGCATGGCCGGGCTTCCGGCGTGGGAGAGGATCGCCTTGAAGCCCTTCTCCCGCGCCAGATCGACCAGGATCGAGGCGAACTTCACGTCGTCCTCGACGATCAGCACCACCGGGTCGCCGGGACGGATGCGCTCGCGGTCGTCGGCGACGGCGTGCTGCTGCGGCAGCGCCAGCCGTTCCTCCGGTCCCGGCACCACGATGGGCCGCGTCGGCGTCGGGAAGGGGGCCAGCTTTGGCGCCGGATCGCCGTAGCGGGCGACGTCGAACTCCATCGGCACATAGAGCGTGAAGGCGCTGCCCGCCCCGGACTCGCTCTGCACGCGGATCTCGCCGCCGAGCAGGCGGGCGATCTCGCGGCTGATCGACAGGCCGAGGCCGGTGCCGCCGTATTTGCGGCTGGTCGTGCCGTCGGCCTGCTGGAAGGCCTCGAAGATGATGCGCTGCTTGTTCTCGGGGATGCCGATGCCGGTGTCGACGACGGTGAAGGCCAGCACCCCCTCCGCCGCGTTCAGCACGGGGTGGGCGGCACTCCAGCCCTCGCCGGCCAGCTCCACCCGGAAAGTGACGCCGCCGGTTTCGGTGAACTTGAAGGCGTTGGACAGCAGGTTGTTCAGCACCTGCTCCAGCCGCTTCTGGTCGGTCTGGATGGCGGCGGGCAGCGGCGGGGTCATGTCGATGTCGAAGCGCAGCCCCTTTTCCTCGGCCAGCTGGGCAAAGGTGCGCTCCACATGGCCGCGCAGGTCGTCGAGCACCACCGCGCCGATCTCCAGCGTGACCGTGCCGGATTCGATCTTCGACAGATCGAGGATGTCGTTGATGAGGTTCAGCAGGTCGGACCCGGCGGCGTGGATGGTGCGGGCGAACTCCACCTGCCGGGGTGTCAGGTTGTGGTCGCCGTTGTCGGACAGCAGCTTGGACAGGATCAGCAGGCTGTTCAGCGGGGTGCGCAGCTCGTGGCTCATGTTCGCCAGGAACTGCGACTTGTATTTGGAGGTGAGGGAGAGCTGCTCCGCCTTCTCCTCCAGCGCCTCGTTGGTCTGGCGCAGCTTTTCCTGCTGGGCCATCAGGAGTTCCTCCGACTGGCGGAGCGAGGCGGCCTGGTGCTCCAGCCGCTCGTTGGTGGTCTTCAGCTCCTCCTGCTGGCTCTGCAACTCGGCGGTCAGGCGCTGCGACTGCTTCAGCAGCCCTTCGGTCCGCATGTTGGTGGCGATGGTGTTCAGGACGATCCCGATGCTCTCCGTCAGCTGCTCCAGGAAGGAGCGGTGCGTCTCGCTGAAATGGCCGAAGGAAGCCAGCTCCAGCACGGCGTTCACCTCGTTCTCGAACAGCACGGGCAGGACGATGATGTTCAGCGGCGCTGCCTCGCCGAGGCCGGAGCTGATGCGGACATAGTCCTTCGGCACGTTGGTCAGCAGGATCGGCTTCTTCTCGTGGGCGCACTGGCCGACCAGCCCCTGCTTCAGCGTGAAACGGGTGCCCAGCCCGTCGCGCTCCTTCAGGGCGTAGCTGGCGACCAGATCGAGGACCGGCTCGTCGCCGTCACGGGTGGTGACGTAGAGGACGCCGTGCTGGGCGTTCACCAGCGGCGCGATCTCCGACAGGATCATGTTGGTGACGGTGACCAGATCGCGTTCGCCCTGGAGCATGCGGGTGAACTTGGCGATGTTGGTCTTCAGCCAATCCTGTTCCGCGTTCTTCTGCGTCGTGTCGCGCAGGTTGCGGATCATCTCGTTGATGTTGTCCTTGAGCGCCGCCACCTCGCCCGACGCCTCGACGGCGATGGAGCGGGTGAGGTCGCCCTTGGTCACCGCTGTCGCCACCTCGGCGATGGCGCGCACCTGGGTGGTCAGGTTGGCGGCGAGCTGGTTCACGTTGTCGGTCAGGTCGCCCCAGACGCCGGTGGCGCCGGGCACCTTCGCCTGACCGCCCAGCTTGCCTTCGATGCCGACCTCGCGCGCCACGTTGGTGACCTGATCGGCGAAGATGGCCAGCGTCTCGATCACGCCGTTGATGGTGTCGGCCAGCGCCGCGATCTCGCCGCGCGCCGCGACGGTCAGCTTGCGCTTCAGGTTGCCCTCGGCGACCGCCGTCACGACCTCGGCGATGCCGCGCACCTGACCGGTCAGGTTGGCGGCCATCATGTTGACGTTGTCGGTCAGGTCCTTCCAGGTGCCGGCGACACCCTTCACCTGGGCCTGTCCGCCCAGCTTGCCCTCGGTGCCGACCTCGCGCGCCACGCGGGTGACTTCCGAAGCGAAGCTGTTGAGCTGGTCGACCATCGTGTTGATGGTGTCCTTCAGCTCCAGGATCTCGCCCTTCACATCGACGGTGATCTTGCGCGACAGGTCGCCGTTGGCCACCGCCGTGGTGACGTCGGCGATGTTGCGGACCTGATTGGTCAGATTGCCGGTCAGCAGGTTGACGTTGTCGGTCAGGTCCTTCCAGGTGCCGGCGACACCCTTCACCTGGGCCTGCCCGCCGAGCTTGCCCTCGCTGCCGACCTCGCGCGCCACACGGGTGACTTCCGAAGCGAAGCTGTTGAGCTGGTCGACCATCGTGTTGATGGTGTCCTTCAACTCCAGGATCTCGCCCCGCACATCCACGGTGATCTTGCGCGACAGGTCGCCCTTCGCCACCGCGGTGGTGACTTCCGCGATGTTGCGGACCTGGCTGGTCAGGTTGGTCGCCATCGCGTTGACGTTGTCAGTGAGGTCCTTCCAGGTGCCAGCCACCCCCTTCACCTGCGCTTGCCCGCCCAGCTTGCCTTCGGTGCCGACCTCGCGCGCCACGCGGGTGACCTCGCTGGCGAAGCTGTTGAGCTGGTCGACCATCGTGTTGATGGTGTCCTTCAGCTCGCGGATTTCGCCCTTCACGTCCACGGTGATCTTGCGCGACAGGTCGCCGTTGGCGACGGCGGTCGTGACGTCGGCGATGTTGCGGACCTGATTGGTCAGGTTGCCGGTCAGCAGGTTGACGTTGTCGGTGAGGTCCTTCCAGGTGCCGGCCACACCCTTCACCTGGGCCTGTCCGCCGAGCTTGCCCTCGCTGCCGACCTCGCGGGCGACGCGAGTGACCTCGCTGGCGAAGCTGTTGAGCTGGTCGACCATCGTGTTGATGGTGTCCTTCAGCTCGCGGATTTCGCCCTTCACGTCCACGGTGATCTTGCGCGACAGGTCGCCCTTGGCCACCGCCGTGGTGACGTCGGCGATGTTGCGGACCTGGGCCGTCAGGTTGGCGGCCATCAGATTGACGTTGTCGGTGAGGTCCTTCCAGGTGCCGGCGACGTCCTTCACCTGGGCCTGCTCGCCCAGCTTGCCCTCGATGCCGACTTCGCGCGCCACCCGCGTCAGCTCCGCCGTCACGGTGACGAGCTGCTCGACCATCCGGTTGACCGTGCGGGCGGTGTGCAGGAATTCGCCCTGGAGCGGGCGCCCGTCGACCTCCAGCGGCATCGACTGCGACAGGTCCCCCTTGGCGACCGCGCCGATGACGCGGGCCATCTCCTGGGTCGGCTGGGTCAGGTCGGCGACCATGGCGTTGACGCTGTCCACGCAGGCTCCCCAGCCGCCCGAGGCGGTGGGCAGGCGGACGCGCTGGCCGATTCGCCCCTCCTTGCCGATGGCGACGCTGACCCGGCCGACGTCCTCCACCAGGGCTTCGTTCATCTCCACCACGTCGTTGAAGGCGGCGGCGATCTCGCCGTCAAGCCCGTCCAGGTCCAGCGGCAGGCGTACGGAGAAGTCGCCCTTGCGGAACTGGCGCAGCGCGCGCAGGAGAAGCTGGGGGGAGAGCCGGTCGTGAGCGTCCGTCATCGTCATGACGCGATGGTCCCTAAGAAGTCCAGGCCTGTGTCTCGGATGTCCCCTTGCGCACGATCGACGGCGCGTCCGGCGGAACGCCGGAATGGCCGCGCGCCGGAGCGGCGCAGCCACGGGACGGCAAGCGGGAGGCGGCGGAAGCTAATGCCGGGGGGCGGCGTTGTTCAACAGGGTCTTCAACTGGCGCTCGTCGTAGGGCTTCTGGATGAAGCCGTGATGGCCGGCGGCGCGGGCGCGTTCCAGAAGGACGGGATCGCTGGCCCCGGACATGAAGATGCTGCCCACGGCGAAGCGCTCGCGCAACGCCTGCGCCGTCTCGATGCCGTCCTGCGGCCCGGCAAGGCCGATGTCCACGAGTGCCAGGGCGGGGCGCTCCCGTTCCGCGATCTTCAGCGCGTCGGCGGCGTTGGCGGCGACGCCGCAGACCTCGTAGGACAACTCCTCCAACATATCGGTCAGATACATGGCGACGATCGTCTCATCCTCGACGACCAGGACACGGACGGGAGCGGCATCAGCGATCAATGTCTCATCCGTCCGGGCCTGTGGTGACCTGTTGATCGGGTTGGTCATCCCTTATCCCTCTTGTCGTTCTGCCGGCTGCGATGCCGGAACGGCGTCGATGAGACGCGCATCCCGCCCGCCGCCGAAACCCGAGCGGAGACGTCGGATACCGGCGAAGCTGACCGGGACGAGTAGCACGGAGGGGTGAGGCAATTAAGGGAGAAAAGGTCAAATACCCCCTACAGGTTATGCCCGATAGAGTGGGCGCACCCCAAAAGAGGGCGGTCCTATTCCTTAGCTTTGATATGGAATAGCGTGAATTGGGGGCGCTTGAGGCGCCTATTCTTTGCATCGATTGGAACGCGCGGCACAAACGCGGGGCTGCCATGTAGGCTTATGCGGGTTTATTAATTAATTTTCAAATAATTTTTCGTGCAATCTTGTATCTGTCCACGAAGCGGGCGTGGAGTCGACCATAGGGGTGCTGGGGACCGGGATGAGTGTTGCCCCGACAGGCGGGCCGGGCGATGGGGCGGACCTGAGCCTGGAAGATCTCGCGCAGGCCATCAGAGCCCACCGGCTCTATCTGGCGGCGCGCCCGAACGGACTGCGTCTTCAATTGAAGGCGGCGGACCTGACCGGTTTCGACCTGTCGGGGCTGGTTTTGTCCGACGCCATCCTGACCGGGGCGAATTTCCGGCGCAGTGTTCTCCAGCGCTGCAACTTCGATGGAGCGGATTTGTTCGGTGCCAGCTTCGTGTCCGCCGACCTGCGGGAAGCCTCGTTGGTCGGGGCGGACATGCGCGGGGCGAACTTCACCAAGGCGTGCCTGCGCAACACCTTGTTCGAGCGGGCTGACCTTCGCCCCGGCCAGTTGGTGCTGTGGAAGGATCGGCGCAAGGCCCGGCAGGAGGCGGCGTTGCGGGAAGCCGTCCTGGTCAACGCGAACTTCACCGACGCCGATCTGACCGGCGCCAACCTGACCCGCGCCAGTTTGGAAGGGGCGGATTTCAGCAACGCCGCCTTGTTCGGCGTCAACCTCAGCGGCGCGGATCTGCGCGGCGCGGATTTCAGCATGGCGAAGCTGAAGGGCGCCATCCTGAACAACGCCGCTGTCGCCGGGGCCACCTTCCAGGGCGCCGACCTGCGTGACGCCGAACTGCGCAACGTCGCCATGGCCACCGCCGACTGGGCGGAGGCGCGGATGGCAGGCGCCATCTTCCATCGAGACCAATCCGCCTTACCACCGGAAATCCGGGAGGGGTTGGAGGGCCATGTCCGGTGGATCAACAGCAACGGCAAGCAGGGCAAGCGGTTCGACGTGTCGGACGGGGCCTTTGTCGGAACTGACTTCGATGGCTGCGACCTGAGCGGGGCGATCTTCCGCAACTGCGACTTCACGCGGGCGAGCTTCCGCGACAGCAAGCTGCAGATTGCCCAGTTTCCCGGCTGCCGCATGCGCGAAACCTGTTTCGAGAATTCGGAGCTGTCCGGTGCCAGTTTCGAGGGCTGCGACCTGACCCGCGCCATGATGCGCAACGCGGTGATGCGCGCCATCGAGCTTCTGGCGGCGGACGGCCAGCCCACCGGACGGATGTGGCCGACCAATCTGCGCAACACCCTGCTGGCCGACAGCGACATCCGCGGCGCCGACCTGCGGGGGGCGCGGCTGACCGGGGCGGACCTGACCAACTGCAACCTGTCAGGCGCCGACCTGCGCGACACCGACATCGAGACGGCCAACACCACCGGGACGACGCTGGTCCATTGCCGCATGAAGTGACCGCGAATTTTAATCCCAAAAAATTTTCGCAAAGAGTTGGACATTTTGTCGCATGTCGCGCCCGCCGCCCATGCCCGGCATTGTGCATGCCAGCATACCGGGATTAAAACGCCGGCCGAGGTGACGGCTGGTTTCCCAAGCCGCCTGTCATGATCGAGGCCAAGTAACGGACCGGCAGACGCCGCGCGCCGATGCGATGAATATTGATCGTGACGAGGCGAATAGCACAGGACGTCCTGTGGGGCTTGGGTGGTCGTGCCTGTCTTTTGGGCATTGGAAAATGAGGATAGCGCAATGAAGCGTAGTGTTGCCGTTCTGGCCTTCGGCCTGTTCGCCGCCCTTCCCGGCATCGCCTTGGCGCAGGACGCCGATGCGGGCGAGAAGGTGTTCAACCAGTGCAAGGCCTGTCACACCATCGAGGCCGGCGGTCCCAACCGCGTCGGCCCGAACCTGCATGGCGTCGCCGGCCGTGCGTCGGGCTCCATCGAGAGCTTCAAGTATTCCGACGCGATGAAGGGCGCCGGGCTCACCTGGGACGAGGCCAATCTCGACAAGTATCTGGCCGATCCGAAGGGCACCGTCCCCGGCAACAAGATGGCCTTCGCCGGTGTGAAGAACGAGCAGGCCCGCAAGGACCTGATCGCCTTCCTGAAGAAGAACAGCTGAAACGTCCGATAGACCACGCATGGCGCGGCCGGGAGGGGCACGGTTGCCCCTCCAGTGCCGCCAGTCTTGAAGACTTCCGGCTCAGGCGACCGCCGGAAGCGGGTGCAGTCCCGCGGTGAGGCGTTTGAAATCCGCGGCGAAGCGGTCGGCGAGATCCGGGGTCAGTTCGAACCGGACGTGCAGATCCTGCTCCTTGCCCCCCAGCACCGCGAAGGGAATGGAGATGGCGCAGCCGGGAATGGTCAGCACGCCGCGGCTGCCCACCTGCATCCGGTCCAGGCCGTGGATGGTGGCGCCGCCTTCCGACAGGTTGGTGAGCTGTCCCGTCAGCGATCCCACCGCCCCGGCGATGGTGCAGGACAGGTTGACCTCGAACCGCGGAGCGCGCCGGCGGTCCACCTCGGGCGTCGCGGTGCGCACGGCGCGGACCAGCATCTGGCGCAATTGGTCGATGCTTCCCGCCACATCGGACGCGACCCGGCGCACCTCGTCGGCGCGGCTGCCGGTCACCGCCGCTTCCTCCGACACATGGGCGATGCGGGACGACACCTCCTGCGCGGCGGCGGCGGTCTGGCCGACGTTGCGGGAAATCTCGCTGGTCGCCGCACCCTGCTCGTCCATGGCGCTGGCAATGCTGCTGGCGACCCCGTCGATCTCGGTGATGGTCCGACCGATGTCCTGCACCGCGTCGACGGCCCCGGCGGTCATGCTCTGCAGGTCGGTGATCTGGCGGGAAATCTCCTCCGCCGACTTGGAAGTCTGGGTGGCGAGGTTCTTCACCTCCTGGGCCACCACGGCGAAACCCTTGCCGGCCTCGCCGGCCCTTGCGGCCTCGATGGTGGCGTTCAGCGCCAGAAGATTGGTCTGGCTGGCGATGTCCTGGATGAAGGTGGCGACTTCCCCGATGTGGCCGATGGCCTCGGACAGGGAGAGCACCACGTCTTCGGTCCGGCGGCCGCTTTCCACGGCGCGGCGGGAAATCTGGCTGGCGAAGGTAACCTGGCCGGTGATCTCGGCGATGGACGCGGTGAGCTGGTCGGTGGCCGCCGCCACGGCCTGGGCGTTGCCCAACGCCTGTTCCGCCGCGGCCGCCACGCTCTGGGAGTTGGCGGAGACGGTCTCGGCCGAGTTGGCCATCGCCTGGGCGTTGCTGTCCATCGAGACGGAGCGTTCGGCGACGCGGTCCACGGCGGTGCGGGTTTCCTGCTCCACCGTGCGGGCCATCGATTCCAGGGCGGCGATCTTGGCGGCCTCGGCCTCGCGGCGCTCGCGTTCCTGCGCCTCGCGCAGGCGCTGGTTGTCGATGCCCTTTTGGCGGAAGATCTCGACGGTCTTGGCCATGGCGCCGATCTCGTCCTGGCGGTCCAGGCCGGGCACCGTCACCTCGTACCGTTCCTCGGCCAGCTGGAACATGGTGCCGCGGATCTGGTCCAGCGTGCGGAACTGGCGCCGGACCACCAGCAGCATCACCAGGGCCATGCCGGCGGTGATGACCGCCGCCACCTGGATGATGTTGGGAACCACCTCGTCCAGCACGCGCAGCGCGACGCTCTTCTTCAGGCCGACGAACAGGACGCCGATGACCTCGCCATTCTGGTCGATGAGCGGGTCGTAGGCGGTGAAATAGGCGTCGCCCAGGATGTCGGCCTCGCCGCGGAAGGGCTCCTTACCGTCGATGACGGCGCTGTAGACGGGGCCGCGGGCCAATTTCGTCCCGACGGCCCGGCTGCCGTCCGCGTTGTGGATGTTGGTCGCCACGCGGGTGTCGCCGCGGAAGATGGTGGCCACGCCGCCGGTCACGCTGCGGACGGTGTCGACGATGTCGTTCGCGCCGTCCAGCTTGAATTCGTCGATGTACAGCGCGCCGTCCTTGAGCCGGTACTCGGACCCTTTCTGGTCGAGCAGCATCCGGAAGTTGGTGATGGCCTGCTCCCTCCGTTCCGCCGCGTCCTTGCCGATGCTGGCGGTGACCTTGACGATCGTCGCGTAGGTCAGGGCACCGGACAGGGCAATCAGGCCGAGCGTGCACAGAATGGTCAGCTTTGTCGCAAGGCTGAACGTGCGGAGGGGATTCATCGGCCATGAACTCCTTAAAAACCGTCGGGTCGTCCCGGAGGCACCGGGAAGGCGGCGCATTGGTAACCTTTGTCCCGTATTTGTAACAAATAGTTTTGTCAGCCGCTGGACGCACCGCGGCGGTACAATGTGAAGGTGTCGTTGCGGTATTGGTCGCCTATTTTGAGGAAAGTGATTGTATTATCAGGCTTATTCACTGCGATCTTGTTCGGCGGTGCACAAATTAAACCATCTGTTAATCATGAAGTGGGACAGCATGCCGCATGCGAATTCCTTTTAGCGATACCTTTGATGTGGCGGAGATGTTATCGGTTGGCGTTCCTTCATTACAGAATACAAACATTCGCCATGCCGGACTCGCTGCGCGCCCTTGATGTCGCCAAGACCGCCTATTTCGATTTGGGACCGGAATCGGTCGGCAGCCTGCGGGAGGCGTTGCCGATCATCTCCAGGGCCCTGCCGGGAATTCTGGACCGCTTCTACGCCCGCACGATGGCCCAGCCCGAACTGGCCGGCCTGTTCGCCAATCCGGCGCAGGTCGAGGGGGCCAAGCGCGCCCAGATCGCGCATTGGACCCGGCTGTTCGAGGGCCGCTTCGACGACGGCTACAAGGAGTCCGTGCGCGCGGTCGGCATCGCCCACCACCGCATCGGGCTGAGCCCGAGCTGGTACGTCGGCGGCTACGCCTTCATCCTGGGGGAAATTATGGCGGCCCTGGCGCAGAGCATGGGCGGGACCCTGCTGACCGGCGGCCGGCTGGGTGCCATCGTGACCCTGCAGCGCGCCGTGGTGTCGGCGGTGCTGATGGATCTGGACGCCGCGCTGTCCGTCTACTGGGACCGCCTGATCGACGAGCGGCTCCAGGCGGTGGATGCGATGGTCGACTCGATCGATCACGAGGCCAACGACGTGGTGGACAGCGTCGCCAGCTACACCGCGGACCTGCGCCGCACGGTCGGCGATCTCGACAGCGTCTGCGCGGCGGTGAAGGACAGCATCGCCGGCACCTCCGCCGACACGGCGGAGGCGCTGGACGCCGCCCAGACCGTCGCCGCGGGGGCGGAGCAGCTTCAGGCCGCGGTCGGCGAGATCTCGGAGCAGGTCGGCGGCGCCTCCCGGATCGCCGGCGAGGCGGTGGAGAAGAGCGGCGAGGCCCGCCAGATCATGGCCCAGCTCAGCACCGCGGCGCAGGAGATCGGCGGCATCCTGAACATCATCCGTGCCATTGCCGGGCAGACCAACCTGCTGGCGCTGAACGCCACCATCGAGGCGGCGCGGGCCGGGGAAGCCGGCAAGGGCTTCGCCGTGGTGGCGACGGAGGTGAAGAATCTCGCCGGACAGTCGGCCAAGGCGGCGGACGAGATCGCCGCCAAGGTCGGCGCCATCCAGGCGGTGGCGGAGCAGGCCATCACCGGCATGGACGGGGTGGCCACCACCATCACCACCATGCAGGAGATCAATTCCTCGATCGCCGCGGCGGTGGAGGAGCAGTCCTCCGCCTCGCGCGAGATCGCCCGCAACATCGGCGAGGTCGCCGGCATCTTCCGCGGCATCGCCAGCCGGATGACCGAGGTCAGCGGCGAGACGCAGCGCGCCACCACCGCGGCCTACACCGTCGGCGAAAGCGCCAACCGCATGCAGGAGGCGCTGGACACGCTGCCGTCCCTGCTGGCGCGGGCCATCCGCACCTCCTCCGATCTGGCGAACCGGCGCCACACGCGCCGCCGTCCGGTCCTGCTGGACGGCAGCGTGGACCAGACGCCCGCGCTGGTCCGCGACATCTCCGAATGCGGCTGCTACGCCGAGACGAAAGGCGTGGCGCCCACCGGCGGGCAGGTCACCGTGTCGCTTCCCGGCTACAAGCTGTCCCTGCGCGGCTCGGTGGTGGCGCGGCACGACAACCGGCTGCACATCCGCTTCGACGAGCGGAAGATCGGCCGCGAGGAGGTGGACCGCATGAGCCGCGACGGAGTGGGCGAACTGGTCCGGCTGGCCAAGCAGGACCATCTCGCCTTCGTGGACAAGATCATGGAGGCGGTGGGCGGCCAGCGCACGCTGCTGCCGGCGGACCTGTCCACCCATCACTCCTGCCGCCTCGGCCGCTGGTACGACAGCGTGAACGATCCCAGGACGATGCGCCTGCCCACCTACAAGGGAATGGCCACGCCGCACCGGACCGTTCATGAGTCGGGCCGCGAGACTCTGCTCGCCCTCCAGGCCGGCAACCGCACGGAGGCCGAACGCCACGCCGCCGAGATGAAGCGGGCCTCGGCGGAGGTGGTCCGCCTGCTGGACGAGATGGAGCGCGATTTCGCCCGGACCCTCGCCGAGGCCGCCGAGTAGCCGGCCCCTTTGGCGAGGGCGGTCCCGCCGGGCGTCAGCGCCCGGCGGTGTCCGGCGGAGCTTCCGACGCGGTGTTCTCAGGCGGCGGTTCGTCCAGGGTGGACAGGCGTCCCGCCAGACCGTCCGGCTCCTTGGCGGCGGTACCGGCCGCCGAACCGGCCGCCGAACCGGCCGCCGTTCCCGACTTGGCGTCGTCCCCGGTGTTCAGGATGACCGGCAGACCGTCCCGCCCGCCGATGATGATGGTCTTGGCGTTCGATGAGGTGGCAAAGGCCCGCGTCGCCTCGATGCCGCGCAGGCGCAGATACTCCGGCGTGATGTTGCGGGCGACGATGTCCTGGAAGTCGCGCACGCCCTCCGCCTCGATCCGCTTGCGGTCACGCTCCTTGATCTCGCGGGCGATGCGGAAGTCGTATTCCTCCATGATCTGCTGCTGCTCGATCTTGCGGTCGATGGCTTGGCGGACCAGCGGCGGGAAACTGACCCCGGCCACCAGCACGTCCTCGATCCGGATCATCACGGAGCTGTAATCGTCCGCCGTCGTGCCGGGGGGCAGCTTCAAGGATTGCAGATCGGTCGGCGGGGTGGGGAACTGCTGGCGGGCTTCCCGCAGCAGGAAGCCTTGGATGTCCGCGCGGTTGATCGAATAGAAATTCTCCGGGTTGTGCTTCGACACGAATTCGTAGACGAGGCTGGCGATCTCCGGGTGCACCAGCTTTTCCGCGTAATCGTCCCCGGCCAGCTTGTGGACCAGACCGGCGGCGGGCGGGTTGACGCGGTAGCGCAGCGCCACGTTCACCGTCATCGACATGCCGTTGGCCGCCACCGCCTCGTAGGTTCGGATGTCGGTGCGCAGGCGCACGTCGTACATCGTGACCCGATCCCACGGGAAGATCAGGTGGGTGCCCTCGCTGTAGACCCGGTCGGTGACCGTGCCGCCGAAGAAGCGCAGCCACAGCACGCCGACATGGCCGGAGGGCACCTCCACGAAGACGGCGGGGGCGATGGCGAGAAAGCCCAGGATCAGGGCCAGCGCCAGCGCATAGATCGACACGCTGCGCCGCTTCAGCCAGTGGCGGGCACGCGCTGGCAAGGGCGTGCGGGCGACGCTCCCCTCGGCCGACTGGTCGAGCGTGGTCATCGCGGTCTCGTCGTCAGCATCTTCTCACGTTCCCGCGTGCTGGGGCGGCCCACCGCCTGGATTACGAAGTTCACCGGCGGAGTCAGGAAGAAGGCCAGCAGGAAATGGCCGATGAAGCCGATCGTGGTGTTGCGGCCCATGACGGCGCACACCAGACAGGCGAGAAGATAGAGCATGACGAGTATGAGGGGCATGCGCGTCCGGCCTTGGAAGGGGAACAGGGCGGAAGGGTGACGACGTCCGGAGGGGGCGGGGAAGCGTGGAGGCGTCCCCGCCCGTCCTTACGGTTCGCGGCAGCGTCCGGATGGTGCGGTCAGGCCGCGGCCTCGGCGGCCTCCGGCGCGGCACCCTTGCGGCGGCGGGCCTCCTCGAACTTCTCGCGGAAATAGGTCTTCACCTTTTCCGGCTGGAAGGTCAGGAAGGTGCCGCCCGACGCGAAGTGCTGCTGGAAGACCTTGCCCAGCGCATAGGTGAAGGCGCTGTTGAAGGCCGGCTGGGTGGCCAGCCGCGTCACCGTGCCGATCACCGGCACCGACCGCAGGGCCATGTTGAACGCCATGGAGCCGAGCAGGCCGCCGGCCAGGGCGGTCGGGGCCACCGTGGCGAACAGCGTGCCGACCGCGGACCGGCCGATGTCGCCGCGGAAGTCAACGCCGTGCAGTTCCGACAGCTCCTTGAGCAGGCGAAGCTGGACGACGGCGAGCGCCGCGGTGTCCACGAAGTTCAACGGGATGACGCCCGCGGCGGCGGACAGCAGCACGTGCTTGCGGATGATCTCCGCCGCCTGCGCCTCGGTGGAGACCGGAGCGGACGGGGTGGTTTCCGGGGCGGCCTCGGAGGTGCTCGCGGTGTCGGGGGCGGCCGTCACGGCCTCCGGAGCCGGGGTGGGGGTCGTGGTGGCGGGTGGGGCGACCGCCGTTTCCGGCTTCGCCTTGCCGCCCGGTGTTTCCTTCTCACTGACCATGCTGTGGTGCTCCAAAAAGGGACATTGTCGAGAGAAAATCAGCAATGAACGCCGCGCACCCGATGATTCGCGGCGACACTCGGCCCCGAAGGCAAGACCAGCGCATTTGGAATCCCCTCTCCCCTCTGGGGAGAGGGTTAGGGTGAGGGGGATGCGCTTTTGCCGGACGTACCGCCACGCGCGACCCCCTCACCGGCCCTGCGGGCCACCCTCTCCCCGGAGGGGAGAGGGCTAAGGAATGCCAAATGTGATGACCTTGACCCCGAAGGGACGGCCCGCTCCGAAAACGCCGCCGGTGGTTGCCGGCGGCACCGTCATATGGGCTAACGAATACGGTTGTTTTCGTCAAAGGATTTGCCATTAAAGAGAATTATTGCGCTTTTCGTTCATCCCGGAACGCCACCTCCGTCAGGCATGAGACAATCGAGGCGCGCTGCTCGTGCAGGAAAAAATGGCCGCCGGGAAGCGTGCGCAGCGTGAAACCCGCGCCGGCGAGCCGTTCCCACCCGGCGACCTCCTCCACCATCACTTCGGTGTCCTCCGCCCCGGCGAAGGCCAGGGCCGGCACCGGAAGCGGCGGCGGATCAGGTTCGAGGAAGGCGTCGGACATGGCGAAGTCGGCCCGCAGCATGGGAAGCATCAGCTCCATCAGGTCGTCGCAAGCCAGCACCTCTGGCGGAGTGCCGCCCAGCGCGGCGAGACGGGCGCGGAAGGTCGCATCGTCCAGCCCGTCGACGGGTGGCCGCCGCGACGTCCGGTGCGGCGCCCGACGCCCCGACACGGCCAGCAGGGCGGGCGGACGCCCCCGCTCCACCAAGGCGCGGGCGGTGGCGTAGGCCAGCGCTGCGCCCAGCGAATGGCCGAACAGGATCAGCGGGCGGTCCTCCAGCGGGTCCAGCGCGCCCAGGAGGGCGGGCACGGCGTCCTCGACCCGGTTCAGTGGCGGCTCGCCGATGCGGTTCTCCCGGCCCGGCAGGCGCACGGCCAGCAGTTCCGTGTCCGGTCTGACGTCCGACGCCCAGTCCCGGAAGACTGCGGCGCCGGCCCCGGCATAGGGAAAGCAGACCAGGGTGCGGCGCGGCGCCGAAACCGGCCGGAAGCCTTGCAGCCAGGGGGATGGGGTGGGGGCCATCACGCCGGTTCCAGCGCGAACAGGTGATGGTGGGCGTGGCTTTCCTCGATGCGGCCCTCGTTCATGTGATAAACGCGGTCGGCGAGGCCGAACCAGCGCTCGTCGTGGGTTACGCAGATGACGATCTTCCCCAACGCCTTCAGCTCCGGCAGCAGTTCCTCGTAGAAGACGCGGCGGAAATGCGGGTCCTGGTCGGCGGCCCATTCGTCCAGCACGATGACCGGCTTGTCCTCCAGCTGCGCGACCACGAGGGCGAGGCGCTTGCGCTGGCCGGTGGACAGGGCGACGGTGCTGAAGCCGCCGTCCGCGACCGTCACCTTGTCCTGCATCTCCAGCCGCTCCAGCAGGGCGCTGACGCGCGCCGGGTCGGTATCGGCGACGCCGTAGAGGCGGCGCGACAGGTGATAGTCGGAGAAGATGGCGGAGATCATGTCGCGGTAGCTCTGCATCCGCTCCGCCGCCACCGGCTCCCCGTCGGCGAGGAGCTCGCCGCCGCTCAACGGCATCAACCCGGTCAGCAGGCGCAGCATGGTGGATTTGCCGGAGCCGTTGCCGCCGGTGACGAAGGTGATTTCCCCCGCCCGGAATTCCGCCGACAGCGGCCCGACCGCGAAGACCGGCGTGCCCTCGCCGTCGTGATAGGCGAAGCTGGCGTCCTTAAGCGCGATGCCGGCGGGCGGGCCGGGCAGCCGCTCCGCCCCTTCGTCCGGGGCACTGCCGGCGGCGGCGCGCAGCCGCTCCTCCATCGCCTCGATGTTGGACAGGGCCATCTCGGTCTGGGCGACCAGCGGGGTGACGAAGGAGACGGTGCTGACCGGCCCGACGATGAACAGGGCCGCCGTGGTCGCCGCCACCACCACCGCGTGATAGCCGGTGGTGAACAGCGGCACGACGAAGACCATCATGCCGATCAGCGTGTAGAACATCGCCTCGACCAGCGCGAAGTTGCGGCCCCACCGTTCCTTCATGTCCACGTTCACCGCGCGCGCCCGGGACGAGGCGTCGGCGAGGTCGCGGATCAGCCCGTCGCCGCGGCGGCGGTTCATCCGCACCTCCTTGAAGCCGCGCAACAGGTCGGTCAGCCCGTCGAAGACACGCGACTCCGCCGCCGCGGCCTCCATCATGCTGCGGCGCAGGCGCTGCACCCGCGCGACCTTCACCGCCACGGCGATCCCGGCGAAGGCGAAGGCCATCACGCAGGCCAGCGGCGACAGCCAAGCCAGATAGACCGCCAGGAAGACCAGCATCACCGCCTGCTGCCCACCGATCGCCAGAAGCGGCAGGGTCTGGGCCAGCGTCTGGGTGTCCTGGGTCAGCACGCCGTGCAGCGACGCCCGCCCGATGCGGTCCACGGTCACGAGGTCGGCGCGGCGCACCAGGTCGAACAGGCGCAGCCGGATCTTGTGGATCAGCCGTTCGGCGTCCTGGGACGCGGTGATCAGCGCGTAATTGTGGGTCACCCCGAACAGCGTCACCGTGACCGCGTACATCACCAGAAGCCGTGGGCTGACGATGCCCTTGGCGGCATCCTTGGCGGCGGCGTCGACCAGCCACAGCAGCGCCGCGGTCGCGATCGCCGACAGGACGTTCATCAGGGCGAGCGTGCGCAGATTCTCCGGAAGCTCGCGCAGGACGATGGCGGCCAGCCTCATGCCACGCCCTCCGCCGCGAGGGTCAGTTCGATCAGGTGGCCTTCCTCCATGTGCAGGCGGCGATCGGCGACGTCGAAATAATGGTCGTCATGGGTCACCGCCACGATGGTCAGGCCGCGCCGCTTCAACTCCGGCACGACCTCCCGGTAGAACTTGAAGCGGAAATGCGGGTCCTGGTCGGCGGCCCATTCGTCGAGGATCAGGATCGGCGCCTTCTCCAGGATCGCGGCGACGAGACCCAGCCGCTTGCGCTGCCCGGCGGACAGGTCGCGCCGCCCGAAGCGGTCGCCCTCCAGAGCGGTGACCCGCTCCATCTCCAGCCAGCGCATCAGGTCGGTGGCCTCCAGAGGGTTGATGGCGTCCTGGCCGTAGAGGCGGGCGAACAGGTGGAAGTCGGCGAAGACGGTCGCCATCAGCTCGCGGTAGGCGGCGATGCGCTGCGGCCCGACCGGCACCCCGTCCACCGTGATCCGCCCGCGCAGAGGGTGGTAAAGGCCGGTCAGCAGCTTGATGAAGGTCGATTTGCCCGACCCGTTGCCGCCGGTGATGAAGATCACCTCGCCGCGCCGGATGGTCAGGTCGAAGGGACCGACCGCGAAGGGTGGCTCGCCCGGCGGGGCGGGGAAGGCGAACTCCACCCCCTCCATCCGCACTTCGGCAAAGTTGACCGGCACCGGCAGGGTGGGGCCGTCGCTTCCGGCCTCCGCCAG
This sequence comes from Azospirillum aestuarii, assembly GCF_016632405.1. Classification (NCBI taxonomy): domain Bacteria; kingdom Pseudomonadati; phylum Pseudomonadota; class Alphaproteobacteria; order Rhodospirillales; family Azospirillaceae; genus Azospirillum; species Azospirillum aestuarii. Next base: position 244,354 of record NZ_JAEPIV010000004.1, read on the forward strand.
TTCCGAAAGCTGGCCCTCCAGAGCCATCATGCGTCCGGCGGCGGCCTCCGCGGCGCTCATCACCGCCAGTGATTGCATCAGCCCGAAGACCGGGGCCGACATGAAGAAGATGGCGGCGGTGATCTTCACCAGCTCCGCCGAGATGGCGCTGGAGTAGGTAGGCACGACGAAGACAACCACGCCCAGCATCAGGTTGAAGGCGCATTCGCCGAACACGAACTGCTGCCAGGTGTGCAGATGAACCGCGCCGCGGGCCGTGGTGGTGCGGCCGGACACGGTGCCGAAGGCGGCGTTCAGGTCGCGGCTGCGGGCGCTGTTCAGACGCTGCTCCTTGAAGCCGTCGAACAGGTCCGACACGCCTTCGAACAGGGCGGCCTCCTCGGCCATCATGGCGCGCTGCCGTTCCTCCAGCGCGCGGCCCAGCCGGACGTAGAACCACGTCCCGGCGCCCAGCAGCCCGCCGATCAGCAGGAAGGCGACCGGCGAGATGGTGGCGATGTAGAGCAGGATCGTTCCGGTCAGCAGGACCGAACGCACCGTCAGCGCCAGGAACTGCGAGTTCTGCGAGATGAGCTGGCTGCTCTGCGTCACGCTCTCGAACAGCGGGGTCTGGCCGAAGCGTTCCAGCTTCCACAGGTCGGCGCGGCGGATCTGGTCGAGCAGCCGCATGCGCAGGCTGTCCACCACCTCCTCCGCATCCGCCGATAAATGGGCGACCATGCGGCCTTCCAGGAGCATGTAGAGGAGGACGCTGACGACGAAGGCGGCGGCCAGGGGCACGTTGACGACGTCGGCCTTCTCCGCGGCGATCTCCTCCGCCCCGCGGTTGACCAGGGCGAGCACCAGCGTGGAGAAGAGGGCCGACCCCAACGCGTAGAGAACCAGCCGGCGCAGCGGCGCCGGTCCGAGCCGTCCCAGCAAGCGGAGGAGGTTCATCGCGCCTGATCCTGCGGAGCGCCATCGTCGATGCGGATGCGCAATGCGTGACGATCCGGGTCGGCGAAGGCGCCGCGCCCGTGGAGCGCCTCGTGGTTGTTCATCGCCAGCAGGCTGTCGGACTCCATGAAGGTCTCCAGCCGCCGCGCCGGGTTGTCCAACTCCGCCTGGAGGATGGCGAGCGCGCGGCGGACCTCCGGCGTGTCGTGCTCCGGGCAGGCGGCCAGCCCGCGGCGCAGCGTGTCGGTGCGGAAGCGGATGAGCGGACGGTCGCCGAAGACGGTGGCGAAGGTCACCTCCACCGCGTCCCGCGATCCGGTGCGGGTAAAGGTGGCGGGGATGCGGAAGGGCAGCGCCGTTCGCGACAGCAGGTCGAGCCCCCAGCGCCCCTCGTCGCTGCCGGCCAGAGCCGCGCGGACACAGCGGGCGTCGCGCAGGCTGGACCGCCCGCCGCCGCAGGCCGCCGCCCGGGCGAAATAGAGCAGCATGTAGCGTTCGGGGGTCGGGAAATACTGGGTGTCGGTGTGGAAGTCGGCCTCGTCGGCGTGCTCGGAGAAGGTGGAGGCGCCGCCGCTGCGGACCAACTCGGGCCGGACCTTGATGTCCCACACCACCTTACGGTCGATCCGGTCGGTCGCGGTCGGTGCGCCGATGCCGACCGCCAGCGCGTAGAGCAGGCGGCGGCGGGTGTCGAGGTCGTGGCGGCCGAGATGGGCGTGGCGGATCAGCACACCGCTATGGCTGGTCTCCAGCCGGTCGCGGATCGCCGTGGCCAGGGCGGACAGGCCGGGGGCGGCCTCCGCCAGTTCGCCGCGCAGCTCGGTTTCCCGCCCGTCCGGGACGAGGGCGGCGGCGTCGGTCTCCGTCCCGTGGCGGGCGGCCAGGACGGCGAGGACCCGCCCGGTTTCCGCGTCGGGCAGCGGCTCGACGGTGAATTCTCCGCAGCGGAAGCCCAGGTCTTGGAGGTGGTTCAGCATGAAAGGTCCCCAGGCGTTCATTGGGAGAAAAGGTCTGCGGCGGCGCGCAGCATGTCGGCCTGCCCGGCGCGGGGGACCGGCGGCCAGCCGAAGCCCATGCGGCCGAGCAGACCTTGCGTGCGTTCTGAGGTCAGCTCCTGCCGCCTGCCGCGCATCTGGGGGGAGCGCCCGCTGTAGAGGCCGAAGCCCTCCAGCGTCTGAGCCAGCGCACCGTCCATGTCGGGTTCGCCGATGGCGCGTTCCAGCCGGTCGAGCAGGGTGTCGAAGCCGACCGCCCGCACCGCGCCCGCCATGCCCGCCGCCGAGGTGACGAAATCGGCCAGCGTGTCGCGGCGGTGGTTCTCCACATGGTGCGTCTCGTTGGCGAGGCCGGCGGCGCCGGCCAGCAAAGCCACCGCGCAGGCGACGCGGTCAACGTGGCACAGCCAGACGTGCGAATCGTCGGGCACCACCCCCAGCCGCACGAAGGCGGCCAGCTGCCGGAAAAAGGCGTTGTCCCGCAGGTTCAACTGCAGCGGTCCGCCCTCCGCCGCGAAGACGACGTTGCCGACGCGGTGGATGCTGGCGTTGCGCAGGTCGCTGCGCGCCGCCGTGACCAGCCGCTCCGCCTCCTGCTTGCTGCGGACATAGTAGTTATCGTCGAGCGTCTCCGGCACCGCGTCGTATTCGGTAACGAGCTTGAAGCCGTCCTCCGGCGCCTTGCCGGTGACCGACAGGGTGGAGATCAGGTGGAAGTCTGCCGGGTCGCCGCGCCGCGCGGCGGCGAGGTCGAGAAGCCGGCGCGTCGCCTCCACATTGTCGGCGTGGAACTCCGCGTAGTGGCCGAAATGGTTGACGTTGGCTGCGCAGTGGAAGACCGCCCGCACCCCCTCCGCCAGTGCGCCGTGCGCCGTTGGGGGGAGGCCCAGCCCGTCGCGGCGCAGGTCGCCGGCCCGCACGGTCAGGCGCGGATCGCCGATCAGCGCGGCCCCGCCCGCCGCCCCAAAATAGCCGGCCAGCACGCGGTCCAGCCGGGCGCGGGCGGCCCCGTCGTCGCCCCCGCGGACCAGGGCGGTCACCCGCCGCGCCGGATCGGACAGCAGTTCCCGCAGCAGATAGGCGCCGAGATAGCCGGTGGCCCCGGTCAGCAGCGCCTCGCCATAGTCGCGCCGCTCCGTTCCGTCGAAGGCGTCGTAGGCCGCGTTGCGCGCCTCGTAGGCCCGCTGCTGCTCGGCCAGCGCCCGGTCGCGGGCGGCGTCGAAGGCGGGCAGGGTCGCCTGATAGTCCCGCCAATGGGATCGGACGGCGGCGATGACGCGGTGAAGATGGTCCGGCTGGGGCCGCAGCCGCAGCGCGAAGTCGGCGAGCACCGGGGCTTCGTAGAGGTCGTTGATCTTGCAGGCGAATTCGCGGCGCAGGCGGTTGACCACGGCGATCGCCCGCAGGCTGTCGCCGCCCAGTTCGAAGAAGCCGGCCTCGCGCCCCGGAACGGGCCTTTGAAGCTGCTCGGCCCACAACTCCGCCACCCGCTGCTCCACCGCGTTGCGCGGCGGGGTGTAGGCGCCGGAGGCGGCGCCTTCGGATGGGGCGTGGTCGGCCAGCGCCAGCAGCAGGGCCTTGCGGTCCACCTTGCCGGCCACCGTCACCGGGATCGCCGGCACCCGGATCACCGCCGCCGGCACCATATAGGTGGGCAGCGCCGCCGCCGCATGGGCGGCCCAGGCGGCCTGCGTCGGTTCCGCGGCGTCCGGGGCGAGGCTGACGAAGGCCCACAGCGTCTGGGTGCCCCCCGGTGGCGTGTCCACCAGGGCCACCGCCTGCTGGACGCCGGGGTAGGATTCCAGCCGGTGCTCGATCTCGCCCAGCTCCACGCGCTGGCCGCGCAGCTTCACCTGGCCGTCCGACCGCCCGAGCACCAGCAACTCGCCATTCGGCAGCCAGCGGCCGAGGTCGCCGGTGCGGTAGCGGCGGCCCTTCGCCGTCTCGACGAAGGCGGCGGCGGTCAGGTCGGGCCGGTTCAGGTAGCCGATGGCCAGCCCCATGCCGCTCAGCCAGACATGGCCGATGGCGCCGGGGGGCACCGGCTCGCCATCCTCGTCCAGGATGTGGATGGCGGTGTTGGGCAGCGGGCGCCCTGCGCTCATCCAGGGCGAGTCCGGGCGCAGGATGCCGATGCTGGCCGCGGCGGTGTTCTCGGTCGGGCCGTAGCCGTTGATGTAGCGCAGCCGCGCCGCGTAGTGCAGGGCGTCTGCGGCGTTTGGCGGCTCACCCACCGTCATCAGGATGCGCAGGGTCGGCAGGTCCGCCTGCTCGAACAGCCGCAGATAGGAGGGCGGCAGGGTGGCGGAGGTGACGCCCAGCCGCTCCATCTTGGCGCGCAGCCCGGCGGTGTCGTCCATCTCGGCGCGGCGGATGGGAACGAGGGCGCCGCCGGTCGCCCAGGTCATCACGGAATCGGAGATCCAGGCGTCGAAGGAGGGGGAGGAGCTGAGAAGCGTCCGCTCGTCCGGCTGGACGCCCATCATCCGCGCCATCGACAGGCCGAGGTTCAGTAGCCCGCCATGATGCAGCACGACCCCCTTCGGCAGCCCGGTGGACCCCGAGGTGTGGATGATGTAGGCGGGATCGCCTGGACCGCTGCGTTGCCCGGCCTCCGGTTCATGGGAATGGGCGGCGCGGAAGTCCTCGGTCAGGGTTTCCGGGCGAAGAACGGCGTAACCGGCCTGCGCCAGCGCGTCGGGCAGGGGGTGGCCGTCCAGCGCCACGACGACGCGGATGGCGGCGTCGCGGGCGATGAAGGCCAGCCGGTCCGCCGGCAGGTCGCGGGTCAGCGGCAGGTAGGCGGCCCCGGCCTTCCAGATCGCCAGCACCGCTTCGGGCAGGGCGGGCGAGCGCTCCGTCAGGACGCCGACCGCTTCGCCGGTCCGCAAGCCCTGCGCCAGCAGCGCGTGGGCCAGCGCGTTGGCGCGGGCGTTCATCGCGGCGTAGCTGGCTTCCCCGTTGTCGGTGATGAGAGCGGGCCGGTCCGGCTGCGAGCGCGCCAGCGCGGCGAACTGGTGGTGGAAGCAGGGAACCGGGTGCGGCATCGCCGGACCGCGCTCCCACGCCGCGAGCAGCGTCTCCTCATCCGGCAGCAGGGCGGGCAGCGGTTCGCCGCGCGCTCGCTGCGGATCGGCCAGCCGACGCGCCCAGCCGGCCAGCGCCGAGGTCCAGGCCTGGGCGGTCTCCCGCTCGTAGAGGGCGGCGTTGGCGTAGAGCTGGAGGACCAAGCCACCGTCCGCCTGCCCCTCATGCACCAGGACGAGGTCCTGGGCGGGGGCGCTGTGGCGCAGCTCGTACTGGATGCCGCCGCTGGTGAGGGCATCAATGGCCGCGAAGCGAAGCCCGTCACCCCGTGGGGCGGCCATCGCCGGATTTTCCGTCACCGCCAAATCGAACAGCGGGTAGCGGGCGGGGTGATGCGCCTGCGGCTGGTGGCGCCGGAACTCCTGATGAATGCGGGCGAAGGGCTGGCGGCCATGACGCAAGGCTTCCGCCAGACGGCTTTGCGTGGCCTTGACGGCCTGTTCCAGCGGCTCGCTCCGGTCCACCTGGAAAGGCACCGGCAGCATGTTGACATAGTAGCCGACGACGCCCGCCTCCTCCACCGTTTCGCGGGTGGAGGCGGCTGTGCCCATCAGGAACGCCGCCCGGCCGGTGCGGCGCCGCACTTCCCACGCCATCAGGGTCATCATCAGGGCGTGCAGACTGGCGCCGTTGCGCCGGGCGAGGGCGCGCAACGCCTCCGCCACATCCGGGGCGAGGCGGACGCGGTGGCAATGGCTTCCCTTGGCCGTTTCGGCGTTGCGCACCGGCGGACGGGGCTTGTCGAGTGGCCATTCCTCGAAGGCGGCGGGGTTGATCCCGGCGAGCAGGTTTTGCCAATGCTCCGCGTCCGCCTTGGCGGCCTCGCTGGCGAGGTGGTTTTCCTCCCGCGCGGCGGATCGGCCGAAGCCGGGCGCACGGCCGGGCGGGGACACCCTGCGCAGCAATGCGGCCAAGTCGTCTGCCAGCAGGCCGAGGGACAGGCCGTCGCCGATGGAATGGTGCAGGGCCAGCCAGAACAGGGCGCCGCTGCCGTCCGCCACCCGCACCAGCCCGGCCCTCCACAGCGGCGGAGCGGCCATGGCGAAGGGCGCCGTCTGGCGCTCCCGGATGAGGTCCAGCGCGGCAGTGCGGTCGGGGGCCGTCCGCATCTCCAGAACGTCGGTCACGGGAAGGACGACACGGCGGAGCGTGCCACATTCATCTTCGTGGAAGCCGGTGCGCAGGGCCTCGTGCCGCTCGGCGAGGGTGGTCCAGGCGTCCCGCCAGCGGTCGTCGGACGGGAGGTCGCCCTCCACCGCCAATGTCAGGGGGATGTTGAAGCCGCGGACGTCCAGCCCGGCCTGCTCGGCCACCCAGAACTCCCGCTGGCCTTCGGTCGCGCGGTCAGATTCGGCATCGGATGGGAAATCCGCAGGAGCGGCGGCGGCGAGGCGGGCGGCGAAGCCGCGCAGCATCGGCTCGGTGAACAGGTCGCGGGCGGAGACGGGGCGCCCCAGTTCCGTCTCCAGCGCATGGGCGACGGCGATGGCGAGCAGGCTGTGGCCGCCGAGCGCGAAGAAATTGTCGTCGCGCCAGACCGGGCCGCGGCCCAGCCGCTCCGCCCAGACGCGGGCGACGGTCTCCTCAAGCCGGCCCTGCGGCGCCATCTGCGCACCCTGCGGGGCGTGGCCGGCGATCAGCCCTTGCAGCGCCGCGCGGTCCACCTTGCCGGACGCCGTGACCGGCACCGTCTCCACCGCGATCAGCCCGGCCGGGATCATCACCGCGGGCAACCGCTCGGCCAGCCAGCCGCGCCAGGGCTCCTCGGCCGGAACCGGCCTGCCCGGCACGGGGCGGACGAAGGCCCACAGGCTCTGCGCCGCGCCGGCCTTGCCCTGCACCAGGGCCACCGCCTGCGCAACGTCGGGGTGGCTGCTGAGCGCCTGTTCGATCTCTCCGAGTTCGATGCGGATGCCGTTCAGCTTCACCTGATCGTCGATGCGGCCCAGCACCTCCAACTCGCCGTCGGCGCGCCAGCGCCCAAGGTCGCCGGAGCGGTAGAGCCGTCCGCTTCCCGTCCCGATGAAGGCCGCTGCCTCCTGCTCCGGACGGTTCCGATAGCCGCAGGCGAGGTTGGCGCCGCCCAGCCAGATCTCCCCCACCGCCCCCGGCGGCACCGGCCGGCCCGCCGCGTCGCGGATGTGGACCGACGTGTTGGGCAGTGGGCGGCCGACGGGCAGGAAGCCCCGGTCCTCCGCGCTTAACAGCCCCATGGCGCTGGTGATGGTGTTCTCGGTCGGGCCGTAGGCGTTGTAATAGCGCAGCCGCCCGGCATAGGCCCGCACGTCCGCCGCCAGCGGCGCCTCGCCCCCGGTCACCAGGATGCGCAGCGACGGCAATTCCGCCCCGTCGAACAGGCGCAGATAGGTCGGGGTGAGGTCGGCGACGGTCACCCGCTGCTCCGCCAGGAAAGCGATCAGGCGGGCCGGCGCGCTCAGCACCTCGTAGGGAACGGCGCAGAGCGCCGCCCCGGCGGCCAGCGGCACGCCGATGTCCGACAGCGACACGTCGAAGGAGGGCGAGGCGAACATCAGCGTCCGGTCCTCGGCGGTCAGGCCGAAGGTCTCGACAGCGCCCAAGACCATGTTCACGTAGGCGCCGTGGCTGACCGGCGTGCCCTTGGGGCGGCCGGTGGAGCCGGAGGTGTAGAGGATGTAGGCGGTGTCCTCCGGTCCGGTCGCGGCTTGCGAACGGTGGGCGTGCGCCGCGCGGAAATCGGCGGACAGGTCTTCCGGGCGCAGAACGGGCAGGGCGGACAGCGCGTCCGGAACCGCCGCGCCGTCCAGCGCCAGCAGCAGGGCCGCTCCGGCGTCCCCGGCGATGAAGGCCAGCCGCTCGGCCGGCAGGTCGGAGGCCAGCGGCAGATAGACCGCTCCAGCCTTCCACACGCCCAGCAGGGCGGCGGGCAGGTTGGGGGAGCGGCCGGTCAGCACGCCGACCACGGTTCCCCGCTCCACCCCGCGCTCACGCAGGGCGTGGGCGATGGCGTTGGCCTCCGCCTCCACCGCGCGGTAGGTCAAAACGCGGTCGGCACCGATGACCGCCGGGCGTCCGCCCTGGCCGGTGCCGGGACGGTCGATCAGCCGCTCGAACAGCGCGTGGAAGGGCAGCGTAGGGCGCTCCGCCGCCGGACCATGCTCCCACGAAGCGAGAGTGGCTTCTTCCTCCGGCAGCAGGGCGGGCGGCGTCGCCTCGGCGCGGGCCTCGTCGCCCCCCAGCCAGCGCGCCCAGCCGGTCAGCGCGTCGAACCAGCGTTCCGCCGTGTCCTGGGCGTAGAGCACGGCGTTGACGTGCCATTGCAGCAGCAACCCGCCGTCGGCCAGCCCTTCATGGGTCAGCACCATGTCCTGGCCCGGCGAGTGGCCGGTGCGTTCATAGGTCGGCCCTTCGCCATTGGGACGGACGAGGCGCAGCGGGCCGGCGGCGGGGGCACCTTGCGGATTCTCCGTCACCGCGATGTCGAACAGCGGGTAGCGCGCCGGGTCGCGGTGCTGCGGATGATCCGCCCAGAAGCCGTGGCAGATCCGTGCGAAGGGCAGACGGGCGTGCTGAAGCGCCCCGACCAGAGCCGCCTGGGTGGCGCGCAACTCCGCCCCGAAGGGGATGCCGGCAACAGGATGGAAGGCCAGCGGCAGCATGTTCACGCCATAGCCGACGACGCGCATGTCCTCGGCGGTTTCCCGTATGTCGCCGGTGGTCCCGATGGTGAAGGCGCCGCGTCCGGTGCGCCGCCGCACCTCGCGCGCCAACAGGGTCAGGAGGATGGCGTGCAGGCTGGCCTCGTGCCGGCGGGCGACCGCCTTCAACCCGGCGGCGGTGGCCGGGTCCAGACGCAGCTCGAACCGGTGGCTGCCCGGTGTGGCCCCGGCGGCGCGCGGCGTGTCGAGCGGCCAGTCCTCGAAGGCCTCGGGGGGCAGGGCGGACAGGTGTTCCCGCCAATGGGCCTCGTCCGCCGCGCGGTCCGGGCCGTCCAGATAGCGCAACTCGCGGGCGGCTATGGCGGCGTAGCGGGCAGACAAGGGTGGCAGGGGTTCGCCGGCCAGAAGGGCGGTCAACTCCTCCAGCAGGATGCCGACCGAGCGTCCGTCGCCAATCGAATGATGCATTGCCATCCAGAACAGCGGCGAACCGCCGTCCGCCAGCCTCACCAGCCCGGCCCGCCACAGCGGCGCGGTCGCCATGGCGAAGGGTTCCCCCTGGCGGGCGCGAATGTGGGCGAGAGCCGCGGTGCGGCCGGTCTGGGTGGACAGCTCCAGCGCACCATCGACGGTGGCGGCGACGCGGCGGTGCAGGCACCCTTCCGCGTCCTCCGCGAAGGTCGTGCGCAACGCTTCATGCCGCTCCACGAGCGCTGTCCAGGCGTCCGACCAGCGTGCCGGGTCCGGGACTTCCCCCTCCACGGTGCGGATCACCGGGATGATGAAGGGGCGCGTGTCCAGCCCCGCCGCTTCGGCCACCCGGAACTCCCGTTCCCCTTCGGTGGCGAGGTCGGAGCCATCCGCGTCGGCCTGGGGCGCTGCCGCATCGCGCAACTCCGCCACCTTGCGGGTGAAGCCGGCCAGGGTCGGTGCGGCGAACAGGGCGCGCGCCGGAACGGTCACGCCCAGCTCCTGGGACAGCCGGTGCGCGATGGTCACCGCCAGCAGGCTGTTGCCGCCGAGCGCGAAGAAGTTGTCGGTACGCGCGACCTCCTCGCCCAGCAGACCGCCCCACAGGGCGGCGATGCGGCTTTCAAGTCCGTCCAGTGGCGCCTCCCGCTCCGCCGTGGCGGCGTGGCCATCGGAATGGGAATGGGCGAGGCGGAGCAGGGCGTCGCGGTCGATCTTGCCCGCCGGCGTCAGCGGGAGGCTGTCCACCGCCGTCACGCTGGCCGGCACCATGAAGGCGGGCAGGCGGTCGGCGAGGAAGGCGCGCCACCCCTCCTCGTCGGGAAGGGCGGCGCTGTCCTTGGCGCGGACGAAGGCGCGCAGGGCCTTGGTGCCTTCGGCCGCGGCGTCCACCAGCACGACGGCCTGTGCGGCGGCGGGGTGGGCCAGCAGGTCCTGCTCGATCTCGGCAAGCTCGACGCGCTGGCCGTGCAGCTTCACCTGATGGTCGATGCGGCCGCACAGGATCAGTTGGCCGTCCACCGTCCAGCGCCCCAAGTCGCCGGTGCGGTAGAAGCGGCCCTCCGCCGTCTCGACGAAGGAACGGGCGGTCAGCTCCGGATTGTTCAGATAGCCACGGGCGAGACCCACTCCGCTCAGCCACACCTCCCCCGGCAGGCCGGGCGGGACCGGCGTCCCGTCCGGGCGGCGCAGCGTGACACGGACATTGGGCAGCGGGCGTCCGGCGGGCACCGGGCCGCTGCGCCCGCTGTCGGGCAGGATGCGGCCCATGGTCGCGAGGATGCTCGCCTCGGTGGGGCCGTAGGCGTTCCAGAAGGCCGGCCCGGCGGAGTGGTGACGGGCATCGTCGGCGTTCGGCGCCTCTCCGCCGGTCAGCAGGATGCGCAGGCCACGGAACGGCTTCTCCTTGCTGACCCGCAGATAGGAGGGGGCATGGAAGGCCACGGTGACGCCCAACGCCGCGTAGGCGTCCTTCAGCGCCCAGGGATCGTCGCGCAGGTCCGACGGCACGGGAACCAGAGCCATGCCGTGCAGCAGTGCCAGCCCGAGTTCCCACAGCGAGGCGTCGAATCCCGGCGTCGCCGTCAGCGCCATACGGTCGTCCGCCAGCAAGCCGACCGTCTCCCCTGTCGCCAGCGCGGCGTTGACGAAGCCGTCGTGCCGGACCGCCACGCCCTTCGGATGCCCGGTGGTGCCGGAGGTGTAGATGATGTAGGCGAGGTCGTCCGGCGCCCCGGCCACGGAGGTCCGTTCGGGGGAACTCTCAAGCCATTCGGGACGGATCAGCGTGGGAATGGCATCGGCCAGGGCGGGCGGGACGGGCTGGCCGTCCAGCGCGACCAGCAGCCGGGCGCCCGCGTCGCGGACCATATAGGCCATGCGCTCCGGCGGCAGGTCTTGGGCCAACGGCAGATAGGCCGCCCCGGCCTTCCAGATTCCGATCACCGCCGCGGGCAGGTCCGGTGAGCAGCCGGTCAGGACCGCCACCGGCTCCTGCCGCGCCACACCGCAGCGGAGCAGGGCGGCGGCGATGCGGTCGGCGTCCCGGTTCAGGTCGCCATAGGTCTGCACGCCGCTGTGGGTGACCACGGCGGGGCGGTCCGGCAGGCGGGCGGCAATCTCTTCGAACAGCTCATGGGCACGGTGGGCCGGACGGGGCCGCTCCTCGCCATGCTCCCAGCGCTCCAGAAGGGCCGACTCCTCCGGCAGCAGGGCGGGCAGCGGGGACGCCAGCCGCGCCGGTTCGGCGGCCAGCCAGCGCGCCCAGGCGGCGAAGCCGACCAGCCAGGAGCGCGCGGTGTCCTCCGTATAAACGTCCGGATTCCACAACAGCGCCAGTTCCAGCCCTTCGCCGTCCTCCGCCGTCACCGGCTCGTGGCTGAAGGCGAGGTCGAGGCCGGCGGCGGGGTGGGCGAGCGCACTAGGCAGGCGGCGCGGGGCGAGGGACAGGCCACTGGCCGGATCAATGCTGGTTCGCGGCGGGTTGGCGGTCAGCGCCATCGCGAAGAGGTTGGGGCGGGCGGGCGGCAGCGCGTCGGGCCGGCGCTGGCGGAATTCACGCTGGATCAGGTTGGCGGGCAGGCCGGCGTGTCCGACCGCCTCGGTCAGCGCGTCCTGGGCGGCGCGAACCTGTCCGGCCAACGCTCCGGTGACGCCGGGCAGGACGACCGGCACGAGATTGACGAAATGCCCAACGGCGTCCTCGGCTCCTGCGGGGCGCAGCGAAACGCCGGTTCCCAGGATCAGGTCGGTCCGTCCGCCGCGCCGCCGCGTCTCCGCCGCCAGGATCGCCAGCAGCAGGCCGTGCAGGCCGACGCCCTGCGCCTTCGCGATGGCGGCGAGGGCCGCGGTGGTCGCGGCGTCCAGCCGCTCCGCCAGGGGTGGTGCGGAGCGCCCGCCGGGTGTGGCTGGGCGGGGGCGGTCGAGCGGAAGCTCCTCGAACGCCTCCGGCGGCAGGGCGTCCAGCTTGGCCCGCCAGAAGGCGCGGTCCTGCTCCGCCCGGCCGGAACGGTGGTGATGCGCCTCGTCCCGCGCGGCCTGCGCGACGCCGTGCGGCGCCGAGGGCAAGGGGCGGCCCAGCAGCAGGGTAAGGACATCCTCCTGCACGGTGCGGGCGGACTGGCCGTCCACCACCGCGTGGTGCAGCACGAACCAGAACAGCGTCTCATTGCCGGATTCGATGAACATCAGGCCGGCGCGGGCCAGAGGCGCCTCGGTCAGTGCGAAGGGCGTCCCGGCGTAGCCGGCGATCAGCTCCCGCGCCTCCTCCGGGACGTGGCAGCGGTCGACGGAAAAGCCGACGGAGGACGGCAAACCGGCGGTGGGAACCGTGCGCCAGCGCACCCGCCCGTCGGCATCGGTGTGGAAGGCGGTGCGCAGGGCGGGGTGGCGCTCGAGCAGCGCGGCCCAGGCGGCGCGCCAGCGCTCCACCTCCGGAACCGGGCCGCGCACCGACAGGACGCGCACGACATGCGACCCGACGGCGGCGAGGCCGAGCTTGGCGGCGACCCAGAAATCCTCCTGACCGGCGGTGGCGGGACCACTGGTCAGGTCCGGCGCGGCGGTGTCCTCGTCTGTCTGTTCTGCGATGCGGCGGGCCAGCGCCTCCACCGTCTGAGAGGCCAGGATCACCGGCACCGTCACCGGATGGCCGAGCGCGTGGAGGCGCTGGCCCACCGCGATGGCGAGCAGGCTGCTGCCGCCGATGGCGAAGAACGGGTCGTCCCGCATCACCGGGCGGGTGTCCAGAACCTCTTCCCACACCGCGGCGATGGCCCGTTCCAGGTCGCCCTGCGGCGGTGTTCCACCCGTGGCGCGTGGCGCGGTCAGAGCCTCCTCGGCGAGCGCCAGCAGGGCGCGGCGGTCGGTCTTGCCGGCGGAGCTGATCGGCATCCGCGCCACGGCGCGGACCCGCGCCGGGACCATGTAGGCGGGCAGGGTGCGGCCGAGGAACGCGCGCCAGTCCTCCCCCTGCGCGGCCTCCGGATCGGCGCTCTCGACGATGGCGGTCAGGCGGCCCTGGTGCTGAAGGACGGCGGCGCGGCTGACCAGCGGGTGGCGCAGCAGCGTCCGTTCGATTTCGCCCAGCGACACCGACTGGCCGGACACCTTCACCATGTCGTCGGCGCGGCCCAGCGTCTCCAGCTCGCCGTCCGCGTTCCAGCGCCCCAGGTCGTGCGTGCGGTAGGCGCGCCCGAAGCGCGTTTCCACGAAATTCTCCGCCGACAGCTCGGGTTGGTTCAGGTAGCCGCGCGAGACGCCCCGCCCGACGACGTGGATCTCCCCGACCGCGCCGTCGGGGACTTCGTTACCGTGGCGGTCGAGCAGATGGACGGCGTTGTTGATGAAGGGGCGCCCGCTTGGCAGCGGGCCGTCGCCATGGGGGCTTACCTTGTGCATGCAGATGGTGCCGCAAACCTCGGTGGCGCCATGCATGTTCCAATAGTCGAGGTGGCGGGCGTAATGCCGCGCGTCGTCGGGGTTCGGCCGCTCTCCGGCGGTCAGGATCATGCGCAGCCCCGCCGGCACCGCCCCGCGCAGAAGCCGCAGGTAGGACGGCGTGAACAGGGCGATGGTCACCCTCAGCCGGGCCATGTGTTCGAGCAGTCGCGCCGGATCGTCGATCAGCGCCCGCGAGGCCGGGACATAGGCGGCACCGGAGAGCAGCGGCAGGCACAGCTCGCGGAAGCCCAGGATGAAACCGGGGGAGGTGGACAGCAGAACCCGGTCGCCCGGCCCGACGCCCTGCGCCTCCGTGTGGCCGAGCGCCAGATTCACGCAGGCGTCGTGCCGGATCAGCACGCCCTTCGGCTGGCCGGTCGAGCCGGAGGTGAAGAGGATGACCGCCAGCCCGTTCGCCAGACCGTTCGCCGGGCCGGGACGGTTCGGGCGTTCCATGGACTTGGCGAGGCTGTCCCCGTCCAGGGATTCGGGGCGCAGGACGGCTTGCGGCCGCTCCGCCCCGCCGTTGGCGGACAGGGCATCGGCCAGCGCGTCCGGCGGTATCAGACCGTCCAGCGCAATCAGCAGCCGCATCCCCGCTTGCCGCGCCATGTTCGCCAGCCGCTCCGGCGGCAGGTCGGCGACCATCGGCACGTAGACGCCGCCCGCCTTGAGAATCCCGAGGAACGTCTGCGGCAGATAGCCTGACCGCTCCGCCAGCACCCCGACCGGCTCTTCCCTGTCCAACCCGAGGGCCAGCAGCGCATGGGCCAATGCGTTGGCTCCCGCGTCCAGCCCGGCATAGTCGAGGATGACGGCCTCCGTCACCACCGCCGGGGCGTTGGGATGCCGCTCCACAAGCCGTTCGAACCCCTCGTGCAGACGAAGATCGGGCCAGTGTCTGACCGGCCCGAAACTTTTGGACAGAGGAAGGTCGACGTTGGGGAGGTGCGGCGTGGTGTCGGGCATCGAAGTCCCCACTATTCCTTCGGCGTTGCAATGATCCGACGGGACAATTCGCGGCGAATTTTTACAGAAACGTCATATGCGTCCCAAAAAGGGATTAGATCGCCAAAAATACGTCTTAAGGAGGGATTGTCAACGAATGATACAACTTAAAGAGATTTTGACAAACGGAAAAGCCGCATTACGGACATGGAACGTCTTCGGACACACCAACGTGTGGTTATTCCGTTCCGACGGGAATCGCTGCCGTCACGGCGGATCGGATGGGTTGCGGCTGGTTCATCAAAGGTTGCAGCGCCGGCCTGCAAGAACGGAATCCGCGCCAACCCTGTTGATGGAAGGAGCGTTCACATCACGGGTGGAGGGATCGCATGAGCAAGGCGGAGTCCAAGAAGCAACAGATGGCCGCCGGCGCGGCGCTGGCGGCCAAGCGCGGGGAGCAGCCGGAATCCAGCCTGCGCGGCGCGTCAAAAGAAATGGTCAAGTCGATGAGTGAAAAGGAACTGCGGGAGATGGCGTCCGCGAAGCGCAAGGACCTGCCCACTCGTGGTTCAAAGGATGACGCGAAGGATTGATGTCAGGCTGCTCTGGGGACACTGACGGGGGTGACCCCGTCAGTTCTGTTCCTGCGGACGGAACGTGGCGACGCGGTAGGCGTACCAGGCGGCGATGGCGGCGATGACCAGCTTGGCCAGCGGGTCCATCCAACCCGACACCTTGTCGTACTGGCCTTCCAGCAGATAGCCCGCACCGGCGAGGACCAGCGACCACAGCGCCGTTCCGATGGTCGAATAGACCAGGAAGCGGGCCAACCCCATCCCGGCGATCCCGGCCGGAACGGAGATCAGCGTGCGCACCGCCGGGATGAGGCGCCCGATCAGCACCGACGCCGCGCTGTGCCGGCGGAACCGGCCCGTCGCCTCGTCAACCTGCGCGGGCGCCACCGTCAGCCATCGGCCATGCCGGGAGGCCAACCGCTTCAGCTGCGCGCTGCCCAGCCACAGCCCGGCATAGTACCAGAACAACGCTCCCGCCACCGAACCCGCGGTGCCCGCCAGCACCACCAGCGGCAGGCTGAGATCCCCGCGGGCCGCGACGAAGCCGGCCAGCGGCATGATGAGTTCCGATGGGATGGGCGGAAAGACGTTCTCCAGCAGCATCAGAAGCGCGATGCCGGCGTAGCCGCCGCTCTCGACCATGTTTGTGATCCACTCGAACACGCGGTCCTCCGGTTCCGGTTGCCTGGATAACCCGCCAGCGCCGCGGGAGTTCACCGGCTCTGTGCGCTGTCACATAACGCGGTCGGAAATTTCTGCTAACTCATTGATTTTCTGTCAGCGCGAGTCAGAGGAAGTGGTCAAATTTGCCACAATTCCTGTCTTTCCAAGCTGGCCGTGCCATATATGGTGACATCGTCTTTCGCAAGACTCTGGCTTCCGTGCTTCCGTGCTTTGGTCGTGCCCCCTGATGTGGTGCAGGAGCTGTGGGGACCCGGCCCGCCGAAGCGCCCCCGGAGCTGGCGTAGGCGGGCCGGTTGTCCACAGCAGGCGGCCATCATGGTTCTTCGGTGGAGTCTGGTCACCACAACACATTCTCGACCGAGGGTGACCACGATGACCGACGAGGTGATGGCGTTTCGCGCGATGCTTGAGAAGGGCACGGATGCCGATCTGCTGCGCGAGATGATCGGCTTTGCCGCCGAGCGCTTGATGGAACTGGAAGTCCAAGGGCTGACCGGCGCCGCTCATGGCGAACGCTCCGCCGCGACGAGGACGCGGTGCGTGCCGCGCCGAGCGAGCCGGGGAGCAGCGGGCAGGTCAACCGGCTGAAGGCGATCAAGCGCGCGATGTATGGCCGGGCCGGCTTCGATCTGCTGCGTGGTCGGGTCCTCGGCCGCGCCTGACGCGAACTTCGAAACCCAGAACACGCCCCCGGTGATCCACGCAAAACTTGGAAGAGCCCAATCTTGGATGGCACCGAAGCGGGACCACATATCCGGGATGATCTCGAATCCGCCGTTCCGGCTCGGCCGCCGCACCGTCCTCGCCGCTACCGTCGCGTCCCTTGGCTGCGCCCTGGCGCGCCCGCTGCTTGCCGCCCAACCGGCGGCCGGGGCCGCGTTCGATCCGGCCTTGCTGGACCGGGCGATCAAGCAGGCGGCGGGGCTCGATCAGATCCACGCGCTGGTCATCGGGCGGCATGGGGAAGTGGTGTCGGCGGAGGCCTTCCGGGGGCCGGCGGTGAACCGCGCCGTGAACGTCAAGTCGGTGTCCAAGACCATCGCCGCCTCGCTCGTCGGCATCGCCATCGACCGCGGGGTCCTGCGCGGCGTCGATGTTCCTTTGGCCGAGGCGGCGCCGGGGCTGGTTCCGGCGGCCGTCGATCCGCGGGTGCGCCGGATCACCATCGCCGACCTTCTGACCATGCAGGCCGGTCTGGAGCCGACTTCCGGGCCGGGTTATGGCCGCTGGATCAACAGCCGCAACTGGGTCGCCGACGCGCTACGCCGTCCCTTCGTCACCGAGCCGGGCGCGCGGATGCTCTATTCGACCGGCAGCTACCACCTGCTGGGCGCTGCGCTGTCCAGCGCGTCGGGGCGCAGCCTGCTGTCCCTGGCGCGGGACTGGCTGGGCGAGCCGCTGGGGATCGATGTGCCGTCCTGGACGCGCGACCCGCAGGGCTTCTATCTCGGCGGCAACAACATGGCGCTGTCGCCGCTCGACCTCTTCCGCTTCGGCGAGCTGTGGCGGCAGGGCGGGCAGTGGAACGGACAGCCGGTCATCAGCGCCGCCTGGGTGGAGGCGTCCTGGGTGCCGCGCACCCGCTCCCCCTTCTCCGGCGACGACTACGGGTACGGCTGGTTCCTCGCCAAGGCGAAGGGGCACCGCATCGCCTACGCGCGCGGCTACGGCGGGCAGATGCTCTATCTGGTGCCCGGCCTGGGGCTGACCGTCGTCGTCACCTCCGACCCCGGCCGGCCGGCGCGCTCGGATGGCCATGTCGGCCTTCTCAACGCCCTGCTGACCGACGCGATCATTCCGGCGGCGGAGATGGCCTGACGGGCCGGCGGATCAGGCGGACAGCGCATCGCTGCGCAACCGCCGCATCACGTCCCGTCGCGGCAGGCGGGCCACCAGCACGGCCCCGACCGCTGCCATCGCTGCAATGGTGCCGACGAAGACGGCCAGGGGAACAGCGCTTCCAGGCAGAGGAGCGCCGTCGGCAAGGCTGGCGACCA
The DNA here is from genome assembly GCF_016632405.1 of Azospirillum aestuarii. Classification (NCBI taxonomy): domain Bacteria; kingdom Pseudomonadati; phylum Pseudomonadota; class Alphaproteobacteria; order Rhodospirillales; family Azospirillaceae; genus Azospirillum; species Azospirillum aestuarii. Next base: position 262,125 of record NZ_JAEPIV010000004.1, read on the forward strand.
CCGTTGCCCCGCCGACCCAGCCGAGCGGCACCGCGACCGCGGCGACGGCGGCGCCCAGAATGGTGAATTCCAGGACCACCGCTTGAACCATGGACCACCGCCCGATCCCGAGGGCGTGCAGGATCGCCATTTCGTGAAGCCGCCGCCGCGCGCTGTTGGCGATGGCGCCGAGAAGGACCACGGCCGCCGCGCCGAGTGCGACGGCGGACAGGCCGTTCAGAAGCCCGCGCACGGTCCGGACGGTCGAACCGAGCGTGTCGAGCACCTCCGCCACGCGGATCGTGGGGGCTTGCGGGACCGCCTCGGCCACCGCCGCCTCCACCGCCGAAACCGCGTCGGGTGGCGACCAGGCGGCGGTGACGAGGCTGTGCGGCGGCGGTTGGGCGAAGGGGGACAGGAGAACCGGAAAATCCAGGTCGAGCCGCGTCCAGTCGATGCGCCGCAGGTTGGCGACGGTCGCGGTCACCGGGCCGCTCGCCAGGGCCAGCGTGACGCTGTCTCCCACCGTCAGGCCCAGCCGGCCGGCCACCTGCGCGTCCAGCGAGGCGAGCGGCGGACCGGCGTAGCCTTCGGGCCACCAATCCCCCGCCACGATCCGGTCGGTGGGGACGGGGCGGTCGCGCCAGGACAGGCCGCGGTCGCCGCGCACCGCCCAGCCGACGGAGCGCGGGGCATCCGCCTCGGTGACGGCGACGCCGTTGAGGCGGCTGATCCGGGCGTGCAGGAAGGGCGCCGTCTCGACCCGCCCGACGCCGGGCAGGGCGGAGAGGTGTTCGTTCAAGCGGGTGCCGTCCGGCGGGGGAATGTTCAGGACAACGACGGAGGGCGTCTGCGCCGGCAGCGTCGCCGCGACATGGCCGGTTGCGGATTGCCCGACCACGCCGACCGCGACCAGCAGGGTCAGGCCGATGCCCAGCGCGACGGCCACCGGGACCGTCGGTGCGCCGGGGCGCCCGAGGTTGGCGACGGCCAGCCGGACCACCGGCCGCCGTCCGCGCGCCAGCCGGCGGGCCATCCCCGCGAGCCCGCGCCCCAGCAGCGCAAACGCCGCCGCCACCAGCCCGGCGACGAAGAGGAAGCCGGCGACCGCGAGCGGCATGCCCGTCCAGGCTGCGAGAAGGCCGGCGAGCGCCAGAGCCAGAAGCGCGACGGCGCCACGGGTCCGCCACCCCACCGGCTGGGCCAAGCCGTCCACCGCCCCCCGCCAGATCGCGGCGGGACTGCTCCCGGCGGCGCGGGCCAGCGGCGGCACGGCGCAGAGCAGCGCCGCCAGCAGCCCGACCGCCCCGGCCAACAGCAGGGCCGCCGGATCGACAGCGCCGCCCGTTTCCGGCATCCAATCGAGCGGCAGGGCGCGCACCGCCGACGCGGCCAGAACGGCGCCGGTCCCCAGGCCGATCAGCAACGCCACGCCGACCACGGCCAGCGTCTGCACCAGGAAGGCGGTGAAGAGGAGGCGTGGCGAGCCGCCCAGCGCCTTCAGCGTCGCCAGGACCGGCAACCGCCGGGCGAGATGCGCCGACAGAGCGCGGCCGACGCCGACGCCGCCGATCAGCAGGACGGCCAGCGATCCGAGAAGGAACAGCGCGCGGGCGAGGTGCACGGTGCGGTCCACGCCCGGAATGCCGTTGGAGGCATCGACGATCCGCCATCCCGCGTCGGGGAAGCGGTCTTTCAGATCGCGCAGGACCGCCTCGGACCGGTCCGCTTCCGGCAGGACAAGGCGATAGTACCAGTAGACGGGCATCCCCGGCTCAGCGAGGCCCGTCACGTCCAGCGCTTGGCGGTCGATGACGACGCGCGGGCCGAGGGAGAAGGCGCGGAAGGCCCGGTCCGGCTCATGCTCCAGCACGGCGCGGATCGCGACCTCGGCGGCGCCGAGCCGCAGCCGGTCGCCGATGCCCAGCGCCAGCGTGTCGAGGAGGTCGGCGGACACCGCGGCGCCCCATCGCCCGTCCCGTTGGGCCAGCGCGTCGGCAAGCGACGGGGCTCCGGACACCGCCGCCGTGCCAACCAGCGGGTAGCTTCCCTCAACCGCCTTCAGCTCGACCAGGGTACGGGCGTCGCCTCTCACCGTCGAGGCGACGGGTCGCAACTCCGCCGTCTCGCCGACCCTGCCGATCGTGTCGAGGACAGCCCGTTGCTCCGGTGTGGCCGGTGCGTGGAACAGGCGCAGGGAGAGGTCGCCGCCGACCGCCTCGCGCGCGGTGGCCCGCATCCCCTCCAGCACGCCGCCGCTGAGCGAGCCGACGGCGGCCATCATGGCGGTGCCCAGCGCCACCCCGAGGATAACGATCCAAAGTCCGGCGACGCCGCCCCGCAGGTCCCGCCAAGCCAGCCGCAACGCCATGCGCAGATGAGTCATGGCGGACATATCGTGAAGGTCCCGCCGGCCGGCAACCGCTTCGGTCGCGCTGCTGTCGGGTTTGGCATTTTCCCTCTCCCCTCCAGGGAGAGGGAAAGGTGAGGGGGGTGCGCCTTTGCCGGACCTGGCGCCACGGGCATCCCCCTCACCCTCCCCACGCCTGCGGCGCGGGTCCCCTCCCTCTCCCCGCTTTCGGCGGACCAAAGGTCCGCCTGTCGCGTCAGCGCAAACTTCGTTTGCGCGTGAGCGGAGGGGCGAGGGCCATAAAGGCGATTGCGCGCGGCTAACCCCGGCAGTGCAGCCGCCGCCGGTGGCGGGGTGGCAGGGGATGGGCGGACTGGACCGCCGCCATGGTACGCAGGCGCTCCGCCATGGCCGGCGGGAAGGGCGTCACCTTGCGGGTCCGCAGATCGACGTGGATCGACAGCTGCTCCATGGTCGCCGCGACCGTTCCGTCGTCGGCACGCCGGATCTCCAGCAGGCTCAGCAGCCGCTTGTCGTCGGCGTCGAGCAGCCGCAGGGCCACCCGCAGGGGCGTGCCGACGCGCAGCTCCCGCCGGTAATGCACCGCCACATCGACCACGAACAGGCCGAACCCCTCGTCCCGCGTGTAGGTCTCACCCAGCCCCCATTGCTCCATCAGGGCGTAGCCGACCTCGTCGAAGAGGGCGACGTAGCGAACCATGTTCATGTGGCCGTAAAGGTCGATCCAGCTCTCTTCGACGGTGTGCACGCCGGACAGCAGGATGTCGGACGGCAAGATGTCCGGCGGCAGGGCGTGGTCCTGGGTCATGGGGTGCCTTGAAGGGGGGAGGTCTGGTCCGGCGGGAACACGCCGCGCAGCCATTGCCGGATGGCGGAGATGACCGGCGTGTTCCAGCGGTGGACCGGGGCGATGAAGTAATAGCCGCCGATGGTGACGTTGCTGTCCACCATCTCCACCAGCTCGCCGTTGGCCAGCGGCTCGGTCACCAGCAGGTCGCTGACCAGCGCCACGCCGCGCCCCAGCCGGGCCGCCTCGATGGTCAGATGCGCCTGCCACAGCCGGGGGCCGCGCAGCCGGGGGATGTCGGCGATGCCGGCCTCCTCCAGCCAAGCTTCCCACATGCCGGTGGACTGCTCGTGGATCAGCGGCAGGCCGACGAGGTCGGCGGGCGTGCGCACGTCGGGGTAGCGCGCCTTGAACTCCGGGCTGGCGATGGCGAGGATGCGCGGCCGCGCGAACATCTCCGAGCGCAGCCCATCGGCGACGGAGCCGCCGTCCTCCAGATACATGATCTCGGCGTCGGCCTCCTCCCGGCTGAAGTCGGGGCGGGTCGAGGTCGGCTGAAGAATCACCTCCCGCCCGGTCAGCGCCTCCTCCAGCTCCGGCAGGCGGGCGAGCAGGCAGCGCGACGCCAGCCCGGCGAGGCAGCAGATGTGCACCGCCTCCATCCCGCCGTTGCGCAGCTCGTTGCTGGCCTCGCCGATCAGGTCGAAGGCGCGGCGGAGCTGGGAGGCGTAGCGGATGCCCTCGCGGGTCAGGGACAGGCCGCGCCCCGACTTCGCCACCAGCTTCACCCCCACCGCCTGTTCCAGATTCTGGATGTGGCGCGACACCACCGTGTGGGACACCGCCAGCTCGTCGGCGGCGGCCCGCACCGTGCCCTGGCGGGCGAAGATGTCGAAGGCGCGGAGGGCGAGAAGGGGCGGAAGGCGGCGCGCCATGCGGACCTTTGGGCTGTGGACGGAAGCCGGGGCGAGGCTGGGAGCGATCCCGGCGGCAGTATGAAACATTTCCGCCAGCACCGCACGCGCCCCTTCGCCGCCCGCCGCCCGCCGCTCTCCCCCCGCGCCGCCGGCCATCACACCACCGCGTCGCGACGGAAGGCGCCGATCTCATCGGGGCTGAAGCCGAGATCCGCCAGGATGGCGTCGGTGTGCTCGCCCAGCCGCGGCGCCGGGCTTTCCGCGGGCAGGGGGGCCTCCGGCATGGTGATCGGCACGGCGGCGAAGCGCTTGCCCGAGCCCTCCGGCACCTCCACGACCATCTTGCGGTGGACCACCTGGGGGTCGTTCAGCGCGTCCGGCACGCTGTTGATCGGGCTGGCCGGGACGTCGGCGTCCTCCATCGCGTCCAGCCAAGCGTCGCGCCCGCGGGTGAGGAAGACCTCGCGCAGCAATGGCTCCAACTCGGCATGGTTGGCGTTGCGGGCCGAGCCGGTGGGGAAGCGCGGGTCGGACAGCAGATGCTCCAAGCCCATGGCGCGGCACATCCGGTCCCACTGCTCGTTGGTGTCGACGCAGATGGCGATGGGCTTGTCGGCGGTGGGGAAGGCCTGGAAGGGGGCAATCAGCGGGTGGCGGCTGCCCAGCGCCCGCGGCGTCTCCCCGGCGTTCAGGAAGCGGGCGATGGCGTTCTCCATCAGGGCGAGCTGGCAATCGAGCATCGCCACGTCGATGAAGCTGCCCTCGCCGCTGCTCACCCGCTTTTGCAAGGCGGCGAGGATGCCGACGGCGGCGAACAGGCTGGACCCGATGTCGCCGATCGACGCGCCGACCCGGCAGGGATCGCCGCCCGGCTCGCCGGTGATGCTCATCATGCCGGACATCGCCTGGGCCACCACGTCGAAGCAGGGCCGGTGGCGGTAGGGGCCGTCCTGCCCGAATCCGGAGATCGAGGCGTAGACCAGCCGCGGATTGACCGCCTTCAGATCGTTGTAGCCCAGCCCCAGCCGGTCCATCGCCCCGGCCCGGTTGTTCTCCACCAGCACGTCGCAGGTGGCGACGATTTTCTTGAAGATCTCCTTGCCCTTTTCCTCCTTCAAGTTGAGCGTCAGACTCCGCTTGTTGCGGTTGACGCTGAGGAAGTAAATGCTTTCCTCCTCGCTGAAGGGGGCAATGATGCGGGTGAAATCGCCCTTGCCGGGACGCTCGATCTTGATCACCTCCGCCCCCAGCGCGCCGAGCAGCCAGGTGCTGTAGGGGCCGGCCAACATGTGCGTGAGATCGACCACGCGCACGCCGGCCAGGGGGCCTTCGCGGCGTTGCGTATCGGTGTTGAGCATGCATGATCCTTCGGATGGCCGGACGCCGTGCAGGCGGGCCGGGCGGGGCCGCGCGCCCGGCTGGAAACCGGTCCGGTCCAGGGCGGCGGCGGGAATGCGATACCCAAAGGCTTGCGCCACGGCGGCCGGAAAACAATCGCTTAGTTTGGCCCAATCCGGTGCATGGAAGGCACCGTTCCATGGATTTGCCCGGTGTAGCATTGGTGCGTTCCGTGCACCGGACCGCATCGTTTTTTCTGCTTGTGACACGAACTGTGTCCGGTAGTCTTGATCTTGCCGGGAGCGGATCGGCCTGATCGAAATCTCTGCCGGCCATCGGAAAGTCTTCCTGATTTCCGAGGCGGGCGGTCGTTTTACTCTCATCGCCTGTCCAATGAAACCGCTCGGCGCGCGTCGCGGCAGCGATGCGCGGCCTTCCACAACCAGGAAAGGACAACCCGCGCGTGATCGATCTTTCGGGAAAGGCGGCCATCGCCGGCGTTTTTGAATCGCCCCGCCGGGATGCGCCGCGCGTCCACCCCTTCGCCCTTCAGATGGAATGCATCCTCGGCGCGCTGGACGACGCCGGTCTGACTCTGAAGGACGTGGACGGGCTGTGCGCGGCCTCCGGCGACTGGGCCGAAGGCGGCAGCACCATGGATGTGGTCGAACTGGCCGAATACATCGGGATCGCGCCGACCTACGTGAACAGCACCGACGTCGGCGGCTGCTCCTACATCCTCCAGGCCGGGCAGGCGGCGGCGGCCATCGCCACCGGGCTGGCCGAGGTGGTGGTCATCAGCTACGCCGCCTGCCCGCGCTGGTGGCCGCTGAGCAGCCCGTCCTTCGACCCCTTCGTCTTCCCCGCCGGCCCCGGCCAGTACGAGATTCCCTACGCGCCGACGCTGATTTCGACCTACGGCCTGTTCGCCCGTCGCCATATGGACCTCTACGGCACCACGCCGGAACAGCTTGCCCAGGTGGCCGTGACCTTCCGCGAGCACGCCGCGAAGAACCCCGACGCCCGGCTGCGCAAGCCGATCACGGTGGACGACGTGCTGGCCTCGCCGATGATCGCGTCGCCGCTGCACCGGCTGGACTGCTGCGTGGTGACCGACGGCGGCGGCGCCGTCGTGATGACCAGCCGGGAGCGGGCGCGCGACCTGAAGAAGCCGCCGGTCCATCTGGTCGGCTACGGCGCCGCCGTGGCGCGCACCCAGAACAGCCAGATCCCCGATGACCTGACCACCCCGGCGGCGCTGTCCGGGCCGCGCGCCTTCGCCATGGCGGGGGTGACCCCCGGCGAGATCGACGTGGCGCAGATCTACGACGCCTTCACCATCACGCCGATGCTGGCGCTGGAGGATCTCGGCTTCTGCGGGCGGGGGGAGAGCGGCGCCTTCGTCGCGGACGGCAACCTGACGCTGGGCGGCAGCCTGCCGACCAACACCGACGGCGGCGGCCTGTCGTCCAACCACCCCGGCAAGCGCGGCATCTTCACCCTGATCGAGAGCGTCCGCCAGCTCCGCGGCGAGGGGCCGGGCGTCCAGGTGCCCGACGCCCGCATCGCCCTGGCCCATGGGCTGGGCGGCACCTTCTGCTCCGCCGCCACCGCCATCCTTGCCCGGTAAGGTGCCCGATGACTCCCCCCCCGATGACTGCCCCAACGACCAGCATGACCATCCCGCCCGTCCAGGACGAGACCTCCGCCCCCTTCTGGGACGCGGCGCGCGAGGGGCGCTTCCTGATCCAGCGCTGCCCGGAGACCGGGCGCTACCAGTGGTACCCGCGCGCCCATTCCATCCACGCCCCGCACGCCCGCCCGGAGTGGGTCGAGGCGAGCGGGCGCGGCGAGTTGCTGACCTATTCGGTCGTCCATCGCGGCAACCAGCGCGGCGACCCCTATGTCTGCGCCCTGATCCGGCTGGAGGAGGGCGTCACCGTCTTCTCCCGCGTCGAGGGGGTGGCGGAGGCGGATCTGCGGGCCGGACTGCCGCTCGCCGTGGCCTTTCACCAACTCGACGAGGCCACCAGCCTCCCCGTGTTCCGCCCGCGGACTCCTGCCTGAGGGTGCCCTAGAATGACCTCCATCCATCTCGACGACATCAAGCCGGGCGACCGGGCGCGCTCCTCGCGCGTCACCGTCACCGAGGCGCACATCGTCTGGTTCGCCGGGCTGACCGGCGACTTCAACCCGCTGCACATGGACGCCGAGGCCGCCAAGGCCAACGGTTTCGGGCGGACCATCGCCCACGGGATGCTGACCCACTCGCTCAGCACCGGGCTGCGCTCCGCCATCGACGATTGGGCGATCCTCGCCTTCCTGGAGACGCACCGCCGCTTCGTCGGGCCGGTCTTCGCCGGTGACACCGTGCATTACGAGGCCGAGGTGGGGGAGGTCCGCCCCAGTGCCTCCAAGCCGGACCGCGGCATCGTCCGCGTCGCCATCACCGTGAAGAACCAGCGCGGCGAGACCGTGCAGGAGGGCGAGGACGTGCTTTCCATCGCCCGCAAGGAGGCGCAGGCATGAGTTCCGCTGTCACTCACTCCAACCGCCTCGCCGGCCGTGTCGCCTTCGTCACCGGCGGCGGCGGCGGCATCGGCCGCGCCGTCTGCGAGCGGCTGGCCGCGGAAGGGGCGGCGGTCGTCGTCGCCGACATCGGGGCCGAGGCCGCCGAGAGCGTCGCCGCCGCGTTACGCGCCGAGGGTGCGCAGGCCCACGCCACCGCGTTGAACGTCGCGGACCGGGAAAGCTGGGGCGCCGCCGTGACCGGCCTGCCCGAGGCCTTCCGGGGCGTGGACATCATGGTCAACGTCGCCGGCATCGTCCGCGACCGCTCGCTGCCCAAGATGACCGACGCGGAATGGAGCGCCGTCATCGACGTGAACCTGCGCGGCACCTGGCTGGGCTGCCAGACGGCCTTCCGGCTGGTCGGCGACCGCGGTTGGGGGCGCATCGTCAACATCGCCTCCACGGCGATCCTGGGGACTTTCGGGCAGGCCAACTACTCCGCCTCCAAGGCCGGGGTGGTCGGGCTGACCCGCACCGCCGCCCTGGAAGGGGCGCGCCGCGGCATCCTGGTCAACGCCGTCGCTCCCGGCGTCGTCGAGACCGCCATCGTCGAGGGCGTGCCCGACGCGGTGCGCTCGCAATGGTTGGAGAAGACGCCCATCGGGCGCCTGGGCAAGCCGGCGGAGATCGCCGCCGTCGTCGCCTTCCTGGCGTCCGACGACGCGGCGTACGTCACCGGCCAGACCATCGTCGCCGACGGTGGGGCGACCACCGGCGACTACTGATTTCCGCTCACGAACGAAGAACGACGCCGAAACGGCGATACCGCAACGACAAGACAGGGATTGGCAACATGATGGAATTCTCGCGCCGCCGCCTTCTCCAGACCGGCGGACTCGTCGGCACCGCCCTGGTGACTGGCGGGCTGGCCGGCACCGCCTTCTCGCGCATCGCCGCGGCGGCGGACGACCCGCTCTACGCCGCCGCGAAGAAGGAAGGCGCCCTGACCCTCTATTGGGGCTCCTACGAGCAGCAGACGATGGAGGCGATCCGCGACGCCTTCAAGGCCAAGTATCCGGGCATCGAGGTGAACCTGCTCCGCCAGGCCTCGCAGACCGTCTACACCCGCCTGCGCATGGAGCTGCAGAGCGGCGTCCACGAGTGCGACTCGCTGGGCACCACCAACATGCTGCATTACACCGAGCTGAAGAAGATCGGCGCGCTGGCGCCCTTCGAGCCGGTGGACGGCGTGCACATTCCGGACGCCTTCCGCAACCTCGACCCGGACAAGATGTTCCATGTCGGCGCCATCAGCCTGACCAGCATCAACTACGCGCCGGGCAAGGTCCCGTCGCCGCCGGCCAGCTGGCAGGCGCTGCTGGAGGACCAGTGGCAGGGCAAGATCACCACGGGCAGCCCGGCCTTCTCCGGCGACGTGGCGAACTGGGTGGTCGCCATCCGCCGCAAGTACGGCGACGACTTCCTGCGCGCCTTCGGCAAGCAGAAGCCGAAGGTCGGCCAGTCCAACGTCGACACCGTAACCGATATTTTGGCGGGTGAGCGCGTCGTCGGCTCCGGCGCGCCCTTCAGCTACACGCTGACCCAGAAGGCCGCCGGCAACCCCATCGACGTGGTGGCGCCGTCCGACGACGCCATCCTGAACCTGGGCGTCACCGGCATCCTGGCGAAGGCCCCGCACCCGAACGCCGCCCGGCTGTTCACCAACTTCCTCTACTCCACGGAGGTGTCGATGATCCTCCAGAAGAACTACTGGCCGACGCTGCGCAAGGACGTGCCCTGGGCGGAGGGGCGGTCGCTCGACCAGTTGAAGTGGTACCGCAACACCGGCGACGACCTCGGCCCGGAAGTCGCGGAAGGCATCGCCAAGTGGAAGGAACTGGTGCGCTGATCGCTGATTCCCTCTCCCCTCCGCTCACGCGCAAACTTCGTTTGCGCTGACGCGACAGGCGGACCTTAGGTCCGCCGAAAGCGGGGAGAGGGTTAGGGTGAGGGGGTTGCGCGTGTCGGTACGTTCGGCAAAAGCGCAACCCCCTCACCTGCCCGCTTTGCGGGCACCCTCTCCCCGGAGGGGCGAGGGATAGTACGGACAATGGAGGCGGACCCTATGGGGGTCATTTCAACGGACAGCCCAGACAGCGCAGCCGCGAGGACCGCGCGCCCGGTGATGGCCCGCGTGCCACTCGCCAGGACCGTGGTCTTCGGCGCCGTCGCCCTACTTCTTTTCCTGCTGGTGGTCCTGCCCTTCGGCTGGGTTCTCAACAACAGCTTCCACGATGACCTGACCGGCGCCTGGACGCTCGGCAACTACGCGCGGATCTTCCAGTCGGCGGAGCTTCTGGAACCGCTGTTCAATTCGCTGCTCCTCGCCGTGGCGACCGCGGTGATCGCCGTCGGCATCGGCGTGCCGCTGGCCTGGCTGGTGTCGCGGACCGACCTGCCGTTCCGCCGCACCATCCGCGTGCTGACGCTGACCGCCTTCGTCACCCCGTCCTTCATCGGGGCGACCGGCTGGATTCTGCTGGCGGCGCCCAACTCCGGCTGGCTGAACGCGCTGTGGCGCACGCTCGCCGGGGCGGAGGCGGGGCCGCTGCTGAACATCTACTCGATGACCGGGGCGATCTTCATCTGCGGCATCTACACCGTCCCCTACAGCTTCACCATGGTGTCGAGCGCGCTCGACGAGATGGCCGTGGAGCTTGAGGACGCCGCCGCCACGCTGGGCTCCGGCACGCTGCGCACCATGCTCAGCATCACCATCCCACTGGTCACCCCGGCGGTGATCGCCAGCTTCATCCTGTCCTTCATCCAGGGGCTGACGCTGTTCGGCGTCCCAGCCTTCCTGCTGACGCCGACCGGCATCCCGGTGGTCACGACCAAGCTGGCCGAGTTCTACCAGCTCTTCCCGCCGGAAATCTACATGGCGGCCGCCTACTGCATGCCGCTGCTGCTGGTCACCGCCATGCTGTTCTGGATGCGCCGCCGCATCCTGGGCCGCAAGCAGTTCGTCACCATCTCCGGCAAGAGCCGGGCGGGGCGGCGGATCGCGCTGGGCGCCGCCCGCTGGCCGGCCTTCGGCGCGGCCCTGCTGCTGCCGCTGGTCTCGGTGTTCCTGCCCTACGCGGCGCTGCTGCTGGTGTCGCTGACCCGCGCCTGGGGCCAGGGCCTGTCGTGGGAGAACCTGTCGCTGCACTGGTACTGGTGGGCGCTGTTCGGAAATTCGGAGACGCACACCGCCATCGTCAACTCGCTGCTGTTCTCGACGCTCGCGGCGACGCTGTGCGTGATGCTCGGCACCGTGGTCGCCTACATCGTGGAGCGGCGGTTGGTGTTCGGTGCCAGCCTGTTCGGCGCGGTGACGACCGTTCCCATCATCATCCCCGGCATCGTCATGTCGGTCGGCTTCTTCGCCGCCTACACGCGGGCGCCGCTGAACCTCTACGGCACGCCGCTTCTGCTGGTGGCGGCCTTCGCGGCGACCTTCCTGCCCATCGCCTACGCCCATGGCGGGTCGATCCTGAAGGGCATCGGGCCGGAGCTGGAGCGCGCCGCCCGCAGCCTGGGCGCGGGGGAGGGGCGGACCTTCCTGTCCATCACCATCCCGCTGATGGGCGGCGGGCTGCTGTCGGGCTGGTTCCTGGTCTTCATCCCGATCATCCGGGAGCTGTCGGTGGCGGTCTTCCTCATCACGCCCAAGACCAACGTGATGACCACGCTGATCTACAACGCCAAGGACGGCGGCAACTACGAGGCCGTCTGCGCCATGAGCGTCCTTCTCCTTCTCATCACGCTGGCGCTGGTGGCCGCCGCCGGTCCCCTGACGCGCCTGACCACCGTGCGCCGCACGTCACGCGCCACCGCCCGTAAAACCGCCCCGGCGGAAGGAGTTCTCCCCACATGAGCGGGATCCGCATCAAGAACCTCCGCAAGTCCTTCGGCACCTACACCGCGCTGCACGGCATCGACCTGCAGGTCCCCAACGGCACGCTGCTGGCCCTGCTCGGCCCGTCGGGCTGCGGCAAGTCCACGACGCTCCAGCTCCTCGCCGGGTTCGAGGCGCCCACGGAGGGCGAGATCTGGGCCGACGACGTGCTGCTCTCCTCGGCGCGCGGGGTGCTGCCGCCGGAAAAGCGCGGCATCTCCCTGGTGTTCCAGAACTACGCGGTGTGGCCGCACAAGACGGTGGCGGAGAACGTCGCCTTCGGCCTCGCCATCCGCCGCCTGCCCAAGGCGGAGATCGCCGAGCGGCTGGACCGCACGCTGCGCACCGTCCGGCTGGAAGCCCTGCGCGACCGCTACCCATCGGAGCTGTCCGGCGGCCAGCAGCAGCGCGTGGCGCTGGCCCGCGCTCTGGCCGTCGAGCCGCGCATCCTCCTGCTCGACGAGCCGCTGTCCAACCTCGACGCCCATCTGCGCGAGGAGATGCGGTTCGAGATCCGGCAGGTCCACGACCTGCTGGGGCTGACCACCGTCTACGTCACCCACGACCAGTCGGAGGCGCTGGTCACCGCCGACCGCATCGCCGTCATGAAGTCCGGCCACCTCCAGCAGCTCGGCTCGCCGGAGGACATCTTCGAGCGGCCGTCCAACGCCTTCGTCGCCACCTTCATCGGCGCCAACAACGAGCTGGCCGGGACCAGCGAGGGCAATGGCGCCATCCGCGTCGGCAGCCATGTTCTGACCGCGCCCGACCGCAGCGGCGCGGCGCATGGCGGGACGGTGTCGCTGTGCGTCCGGCCCTCCCAGGTCCGGCTGTTCGGCGCCGAGGAGAAGGGGTTGCCCACCGAGGGCTGCAACGTGCTGTCCGGCACGGTCCAGCGTTCCGCCTATCTGGGCGAGTACCGCGACGTGCTGGTGGATCTGGGGGGCGGGCGGACGCTGCGCGCCTTCATCCCGCCGGCGCAGAGTTTCGCTCCGGGCAGCGTGGTGACGGCGCTTCTTCCCATCGGGTCCTGCCAGATCCTCGGGCCGGCGGCTTAACCCGCCGGCCCAATCCAAGAGAGTTCCGAACGATGACCATCGCCACGACCGGCGAGGCCGAAGCCTTGCCCGAAATCCTGACCGAGCGGCGCGGCGCCGTCCAGTGGGTGATCTTCAACCGGCCCAAGGCGCGCAACGCCATCACCCCCTGGATGGAGGACCGGCTGATCGAAATCTGCCGGGAGGTCGACGCCGACCCGGCGGTGAAGGCCCTGGTGCTGACCGGTGCAGCCGGCGACAAGCCCGCCTTCATGGCCGGCGCCGACCTGTCCTGCCTGCAAAGCGTCAAGACGCCGGAGGATTACACGATCCTCGAAGATCGGGCGGAAACCGCGGCCATGGCGCTGGAGGCGGTGCGCGTCCCCACCGTCGCCGCCCTGGCCGGCGCCTGCGTCGGGGAGGGGGCGCTGCTCGCCGCCTGCTGCGACGTGCGCATCGCGACGCCGTCGGTGCGCTTCGGCTTCCCCATCGCCCGCACGGTCGGCAATTGCCTGAGCATCAAGAACCTCGCCCGATTGGCGGCCATCCTCGGCACCGCGCGGACCAAGGAGATGATCTTCAGCGCCCGCCTGCTGACCGCCGACGAGCTGGCCGGCGCCGGCGCCCTGCGCGGCGTCGTGCCGGACGACGACCTCACCGACCGCACCCAGGAGTTGGCCGAGGAACTGGCGGGCCTCGCCCCGCTCACCTTGTGGACGACCCGCGAGGCGCTGCGCCGCTGGCGCGATCACGGGCTGCCGGCGGACGGCGACGCCGACCTTCTGCGCCTCTGCTACCTGTCCGCCGACTATCAGGAGGGCATCGCCGCCTTCCTGGAAAAGCGCCGTCCGGTCTGGGTGGGGCGGTAGGGGCGCCAAAGCCATCGCATTTCGCCTTTACAACCCTCTTCCCTCTGGGGAGAGGGTGGCCCAGAGGGCCTCTCGCGCTGGCTGAAAGCCAGCGCTGACGGCGGCAGGCGGATGCCTATGGCATCCGCTGAGAGCCGGTGAGGGGGATGTGCGTTTCGGTACGTTCGGCAAAAGCACAACCCCCTCACCCTAACCCTCTCCCCGCTTTCGGCGGACCAAAGGTCCGCCTGTCGCGTCAGCGCAAACGAAGTTTGCGCGTGAGCGGGGGAGAGGGGATGTCCTTGCCGCCACCCAAGCCCTTCCCTATCCTGGCGCCGCACCACGCGCCTCTGTGGGCGTTCAGCCGCCATGGGAACCGCCTGTCATGACGACCACGCCCGACGACCGTCCGAGCGGCGCCCTGGACGCCGCGGCGCTGGAGCGGCGGTTGCGGGCCGCTCCCGACGATCTCGCGGCCACGCAGGAGTTGGCCGGGCTGCTGTTCGGGACGGGGCGAGCGGCGGAGGCCGAGCCTCACGCCCGCAACGCGGTCCGGCTGGCGCCGGAGGACGCCCGCTCCCACACGCTGATGGCGCTGGTGCTGGCCGACACCCACCGTCCCCAAGCCGCTGAGTTCCATCACCGCCGGGCGCTGGCCTTGGCGCCGCCGGACGCCGCGACGGTGGCCAATCTCGCCTGGAGCCTGACCCGGCAGAGCAAGGTGGAGCAGGCGCGGCGGACCTACCGCCGGGCCGCGGCGCTGCACCCGTCCATCGCCCTGACCTGGCATGGCTGGGCACAGACCGAGGACGCGGCCCGCGATCTTCCCGCCGCGCGACGGCTGGTGGACCGCGCCCGGCGTCTCGACCCCGGCCACCGTGGCGCCGACACCTTCGCGGCGGCCCTGCTGGCCCGGCAGGGGGACGGCGAACGGGCGCTTGCCGTCTTGGACGCCTCGGTCGCCCGCCATGGCGGCCCCGACCCCGACGCGCTGCTGGAGACGGGGCGCATTCTCGACCGGCTGGGCCGCCACGACGAGGCCTTCACCGCCTTCGCCGCCGGCAAGGCCTTGCTGCGGCAGGCCGGACGCCGCTACGGCGAGGAGGAAGCGGTGGACCTCATCGCGCGCCTCGCCACCTTCTTCGTGGCGCCGCGCCTGCGCCTGATGCCGCGGCCGGACAAGCCCGCCGCCGGGCCGCAGCCGGTCTTCATCGCGGGCGCCCCGCGCTCCGGCACCACGCTGGTCGAGCAGATCCTGTCCTGCCATCCCGCCATCGCCGCGGGGGACGAGTTGCCCGCGCTTGGCGCGGTGGTCCGGGCGCTGCCGCAGACGCTGGGCAGCCCGCTCGGCTATCCCGAAGCGCTGTCGGAGCTGTGGATGGGCGACCAGCGCGATGGGTTGGAGCGGTTGCGCGACGCCTATCTGCGCCACGCCCGCAAGCTGGTTCCGGCCAAGCCCGGCCACACGCTGTTCACCGACAAGATGCCCTTCAACGAGACGCATCTCGGTTTGATCGCGCTGATGTTCCCCTCGGCACCGGTGGTGCATGTGCTGCGCCATCCGCTGGACGTCGTGCTGTCGATGATGGGCACGAACCTCACCCACGGCTTCCATTGCGCCAACGATGTCGAGACGGCGGCGCGCCACGTCCTGCGGGTGTTCGATCTGGTCGAGCATTACCGGCGGGAGATGCCGCTGCGCTACCTGCCGCTGCGCTACGAGGATCTGGTGCGGGAGCCGGAACCGGCGGTGAGGCGGCTGCTGGGCTTTCTCGGGCTGGGCTTCGACCGGCGCTGCCTGCGCTTCGAGGAGAACCGGCGCCATGCCCGCACGCCCAGCCACGCTCAGGTCGCGGAAAAGCTCTACAGCCGCTCCATCGACCGCTACCGCGCCTACAGGACTCATTTGAAGCCGGCGATCCCGATCCTGGAGCCGGTCATTCTCGGCTTGGGCTACAGCCTGTAGTCGCCGCCATGCCGTTCGCACCATCCGACAGTGACCTTTGCGAAATCCGCCGCCGCGACGGCCGGCTGGACGAGGCCGCCGCCCATGGCCGACGCGCTGTCGCGCTCGACCCCGGCGACCCGGTGGGCTGGTACAATCTGGGAGTGGTCCTCTACGACCGGCTGGAAATTGCGGCCTCGATCGCCTGCGAGCGCCGCGCCATCCGGCTCGCCCCGGACGCGCCGGGTCCGCATTTCGAACTGGCCGAGGGGTTGCTACTCTCCGGCCAGTGGGAGGAGGGGTGGTGCGAATATGAATGGCGCTGGCGCCTTCCCGGCCTGCCGCCGCTGATTCCGCCCGCCGCCCTGGAGCGGCATGGGCACACCGCTGCAAGGTCCTGGGACGGCCGCCCCTTGCCCGGCGGCACCTTGCTGCTGGTCGCCGACCAGGGCTTCGGCGACACCATCCAGTTCGCCCGTTACCTGCCGATGGCGGCGGCGCTCTGCCCCAATCTCGTGGTCGCTTGCAGCCCGGACATGCAACCGGTGATCCGGTCCCTTCCCGGGGGATACCGGACGGTCACCGACTGGGACGCGGCGCCGCCCTTCGACGCCTACGCCGCGCTGTCCAGCCTGCCGGGGCTGTTCGGCACGAGGCCGGACACGATACCGGCGCCGCTCCCCGACCTGCGGGCCGAGGCGGAGCGGGTGGAGCGCTGGAGGGAGCGCCTGGACGGGCTGCTTCCCCCCCGCGGCTACCGCCGCGTCGGGCTGGTCTGGGCGGGGCGCCCGACCCATGGCAACGACCGCAACCGCTCCCTGCCTCTCGCGCGGCTGGCGCCGTTCTTCGCGCTGGAGAAGACCGTGCTGGTGTCGCTCCAGAAGGGGCCGGCGCAGGCCGAGGCCGCCCGTTATTACGGGACGGCACCGCTGGTTGATCTGGGGCCGGAGCTGGAGAGCTTCGCCGACACCATGGCGGTGCTGGAGCAGCTCGACCATGTTGTCTGCGTGGACACGGCGGTCGCCCATCTGGCCGGGGCGATGGGGCGCCCGACCGTGCTGCTGCTGCCCTACGCGCCGGACTGGCGCTGGCTGCTCGGCCGCGGCGGCACGCCCTGGTATCCCACCGTCACCCTGCACCGGCAGCCGGCGCCGGGACGGTGGGACGAGGCCATCCGCGGCGCCGTCGCCGCGGTGGCCGGAAGCAACTTCAGGGCTTCAGGGCGGCCAAGCCGTCGGTGATCCCCTTGGTGGAGATCGGGAAGGCCACGGCCTGCGTCCCGCCATAGGGGCGGACGGCGATCTGCGCCCCCTTGGAGCGGCGCAGCGCGGTCAGGGTCGCCTCGTCCATCGGGGCGTTGGCGAGACAGCCGTCCTGGATGCACTGCTGGTAGGTCAACAGCAGCGGCTTGCCGTCGTCGATGGTCAGGGCGGCCCCGGCGCGCAGGTCGACGCCCAGCGGCAGGATCACCACCATCACCCCCTTGCCGTCCGGGGCGAAATAGCCCAGCGACGCCTTGAGGATGCGGGTCGCCTGCTTGGCCTCCTTGTTCTCCATCACGCGGGTCTGCGAGAGGAAGCAGCGCGGCTTGCCGTCGGGGGGCGTCTCGCATTCGGTCTGCCAGTCGCCGAAGGTCTTGCCCGCTTCCACCGCAATAGCGGGAGCCCCGCTCATGAGGAGGGGGAGCGCTGCCAGCGCCCCCGTGATGATGGCCTTGCGCATCGCCGTCATGCTCCTCACAGCTTCCACTTCAGGCCGGCGGTCGCCGACACCGTGTTCTCGCGGGCGCGGATCGCGTCCTGAACGCCGATGGTGGCGGTCAGCCGGTCGTCCAGAGCCACGCCCAGCCCGGCGCCGACCACCAGGGCGTCGCGGCCCGGCTTGCTGGCGTCGGCGGTGAAGGCCACCCCGCCCAGCCGGTTGGTGGTGGAGGCCGTCGCGTCGGCGAAGTCATGCTCCCACGCCAGGGCGGCGTTGGGCAGCAGGCGCCAGCCGCCCACCGTCACGCTGGTCCCGGCGCGGACGCCGAGCGCGCTGCGCAGGCTGGTCCAGCCCGCCGCCTCGACGTCGAGCGCCACGCCGCCGCCGGACTCGCGGAAGGCCTCGCGGGTGATGCGGTCGAAGCGCAGTCCGGCCCGCGGCTCGATCCAGGCGCTGTCCGATCCGGCGAAGGCCATGCGGTGCCCGGCGGCGATCTCCACCGAGACGTCATGGCCGTCCGCGCTGCCGCTGGCGCCCTGGCCCAGCGTGCCGAAGGCGATGCCGCGCGAGGCGTCGTAGTTGGCGTAGCCGTAGCCGATGGCGCCCTCGACATAGGGGCTGTCCGCCGTGCCGCGCAGGCTCCAGGAGCCGTAGAGCGTCGCCTGGTAGCTGTCCACGTCGGCCTTGCCCAGCCCGTCGCGCGAGGTGACACGGTTGCGCAGGTAGCCGAGCGCCACGCCGCCGCTCACGCCGTTCTCGTAGCTGTGGTCGGCGCCCAGCAGGAAACCGCCGATCCGCTCGGTGGTGCCGGCGGCGTTGCCGTCCGAGCCGGTCCGGCTGTAGGCCGCCAGCGGCTGGCCCCACACGCCGCCCGACCCGCGGGCCTCACCGGTTTCGCCGACGGCGCTCGTGCCGTTGCCGCTGCCGGCCAGCCGGACGCCGGAGGACGCCGCCGCGCCGCCGCGCAGCGCCGACAGGCGGCCTTCCACCGCGCTGCCGAACAGGCGGCGGCTGGTGCGGTCGGCGGCCAGCGTGTCGGCGTGCAGCTTGCCCGAGAGCTGGTCGAGCGCCCCGGCGATGCCGTTCCCCGGCAGGCCGTAGAGGCCGTTGAACAGCGGGGCGGCGACGCCCTCCAGCCGCGTCCCGGCGGCCGGACGCAGCGCGTCCACCGCCGCGCCGGCGGCCCGCTGGTTGCGCGTGCCGCCGCGGACCGCGTAGCTGGTCGGCGTGACCACCAGCCGGACGTTGGTGGCGTCGTACAGCGTGTCGAAGCGGGTGCCGGCCTCCAGCCCCGCCGCCGGCTGCGTCACGGCGGTGAAGCCGCCGGTCACGCCGCCGTCCGCATGGACGATGGTGAAGCTCTGGCCCAGCGTGGCGGTGTAGGCGTTGGTCGCGTCGCCGCTGATGCCGCGCAGCAGCGGAGCCAGCGTGCCGGCGGCCGTGAAGGACGCCCCCTGCACCCGGATCTGGTCGTGATGGCCGGCGCCGAAGCCGGCGGTCGGGCCGTCGATCTCGGCGTTCAGGACGCTGGTGCCGGTCAGCGTCACCGCGGACTGGAAGGTCAGCACGCCCGGCGAGTTGCCCGGCGACACGGTGCCGGCGAGCGTGGCCGGGCCGCGGACGGTGCCGCCGCCGCTGAAGGTCGAACCGGCGCTGGTGGTCAGCGAGCCGGAGACCACGCCGTTCACGGCAACCGACCCGCCGTTCCCCACGCTGACCGCGCCGGTGATGCCGGTGGCGGCCACGGTGACGGTGCCGTCGCTCACCGTGACCGGGGCCATGACGGCGCCGGCCAGGGTGGCGCTGCCGCCGGACGTCACGGTGACCGCGCCGTTGACCGCGCCATAGGCGGCAACGGTCAGGGTGCCGCCCTCCACCGCCAGCGTGCCGCCGACGCCGCCGCCCTCGACGACGGTCATGGCGCCGCCGCGGGCCACCGTCACCGGAACGGCCACGATGCCGCCGACCGTGGCGCTGCCGCCGTTGTTCAGGGCCAGCGTGCCGCCCGCGACCACGCCGCTCTTGGCGATGGTCAGGGCCGCGCCGTCGCCGACCGACAGGCCGCCGGCGTTGGCGAGCTGGCCGGAGACGACCACGGTGCCGGGTCCCGACGCGGCCAGCGCGCCGCTGCCGCCGACGGCGCTCGCCAGGGTGACGGTGCTGCCGTCCGGCGTGATGGTGCCGCCGCGGCTGGTCACGGTGACCGACTGGCCGACCGTCAGCGGCGAGGCCGGGCGCAGCGTTCCGCCATCGAACGTGACCGCGCTGCCCTGGACCGCGCCATCGCTGTTGGTGAAGCTGGGGCGGCTGGTGTCGATCACGCCGGTGACCGGAGGCGTGGGGGCAGGATTCGGGGTCGGGTCGGGATTCGGGCTCGGATCGGGGTTGGGTGTCGGATCGGGGTTGGGGTTCGGAGTCGGGCCAGGATCGGGATTCGGATCAGGATCGGGGTTCGGAGTCGGATCGGGGTCGGGCGGCGGCGTCACCTTGGTCAGGGTGAGCTGGATCCGGTTGTTCGCCGTGTCGAAGGTGGCCGTCGGGGTCAGCGTCGTGTCGCTGCCGGTGATCGTGGTGAAGGCGCCGGACACCCCGCCCGTCGCGGTCACGATGGTGTAGGTCGTGCTGTCGCCGTAGCCGCTGCCGGTGGAGGTGACGGACAGGTCGCCGCCGATGGTGGCGGTGCCGGTGACGGCCAGCTTGCTGGCAGCCGAAGAAGTCGTCCGGATCGCCAGCGTGCTGCCGCTCTGCTGCGTGACGTTGCCGGTGACCGTCAGGGTGCCGGGCGCGCCGGAACCGCCGGGGGTCACGGTCGTCCCGGACGGGCTGGTCAGGTTGCCGACGACCGTCCCGGTGCCCGTCAGCGTCGTGCCGCTGCCGAGCTGCAGCCCGGTGGTGAGGGAGCCGTCGACGCGCAGCGTGCCGGCCTGGAGGTTCGTGGTGGTGGCCGAACTCACGCCCCCCAGCGTCCACTCCGTACCGTTCACGTTGAGGGTGGTCAGGCCAGACACCGGACCGGACAGCGTGCCGCTGCCCTCCAGCAGAAGGACCTGGTTGGCACCCGCGGCCTGGATGCCGCCGACCACAAGGCTGCCGTCCTTCAGGTTGATGAAGCTGCCGCCCGCGATGCCGAACGTCTTGATCGCGCTGAAGCCGCTTCCGGCGGCGATGGTCCCGTGATTGACGATGGTCGAAACGCCGGAGACGGACAGCGCGTCCGTGGTGCCGATGATCGTGCCGTGGTTGGTGATGCTGTAGGGCGTGAACAGGGCGGACACCATCACCGCGGCGTAATCCGTCTGCGAGAACGCCGTTGCGGACCGCACATTCTTGATCAGCGCGGCGCTGTTGGACGGGGAGCCGTTGGTGAGGCTGAGCGCGTGCGAGGATTCGATGGCGGCCCAATTTCCGATGATCGTCCCGGTGTTCTCGACGACCGACTTCAGCGAATTCGCCGAATTGGCGAACAGGATGCCGTTGTAGGTCTTCGGCACCTCGATCAGTCCGGAATTGATGACGGTGCCATAGGTCTGAGCGTAGATGCCGTCGGCCTGATAGAAGTTGGTCTCGATCGAGATCTTGATCGTGCCCTGGTTGGTCAAGGTCCATCCGCCGGGCGACTTGACCCACACGCCGGTGGTCAGGTCGGTGGCGTGGTTGCCGGTGCCGCTGTCGACCACGCCGCCGGTGCTGGTGATGAGGATGTTGCCGGAGGTCGGCTCGAAGGTCTGGTTCTGGATCGTCGTCAGCGTGTCCATCGGCGCCGCGTTCGCGGCCAGCGACACGCCGAGCGCGATGGGGGCGGCGACCATCGCCGGCAGGCGCCCGCCCGACATCAGGCTCTGGCGGATCGACTCAAGGGGGGATTGCGGCGGCATAGGCGATTCACCTTGCGAGCGGGGCGTAAGCGTTACGACCAATGGTTTACACCATCCAATCATAACGAGTACCTCGCATTGCTGCTAAGATAAAATGCATACAAACATAAAAATCACGAACTTAATTTTTCCCTAATCTTGTAAATCGTCATGAACATTAGATAATGAAGTTGTGGGTTCTTGTATAATTAAAAGACCGATAGGTGTCTTGTTTGGAGAATTTCATTCAGGTTTGATCGTTCTGTTCGGAAGAAAGGGGCTTAACCAATTAACAATTTTAAGAATGCCCTGATTTGAAAATGCAGAAAATTGTCAAAAGCCGTACTCCGGACCGCCCGCCGCTCTGCTTCCGCCGTGTGAATGTGGCAAATTCCAGCGCCGAACGTTAATGGGCGGAGCGGCGTCGGCCCGGCGGTCGTTGCATCGTCGCGGACCGCCGGACCGGACACGATCACAGAAGCCGGGCGTTCAGGGTGATCTCCGTTCCGGCCAGCGCCTTGGACACCGGGCAGTTCTTCTTGGCGCCGTCAGCCTGCTGCCGGAAGGTCTCGGCGTCGATGCCGGGGATCTCGGCCTCGCAATCCAGTTCGATTTTGGTGATGGCGAACCCCTCGCCGGCCTTGTCCAGATGGACGCGGGCAGTGGTGTGCACGCGCGTCGGCGTGTGTCCGGCCTTGGACAGCCCGGCGGACAGCGCCATGGAGAAGCAGCCGGCATGGGCGGCGGCGATCAACTCCTCCGGGTTGGTGCCGGTGCCGTTCTCGAAGCGCGACGGAAAGGAATAGGCGCCTTCGAACGCGCCGCTGCCCAGCCGCATGGTGCCCGACCCCTGGGCGAGATTGCCGCGCCATTCCGCATCCGATTGCCGCACAGCCATTGGTGTTCTCCCGATCATGAGATTGGTGGATGAACCGCCGCTCAAGTTAGAGCCGTCCGGGGAAACGGCAATCGCCACAGGAGTTAAGCAAGAGGAGCGTTTGGCATCCGAAAAGCACCCGAGGCATACGGAAAAGCAGAGGAAGGCGCAGAACAATTAAGGTTTTGTGGCGTTGTCCCGGCACAGGGAAAGCCAGAGGTTGAATGGGGGTAGGAGGAATGAGCATGCGCCAACCGGATTGGCAGATCGCGGCTGGGACGGCGCCGCGGGGCGGCGATGCCCCGGCGGTCAGCGCCGCCGACATCCGGGCGCTTCTGGCCGAGAGCGGCTGGCTGGCCACCGACGCCTCCAGCCTGGCCGACGAGGACGATCTCTACGCCGCCGGACTGACCTCCCACGGGTCGGTGAATCTGATGCTGGCGCTGGAGGAGCGCTACGGCGTCGAGTTCCCGGAACATCTGCTGCGCCGCCGCACCTTCGAGAGCATCGCGGCGATCCGTTCCGCGGTCGCCGGTTTGCTGGGCGGCTCGCCGGGCGGGTTGGGGGCTGGATGAGGGCGCCGGCACCGGACAGCTTGCCCGCGATGGCCGCCGAGGTTGCCGCCGATGCCGCGGCCGTCGCCGGGCGCCATGCGGACAGCGTGGACCGCGAGGCGCGCTTTCCCGCCGAAGCCTTCGCCGCCCTGAAGGAGGCGCGGCTGCTCGGCCTGATGGTGCCGCGGGATTTCGGCGGCGGTGGCGGCGGTCTGGCCGATGCGGCGGCGGTGGCCCACGCGCTGGCCCGGCAATGCCCGTCCACCGGGCTGATCTACGCCATGCACCAGATCCAGGTGGCCTGCCTCGTGCGCCATGGGCAGGGCAGCGACTGGCATCGCGGTTTCCTGGAGCGCTTGGCCGGGGAGCAGCTTCTTCTCGCCTCCGCGACGACCGAGGCCGGGATCGGCGGCGACGTCCGCTCCAGCGCCTGCGCGGTTGAAGGTGCGGGCGACGACGCGACGGGCGCGGCCTTCCGGCTGGAAAAGCAGGCGACGGTCATTTCCTACGGGACGGAGGCCGACGCGATCCTGGTGACGGCGCGGCGCACGGCGGACTCGCCGCCCTCCGATCAGGTCATCGTGCCGGTGCTGCGCGGGCAGACGCGGTTGGAGGAGATCGGCGGCTGGGACACGCTGGGCATGCGGGGCACCCGCAGCATCGGCTTCCGTCTGGTGGCGGAGGCCGACCGGGCGCAGATCCTGCCGCTGCCCTACGCCGACATCTCCGCCCGCACCATGCTGCCGGTGACCCACATCCTGTGGAGCAGCGTCTGGCTGGGGATCGCGACGGACGCGGTGGCGCGGGCCGCCGCCTTCATCCGGGCGGAGGCCCGCAAGCGACCCGGCACCCCGCCGCCGGGGGCGCGGCGGCTGGCCGAGGCGACCGCCGGGCTTCAGACCATGCGCGGCATGGTGCGCGGCGCGCTCGCCCGGTTCGAGGAGGCGGCGGACGATCCCGACCGTCTCACCGCGCCGGGCTTCACGGTCGCCATGAACACGCTGAAGACGGAAGCGGCGGAGATGGTGGTGCGGATCGTCGGGCAGGCGATGCTGGCCGGCGGCTTGGCCGCCTACCGCAACGACAGCCCCTACAGCCTGTGCCGCCATCTGCGCGACGCCCACTCGGCGCCGCTGATGATCAACAACGACCGGATACTGGGCAACACGGCGAACCTGCTGCTGGCGCACAGGGACAACGGCACTCTCTTCGGCTGAGGCCTTCTCGGAACGGAACGCGGCGGATGGACATGCGGGCAGGAAGTACACCGGCGGAGAATGGGCAGGCGGCGTTCCGCGATGCGCTGGTCGCGGCCGGGCTGCTGATCCCCACGGGGGTTGACGGGCTCTACGGCCGCAGCGGCGTCTTCGAGGATGTCGTGGAGCGCTTCAACGACCTGATCACCACCTGGGGCGGCGACGACGGCGCGGACGTGATGCGTTTCCCTCCGGGGGTGGCCCGCCATCAGTTCGAGCAGAGCGGCTATCTGAAGAGCTTTCCGCATCTGGCCGGCACCGTCCACGCCTTCAAGGGCGACGAGCGCGCCCACCAGTCCCTGCTGCGCCGGCTGGAGGAGGGGGAGGAGTGGACCGACGCCCAGATGGCGACCAACGTCGTCCTGACCCCGGCCGCCTGCTACCCCGTCTACCCGACCATCGCGGAGCGCGGGCCGCTGCCCACCGACGGCGCGCTGGTCGATGTCTATTCCTACTGCTTCCGCCATGAACCGTCGCTGGACCCGGCGCGCATGCAACTGTTCCGGATGCGCGAGTATGTGCGCGCCGGCACGCCGGAGCAGGTCATGGAATTCCGGCAGAGCTGGGTGGAGCGTGGGCGGGCGCTGATGGAATCGCTCTCCCTGCCGGTTGACGTCGATCTGGCGAACGACCCCTTCTTCGGGCGGGCCGGGCGGATGCTCGCGGCCAGCCAGCGCGACCAGGGGCTGAAGTTCGAACTGCTGATCCCCATCGCGTCGGCGGAACAGCCCACCGCCTGCCTCAGCTTCAACTACCACCAGGACCATTTCGGGCTGTTGTGGGACCTGCGAACGCCGGATGGCGCCGTCGCCCACACGGCCTGCGTCGGCTTCGGGATGGAGCGGGTGGCGCTGGCGCTGTTCCGTCATCACGGCTTCGACGTGAAAGCGTGGCCGGCCGCCGTGCGCGCCGTCCTGTGGGGCTGAGCGGGCAGGGGAGGCCGGGCATGGCGCATCCGCTCGACAGGCCGGACCGCGACTGGGCGGAGACCAACTGCTACACCGACCTGTGGCTCGGGCTGCTCCGGGCGCTGGGGATGGAGCCGATGGCGGCCCTGGCCTTCACCGTCGCGCAGGATTTCGAAGGCGACCAGTTCACCTTCTTCAAGGTGCCGCCGGAGGACCTGCGCCGCCTCTATGGGCTGGAGGTGCAGGAACTCGCCCTCTACGACCGGGTGGAGACCCACGCGGCGGTGCAGGTGGCGCGCGGCCGCCCGGTGCTGGTGGAGGTGGATGGCTATCACCTGCCCGACACGCGGGGAACCTCGTATCGCGCGCAGCGCGTCAAGACGACCATCGCGATCCTCGGCATCGACACGGGCGCGCGGCGGCTCGACTACATCCACAACGCCGGGCGCTTCACGCTGGAGGGTGAGGATTACGATGGCCTGTTCGCCCCCGCCCCCCTGTTCCCCTATGTGGAGTTCGTGAAGCGCAGCGGCCCGGCTTTGGAGGGGGAGGCTCTGATGGAGGCGTCCCGCGGGCTGTTGTCCCGCCATCTGGGCCGCCGTCCGGTGGACAACCCCATCGCCGCCTACCGCGCCGCCTTGCCCGAGCATTTGGAAACGCTGGCCGCCCGGCCCATGGACTATTTCCACCTCTACGCCTTCAACACGCTGCGGCAGGTGGGGGCGAATTTCGAGCTTCTCGGGATGTACGCGCGCTGGATCGGCGCGCCGCCGGACGCGGCGGAGGCCTGCGCCACCCTCTCCGCCACCGCCAAGGCGTTTCAGTTCCAGCTCGCGCGCGGCGTGCACCGGCGGCGCTTCGGCGATCACGCGGAACCGCTGGAGGCGATGGAGCGCGCCTACGACCGGGCGCTCGGCGCGCTGCTTCGCCGTTACGGGTGACGGACGATGGCGCGCCTTCACGCCGTGACGGGCCGCAGCGTGACGCCCCTGTCCGCGGGGTGGGAGCTGTGCGTGACCGAACCGGGGGAAACGCCTGCGGGGGACTGGCTGCCCGCCCCGGTGCCCGGCACCGTCGCGCAGGCGTTGCGCGCGGCCGGGCTCTACCGCTTGGGCGACCCGCTTCCCCTGCACGACCGCGACGTCTGGTACCGGGTGACGCTGACCGGAGACGGGCCTTGCACGCTGCGTTTCCATGGCCTCGCCACGGTCGCGGAGGTCTGGCTGGACGGCAAGCGCATCCTGAGCAGCGCCAGCATGTTCCAGAGCCACGACGTTCCGGTGACGTTGCGCGGGACGCACGCGCTGCGCATCGTCTTCCGCGCTCTAAATCCCGTTCTGAAGGCGCAGAAGGGACGGGGGCGCTGGCCCGTCCGGCTTGCCGGGCCGGCAGGTCTGCGCGCGGTGCGGACGACGCTGCTGGGGCATATGCCCGGCTGGTGCCCGCCCGTGCCGGCGGTCGGCCCCTGGCGCCCGGTGGAACTCATCACGGAAACCGGACCGCTGCGCGTCCACACGGCGGTTCTGCGCGCCACGCTGGATGGGCGGGACGGCCGGTTATCCCTGGCTCTGGCGGCGGACTGGAGCGGCTCCGCTCCTCCGCCGGGATGGCTGGAGGTAGGGGAGGCGCGGGCGCCGCTCCGCTGGACCGGGACGGGGGAATTGCGCGGCGACGTCCGCCTGCCGGAGGTCGCACCCTGGTGGCTGCACAGCCACGGCAGCCCGACGCTCCACACCGTGCGCGCGGTGGTGGGCGACGCGCGCATCGATTTGGGCCGCACCGGCTTCCGCCGCATCGAGCGGGAGCCCGGCGACGGCTTCGCCCTGCGCATCAATGGAGAGCGCATCTTCTGCCGCGGCGCCTGCTGGAGCAGCCCGGACATCGTGGCCTTGCCGGGGACGCGGGACGCCTACGCCCCCTGGCTGGACTTGGCGCGGCAGGCCGGCATGACCATGCTGCGGGTGCCGGGCATCGCCGCCTACGAGGCCGACGCCTTCTTCGACCTGTGCGACGAGATGGGGATACTCGTCTGGCAGGACTTCATGTTCGCCAATTTCGACTATCCGGCCGACGAGCCGTTCCTCGACGGCGCCCGGCGGGAGGCGGCGCAGTTCCTCGACCGGGTCCAGGCCTCGCCGTCGCTGGCCGTGCTGTGCGGCGGCAGCGAGGCGGAGCAGCAGGCGGCCATGCTCGGCCTGCCGCGCGAGCGCTGGACCCAGCCGCTGTTCGACACCGTCCTGCGGGACGAGGCGGAGCGGGGCCGGCCTGACGTGCCGTACGTCGCCAACTCCCCGACCGGCGGGCCGCTGCCCTTCGCCGCCGATGCGGGCGTGACCCACTATTACGGCGTCGGGGCCTATCTCCGCCCGCTGGAGGACGCGCGCCGGGCAAATGTCCGTTTCGCCTCCGAATGCCTCGCCTTCGCCAACATGCCGGGAGCCGAAGCGCTGCCCGGCGTGCCGGCGGTCCACGACCCGCGCTGGAAGGCGCGCGTGCCGCGCGACCCCGGCGCCCCGTGGGATTTCGAGGATGTGCGGGACCATTACCTGCGCGGCCTGTACGGCGTCGATCCCATGCTTCTGCGCTACGAGGACCCCGACCGCTACGCGCGGCTGTCGCGCGCGGTGACGGGGGAGGTCATGGAGGCCGTCTTCGCGGAGTGGCGGCGGGTCGGCTCATCATGCGCGGGCGGGTTGGTCTGGATGTTCCAGGACGTTTGGCCGGGGGCCGGCTGGGGCGTGGTCGATTCCGCGGGCGTGCCGAAGGCGGCGTGGCACGCGCTGCGCTGCGCCTTCCGGCCCGTGCAGGTCCTGCTGAGCGACGAGGGGGTGAACGGGCTGGCGATCCATCTGCTGAACGAGACGGCGGAGCCGGTGGAGGCGGTGCTGACCCTGACCGCCCTGCGGCGGGGGGCGGTGCCGGTGCTGCGGGCCGAGCGGACGGTCACCCTGCCGCCGCGCAGCGCCCAGGTCATCCCGGCGGCGTCTTTGCCCGACCGCTTCGTCGATCTGACCGGTGCCTACCGTTTCGGCCCGCCCGCCCACGACGTGGTGGTGGCGGCGCTCTCCGACGCGCGCACCGGCGCCGCGGTGGCGGAGGCCTTTTACTTCCCGCAGGGCGGGCGGATGGAGCGTACGGATGTGGGCCTGGACGCCCGCGTGGAGCGGACGGCGGAGGGGTGGGCTATGATCCTGTCCAGCCGGCGCCTCGCCCGCTCCGTCCACATCGAGGACGACGGATACCGGGGAGAGGAGGAGTGGTTTCATCTGCCGCCGGGGATGGAGCGGCGGGTCCGGCTGATCCGGCGCCACTCGGCCGCGGCAGTGCCCGATGGCGAGGTCCATGCGTTGAACGGCCTGGACCCGACGCGCTACCGGGGGGCCGCATGACGCCCGATCCGTCCACGCCCGTACTGTTCGAAGGCTGCTTCGGCTGGCTGCACCCGGCGGGTGGGTGCCGCGGCGTCGTGCTGTGTGCGCCTTACGGTGGCGAGGCGCTGGCCACCCACCGGGCGTGGCGCCGCTTCGCCGAGGCTCTGGCCGCGGCGGGGCTGCCGGTTCTGCGTTTCGATTACCCCGGCACCGGAAACAGCGTCGGCGGGGAGGGCGATCCGGCCCGCCTGGACTCATGGATTGGCGGCATCCGCGCGGCGGTTGACCATCTGCGCACCGCCACGGGGGTGGAAGAGGTGGCTCTGGTCGGCTTGCGGCTGGGAGCCCTGCTCGCCGTGGCGGCCGCGCGCGCGGCGGGAGCGGATTCGCTGGCCCTTCTGGCGCCTTTCCCCTCGGGCCGGGCCTTCCTGCAGGAGTTGCGGGCGGTGGCGCTGCTCGCCGAACGGCCGGCGGGCGCCCCGCCCGCGGTGGGGCCGTCGGGGATCGACAGCGCCGGCTTCCGCCTGACGCCGGAGACGGCGGAGGCCCTGCGGGCGCTCGATCTCACGCGGATGACGGAGGCCCCGGCGCGGCGCGTGCTGATCCTCGACCGCCCGGAGGGCCGCGCCGCCGCCCTGGCGGAGCGGTTCCGCGCGTTGGGGGCCGCGGTCGAGGAAGCGCCCTTTTCCGATCACGCGCGTCTGATGACCAGCGTCCAGCACGCGGTCCTGGACTGCCCGGCCTTCGCGCGGGTGGCGGCCTGGCTGGCGCAGGGCATGGCACCCGCCGAACCGGGGCGGGTGGCGGACGCCTCCACCCCGCGTTTGGGGCTCGCCGGTGCGGTGGAGCGCCCGCTCCGCTTCGGTCCCGGCGCCGGTCTGTTCGGCATTCTCTGCGAGCCCGCCGCCGCCGCGGAGCGGCCCGCCGTTCTGCTTCTGAACAGCGGCGCCACGCCGCACACCGGTACCGGGCGCATGTCGGTGCGGCTGGCCCGGCGTCTGGCGGCGCGGGGGATCGCCTCCCTGCGCATGGATCTGGGCGGGCTGGGGGACAGCGCGTCGAAGCCGGGGCGCCGCGACGGGCTGATCTACTGCCGGGACATGGTGGAGGACGCGCAGGCCGGGCTGGACGCCCTGGCGGCGGCGGGGCATGGAGCCGCGGTTGCCGTGGGGCTGTGCGCCGGCGCCGCGGTGGCGCTGCACGTGGCGCTGGCCGACCCGCGCGTGGTCGGGCTGGCGCTGGTCAATCCGGGCCGTTTCGTTCTGGGGGACGGGGTGACGCAGGAGGAGGCCATCGGCAGCGCGGTGAAGCCGGCCGCCGCCTATCTTACCCGGTTGACCGAGCCGGCGGTGTGGCGGGCCATCCTGCGCCAGGACCGCAAGGCGTCGCGCGTCGCCCGCGGGCTGTCGGAGCGCGCGGCCCGTCGCCTGCGCATCGGGGCCGGCCGGCTGCGCGCCGGGCTGACGGGGCGGGGCTACGCGCGGGACGACGTGCTCCACGCCTTCCAGGCGCTGTCCGACCGCGGTGTCCGCACGCTGATGGTGCACAGCGAGGGCGACGTGACCCTGGGCGAGTTGGAGTCACAGGCCGGGGCCGGCGGCGGACGCCTGCGCCGGATGGGCGGCTTGCTGATGGAGCGACTCGCCGGGGCCGATCACAGCCTGATGGAACGCGCTGCGCGGGAGCGCTTCGCCGACCTGCTGGATGACCTGCTGGACCGCATCGGCACGGGCGCGACGGGCACCGTGCGCGGGAAGGGCCCCGGCCCACCGGAAGGGACCGGGGCTCTCCGCGTCAATCACGCGACGGGAAGTAGCCCAGCATGAAGATGAAGAAGAACAGCGACTGATAAGGCTGCAGGTTGTTGAAAGGGGCCGGACCGGCGACACCGCCCCCCGCGCTCACGGCGATGCTGGCGCCCGTGGGACCCCCGCTGACCGTGCCCTGGGTGGAGAGCGCGCCGGTCAGCGAGCTTCCGGTGGGCGGTGTCGGCAAGCTCGACGCCGGGATGTAGGGCCCGTTGACGGTTACGTCGGTGCTCGGATCGATGAACTGCCCGCCCAGCACCGCAGGGATGGCGGACGGGCTGTTGCTGGTGCCGACGGCCGGGTTCAGCGGCACCGTGACCGTCGCGGTGAACGGCAGGCTGCCGCCCGCGCTGCCGCCCTGGAAGGATGCGGCGTGGGTGTGCACCGGCAGGTTGGCGCCGCTGATCGTCGTGAACTGCGTGCCGCCCGAATTGCCAGTGTTGATCGTGGAACTGGTGTAGGGGCTGGTCCCCGTACCCACCATCAGACGGCCGCGCAGGTCGGGCAGGTTGAACGTCGGAGCGTTCTGCCCGCCGCCGAAGGCTCCGGCCGTGACCGCCCAGAGGGCTTGGTACTGGGCGGTGTTGACGGCCTGTCCCAGGCATTGCTGCGTGTTCACCGGGGCGAAGTTGCCGGCGAATGGAAAGACGGTACCTAGGTAGAATTCCATGGCGAAATCTCCGGTGGATTCGATGCGCTGGGACGGACGGTGCGCGGTGATGCCGCGGAATGGAGCGTGGCGGCCGGACTCAGTTCAGGATCAGTTCGAAACAGCCCCGGTCGGGGTCGCGCGGAATGACGCGCACGATGTAGAACGGTCCCAGCGGTCCCATCGTCGGATGGTCGATCTGGAAGTAGCCGTTCCACAGCTGGCTGGGCCCGTAGGTTTCGAACAGAGCGGAAAAGGACGTGCGCTTCGCCCAGCGCGGTGTGCATTCCGGACGCGCCGTCAGCTTCGTCAACTCGACGTCCGTGATCACGGACCCGTCTTCCGGGGCCAGGAAACGGAACATCTGGCCGAGAT
The DNA here is from genome assembly GCF_016632405.1 of Azospirillum aestuarii. Lineage (NCBI taxonomy): Bacteria > Pseudomonadati > Pseudomonadota > Alphaproteobacteria > Rhodospirillales > Azospirillaceae > Azospirillum > Azospirillum aestuarii. Next base: position 293,151 of record NZ_JAEPIV010000004.1, read on the forward strand.
GGGGGGCGAACATCTCGTGAGACATGGTGGCGATGTCGATGGTCATCTCAAAGGTCCGGTCCAAAGGTCTGAAGTTACGGCTGATGTTCCGAGTATGGGAGGCCAAATCACCGCATTCGTCCATCCGGTGTTCAACTGATCGGGGAGTGCTCCCGGATCAGTCGCGCATCGGGAAAATACCGCTGGTGACGATCAGCATGGTCAGGGCTAGATAGGGCTGCATGTTGTTCAGCGCCGTCGGGTTGGAGGCGCCGCCGCCCGCCGAAACGCTCACCGTCCCCGTCAGCCCGCCCATCGTGACGGTGCCGGAGGCCGAACCGATCAGCGCCGAGCCGCTCGGGGCGGTGCCGGAGCTGTAGGGGCCGTCCATGGTGATGCCGATGCCGGGATCGCTGAGCTGGAGCGCGCCGAGATAGTTGTTGCCGCCCGCCGGGGTTGCGCTGGAGCCGACGCTGGTGCTCACGGGGATGGCCGCGGCGGCGGTGACCGTCGCGTTGTTGCTGCTGCCCGACGGCGTGAAGGACGCGGCGTGGGTGTGCAAGGGCAGGTTCTGGAGGGTGATGGAGTTGTTCGCGGCGCCGCCGCTGTTCCCCGGGTTGATCGTCTGGTTGTTCAGATAGGGGCTGGTGCCCGACCCGATCATGACGCGGCCGCGCAGATCCGGCAGGTTGAAGTTGGTGGTGCCGTTGCCGCCGTACATCGCGCCGGTGATGGCGAACAGGGCCTGGTTCTGGCTGACCTGCATCTGCTGCCCCAGACACTGGGCGGTGAACTGGGGAGCGTAAGCGCCGGCGAATGGGATGACCAGGCCGAGGTAAACTTCCATGGCGAAACCTCCTGTGTATGAAACCGGTTGCGGCGGCCTTTGGCCAGCGCCCCCTAAGGACGCGCCGCGCCGCCGAATGTGATAGAAAGCATACCGACATATTCTCCTGAACGGCTAGGTCTTGGGCAATAGACGATACAAAAAGTTACTTTTTCCGATCGTTATCTTTGCATTGTAACCCCGTGGTTGCATATTCTCGTATGTGTTTGGCCGCCGTCGGATCGTGGGCGATGCGTCCGATCGGTCGCCAGCGGCGTTGGGTCGTCCTCGGTTACGGTCGCTCCGCACCGGTCCGACGCCGAGGCGGACGACTCGAACGGCACCCGCCGCCGTGATGGTCCGCAGCGGCGATTCTTGCGTCATGCCCGCATCTTCGGCTATTCAAGGCGCACGCTTGTGCTACCGGAAGGGGTGTGACCGATGGCCGTTCTGAATGGGTCGCTGCCGCTGCTCGGCGGGTTGACGGTGCGCTTCCCCCGCCCATCGGACGACGACTTCCTGATGGGTCTGTTCATGGATGCGCGCCCCTGGCTGGCCAAGGCGCACCACGACCGCGACTTCATCCGGACGCTCTACGAACAGCAGTACGGCGCGCGGCGGCTGGGGCAGGAGAGCCGGTATCCGGAACATCTGGATTTCGTCATCGAGAAGACGGGCCAGCCCGTGGGGCGGATCATCATGGATCTGGGGCGCTATGACTGGCGCGTGTCGGAGGTGGAGATCCATCGTCTGGCCCGCGGCAAGGGCATCGGCACCGATCTGCTGCGCAGCTTCCAGGGGACCGCGGCGCAGATGCGCATTCCGATCACCTTGTCGGTGGCCGAGGTGGACACACGCGTTCACTGGTTCTACCACCGCCTGGGCTTCGATCTTCTGGCAAAGACGTCGCCGTCGCTGGAATTGATCTGGCTGCCGCCCGGTCATCCGGGAATCCAGCACTTGCCGCCACAAATTCTGCCGGCCCAGATGCAACAGGGCGGCGCATCCTGACTGTGAACCCTCGGTTGACTCGGCCGCCCGGACCGCCTCTTCCGAATCGTGGTCCGGCACGCTCAGCCGGGCTTGTGACATCGGTGCGCGGTCTTTTGCACGCGAATGTTCGTCTACACCGCACCGCACATGCCGGCAGCGAAAGCTCGGCGTGAAAAGCACACCAGCATATGCATTCGTTTCAGCGATGAAATGCAACGCGACGTGCAGAAACAAATGCGTCGAGTTATGACATGCCATTCTCTTCCGTGACGCGAATCAACGCAATTCAGGCACCTCTTTTGTCGTCTGAATAGACTGATGCGCTGTCAATGATTGTGAAAAGGTGGTACGCTCCCGCCGGCTATTCACTTTTAGGTGACCGCTTTCGGCGTAGGGTCGGGCGGTGTTGCGTATGGCGGGAGACTGGCGATGACGCGCAGGCGTGGTTCGAACGGCAACGGCGTGAACGGGCGTTCCGGCATAGCGCGCAAGCCGTCCTCATCGATGTTCGCGATGGCTCTCGAACCGCGCTTCATGTTCGATGCGGCGGGCGCCATCACGGCCGCCGAGGTCCATCAGCAACCCGATCAGCCCGTGCCGGGGGATCAGGGAGCCGGCAAGGCCGCCGGTCCCGACAAGCTGGCCGATTGGGCGATCAAGGAGTCGACCGTTCCGGCCGCCTCCACTCCATCACCCACCGAACCTGCGGCGGTGACGGCGCGGCTCGCCGAAATCCAGGGATCGGTCCGCTCGGTGGTGTTCGTCGACACCAGCGTCTCCGACTACCAGACGCTGCTCAAGGACATCGCACCCGACGCCAAGGTTATCCTGCTCGACTCCCAGCAGGAGGCGCTCGGCCAGATGGCCAAGGCGCTTTCCGGGATGTCCGGCCTGGATTCCGTCCAGGTCGTCAGCCACGGCAACGAAGGCCATCTCTACATCGCCGGCCGCGCCTATTGGGCGGACGGGTTGGCGAATCGCGCGCAGGATCTCCAGGCGATCGGCGCCGCGCTGAAGCCCGGCGGCGACATTCTTTTCTACGCCTGCAACGTCGGTGCCGGACAGGCGGGGCAGGAGTTCGTTCAGACGATCCATCGGCTCACCGGAGCCGACGTGGCGGTGTCCAGCGACGAGACCGGCAACGCCGCCGGCCAGAACTGGACGCTGGAAGTGCAAAGCGGGGCCATCGAGGCGGCGGTTCCCTTCGCGCGCGCGTCCATGGAGACCTTTAGCGGCCGGCTGGGAACCGTTGTCGTCACTTCGGCGACCGGGACAGCGGCGGGATCGTTGAACCACGCGATCGTGAACGCGGCCGCCGGGGACGTGATCGAGTTCGACTCGGCGCTGACGTCCAGCGAGATTTCCCTGGGCGTCACGACAACCATCCTGACGGCGTCGGCTCAGAACTTCACGATCAACGGCGACGTGAACGGCGACGGTATCGCCGACATCACGATCTCCGGCGATAACGGCGACGACGCTTCCACGTCGGCGGACTACCGGGGCATCCTCTTCAATGCGTCCGGCAAGACGATGACGGTCAAGAACGTCATCATGGAGCGCTTTTATTCGGCATCCGCCCTGCAGGGCGCGCTGACGCTGCAGAACGGGTCGCTCGAAGTGGATGGCGTGACCTTCAGGAACAACCTGAACAACCCCATCGCCACGACCACCGCGGCCACATCCCTGACGATCAGGAACTCGGTTTTTCGTGACAACACCGGTGTGGTGACCGGTACGGCGGGCTTCGCGGTCGTTCGAGCGCAGGTGACCGGAACGCTGACGATCGAGAACAGTCTGTTTGCAGACAACAGCTACGTCATGAACATGGGCTCGAGTTCGGCTCTCTATCCGGGCTCCACCATTGTGCAATACCACAACACGGCTGCCTTCACGGTAAACATACGCAACGTCACCATTGTCAACAACAGCTACATCAACAATGATGGCGGCGCCTCCAGCGTCAAGACGGCGGGCATCGGGGTCTATTCCGGTGGATCGGCGGGCACGGGGACGCTGAACGTTTACAACACGATCATCGCGGGGAACTCCGGCAACCTTGCCGGGACGAGTTTTGCCGATCCGAACGCCATCATTTACAACTCTGGCAGCGTCACCCTGAACCAAGGCAACAATTATCAGGGCGCCATAACCGGCAACGCGATCTTCGTCGACTCCACCAACGCCACTAAGAGCCTGCGCGACTATCGTCCGGCATCGACCGCGACGACCTTCATCAACGCCGGCGACAGCAGCAACGCGAACCGCTACGGCGGCAGCTACGACATCCGCGGCATCGACCGCATCCGCGACGGTTTGCTCGACCTCGGCGCCTATGAAGTGCATTGGAACGGGGGCGAGCCGTCGGTCGACCTGAACGGGGCGGGAGGTGGAAGCGACGAGTCCGTCAGCAGCGGGACTCCCAGTTCCGGCGTGCTCATCGCGCCCAGCGCCACCGTGGCGCAGTCCGACAGCGACACCCGTCTGCTCGGCGCCACCGTCGCCTTGAGCGGTGTGGTCGATACCGGAAACGAAACGCTGACCCTCTCCACGGCGGATATCAGCACCGCCAAGACCTACGGCATCGCGGTGCTCGCCAACGACGGCGCCACGATCACCCTGAGCGGTGCGGCGCCCGTGGCGAACTATCAGGCTGTGATCCGTCTGATCCAGTACAAGAACTCCGCCGGCAGCTTCACCGCGGGCGCGCGCACCGCCACGGTCACCGTCAACGACGGCGAAACGACCAGCACCGCGCGGACCAGCACCATCACCCTCGGCACCGTTGTCGACACCACGCCGCCGACCGTCTCCAGCATCGCGGTGTCTGGGAGCCCGGTGGCCACCGCGTCGTCGGTCACCTACACCGTGACCTTCAGCGAAGACGTGTCCGGCGTGGACGCCGCCGACTTCACGTTGGCGACGACCGGGACCGCCTCCGGCACGATCGGGACCGTCACCCAGGTGTCGGCCGGCGTCTACACGGTTTCGGTGACCGGCATCTCCGGCACCGGCACGCTGGGGCTGAACCTCAAGGGCAGCGGCACCGGCATCAAGGACACGGCGAACAACGACATCGCTGCGGGCTTCACCGGCAGCACCCACACGGTGGACCGGGACGCGCCGGTTTTCACGTCCTCCGCCACGCCTTCGGTTCCGGAGAACACGACGGCGGTCGTCACGCTGGCCGCGACGGACAACAACGGCCCGGTCACCTACAGCCTGGTCGGCGGCGCCGATCAGGCGAGCTTCTCGTTGTCCGGCGCGGCGCTGACCTTCGCCAGCACACCGAATTACGAATCGCCAACGGATTCGGACGGCAACAACGTCTACGTCGTCGTCGTACGGGCCACGGACGCCAACGGCAACACCACCGACCAGACGATTTCGGTGACGGTCACCGACGTGAACGAGGCCTCCGCCGCTCCGGTCGTCAGCGGCCTGAGCATCATCGACCTGAAGATGTACGTCACGAACGGGGACGATTTCACCGGTGGCGCCAACGACTCCGCGACCGCGGTGCCGGTGGGCGTGCCTGGGAGCGTCGATTACCAAGCCTATGCCAGCTTCGATATGGATGTGGAGTTCCTGAGCGGTACGGCGGCCCGCATCACCCTCGTGGTTCCGCCGAATGGCTTCAACACGCAAGGCGGTAACTTCACCTTCAGCTTCACCTTCGAGAACGGGCCCAACGGCAGCCTCGGTTCCTTCACGCAGGTGACCAAGAATCTGACGTCATCCAGCGCGAACTTCGCGAACGAAAGCCAGATCGTCGGCAGCGTCAACGGCAAGGTCTTCTCGTTCTACATGCCGGGCACCTTCGCGCCGACCGGCAATGAGGTTGCGGTCGGAGACAAGCTGGTCTTCGACATCGTCATGTCGGTCCAGCCGAGCGAGACCCTGTCCTACACGGCCGGGTCGGGCGCCCAGGTGATCGACCAGGGGACGGCTGCGGCGGTCGCCGACACCGACAGCACCACCTTCAACGGCGGCAACCTGACGGTGGCGGTCGACGGCGTGACAGCCAACGACGTGCTGGGCATCCGCAATCAGGGCACCGGCGCCGGTCAGATCGGCGTGAGCGGCAGCAACGTCACCTACGGCGGAACGATCATCGGAACGGTGGCGGGCGGCAACGGCGCCGATCTGATCATCACGTTCAACGCCAACGCCGACGCGGCGGCGGTCAGCGCGCTGATGGCCAACATCACCTACGCCACGACAAGCACCGCCAACAGCTCTCGGCTGGTCAGCTTCACCGTCACCGACGACACCGGCAACACCTCCTTGCCTGGTTTCGTTGGGGTCTCCGTGGCAGCAGGCGACACCACGGCTCCGACGGTCAGCAGCATCGCGGTGTCCGGAACCCCGGCGGCCAACGCATCCTCGATCACCTACACCGTGACCTTCAGCGAAGATGTGTCCGGCGTGGATGCCTCCGACTTCACGCTGGCGACGACCGGGACCGCCTCCGGCACGATCGGCACCGTCACCCAGGTGTCGGCCGGCGTCTACACGGTTTCGGTCACCGGCATCTCCGGAGCCGGAACGCTGGGGCTGAACTTGAAGAGCACCGGCACCGGCATCAAGGACACGGCGAACAACGACATCGCTGCGGGCTTCACCGGCAGCACCCACACGGCGGACCAAGTGGCGCCGACCTTCGACGTCGCCGCCGCCACGTCCAGCATCACCAACACCGGCTTCACCCTGTCCGCCAGCCTCAACGAGGCGGGGACGATTTACTATGTCCTGGTCCCCCGCAACGCGACCGCCCCGACCGCCGCCGAGGTGGAGGCGGGCACGGCTTCCGGCGGCGGAGGGGCGCTGAAGTCCGGCAGCCTCAGCGCGTCGTCGTCGCCGTTTGACGGCAGCGGATCGATCAGCGGGCTGACCGCCGGCACCGACTACGACCTTTATGTTGTGGCGAAGGACAGCGCCGGGAATCTTATGAGTGCGCCGGTCAAGGTCACCGTCTCGACGACGGGTGGATCTTCCAACGGCGCGCCGGTGAACAGCGTCATTCCCTCGGTGTCGGGCACGGCGAAGGTCGGCAGCGCGCTGACCGGGGCGACCGGCAGTTGGAGCGATCCGGACGGCGACCCGCTGGGTTACACCTATCAGTGGTACCGGGCGGACGACAGCAACGGGACCAACGCCGCCTCGATCAGCGGAGCGACCAGCTCCAGCTACACGCTGACGACGTCCGACGCCCACAAGTATCTGCGCGTGGCGGTGATCGCGAACGACGGCAACTCCAACACAACGACCGCTTACTCCGCCTACGCCGCGATCAGCAACAGCGCGCCAGTGAACAGCGCGGTGCCGAGCGTGACCGGCACGGCGACGGTGGGCAACGCCCTGACTACGACGGATGGCACCTGGAGCGACGCCGACAGCGACAACCGGACGTTCAGCTACCAGTGGTACCGGGCCGACGACAGCAACGGGACCAACGCCGCTTCGATCAGCGGGGCGACCAGCTCCAGCTACACGCTGGCGGCGGGTGATCTGAACAAGTACCTGCGTGTGGTGGTGACGGCCGACGATGGGAAGGGCGGCACGCAGTCGGCCACGTCGGTTTACTCGTCGCAGGTTGCGGCGGCGGGCAATGGCGCGCCGGTGAACAGCGTGGTTCCGACGGTGACGGGCACGGCGACGGTGGGCAACGTGCTGACCAGGGTGAACGGCACCTGGAGCGATCCCGACGGCGACTCGCTGAGCTACACCTATCAATGGTACCGTGCCGACGACAGCAACGGCACCAACGCCGCGTCGATCAGCGGGGCGACGAGCGCCAGCTACACGCTGACGACGTCCGACGCGCACAAGTACCTGCGCGTGGCGGTGATCGCCAACGACGGCAACTCCAACACGACGACCGCCTATTCCGCTTACACGGCGATCACCAACAGCCTGCCGGTGAACAGCGCGGTGCCGAGCGTGACGGGCACGGCGACGGTGGGCAACGCGCTGTCGACGACCAACGGCACCTGGAGCGACGCCGATGGCGACGGGCGGAGCTTCAGCTACCAGTGGTACCGGGCGGACGACAGCAACGGGACCAACGCCGCGTCGATCAGCGGGGCGACCAGCTCCAGCCACACGCTGACGACCTCCGACGCCCACAAGTACCTGCGCGTCGTGGTGACCGCCAACGACGGCCGCGGCGGCACGCAGACGGCGACCTCGACCTACACGGCGATCACCAACAGCGCCCCGGTGAACAGCGCGGTGCCGAGCGTGAGCGGCACGGCGACGGTGGGCAACGCGCTGTCGACGACCAACGGCACCTGGAGCGACGCCGACGGCGACGGGCGGAGCTTCAGCTACCAGTGGTACCGGGCCGACGACAGCAACGGCACCAACGCCGCGTCGATCAGCGGGGCGACCAGCTCCAGCCACACGCTGACCACGTCGGACGCCCACAAATACTTGCGGGTGGTGGTGACGGCCAACGACGGCCGCGGCGGCACGCAGACGGCGACCTCGACCTACACGGCGATCACCAACAGCGCGCCGGTGAACAGCGCGGTGCCGAGCGT